>NZ_JBALWW010000039.1:0-3633 GCF_036961105.1 Halopseudomonas sp. | reverse complement strand
TCTAATCTACTCGTTTAAATACAATAGCTTAGAGAACGAATGTCCTAATTTTTGCCTTATCTCGGCATGACCCCGTTTAGGTCTGTCGTCAGGCTACGCCATTGGTTACCCCATCAGCCTTGGGCTGGCGGCCGGGGCGATGATCTTTGTGGTATCGCACGAAGTTATCCCGGAAACCCACCGCAACGGGCATCAGACCGCTGCAACCTTGGGGTTGATGCTCGGCTTTGCAGTAATGATGTTCCTGGACACAGCCCTTGGTTAGGCGAAGGGCGCAAACCTGGATGAGCCTGCTCTGACCAAGCGGGCCGATAGATAGCAAACGGGCGGATAGACAGACAATGCAGTAGTGAGTAAGCCAATGAACGACATCAAACAAGTAGTGGAATATCTGCGCAATCAAGGGCTGTTGCTAACCACGGCAGAGTCCTGCACGGCTGGCGGAATCATGACCGCGCTGGCTGAAGTGGAGGGCAGCGGTGAACTGATCGAGTGCGGCTACGTGGTCTATTCGCCACAGGCAAAACAACGCCTGTTGAACGTCAACCCGGCTACCATGGAGAAATTCAATCTCACCAGCCGCGAGGTTGCGTATGAGATGGCCGCCGGCGCGCTGCACAACAATCCAGCTACAGCAGCCATAGCCACCACAGGATTACTCGGCCCGGCAGACAAGGACGGCATACCAGCGGGCACCATCTGTTTCGCGTGGGCCTTTGAGACGGACGTCGGGCCGGTCGTGTTCAGCAGCACCGAGCATTTTGCGGGGTCGCGACAGGACGTATTGAGCAAGGCGGTACAGCACGCACTCCAGCAGTTGCCGTATTTTCATCGCGCGATGTTGCGAGGTGAGAGAAGCTGAGAGCGACCGGTAGCGCTAGCCATGCAGGGCGGGTTAACGCCTGGGGGTGTCAACAAGCCAATAAGCGCCAAATGTCGTATTTAACATAATATATATTATGCGAACTGCAATATAAGTCCTGCAGAAGCGCGCCTCATCCGAATATCCCTGCTGTGGAACGGCTCAAAATCAAGTCCGTTATACGAAGCGCCTGATTATCGCACCCAGCACGACGACAGCAGCCAAAAGGTGCCATAGGCGGAACCGACCTGGAGCTTTGCGGGTTGATACGAAAAGAACGGCTGTATGCGATCTGACGCGCTTCGGCTCAATATCTGGCAGCTGCGATCTACGCTTTGCATCCTCTCGATACCAGTCGCGGTCATCCAGACTCACTGTGCAGCTTCCCGCTTCAAGCTAGCGCACTCGCTCGACATTGGCCTGCTTCGCATGGCGCAAAAAGTCCTCTGCCGGCATGGGCTTTGCGAACAAATAACCCTGGCCGAAATTGCAGCCGAGTGAGCCCAGAATGCGCCGCACTACTTCATGCTCGATGCCCTCAGCCGTGGTCTTTAGCTTGAGGCTGTGGGCCATCTGAATAATGGCGATGACGATCGCGCGATTCTGCTCGTTGCTGCTGAGATTGGTGACGAAGGATTTGTCGATCTTGAGTTTATCGACCTGGAAGCGTTGCAGGTAGGACAGGTTGGAGTAACCGGTGCCAAAGTCGTCAATCGACAATTTGACGCCGAGCTGTTTGAGACGTTTCAGCAGCTGTATGAAGTTGTCGGATTTCTCCAGCAACATGGATTCAGTCAGCTCCAGCTCCAACAGTCGCGGTTCCAGTGTCGCGGCCTTGAGCGCCTGGGTGATACTGGCCTCCAGATTGCCGCGGTGAAATTGTACTGCCGAAAGGTTCACCGAGACGGCAAGACCGGCGCAGCCTTGTGTCTGCCATCGAGCGGCTTCAAGGCAGGCCTCGTTCAATACCCATTCGCCAATATGGGTGATCAGGCCGGATTGTTCGGCCACGTCAATGAAACGGTCCGGGGCCAGCAATCCGTGCTCAGCGTGCTGCCAGCGCAACAGCGCTTCGGCACCCACCAGCTTGCCGCCGGCCAGCTCGATGATGGGTTGATAATGCAAGGCAAATTCATCACGCAGCAGCGCCTGGCGCAAATCCTGCTCGATACTCAGACGCTCATGGGTATTGACGTTCATTTGTTCGTCAAACAGGCAGTAGGTATTGCGGCCGGTCGCCTTGGCCCTGTGCATGGCCAGTTCTGCCTTGCGCAACAAGGAGGCAAAATCGTCACCGTCGCGAGGGAACAGCGCTATGCCAATGGATAGCGAAGTCACCAGGGGCATATCGCGCAAGATTATTGGCTGGCTGACGATCTCTTGCATGCGCCGTGCGACCGCGATGGCGGTTTCCTGCCCGTCCAGATCGGGCAAGGTCATGATGAACTCGTCACCGCCTTGTCGGCTGACCGTATCCGCTTCACGCACCGCCTGCTTGAGCCTGGCGGCAATTTCCTGCAGCAGCTCGTCGCCCGCAGCGTGGCCAAGCGAATCGTTGATCGATTTGAAGTTGTCGATATCGACAAACAGGAGCGCAAGCTGCCTCCCCTGCCCGCGCGCCCGCTCGATCGCGCCTTGAACCAGATCCGCGATGATCTGACGATTGGGCAGGTCGGTCAGCGGGTCGTGTTGTGTCAGGTGAGTAAGCCTGGCTTCGGAGGAGCGCAGCCGTTGCATTTCCTGGCGCAGCAGCGTGCGTGCGCAGCGCAGGTCGCGCATCAGCAGTGAAATCGCCAGTGCCGACACAACCAGAATGCAGCTGATTACCACCAGCCTGCCAAGGCCGATGGGTGCGGGCTGATAGACTTTCAACCCGGTCGCGGCAAGACCGGTGATCAATGTGACCATCCCCAGCATGAGTCCTAGCAGCAACCAGAACAGACGCCTTGTGGCAACGGTGCCGGCGACCACCAGCAATGCCGGAAAAGCCAGTATGGCGCCGCTGTAGAGGCCCTGGCTGTTCCACATGGAAATACCCACGATCAATGTCATGACCGAGAGCACCAGCGAGACTGATAAATCAACCATGCCCCGCCGATTGAGCCGACGCGCATACATCACCACCGCAAAGGCAATGCCGACCAGTGTGCTGTTGAACCAGTCACCCACGCTCAGGGTGCGCACGGCTATCAGCAGCAAGACGACCGCCAGTGCGTTGGCGATCGACATCAATCGGCTGGCCTGGCGGCTCAGCACATTGCCCTCCACCAACATTTCCAAGTCCGTTTCCGCCTGCACGTTTTCCATACAGTTCGTGCTTCCTTAACGATAGGGCTCAATGAGCTTAAACACAGCTAACCGCGAACGCTAACCAATATACCAGTCGTTGCGCAAGCCCCGCGCTTGAGCTATCCGACGCAATATTTATGCGCGCGCGCTCTACTCCGCGGCCTGCGTCAGAAAACAGGCGCCAAAAATAAATAGTCTAATTGACGAGTAGAAAAGCGGGAACGGAAATGTGACGCGGGTCACGCCATGAGGACTTCGAAGCGCTTCAGCGGCATCATGCTGTCAGCAAAGCATTTTGCTGATAACAAATGCGGCAAAAACTGAAACAGGCGAGGACGTTTGACGCCCTCGCCTGCCGCTAGCACGAGTTGATTGCGGGTTTACTGAGCAACCAGCGACGCCTCACCCTCCGTCACACTGAGCGTGGCGCCCTGAGAGGTAGGGGTCATGCCGAGATAAGGCAAAAATTAGGACATTCGTTC
>NZ_JBALWW010000038.1:0-4825 GCF_036961105.1 Halopseudomonas sp. | reverse complement strand
ACAGACAACCTGCTCTTGTTATCAAAAGCTGGAGGCCTTGCAATGAGGGAGGAGACCATATACGGCCGTCCCAGGAAAACCACCACCTGGCCACATCCCGCCCTGCAGCAACGGGTTTATTCCCTGGGAAGCTCGAGTTCCATCTCGACCAGCAGCGCAAGCTGCACCAGGGGCTCGGACTTCATCTGGCGACAAGCCCCACGCGCGCAATCAACGGCTCAGTTCAAACCCAGCATGCCGCGTAGCGTGGACAACTCTTCCGCCAACACGGTAACCGGACCGACCAGCGCGCGGCGGTCTGCGTCGCTGACTTTTTCGTAGCTGACGAAACCACTGCCCACCTCACCCTCTTCCACGTAATAGTGCGACAGGGTTTCTTCCATCGAAGCAAAGTTGCTTTCCACCCGCTCGACAAAGGCCGGATCTTCCTCGGCGGCAAGTGGCTTGACCAGCTCGAAGATCTTCCTCGCGCCATCCACATTACCCTGAAAGTCCCACAGATCGGTGCGACTGTAACGATCCTCTTCGCCCGACACCTTGGTTGCCGCCACCTCTTCCATCAACGCTGCCGCGCCGCCTACCACCTTCTCCGGCGGGAAGGTCAAACCGGCTACGCGCTGCTCAAGATCATCCACATCACTCATCAGCCGCTCGGCGTAAGCTGTCATTCCATCGGTGCTGCGCTCGTGAAAAAGCGCGTATTCCAGGCGATGAAAGCCGGTGAAATCCGGGTCCTGCACGCCCTTCTCATAATCATCTTCCCGGGCGTCGATGCTGGCATCCAGATCGGCAAACAGCTCGGCAATCGGCTCGATACGTTCGTAGTAAACGCGGGTTGGCGCGTACAGGGCCTGCGCCTTCTCCAGATCACCCGCCTTTATGGCCTCAGTGAACTCACGGCTATGGCTGGTGAATTGCTCCAGATTGTCCAGCACATAGAGTTTGTAATCGGTGATGGGCGCGACCAGATCCTGCGGTGCGACCGCCGCCTGCGCTGACGCCTGCATGCCGATCAGGCCAAAGGCGCTGGCGGCGATGAACAAGGTACGAGGTAATGACATTTCTTTTCTCCTGCGAATGAAAGTATGACCAATCTGCGGATGGCCGACTCAGCTGGCAGCCAGCATGCTGCTGCCCAGAAAGTCGCCTGTTTGTATGCCCGGCAGGGTGAAGAAATAGCCCCCGCCAACCGGCTTTATGTATTCCTCCAGCGGCTCGCCATCGAGCCGTTGCTGCACCGTGATAAATCCAGCTTGCAGGTCGGCCTGGTAGGCGATAAAAAGCAGCCCCATGTCGAGCTGGCCATTGGCTTCCACGCCGTTGGAATAATTGAACGGGCGACGCAGAATCAGGTTGCGCTCGCTGCCTGGGGTGCGCGGATTGGCCAAGCGGATATGCGAATCCAGTGGCGTCACCTCGCCCTGGGGATCATGGGCAAACTGCGGTTCGTCGTGCTCGACACCGCCAGCCATGGGCGAACCACTATCGCGCCGGCGGCCAAAAATCGCCTCCTGCTCCTGCAGCGGAGTACGATCCCAGCGTTCGACAAAGTTGCGGATAATGCGCACGGCCTGGTAACTGCCATTGCTGGCCCAGGCCGGCTCGCCTTCGCTGCCATCGACCCAGACCACCTTCTGCATCAACTGGCGATCGTCCGCCTGCGGATTGGCGGTGCCGTCACGAAAACCCAGATAGTTGCGCGCGCTCTCGGTAGAGCCGTCCGCCCTGGGCGCCATCACCGGTACTGTGCCTTCCTGTTTCCAGCGCAGCATCAAAAGGCCGGGCGTGTTTTTGATAATGTCGCGCAGTGCATGGATGCTGGTGCCCTCGGTATTGGCACAAAACTGCAATGACAGATCGCCATGACAGCGCGCGGCGTCCAGCGCATCGTTGGGGAACTCGGTCATGCGCTGCAACTGGCGCGGTTTGACTGCGGCCAGCCCAAAACGCTGGTCAAACAGCGAAGCGCCCACCGAGAGCGTAATGGTCAGCGCATCGGGCTCTATGCTGGGGCCTAGAATGCCCGAGTCGGCAGGCGGAAAACGTGCATCGCGCTGCTCTACACTGCCGCCCTGAGTGAGAAAGACAATGCGTTCGGTCAGCGTGCGCAGCAGACGCTCAAGCCCGGCGCGATCACGCGCCAGCACATCAAAGGATGCGATCATTCCCACTGCCGGCCTGGGCGTGGTGATGCCCTGCTGATGCACACCAAAAAAGGGATGCGACTGACGGGTAGCCGAGCTGGATGGCGCATCGGTTACCTCCGCCGTCTTGGCGCTGGCCGAAGCGCTGGCCGAGGTACTCAGACCCGCAGCCGCAGCGCCCAGTCCTGCCGCGCCCAATCCCTGGAGAAAGCGGCGGCGATTCAGCCCGCCAAAGGGGCAGCCGAAGGGGATGTCATCCTGTTCGCTCATGCAATAAACCCTATATTGATTCGGCGCCCGGCTCAGTAGCCCGGCGCCAGTTGTTCATTTACCTGCGCCAGCGCCTGGGCCAGCCCCTGGCTCCGCTGCAGCAGCGCGGCGCGATCCGGACTGGCTTGCTGCAACGCGTCAGCCAGCGCCAGGTTCGCCTGCTGCAGCGCTCCCACGCTCTGCACCTGGTTTTGCAGCAGCGGCGCCAGCAGTGAAACGACCTTGTCGGCTCCCTGCTGCAGACCGCGCAGGTCAGCGAGTTCAAGCTCGCTCACCCGCTGCTGGCTTTGCTGATAGTCGTGCCAAGCCTGCAGGACTCTCGCCGCGCCCCTGGTCAGTTGCGCCGCAGGTACACCGTCATCGTTGAGACGCGCACGCAGCTGTCGCACATCGGCGTTCAGTTGCTGTGCCACTGGCAACAGCTCCGCCGTGCTCTGCTGCGCAAACAAACCCACAGCCAGGCGGTGGAAACCGGCGAAGTCAGGATCTTGCTCACGCTGGGCAAAATAGTCGGCACGCCCGTTGAGACGCTGATCCAAGTCACTGAACAGGCCCACAGCCAGAGCGATACGCTCGTCTATGAGCCGCGCTTCACGCCAGCTTTCCTGCGCTGCGGGCAGATCATTGGCGGCGATAGCGCTTTGCAAGTCGTCGACCGCTGCCTGTAGCTGGCGGCCCTGCAGCGTCAGATACACCCGGTACTCGGCCAAGGGTCCGATAAATGCCTTGGCCGACACCGCAGGCGCAACATCCGCGCCCTGCACCGGGGTGACCGTCAGCGTGCCGCGCGGATTGCTGAGCAAGCCGCAGGTCATCTGATACTCCCCTGGGGCCAGGGTGGCGGTGATGGCTTGCTGGAGCTGCGGGGCGATGTTTTCGCGCTCTTCCAGCACCATCACACCATCAAGAATCTCCCACTCGATGGCGCGTTCAGACTGGTTGATCACCACAAAGCGCTGCTTGCCGGCGGGCACACTCAATGCTTTAGGCTCGCAGCCTGTGGCCGTAATGGTCACGCGCGTGCCCTGCTCGCCCGTCGCGGGCTGTTCCAGTGATAAATAGAACAGGCCCAAGGCCACCAGCATCACCAGCGCAGAGAGCACAATACCAAGGCGCAAAAGGCCGGCAGAGGGTACAGAGGGAGAGGCATTATCAGACATGGAATCTCGCTTCAGAGCTTAGCCCGCAGAGCCAACCCGCGCCGTTACCGGCACAGTGGCTGTGGGGCGAAAGAACAACACCAGGGTGATCAACAGATAGGCAACATAAGCCACCAATTCGCTCAGTGTTGGCGTTGGTTGATAGCCCAGCACGCCAGCAAAAACGCTGCCCAGTGGCGTATCCAGCGGCAACCAGGTACTCAGATCGAACATCACCTGCTGCGCGTGGTTCCACCAGCCGGCCTCGTGTAACGCGCGTACCGAACCTGCGAACAAACCCGCCGCTACCAGCAGGATGAACAACCCGGTGACGCGGAAAAAGTGTTTAAGGTTCAAGCGCAAGCTGCCGCGATAAAAAGCCCAGCCGACCAGCGCAGCGCAGAGTACGCCCAGCAGCGCCCCCAGCGGCGCAGCGCTACCGTGGCTTTGCTGAAATACCGCCAACAGAAAGAAAACCGACTCCAGACCTTCACGCGCTACCGCCAGAAACACCATCGCGATCAGGGCATAGGTGTGGTTGTGCGCCCTGGCAAAGGCCCCGTCCAGCGCGCCAGTCAGCTCCTGCCGCATGCCCTGCGCGGCGCGGCGCATCCAGAACACCATCCAGGTGAGCACCCCTACCGCCAGAAAACCAATGAGAGCCTCGAACATTTCCTGCTGGCGCTGGGGAAACTCGGCGCTCACCAACTGCAGCCCCGCGCCGACCAGCAACGCCAGACTTACCGCCAGAAAAACGCCGATCCAGACAGCTGGCATCCAGGCACCGCGTCCGGTCTGGCGCAGATAGCTGGCAATGATGCCAACCACCAGAGCAGCCTCAAGACCTTCACGCAACATGATCAGAAAGGGAACAAGCATGGGCAGCAACCGATATGGGAACGGGAATCAACAACGAATGAGAAGCATACATGTTACAAAATATGTAAGAAAATCACATTTACATTTTTGCCGGGTATGGAAGGGCTAGTTCCTGCAAATAAACCCTTTAAAAACAGAACCATAGTGATTTATTACGGGTGTGCGGAATTACCGCACCCGGGAGCAGAAATCCGTGCGTGCAGATCCCTGTGGAATGTGGTCAGGTAGGGCAAAAGGTGCAAGAGGTGCAGTGCTAGCCAGGTCAGCTCCCGAGCGCACCGGCTCTCATCTCGACCGGCGTGCGTAGCTGCTGGTGCGCAGGCCGGGATGGAACCCGATGAGATGGTCTCCTCCCTCTCCCTTCTACGGCGTCGATGCGCCAGGGGATAGATG
>NZ_JBALWW010000037.1:0-5337 GCF_036961105.1 Halopseudomonas sp. | reverse complement strand
AGATGTTTAGCATCTATCCCCTGGCGCATCGACGCCGTAGAAGGGAGAGGGAGGAGACCATCTCATCGAGTTCCATCGCGACCAGCAGCGCAAGCTGCCCCATGCTGGCCGGAATGGAGCCGGCCATGCCAGGAAACCATCAACCAGCTCTACCCGTCATATACCAAGCCGGCGCCTGCCTATAAAACCCTATGCGCTTTACTTGAACCATTGCAGGCCCCTGCCCATCCTACTGGGGTAACCGCGTTGATAACGCCAATCCTTACCTGCACCGACAGGACCAATTTTGCGTAGGAGCTCTTCAATGCCACAGTCAGACAATACCAATCGTCAGATTCTGCTCGCCTCTCGCCCCACGGGCGCACCCAAGCCCGAGAATTTCAAGCTGGTAGACAATCCCATACCCGAGGTTACCGACGGCAAGATGCTGCTCCGCAATCGCTGGATGTCACTGGACCCCTACATGCGCGGACGCATGAGCGATGCCAAATCCTACGCCGATCCGGTCGAGGTTGGCGCCGTGATGACCTGCGCCACTGTCAGCGAGGTGCTGGAATCCCGGCTTGATGATTATGCGAAAGGCGATCTGGTGATGAGCTTTGCATCGGGCTGGCAGGACTACACCCTGTCCGACGGCAACATGGTGTTTCGCCTCGACAAGAACATGAAGGAGCCTTCCCAGGCGCTAGGCGTCCTGGGCATGCCCGGCTTCACCGGCTATATGGGCCTGACCGACATAGGTCAGCCAAAGGAAGGCGAAACCGTAGTGGTTGCTGCCGCGACCGGCCCGGTAGGCACTGTGGTTGGCCAGGTAGCCAAATTGAAAGGCTGCCGCGTGGTCGGGGTCGCCGGCGGTGAAGAAAAGTGCCGCTATGCAGTAGAGGAACTGGGTTTTGATGAATGCATCGATCACAAGAGCGACGACTTCAGTGATCAGCTCGCCACGGCTTGCTCCGAGGGCATTGATGTCTATTTCGAGAGCGTCGGTGGCCCGGTCTTCGATGCAGTGATGCCGCTACTCAATCCGCATTCGCGCGTTCCGCTTTGCGGTTTGATCGCTCAATACAACGCGACCGAGCAACCCGAAGGACCTGACCGTCTACCGCAACTGATGCGCCTGCTGCTGACTCAGCGGGTCACCATCCACGGTTTCATCATTTTCGATAACTATGGCGATCGCTATCCCGAATTCCTCGAAGCCATGACGCCCTGGGTCGAGTCCGGCAAGGTGCAGGTGAAAGAGGATCGCGTAGAAGGTTTGGAAAATGCGCCTGAGGCGTTCATGGGCCTGCTGGAAGGCAAGAACTTCGGCAAGCTGGTGGTCAAGATCGCCGATTGATCAAACGTCGGCGGGCGCACAGGGTGGAAAGCTTCGGCTTTCCACCCTACGCCAGCATCACGATGTAGGGTGGACAACGCCGCAGGCTTGTCCACCGCCGGAATAAGTCAAGGAACAAGTCGCGCGCCAGTCTAACAGGACCATTACCCAGGCCTTCACACCGCCAATATCTCCCCCGCCAGTTCTTGCAGATATTCCTGCAAACGCGCCTGCTGCGCTTCACTCAAATGCAGACCCAGCTTGGTGCGGCGCCAGAGGATGGCATCCAGATCGCGCGCCCATTCGCGCTCGCGCAGATACTTGATCTCCCGTTCCGTCAGCCCCGCGCCAAATTGCTCGCCCATATCGGCCTGCGAGCGCATGCCACGTAGAAACACCCGGCTCAGGGTGCCGTAACAATGCACATAGCGGTCCAGTTGCTCCTCGGCAAGCCAGGGATATTCGCTGCGCAACTCGGTGGCCAGGGCCTGGTGCGATACAAAGTCGCCCCCGGCCAGCGCGTGTTTTGCGGTCCAGGCCGGCCCTGCTTCGCTTAGCCAGGGTTTGAGCTTGTCCATTGCCGCCTCGGCCAGGCGCCGGTAGGTTGTCAACTTGCCGCCATATACGGCCAACAGGGGCGGCTGCCCTTTCTCGCCCTCCAGGGTCAGAATATAGTCGCGGCTGACGGCAGAAGGGTCGGTTTGCGAGGCGTCACTGATCAGCGGCCGCACGCCCGAGAAGCGGTGCACTATATCGGTCTGCTTCAACTGCCGCTTGAAATGCCCATTGACGACCTGCAACAGATATTCGACCTCCGCCTCGGTAGGCTCTACCTGCGCCGGGTCGCCCTGATAATCCACATCGGTCGTGCCTATCAGCGAAAAACCGTTTTCATAGGGCAGCACAAAGACAATACGCTGGTCCTCGTTCTGCAGAATGTACGCCTGGCGGCCGTGGTAGAGCTCGGGCACCACTATATGACTACCCTGTACCAGGCGCACGCCATAGGGGGAGCGGGTCGAGACCACGCGCTCCATCACCCGAGCAGCCCAGGGCCCCGCCGCATTGACCAGGGTGCGCGCATATACCGTCTCGCTCACGTCGTCGTCCACCAGTAGCTCCACCTGCCACCGATCACCCTCGCGGCGCGCAGAGATGCAGCGGGTATAAGGCCGAATATCAGCCCCTAGATTGGCCGCCTGCACCGCGTTGAGCACCACCAGCCGGGCATCGTCGGCCCAGCAGTCGGAGTATTCAAAGGCATATTCTATCTGCGGATTCAGCGGTCCCTGTCCATTCAACGGCGCCCCGGTGGAGCCCGGCAGTGTGGTGCGTTTGCCCAGATGATCGTAAAGAAACAGGCCCGCACGCAGCATCCAGCGGGGCCGCAGATGCGCGCGGTGCGGCAGCACAAAACGCAACGGCCAGATGATATGCGGGGCCTTCTCGAGCAGAACTTCGCGCTCACCCAGAGCCTCGCGCACCAGGCGAAACTCGTAATGCTCCAGATAACGCAAGCCACCGTGCACCAGCTTGCTGCTGGCCGATGAGGTGTGCGAGGCCAGGTCATGTTGCTCACACAGCAGGACCGACAGGCCGCGACCCGCCGCGTCATTGGCGATACCCGCACCGTTCACCCCGCCGCCGATCACCAGTACGTCATACACCGGCGCCTGCCCTCCGGCATGGGCGATACGGCGTTCTTCAGGGTGGGGTTTGAGCATCGGCATCTCCAGGGCCTGCGCGGGTCTGCGCCAATCTGTTGTACAACGTCGCAGCCCGACCCGCAAGCGCTGCCACACGGCTTGGCCGAGCGCGCCAGGCAGTTTAATCTGTGACTAATTACTGCTATGTGAAAGCCCATGACACCCGCAACCAAATTGCTCGACAAGGCCCGCGTTCAATATCAGCTGCACCGTTATACCCACGACCCGCAAGCCGCGTCCTATGGCACCGAGGCAGCCGACAAGCTCGGCCTGGAGCACAGCCGAGTGTTCAAGACGCTGCTGGCTGCTACTGAAAACGGTGAGCTGCTGGTAGCGGTGATACCCGTCAGCGACAAGCTCAACCTCAAGGCACTGGCCACCGCGGCCAAGGCAAAGAAGACCGCCATGGCCGACCCCGCTGCCGCGCAGCGCAGCACCGGCTATCTGGTCGGTGGCATCAGCCCCCTGGGTCAGAAGAAGCGTCTGCGCACCTTTATTGATGCCAGCGCGGCAAACTGGCCTACTGTATACATCAGTGGCGGACGCCGGGGGCTGGAAATCGAGCTGAGCGCCGCCGACCTGTGCCAGCACACTACCGCTCAGCTTTGCGAGCTATGCCGCGATTGAGTGAACCGGCTATCCCACAAGACCAATAACACAGGACCTCAGCGTTATGGCCAACCCCATTCTCGCCATCGACCAGGGCACCACCAGCAGCCGCGCCATACTCTTCTCCGCTACCGGCACACCCGAGTTCACCGCGCAGCAGGAGTTTGCCCAGCACTTTCCGCACGATGGTTGGGTTGAACACGACGGCGAAGACATCTGGAACAGCACGCTTGCGGTTTGTCGCGAGGTGCTTGAAAAAGCCGACCTCAGCGCCGACCAGATAGCCGGGATCGGCATTACCAATCAGCGCGAAACCACGCTGCTGTGGGATGCCACCACAGGCGAGCTGTTATACCGCGCCATCGTCTGGCAGGACCGGCGCACCGCCGAGTTTTGCGGCAAATTGAAAGCCGCCGGCCATGAGCCCATCGTCACCGAGCGCACCGGGCTGATCATCGATCCCTATTTTTCCGCCACCAAGCTGCGCTGGCTGCTCGACAATATCGAAGGCGCTCGTGCCCGCGCCGAGCGCGGCGAACTGCGTTTTGGCACTGTGGATACCTTCTTGCTCTGGCGCCTCACCGGCGGCCAGGTGCACCGTACCGACGCCACCAATGCCTCGCGCACCATGCTGTTCAACATCCACCAGCAATGCTGGGATGAAGAACTGCTAAAGCTACTCGAGATTCCCGCCAGCCTGCTACCCGAGGTGATGGACAGCGCCGCCGACTTCGGCCATACCGAGGCTGGTCTGCTGGGCGCCAGCGTCCCGGTGTGTGGCATAGCCGGAGATCAGCAGGCTGCGCTCATCGGTCAGGCCTGCTTCAGCCCCGGCATGGTCAAGAGCACCTACGGCACCGGTTGCTTCATGGTGATGAATACCGGCAACGAGCCGGTGCGTTCGAGCAATCGGCTGCTCACCACCGTGGCATATCGCCTCAAGGGAGAAACCACCTACGCACTCGAAGGCAGCATATTTGTGGCCGGGGCAGCCATCCAGTGGTTGCGCGATGGCCTCAAGCTGATCCAGAACGCCGGCGAGACCGAGGCCCTGGCGCGGGAAGCCGGCGGCGCCACTGGCGTGTATCTGGTGCCGGCGTTTACCGGTCTGGGCGCGCCCTATTGGGATCCGGCCGCGCGCGGCGCCATCTTCGGCCTGACCCGTGACACCGGCATAGCGCAAATTGTCACCGCCGGTTTGCAGTCGGTGTGCTTTCAAACCCGCGATCTGCTCGACGCCATGACCGGCGACGGCGCAAACAGTACGGCAGCGCTGCGGGTCGACGGCGGCATGGTGATCAACAACTGGGTGGTGCAGGAACTGGCCAATATTCTGGGCGTGACCGTAGACCGCCCCGAGGTGACCGAGACCACAGCGCTGGGCGCAGCCTATCTGGCAGGATTACAGCTAGGCATCTTCGAAAGCCTGGAGCATATCGCCCGGCACTGGGCCTGCGAACGTACCTTCAGCCCACAGATGAGCGAAGACAAACGCAACGCCCTGTACGACGGTTGGCTGGATGCGATTCGCCGCGTGCGCGACGAACACTGATCGCCCGCTTCTCCTGGGAAAGCCGAGTACTAACTCGACCAGCAGCGCAAGCTGCACCACCGCAGGCCGGGATGGAACCCGATGAGATGGTCTCCTCCCTCTCCCTTCTACGGCGTCGATGCGCCAAGGGATAGATGCTAAACATCTACTGA
>NZ_JBALWW010000036.1:0-9185 GCF_036961105.1 Halopseudomonas sp. | reverse complement strand
TCCAGCTTCCAGCTTCCAGCTTCCAGCTTCCAGCTTCCAGCTTCCAGCTTCCAGCTTCCAGCTTCCAGCTTCCAGCTAAAGCTGCCCGTTATTCTTTATGGCCTTATGACATAAGCAAATCCATCTAAAGAGCTGATTGTTCTGCTGTTACCCTTTCTATAGGCTGTATGTCCGGTTTATGAAGATCGGCGTTATCCGTGCTCGAAGACAGAGGAGATTGTGATGATTGATAGATTGTCAGTGTTGCGGGGACTGAAAGGTTTGGCTGGTATGGTCGCGGTGAGCACCGGTCTGGTAATGGCCCCGGCGCAAGCGGCCGATCAGGAAATTCTTAATTCCTCGTACGACATTGCTCGTGAGCTATTTGCCGCCTATAACGAGCAGTTTGCTCAATATTGGCAGCAGGAAACCGGCAAGACTGTCGAAATCAAGCAGTCGCACGCCGGCTCCTCGCGCCAGGCTCAAGCGATTCTTCAAGGGCTGCGTGCCGATGTTGTCACCTATAACCAGGTAACTGACGTGGATATCCTGCACCAGCGCGGTGAGCTTATCCCGGCGGACTGGCGCGAGCGTCTGCCGAATGCTAGCTCCCCGTATTACTCCACCATGGCTTTTTTGGTACGCAAGGGTAATCCCAAGAACATACAGAACTGGGATGACCTCGCACGCGATGATGTTGATTCGGTGATGCCTAACCCCAAAACGTCAGGTAATGGGCGCTACAGTTACCTGGCGGCACTGGGTTATGCGCAGAAGGCCTTTCCTGATGATCAGGCCAAGGTTGACGCTTATCTAAAGACCTTTCTTGGCAATGTTGCTGTCTTTGATACCGGCGGCCGTGGCGCTACTACCACCTTTATTGAGCGGGGGATCGGTGACGTATTGCTGACCTTTGAGTCTGAGGTAAACAACATCGTGGCGCAGAATCCAGACGCCGGATATCAGGTGGTAGTCCCCAAAGTCAGCTTCCTGGCCGAGTTTCCTGTTACCTGGATCGATCGAAATGTGGAGCGCAATGGTACCGAGGCGGTATCCAAGGCCTATCTCGAACATTTGTATAGCGAAGATGCTCAGCGCTTGATTGCTGGATTCAACTATCGTGTGCACAACGAGACGGTCAAGGCAGAGTTTGCCAAACGTTTCCCTGAGCTCGAGTTGCTGCCCATCGAAGATATTGCAGGCAGCTGGGACAACGCGATGAAGGTTCATTTCGCCAGCGGTGGTAAACTGGACCAACTTCAACGCAGGTAATCGAATCAGTTCATGAGTACATTCTTGGCCGGCGCTTCGCCGGCAAGTCAAAACAGACCCGGCAAGCGCGTGCTGCCGGGTTTTGCTTTGAGTCTGGGCATTTCCCTTCTGTTCATAGGCCTGGTGCTGCTGCTTCCTCTTACCGGTCTGGTCATGCAGACCGCAGGAATGAGCTGGGCCGAGTACTGGAACGTGATCAGCGATGAGCGCGTAGTGGCTTCCTATAAGGTGACGCTGTGGGCTGCTGCCATCGCCTCGTTATTCAACGGTGTGGTAGGACTGCTGCTCGCCTGGGTTCTGGTGCGCTACGACTTCTGGGGCAAGCGTCTGGTCGATGCGCTGATGGATCTGCCCTTTGCTCTGCCGACAGCCGTCGCCGGCATTACCTTGGCGGCTCTGTTTTCCGAAGGTGGCTGGTATGGCCAGTTCCTGGCTGCACTCGGCATCAAGGTTGCTTTTACTCCCCTGGGTATTGTGGTGGCGATGTCGTTTACCAGTCTTCCCTTCGTGGTGCGTACGGTACAGCCGGTGCTGGAAGACCTTGCTCCCGAGGACGAAGAGGCCGCCGTTAGTATTGGTGCCAGCGACTGGACGGTGTTCCGCCGCATTCTCTTTCCAGCCTTATGGCCCGCGCTGATGACCGGCGTCGCGCTCTCGTTCACTCGCAGTCTGGGCGAGTTTGGGGCGGTTATCTTCATTGCTGGCAATATGCCCTACGTCAGCGAGATCACCAGTTTGATGATCTTTGTACGCTTGCAGGAATATGATTACGCCGCCGCCAGTGCCATTGCTTCGGTCGTGCTCATGGCTTCGCTGGTGTTGTTGCTGGCAATCAATCTGTGGCAAGCGCGCTACCTGCGCCGCTTGCACGGGCGGTGAGTGGCATGAGCAGAGCCAAGTCCACGTTGCGTATTGGTGACCAGCCCTGGGTTAAGTGGACCCTGATCGGTGCGGCACTGAGTTTGACCCTGTTGTTGCTGGTCATCCCCTTGGTGCTGATCTTTGTCCAGGCTTTTTCTTCCGGACTGGACAGTGTCTGGAGCAACCTCACGGACACTTATACCCTGGCGGCCATTGGTCTCACGCTCTTCGTCGCCGCAATGACGGTGCCGATCAACCTGGTGTTCGGGGTTTTTCTGGCCTGGCTGGTTACCCGTTTCGAGTTTCCTGGACGCAAAGCGCTGATCACCCTGATCGATATTCCTTTCGCCGTCTCGCCCGTGGTCGCCGGTTTGCTTTATCTGCTGCTATACGGGAGCAATGGCTGGCTGGGCGGCTGGCTGATGGAGCAGGATGTCCAGCTGATGTTTGCCTGGCCGGGTATCGTCATGGTCACCGTTTTTGTTACCTGTCCCTTTGTCGCCCGCGAACTGATTCCCCTGATGCAGCAGCAGGGGCGTGAGGAAGAAGAGGCGGCGGTGGTACTCGGCGCCTCCGGCTGGCAATTGTTTCGCAAGGTGACGCTACCCAACATTCAGTGGGCGCTGTTATATGGCGTCGTGCTGACCAATGCCCGGGCGGTTGGTGAATTCGGGGCAGTCTCGGTAGTGTCGGGCAACATCCGCGGTGAAACCAATACGTTGCCGTTGCATGTCGAGCTCCTCTATCAGGACTACAACGTAGCTGGGGCCTTTACCAGCGCATCATTGCTGGCTGGCATTGCCTTGGTGACGCTGCTGGTGAAGAGTTTTGTCGAGTGGCGCCAGGCCCGCCAGCGTGTGCCCGAATCAGATCAAGCGGACAGTCTTTGATGAGTATCAGGTTAGAGTGCATTAATAAGTACTTCGGTCAGTTTCAGGCGCTGAAGGACGTGTCTCTGGACATCCCCGATGGTCAGCTTACTGGATTGCTGGGGCCGTCCGGCTCGGGCAAGACTACGCTGCTGCGCATCATTGCGGGGCTCGAAACGGCCGAGCAGGGACGCATTCTGTTTCACGATGAGGATGTCACTAATCTTCATGTCCGTGATCGGCGGGTAGGCTTTGTTTTTCAGCATTACGCGTTGTTTCGGCACATGACCGTGGCCCAAAACATTGCCTTCGGATTGGAGGTGATGCCACGGGCGCAAAGACCAGCCCCGGCTGTTATCCGCAAGCAGGTGGCTGATCTGCTCGAAATGGTGCAGTTGCAGCACTTGGCCGCGCGTTACCCGGCGCAGCTGTCCGGTGGGCAAAAGCAGCGTATTGCACTGGCGCGGGCATTGGCAATGAAGCCGGAAATCCTGCTGCTCGACGAGCCCTTCGGTGCTCTGGATGCCAAGGTGCGCAAGGATCTGCGCCGCTGGTTGCGCGCTCTGCACGATGAACTGCATTTCACCAGCGTATTCGTTACCCATGATCAGGAAGAGGCGTTGGAGCTGTCCGACCGGGTGGTCGTTATGAGTGCCGGCAAGATAGAGCAGGTGGACAATCCGCAGGCCTTGTACGCGGAGCCGGAAAGCCGCTTTGTGTTCGACTTCCTTGGGCACGTCAACGTATTGAACGGACAGCTTGATGCGGGTCGGGTGGTACAAGGCGAGGCATGGGTGCAAATGCCGGCCGGGGTAGGTTGCGCCGAGGAGGTACAGCTCTATCTTCGTCCGCACGAGGTGCGGCTGCAGGATTGTCCGGCAACGCACGCGCATTTGCCGCTGCGAATTGAGTCGATCAGTCTGATTGGCGCAGAGGTGCGTCTTGAGTTGGCGCCCTGTGGCTGGGCTTCACCGGAGCCCTGGGAGGTCGGCATTAGTCATGTCGAATTCAATCGCTGGCAGCCGCAACGCGGTGATCGTTGCTATGCTGTGCCGGATGTTGGACACCTGTTCGATGTTCAGCAGACCCATCCGCGTACCTTGAGCTGGGTGGACGAGTAGCTTCCAGCCCCCTATGCCGGAGACGGTATGAACCCATACGAGCGTTTCGTGCTGCCCCGGTTGATCGATGGTCTCTGCGGTATGGGCGATATCATGGCGCGGCGCGCCGAGCTGGTACCGCGTGCCCGTGGCGATGTGCTGGAGATAGGTATGGGCACGGGTTTGAATCTTCGGTATTACGACGGGCAGAAAGTGCAGCGCATTCTGGGTGTAGACCCTGCTGCGCAGATGCAGCCCCTGGCCCGCCAGCGCGCCGCGCAAATTGCCATTGCTGTGGACATGATCGCAGTGGGTGCGGATGGCATAGCCGCGCCGGATGAGTGCTTTGACACTGCCGTCATGACGTTTACCCTGTGCAGCATTGCCGACCCACTGCCGGCGCTCACCGAAATCCGTCGGGTGATGAAGCCCGATGCGCAGCTGCTGTTTTGCGAGCATGGCTTGGCGCCGCAGCCATCGGTGCAGCGCTGGCAGCATCGTTTGACGCCATGGTGGCGGCCGATTGCGGGTGGCTGTCATCTCAATCGTGATATTCCCGCGCTGCTACAGCAGGCTGGATTCGTGTTGAGCGAGCTGGCGGCCGACTACATTCCCGGGCCGCGTCCCATGACCTATCTCTATCAGGGTGTGGCACTCAAAGCCTGAAACCCTCGGCCACGTATTCGGCCAGGCACTCGGTTATCGGCGTCTGCGCTTGCGGATTGCGCAGCAGAACGATGCTGGCGGAAGGCATGGCCGGTAGCCCATGTTCGCTGCCAAGAACCTGCATGTCTGAAGGAATCAGGCTTTCCAGTTGCGCGGTAATTGCCAGGCCGGCGCCGACCACCGCCATGATGGCGGAAAGGCTGGGGCTGGTGTACGCGACACGGTACTCGCGTTCCATGGCATCCAGTGCGTTGCACGCCCATTCGCGGCAAAAGCAGTCGTTGTTGAACATGGCCAGCGGCAGACTGTCCTGTTCGTGCAGGGCGAAGCCTGCGGCTTGCGCCCAGACCATATTTTCCTGGCGCAGCAGTTGGCCGATCTCTGTTCCGGGTTTGCGCGTCACTATGGTCAGATCCAGATCCTTGCGTTGCAATAGCTGGTACGACGGCTCGCAGTGCAGCTCTACCTGAACCATGGGATAGCTCTGCGCAAAGCGTGCCAGGATGCTGGGGAGAAAACGCATCACGTAATCATCTGGCGTGCCTATGCTCACGGAGCCGACCATGTGCGGCGCGCGCAGGGTGCTGATGATCTCACCCTGCAGCTTGAGTATGCGCCGTGCGTAGCTCAGCAATAGTTGCCCTTCTGCCGTCAGCGTCAACTGGCGCCCCGCGCGCTGAAACAGGCTGCGCTTGACCACATCTTCCTCCAATCGCTTCATCTGCATGCTGACTGCGGATTGGGTGCGGTTGAGTAGCTCGGCGGCACGGGTAAAACCGCCTTGATCGGCAATTGCGACAAAGGTGCGCAGTAGCTCGCTGTCGATAGTTGGATAATCTGCCATTGATCAATTCCTGAGATGCTTTGCATAAGAAACATTCGTTGGATTGATATTATCCTTGGCGGCAAACTTTCTCCACTGGCATGGAGGAAGTGGTCATGAAAAAGCCGTCTATTGTGGTTCCCCCTAATCGAACAGCCTGGTCGGGTCTTGGCTAGGCGCAGCAGAATATTGCTTGTCAGGGGATGGCGGCAGCTGGCTCGCTGGCATCGCTTGAGCTATGAGCGACGACTCTTGGCGAGCCTTTCGGACGGGCAGCTCAAGGACATCGGCATCTCGCGTGCCGAGGCCTTGCAGGAAGCGGATAGGCCATTCTGGGATGACAAGGCCTGAGGATAGCGGCAAAGCGTCGGCGACGGTATGATGTGCGGTTTCTCCATCTGGATGCTGCCGACTTATGTTGCACGCAATTCTTGCTCTGCTGGCTGACGGCCAATTTCATTCGGGCGAAAAGCTCGGTGAGCAGCTTGGCGTCAGTCGTGCAGCCATATGGAAGGCACTGCAGCCGCTGGAGCAACAGGGTTTTCCACTGCATCGCGTGCGCGGTAAGGGTTATCGCATCCCGCAGGGCGCGGTCTTGCTCGACCGAGCGGTCGTTCAGGCTGCCTTGCCGGGCGCGCTCGCTGAGCGTTGGCAATGGCACCTTTATCAGCAGGTCGATTCTACCAACGCGCAGGCCCAGCGACTGGTCGCCGAAACCGGCGTGCGTCCGCTGGTGGTGATTGCCGAGCAGCAGACCGCCGGGCGCGGTCGCCGCGGACGCCAGTGGAGCAGCCCGTTCGGGCAAAACCTTTACATGTCTTTTGTCGAACCGGTCAGCGGCGGAGCGCAGGGGCTGGAAGGTTTGAGTCTGGTGGTTGGGTTGACGCTGGTACAGGCGCTGGAATCCTGTGGCTACCAGGGTTGTCGTCTGAAATGGCCAAACGACGTGTTGCTTGATGGCGCCAAGCTGGCGGGCGTGCTGCTGGAGATCTCCGGCGACCTGACCGCCGATGCCGTGGTGGTTATCGGCGTCGGCGTCAATGTCCTTATGGAAGCTGACGACGAGATTGACCAGCGCTGGACATCTCTGCGCCGCTGCGGGCAAAAGGGCGTGCTGGACAGGAATCAGTTGATCGCCGCTTTCGCCTCCCGTTTGGCCGAGTCCCTTGTGCTGTTCTCACGAGAGGGGTTTTCTGCCTTTCACGCCCGCTGGCAGGACTATGATGCCTGGCTGGGGGCCGAGGTTCAGGTGATTTCAGGAGACAATGTGCGCACCGGGCGCAACCTCGGTGTCACTCGACAGGGTGCCCTGCGCCTGTTGTCCGAAGGCGGGGAAGTGGACGTTAATGGCGGTGAGGTCAGTTTGAGGTTGAGCCATGCTTCTTGAGCTGGACTGTGGCAATACCCTGATCAAATGGCGACTGCTTGATCGGGAAGGGCGGGTGCGTGATCGCGACATGGCGCCCGATCTGGTTGAGCTGCAGTGTCTGCTGGGTGGTCAGGAGCGCGAAATACACGGTTGCCGGCTGGTAAGCGTGCGCTCGGCGGATGAGACCCAGGTCGTGATGGACCAACTGACAAGTTGGCTCAAGCTGCACCCGGTGCTGGCTAAGAGTAGGGCGGAGCTGTGCGGTGTACGTAACGGCTACGCGGATCACGGCAAGTTGGGTATGGACCGCTGGCTGGCCCTGGTGGCGGGTTACAACCACTGCAAGCGGGCCTGCCTGGTAATCGACCTGGGTACCGCAGTCACCGTCGATTTTGTCGATGCCAGCGGACAGCACCTGGGTGGCTACATCGCGCCTGGCAGCAAGTTGCTTCGCGGTAGTCTGCAGCGGCACACTCGGCTGATCCGCTATGAAGAATCGTTACGCGGCGACCTGCTTGAGTCGGTACCTGGGGTGAGTACGGCGGAGGCGGTCGAGTTTGGCTGTGACTTGATGCTGGTCGGTTATGTGCGTGAGCAGCTGCGTGTGGCTCGCCAGGTGCTGGGCGACGAGATGGTTGTCATCCTTACCGGTGGTGATGCAGAGCGCATGGCTGCAGCGCTGCCCGAAACCTGTCATACGCTGAGTGATCTGGTATTCGACGGCCTGGCGATGGCTTGCCCAATGGAGATCGACTGATGCGCTCGCTGTTCCTCTTTCTGTTGTTGCTCAATCTGCTTTACGCACTTTGGCAGTGGCAGATTGGTGGTTGGCGGTTGTTTGAGCACGACCTCGCGCGCGAGCCCGGCACGGCGGTGACAGATGTGGCCGCCGAGAGGGCTTCATCTATAGCTGGTAGTGGCGCGAATACGACGCTACCGGATGCAAAGCAGGTGCCCGGCGCGCTGGCCGAGTCGAAGCCAGCGCTGTGCGTAATGTTGGGTACCTTTGCTGAGCGGGCGTCGGCCGAGCAGCTGCAGCAACGGTTGCTGGCCCTGGATATTGCCGCAGAGTTGATTGCTCAAGAAGAGGTGGCCAGCACCGATTACTGGTTGGTGATGTCGGTAAAGGGTGGTGCCCAGGGCGCCATGGCCAGGCTCTCTTTGCTGCAAGAGAAGGGCGTGGACAGCTTCGTGATTACGCGTGGCGATTTTGCGGGCAATTTGTCGCTCGGTGTCTTCAGCCAGCGTGAGTACGCCGCGGCGCGCCAGGCCCAGTTGGAGGCGGAAGGTTACGAGGTAAGCATCCAGACGGTAGAAAAGACTCGGGAGCAGTATCTGCTACAGGTGCCGCCCGCCGCGCGCCGGTTGCTGGATCAGGCCATGCTGTCGCGCCTGCGTGCCGACTTTCCTGCAATGCAGCATCAATATCAGGCTTGTGACGGCGTTGCCAAAGGCAGCGACATCCCCTAGAATGGCGCCCGCTCCGAGGCTTGGTAATGCCGGGGAGCGCTTTTGTTGGCCGAAAACGGCGTTCAAGTGGGTGTTTTTGCTAATAAAAGTGTTGACACAGTGGTGCCAAGTGATGAAAATGGCGCCTCTTTTACGGAGGGGTTCCCGAGCGGTCAAAGGGATCAGACTGTAAATCTGACGGCTTAGCCTTCGAAGGTTCGAATCCTTCCCCCTCCACCAGATTTCGCGTAGTCAGGCTACTTGGCGGGTATAGTTCAATGGTAGAACCTCAGCCTTCCAAGCTGATGGTGCGGGTTCGATTCCCGCTACCCGCTCCAGTCTGACGATGTAATGGTTTGTAAGCTCATGTAGCTCAGTTGGTAGAGCACACCCTTGGTAAGGGTGAGGTCAGCGGTTCAAATCCGCTCATGAGCTCCAATATCAAGGCAGATATGCGAATATCTGCCTTTTATTTAATGGTCGCGTGACACGCGCATTGCTCTCACGAATAGGGGATCTCTCGATGGCTAAAGAGAAGTTCGAACGTAGCAAACCGCACCTGAACGTAGGCACCATTGGTCACGTTGACCATGGCAAGACTACTCTGACAGCTGCATTGACCCGCGTTTGTGCAGAGTCCTACGGCGGCGCTGCCCGTGCGTTCGACCAGATCGACAACGCGCCGGAAGAGAAGGCTCGCGGTATCACCATCAACACCTCGCACGTAGAGTACGATTCTCCGACTCGTCACTACGCGCACGTTGACTGCCCTGGCCACGCCGACTATGTGAAGAACA
>NZ_JBALWW010000035.1:0-11133 GCF_036961105.1 Halopseudomonas sp. | reverse complement strand
AACGCGGACGAGGCTGGCAGAACCTATAAAAAACAAAACCCCATCCAAAATGGACGGGGTTTGTCAGCGATCTGAGGGCGACTTCGGTCGCCCTTTTTTGTGCCCGCGCGCCTCCGGCGCTCGGGCACAGCCGCAAGCCGCAAGCCGCAAGCCGCAAGCCGCAAGCCGCAAGCCGCAAGCCGCAAGCCGCAAGCCGCAAGCCGCAAGCTAATGCCAATCCAATCCAATCGCTCAGCTCGCTCTAATCCCAGCGCCAGTAGTTGTGCGCTTATCTTTTAGGTCACGCTGATTTTGCTTGTGGCTTGTGGCTTGTGGCTTGTGGCTTGTAGCTTGTAGCTTGCCGCTTGAAGCTCAAGCCTTCCAGGCTGCGAGCACGCTCGCGCTTATCAGGCTGTTCAAAGCTAGTCAAGCATGGTAAAACCGTGTAAAACGAAGCTACTCGCTTGATAAAAAAGGGAAAACCATGACCAAGTCGGAGTTGATCGAGCGCATTGTCGAGCAACAGGGGCAGTTGTCGGCGAAGGATGTTGAGCTTGCGATCAAAACCATGCTGGAGCACATGTCACAGGCTCTCGCGACCGGGGAGCGCATCGAGATTCGGGGGTTTGGCAGCTTTTCGCTGCATTACCGTGCGCCGCGTGTGGGGCGCAATCCCAAAACCGGCGATGCGGTTGAGCTCGAAGGTAAGTTCGTGCCGCACTTCAAGCCCGGCAAGGAGTTGCGTGACCGGGTTAACGAGTCGTTGGAAAACAGCTGATCCGGTATATCACTCGCAGCCCCCTGCGTTATACTTCGCCTACACAAATGGAAGCGGAGTAGTGTGGCATGCTATGGCTTAAGCGAGCGTTGCTGATCGTTGTTTTGCTGCTGGTAGCGCTGGCAACAATGGATTTCATGCTGGAAAACCAGCAGACCACCACACTGCAGTTTCTCGAAATTCAGTCCCCTGAACTACCTCTGTCGATTTACATCATATTGTCCTTCATCCTCGGCAGCGTGCTTGGCGTATTTATCGGCTGGCTGATAACTACTCGGCTGCGCTTGAAGCTGATGGTGCAGAGCAATGAGCTGAATCGTTATCGCAAGGAAATAGACAAGCTGCGAACTCAGGCTGTCAAAGGCTGATCCTATGCAGGAACTCGTGTTCCTTGGTCTGTTCGTTGCTGCTTTGGCGATTGGCTGGTTTCTCGGGCGGCGCGAGGCCATCAAGGTCGGCTTCATGCTGCAACCCCATGGCAGCGCGATCGATCGTCAATACTTCATCGGCCTGAACTACCTGTTGAACGAGCAGCCCGATGAGGCGATTGAAACCTTTATCCGTGCGCTGGAAGTCAATCCGGAAACCGTCGAAACCCATATTGCGATTGGCAAGCTGTTCTGCCAGCGCGGCGACGTGGAGAGGGCGATCAAGGTGCATCAGAATCTGCTCGCCCGACCCAATCTCACCGCAGAGCAGGCTGACAGGGTGCAGCTTGAGCTGGCCAGGGACTATCTTGTGGTGGGCATGCACAGCAGGGCAGAGCGGCTGCTCGAAGAGCTGGGCCGTTCCTCCTCCAGTTTGCGCGGTGAGGCGCTGGGCGATCTGGTGACAGTGTACGAGCAACAACGCGAATGGGCGGAAGCGGTTGAGGTGGGGCTGCGCCTGTTACGCGAGCGCCCTGCCTTTGCCGTAGTGTTGGCGCATTATTATTGCGAACAGGCCGAAGACGCATTGCAGAGTCGCGACATCAATCTGGCGCAGAGACACCTGCAGGCTGCGCTGAAGATCGATACCGGCAGTACCCGCGCATTGCTGACGCTGGCTGAACTGGAAGAGCGTCAGGGCCATACCCGGGCAGTGCTCAAGTTGTTGCAGCGCATCGCCATTGAGTCGCCCGACTTCGTGCCGCAAATATTGCCGCTGGCCAAACGCTGCGCGGATAACGGCGACCTGGACCTTGCCGCGTATCTGGACAAGGTTCTCGAGCGGCCGGAGCCGCCTATGCTGCAAACAGTGTTGGCGCGCAGCGAAGAATTGCAACGGCACGAGGGTGACGTCAGCGCCCAGCGCTTTCTACTCACCTGGGTACAGCAGCAGCCTTCCATTGGTGGCACGCTCGCGCTGGTGAAGCTACAGATGCGCGATGTCGGGCAAATGGAGGAGGGGCACATGGGGGTAATCAGGCAGCTGCTCGAGTCCCTGCAACAACAGCGCCCGCAATACCGTTGTGAATCGTGCGGGTTCGCCGGGCAGAAGTTGTACTGGCAGTGCCCTACCTGCCACGGCTGGTCAAGCATCAGGCCCTTGAAGGGATACGAGGCGGTCTGAGTTTCAATAAATGATGGTTCAAAACAGGATGCAAAGTATGTCGAGCACTAGCCCCATTGTTGTCGCGCTGGATTTTCCTGATGCCCGTTCGGCAATGAACATGGCCGATCAGCTTGATCCGGCGCGGTGCCGCGTCAAAGTAGGCAAGGAGCTGTTTACCAGCAGCGGTCCGGCCGTGGTGGAAGCATTGCAGCACAAGGGCTTCGAGGTGTTTCTGGACCTCAAGTTTCACGATATCCCCAATACCACCGCGAGCGCAGTTCAGGCGGCCGCCGAACTGGGCGTCTGGATGGTCAATGTGCACGCCTCGGGTGGTCGCCGCATGATGGAGGCCTGTCGCGATGTACTGGAGCGACGCAGCAAGCGGCCGCTGCTGACGGCGGTTACCATCCTGACCAGTCTGGAGCAGGAAGACCTGCAGGAAGTCGGCATCGATATCGAACCCATGGTGCAGGTGCAGCGTCTGGCTCGCTTGACCCAGGATTGTGGTCTGGATGGTGTGGTTTGCTCTGCACGCGAAGCCAAGGCGCTGCGCAGCGCGCTCGGCGACGAGTTTCTGTTGGTCACGCCGGGCATACGTCCCGCTGACAGCAGCGCAGATGACCAGAAGCGCATCGTAACGCCTTCACAGGCGCTGGAGAACGGCAGCAGCTATCTGGTGGTGGGCAGGCCCATCACCAAGGCAGAAAAGCCGGAGCAGGCGCTCGAGGCAATACTCGCCACGCTTTGAGCCAGAAATAGCTGCAGGCTCAGCTGCACCACCGCAGGCCGGGATGCCCCGGCCATCTCAGGTAACCCGGATTGGCTGGTTCCGAACGGAAGTGACAACGCAAGGACGAAGCTCTGTTAAATCTGGCTGCTGAGGGAGGGGGGTAATGCTGCTGCGCGCGGGCGAGCAGCATTAGATGCCGCGCGGTATCTATTCAGGCAAGGTTACTGAGGTTGAGCAAGCAACTGAGCCCGAACCGCTTATTCGCCAATCTGTGATTGCTGATAATTTTCCAGGCCAACCTTATCGATCAGGCTAAGCTGGGTTTCCAGCCAGTCGACGTGCTCTTCCTCTGACTCGAGAATATCTTCAAGCAGCTCCCGGCTACCGTAGTCGCCGACTTCTTCGCAATACGCGATGGCCGCTTTCAGGTCGGGAATACCCTTCATTTCGAGCTTGAGATCGCATTCGAGGATCTCGCGGGTGTTCTCGCCAATCATCAAGCGTCCCAGGTCCTGCAGGTTGGGCAACCCCTCAAGGAAGAGAACACGCTTGATCAGCTCGTCGGCGTGTTTCATCTCGTCGATGGATTCCTTGTATTCATGCTTGCCCAGCTTGTCGAGCCCCCAGTCCTGCAGCATGCGCGCGTGCAGAAAGTACTGGTTGATGGCGACCAGTTCATTGCCCAGGATGATATTGAGGTGCTGGATGACTTTCTTGTCGCCTTTCATGGTAAGACCCCTCGGAACGTTTAGTTGCCAAGTGTGGGCCGCCATAGGGCAGGTGTCAAATATAAGTATTTGAAAAGAAAGGAGTTAAAAATGATTATCAGTTGGTGTTTGCAGGACTTTCTCAGGCCGCGACGTACTGGGCTGATGCCATTGCCGCGACCTGGTTGCCGGTCATGTTTTCGAGCAGCAGCGACTTGCAATCACGCGCACATTTACCGCATTGGGTAGCCACGTCCAGATCCGCGCGCAGATCGCGCATGGAGCAGGCGCCCTGGTTAATGGCGTCTTTGATCTGATTGTCGGTAACACCCTTGCAGAGGCAAACGTACATGCAGGTTCTCCGGTCGAGACTTACGGCTGATGAACGCATGCTAATGTTAATGAGAATGATTGTCAAAGTTTATTGGCGAAATTTTCAACCGGTTTCACCGGGCTTGCAGGTGAGCTCGTCCAGGTCTGTCGCCAGCCGGTTCAAGCGCTTCTGAAAATGGGTTTTCTGCTCTGGCGTCGCCTGTTGCATCAAGGTGGAGAGCAACGCCGCAAAGCTGGCCCTGGAGCGCGGTGCCTGCTGGGCGTAGGCTGGGGTGCGCAGGGCCTTGTAGTCGACTATCAAATGCCGGATACGCTCATGAAAATCCGGCTGTTGACGGTCTGGCAGCTCTGCCAGCAATAGGGATTCCCATTGCCTGCGGTTGTCCAGCCACACCTCGGTGCTGCCGTCACGGCCGTCTATCCATTGAGTTACAGACGCCCGCTGCGCATCGTTCAGCGATCCTAGCCAGCGCTGCAGCTGATCTTCGAGCTTGTCTATGCGATCTTCGCGACGTGCCTGCAGAGGCGGTTCGACCAGCTCTTCGTATTTCTCTGCCAGTTGTTCAGCCATATTCCCACGCAGTTCTGCAACCTGGTCGTCGCTCAAGCGCTGCAGCAGCCCACTAAACAGCGGCGCAGCGCGTTGTAGCGAGCGCGCTGCCGAGTCTTCCGTCCGCTCGAGTTCATCTGCAATCACGGTCGCATCCAGGCTATCGCCCAGCAGATAGCTGCCAAACCGCTGCAGGTCCATGCGATAGCGCGGCAGCTCCGTCTGGCAGTGCCACTGCAACACCCCTTGCAGCTGATTGTCGAACCAGGCCTGCTGACTGGATGTGAGATCTACCAACTGGTTCACTTCGCGGCTGATTAGCCAGTCGAGATTGCGATACGCCAGTTGGGTCGCGCTGCATGCGCTGAGCAGAATCAGACACGCAGCCAAGCCAGAGAAGCGCGCCAGGCGTTTAATCGAATACGTCATTGATGATGGCCTCGACGATGCCGGTGGTGACGCTGATCAATACTGCGTCCTCGCCGACCTGACGCCAATCATAGCCATCATAGTGCGGCAGATTGCGGCTGAGACGTGGGTCAATCTGCTTGGCAATACCCGGGGGTAGGGGTTTGCCCCGCGCCAGATTCTTGCGTATGCCTGGCGGCAAGCTGTCGCGCTCAAGATAGTCGCGATTGTCATGAAAGATACTGCGCACCAGCTGCTCGTCTATGCCGATGTAGTTTTCATGAGAGTCGTTGTGGTGGTTGCCTGGGTGGTGGTCATCTCGGGCATGCTGGGCGGAGTTGCCCTTGCCGGGATGCTCGTCGGGTTTGGCGTGGGCGGTGCTGGCAACAGCCAGCAATAACAAACAGGTGCTCGCCAGTAGGGTCGCGGTTTTGTACATATCGAATGCTCCGGATGGCAGGTTCTTGTTGGGCTACAGCATCTTTGAGTAAGCAAGGGCCGATCGGTTCATTGCTCGGCCGGTTTGGCTGGTGGAACGGCCAGCATCCACCCCAGGCTCCAGACCAGCGCGGCGGCGCCAAGCCACAAGGTATCCGGCAACTGGCCGCCCTGTTCCAGCCATACCCGTGCCAGCCAGGGGGCCAGCAATTGAGTCAGCCCGTAAAGTGCAATCAGCGCGGCCGACAATCTGGGGCCCTGGTCCGGCTGCAGGGTGCGCCCCAACCGCTGTGTCAGTAGCACCGCACCTAGAAAGCTGCTGCCCATCAGCAGGGCGCACAGGGGTAAACCCAAGGCCGGTGGCAGCAGCAAGGCGGCAAACACACTGACAGCCTGCATGGCATAGTTGGCAATAAGTGCTGTGCGGTCGCCCAGTTGCTGGCCCAGCCGATTCCATACCCAGGCCGAGGGCAGGGTCGCGCAGGCAAGGATCAACCAGCTTTGGCTGACCAACGGATGCTCGCTACCCAGTTGCAGGCTGGCGATCATGGGCAGGAAGGTCATCGGTAATATGTAACCCAGGCCGGCCCCGGCGTAGGCGAGAAAGAGGGGCGCACTATGACGGTCCAGTAGGCGCCGAGGCGGCGCGCTGTGCTGGAGCGTCGTGCGGTTATCCAGTCTGGCAAGCACCCAGGCGCCCCAGACAGCCAGCGGCAGGCTAAGCAGGGCAGCCGGCCACCAGCGCTGGGCCGCATGCAGGTCCAGACTTGGCGGATTGGCCAGTAAACCAGAGATGATCAGGCCGCCGCCCACTCCAAGATAGGCCAGACCGCTCAGGGCAATGCGTTGGCGTGCAGCCAGCCACTCCATTAGCAGAGCCGGCACCATGACAAAAATCATTCCGTTGCTCAGGCCATTGGCCAGGCGCAGGGCCAGCAGGCCGCCAAAATAGCTGGTTTGGGTCAAGCCGAGCATGCTGAGGCAATGCAGGGTAAGTGCCGCGGGGATGGCAACCCGCAGTTGCTGCGGCGTGTGCCAGCGGATAGCAACCAAGGCACCCAGCAGATAACCCAGGTAGTTCCAGCTGGCAAGATCAGCAGCCTGGGTAACGGACAACAGGCCATCTTCCACCAGCAATGGCAGCAAAGGGGTATAAATGAAGCGTCCCAGGCCATGCACTACCAGGAGCAGGCAGGCGGCGGCAGCGACAGCAGTGCGCGGGGACGTAGGAGCTGGGGACATGGGCGTAGTCTCACGTGTCGCGGGCTCTGGAATAAGCGTTGCAGACACTACACCCGTATGCGCTAAGGCACCAATAATGTATATGAATGTTGCGCATCCTCGCCAGTGATGGGAAGTGTGGCTGTCTCGAACAGAAGATATTTTGCCGCTAATGGCTGCGATCTTCCTGCTTCGGTGCGGGGCCCAAATGCAGTAACGTTCGCGATTCCGGGGCCCGGGGTGCTGAGGGCCTCTCAGAGGTAGCTGCTCTGCGTCCGAGGCGTGGTATAGAGTAGACAAGCGTGCACGGTCAGCCCATCAAGTGCTGATCGTCGCGAGACAACAATGACAAGAAAGCCGCCCTCAGGCGCGCGATGTTTTTACCAGGAGATAGGCATGTCCGGCACCGGCATACTGAAGCGCTCTACCATTCTTATTCACGGCTCTATCGGCATGCCGCTGGCCATTATCGGTTATCCCCTGGTGGTCTACCTACCGCCATTTTATGCGCAGGAAGTCGGGCTCAACATGGCGCTCATGGCGCTGGTCCTGGTCTTTGCGCGCATCACCGATGTGATCACCGATCCACTCATAGGTACTCTCAGTGATCGTTGGCAGACCCGCTTCGGGCGGCGCAAGCCCTGGCTGGTCATGGGCGTGCCGCTGATGCTGATCGGTACCATCATGATCTTCATGCCGCCCGATGGTGTGGGTATAGGGCACCTGTTGTTCTGGACGGTACTGATGTACCTCGGCTGGACCATGGTGACCCTGCCATACGGCGCCTGGGGCGCTGAACTATCCAGCCTTTATCACCAGCGCAGCCGCGTGGTGGCCTCGCGTGAAGGGTTTGTGCTGATTGGCCTGTTCCTGGCCGCACTGGCGCCGGCGATAGTGCAAGCTCTGGGTGCGCGTTATCAAGCCGGGCAAACCGACGGCTTTCTGATGGAGTCGGCGGTCTGGCTGTTCGGCCGCGATGGCGAGCTGGGCATCGGTTATGGTCCCATTCTCGCCGTGATGGCCTGGTTGATGATCATACTGCTGCCGCTGACCGTATTTCTGGTGGTGGCCCGGGTGAAAGAAGCTCCGCCGCAGTCGGTGCAGCGCACTGACTGGAAACAGGGCCTGCGGGTATTGAAGAACAACGGTCCCTTCAAACGCATGATTCTGATGTTGCTGGTGGTGGTTACCGGTGAATCGTTTCGCAATGCGCTTTCGGTATTCTTCATGCAGCACGTGATCCAGATCCAGGCGCAGATTGGTCTGATGTACCTGCTGTATTTTGGCGTGGGTATTCTGGGGATCCCGTTCTGGTTGTACATGGGCAAGCGCATTGGCAAACACAAGGCGTTCTGTTTGGCGCTGGGAATTTCCAGCACCAGTATTCTCGGCATGTTCTTCCTGGGCGCCGGGCAGCTACTGCCGTTTGCATTGCTGTTTTGCGTAAAGGGCTTCTGTTTTGCTGCGTTCCAGTTTCTGCCGCTGTCGATGCTGGCCGATATCGTTGACCTGGATACCGCGCGCAGCAAGGAACACCGTACCGGCCTGTTCTTTGCCATGTCCGGCATGGCGCAGAAACTGGCGATGGCCCTGGGCCTTGGTTTGTCCCTGGGATTGCTGGCGATTGTGGGCTTCGACGCCAAAGCTGTGGAGCATAGCGCCAATCAATTGCTCTCCCTGCGCGTGCTCTACATCCTGGGCCCGGTGTTGCTCTATATGACCGCCTTTGCGATTGCCTGGAAATATCCGCTGACTGCCGCGCGGCAGGAGCGGATTTACCAGTGGGTTGAGCGGCGCAAGCTGCGCCTGGGCAGCGCTACCTGATGTAGCCTGGCTGCCCGTGTTCGGGCAGCCAGAGCCTTGCGAGCTGGCGCACGAACGCTAAGCAAGGCTGGTTGCTGACTTTGTCCGGGCGCAGCCTCGGCACTGTTTTTTACGCCACCTGCGCGTCCCTCGCTACCCGTAACAGCCTTTCCTTGGGTATGCTGACGTCCTCATTGATTGGATGCTTCGTCACAAGGAAATACAGGCCCATGTCTGACCAGTCTCAGTTCCGTTTGTTGGGCAGCAAGCGCTTTCTCCCATTCTTTCTCAGCCAGCTGTTTGGCGCTTTCAACGACAATCTGTTCAAGCAGGCGCTGATTCTGGCGATTCTGTTCAAGCTGAGCTTCTCCGCTGACAGCGACCTGCTGATCAACCTCAGCGCCATGCTGTTCGTGCTCCCGTTCTTTCTGTTCTCGGCGCTGGGCGGCCAGTTTGGCGAGAAGTACCGCAAGGACACATTGATCCGCCGCATCAAGCTGGGCGAGGTCGGCATCATGCTGGTAGGGGCGTTCAGCTTGTGGCTGGGCTATCTGCCGTTGATGCTGCTGGTGCTCTTTGCCATGGGCACCCAGTCTGCATTGTTCGGCCCGGTCAAATATTCGATCCTGCCGCAACACCTGCATGAAGACGAGCTGATCGGTGGTAACGCACTGGTTGAAATGGGCACCTTTCTCGCCATTCTTGGCGGCACCCTGTACGCGGGTCTATTGATGTCCGGTACCGCCTGGGCTCATTGGGTGGGCGCCTCGGTTATTGTTATTGCGGTACTGGGTTACCTGGCCAGCCGGCGCATTCCGCTCGCAGCAGCGGCTTTGCCGGAGCTACAACTGGACTGGAACATCTTTCGCCAGTCCTGGGCGATTCTGCAGTTGGGCTTGTCCAAACAGGTGCCATCGGTGTCACGCTCGATCCTGGGCAACTCCTGGTTCTGGTTTCTCGGCGCCACCTATCTCACGCAGATTCCGGCGTACGCCAAGGAATTTCTGTACGGTGACGAAAGTGTGGTAACGCTGATCCTGACCGTATTCTCGGTGGGGATTGCGCTGGGTTCCATGCTCTGCGAACGCCTGTCGGGGCACAAAGTTGAGATTGGCCTGGTTCCCTTCGGCTCCATGGGGCTGACCATCTTCGGGTTGCTGTTGTGGTGGGTCTCTGGCGCTGTGACGCCCGGCGATCTGGCTTATTCCTGGACCGCTTTATTGACTCAGCCCGCCGCCTGGCTGGCGATGGGCAGCATCCTCGGTCTGGGTATCTTTGGCGGCTTTTACATAGTGCCCCTGTACGCGCTGATCCAGTCGCGCACCCATGAAGACGAGCGTGCACGCGTCATTGCCGCCAACAACATCCTCAACGCGCTGTTGATGGTGTGCTCGGCGATACTGTCCATTGTGCTGCTGAGCCTTGCCGAGCTGAGCATTCCGCAGGTGTTTCTCACCATCTCGCTGCTCAACGTACTGGTGAACCTGTACATCTTCAGCGTGGTTCCCGAGTTCACCATGCGCTTTCTCATCTGGCTGCTTGGGCATTCCATGTACCGGGTGGAGCATCGCAACCTGGAAGCGATACCCGATGAGGGCGCCTGCGTGCTGGTGTGCAATCACGTGTCCTTTGTCGATGCGCTATTGATTGGTGGGGCGGTGCGGCGGCCTGTGCGCTTTGTCATGTACTACAAGATCTACCAGTTGCCGGTGCTCAACTTCATATTTCGCACGGCCGGTACTGTGCCCATCGCGGGTCGCCAGGAAGACGAGGCCATTTACGAGGCGGCGTTCAAGCGTATCGACCAATATCTGCAAGCGGGGGAGGTGGTTTGCATCTTTCCGGAAGGAAAACTGACTGCCGATGGCGAGATGAGTCAGTTCCGCAGTGGTATCAGCCGCATATTGGCGAGCAATCCGGTCCCGGTGATTCCGTTGGCGTTGCAGGGGCTCTGGGGCAGCTTCTTCAGCCGGGCTCCACACAAGGGGTTCTTTCGTCGTTTCTGGTCACGGGTGGCACTGGTGGCGGGCAATTCGCTGGCGCCGAATCAGGCTGAACCGGCGGTTTTGCAGGAGCGGGTGCAGACTCTACGCGGTGATCGGCGTTAGAGTCCGGGCACACGGTCGGCTGTATTACTCGGCGGCTTTGGCGGGGGCAGCGGGCTTGGCAGCAGGCTTGCCTGCGCGAGGCGAGCTGTAGGTCTGACCGCTTTTGCCATTGGGAATTTTCTGAATTTCGCCGCCAGAAGACAGAAAGGCTTCGATCTGGTTGTCAATTGACTGGCTGGTAGCAACGGCGGCATCGGCCTTGCGCTTGCCGGCTGTGGTTTTTGGTGCGGGTGTCTTGGCTGCTGTAGCTGCTTTTGGCTCGGTAGTCTTGGCGGTCATGTGGGGCCTGTGTGGTTAGCGGGTAGTCGGCCAGTTTACAGGTTTTTGGAGTTATTTGCTCAACTTTCTCTTGACCTCAAGCCGGGTAGGTATTAGCGGTTTGCAGGTTTCATCTCTCCAGATGTCCGCCCCTGTCTCGCCGGCGGGACACATGGATGCCGACGACAGGCCCTGCGCTGGGATTCACTGCCGCTGGCCGAGATGGAACTCGATGAGATGGTCTCCTCCCTCTCCCTTCTACGGCGTCGATGCGCCAAGGGATAGAT
>NZ_JBALWW010000034.1:0-20305 GCF_036961105.1 Halopseudomonas sp. | reverse complement strand
ACGCGGACGAGGCTGGCAGAACCTATAAAAAACAAAACCCCATCCAAAATGGACGGGGTTTGTCAGCGATCTGAGGCAGACCCTGGGTCTGCCTTTTTTTGTATTTCCTCGCTGCCTGGCCATTACCGCCGCCAGCAGGGTGATATCCAAGGACAGCAAACTTTGCTACAACTCTGGTTGACCATCCTGCAACGCCACGGAGAGCGCGCCTATGACGACTGAACAGATAACCCCGCAACCCACCCCAGATCCACAAAGCCCGCCGCCGCCCGGCACGCCAAGCCCGCAGGCGCGGCAATGGGCGTTGATCGCGCATTTGTCGGGCTTCCTGGCCTGCGTGCTCCCCGGGATTGGCCAACTGATTGGCCCGCTCATTGTCTGGCAGCTGAAGAAGGATGAAGATCCCTTCATTGATGATCAGGGAAAGGAAGCGCTGAATTTTCAGATCACTGTCAGCCTGTTGATGCTGCTCAGCTTTGTGCTGATGCTGGTGGTAATCGGCTTCTTTCTGATGGGGCTGGTCGCCATAGGCGCGATAGTGTTGATGATTATCGCGGCCATCAAGTCGAATGAGGGTATCGCCTACCGTTATCCCTTCTGCTGGCGGGTAATCAAGTAAGTCTGTTCGGCGGTGCGAGTGTTTGCATCGCCAGCATCCCCGTCCGGCCAGAACGGCGGGTACCGGGGTTTGACGGGTTTATGGCAAAGATCTCAGATTGACAGCGTCCAGTCGTAGTCGACTATCACTGGCGCGTGCTGGGAAAAGCGCGCATTGCGCGGGATCTTGGCCTGCTTGACGAAGCGGCGCAAGCCGGGCGTCAGAAACTGGTAATCAAAGCGCAGGCCCAGATTCAGATTCTCTGCCTGCTCGCTGTTGGGCCACCAGCTGTAGAGCTCGGATTCGCGGGTGACTTCACGCACGGCGTCGACGTAACCCATGTTGCCGTAGATTTCGTCCATCCAGGCGCGTTCCGGCGCCATGAAGCCGGGCTCGTTCTGGCAGTCGCGCCAGTTCTTCACGTCCAGCTTGAGGTGGGCAACATAGAGTGAACCGCAATAGATGAACTCGCGGCGCTTGCGGCGTTGCTTGTTCAGGTAGCCGGCAAAGTCGTCCATGAACTTGAATTTCTGGTTCAGGTCGGCGTCGCCGTCACGGCCCGAGGGCAGCAGCAGTGAGCCAATGCTGACCTTGTCGAAGTCGGCCTGCATGAAGCGGCCGTAGCGGTCGGCGGACTCGAAACCCAGACCCATGATGATGGCCTTGGGCGCGGTGCGGGTGTAGATAGCCACGCCGCCCTGATTGGGCACTTCTGCTTCAAAGCAATATTGCCAGTAGCCGTCGATCCAGTAGGGATCCTGTTCCAGCTCGGGGGCGGTGACGCGAATATCCTGCAGGCAAATGACGTCCGCATCCTGCGTGCGCAACCAGTCAAAAAGGCCGCGTTCGGCTGCGGCCTTCACTCCATTGACGTTGAGACTGATAATTCGCATGCATGGCCCCCCAAAAAACGTGGGTGTATGATAACCGAGCTTGATTGACTTTTGTTAACGAAGAGGGTGTAGATGCACGAATACCAGCGGGAATTCATTCGGTTTGCCCTGGATCGCAAGGTGTTGCGGTTCGGTGAGTTCACCCTCAAGTCCGGGCGCAAGAGCCCGTATTTTTTCAACGCCGGGCTGTTCAATAGCGGCAACTCATTAAGCCGGTTGGGGCGATTCTATGCCCAGGCGCTGGTGCACAGCGATCTGCAGGATGTGGATGTGATCTTCGGGCCGGCCTACAAGGGCATTCCTTTGGCCGCAGTCACTGCGGTGGCGTTGGCCGACAGCTTTGACCGGGACCTGCCTTACTGCTTCAATCGTAAGGAAGCCAAGGACCACGGTGAGGGTGGCACTCTGGTAGGCGCGCCGTTGGAAGGTCGAGTGTTGGTCATCGACGATGTGATCACCGCAGGGACTGCGGTGCGTGAGGTGATGCAGATCATTCAGGCGCAGGGCGCGACCCCGGCGGCGGTGATGATTGCCCTTGATCGTCAGGAGCGCGGGCAGGGCGAGCTGTCGGCCATCCAGGAAGTGGAGCGCGATTTCGGTATACCGGTCATCAGTATCGTCTCGCTTGGCCAGGTGATGAGCTTCATTGCCGATGATCCCGAATTACAGCGGCACCTGCCGGCCGTGGAGGCCTATCGGGCCGAATACGGAATCTGAGCGGCCATTGCTGCGCCCATGCTTCGGGTCACAGGTACAAAAAGGCGGAGGAACAGGTTAATCTCTGCCTGCCTCTTGCCGATATAATGCCAATTGGCCATAAGACAACCTTCCAAGGTTGCGTAAACATCGAAGCAGAGGACGAGGATGTGCCTGCATTTAAACGGATGATGAGTGGGACTGTGCTGGCGGTTGCGGCCCTGGGGTCGGGGCTGGCGCAGGCCGACCTTTACCGCTATATCGACGACAAGGGCGTAACCGTGCTGGACAGCCGGGTGCCGCCGCAGTTTATCAGCCGTGGATATGAGGTCCTGGACTCGCAGGGACGGGTGAAGCTGGTGGTGCCGGCCGCGCCAACGGCGGCTGAGCGCGAGGCCACTCGCGCAGCGCTTGCGGCACAGAAGGAGCAGGAAACGGCTGACGCCAATCTGCTGCGGTTGTACGGTAGTACGGCTGACCTGGAGCGTGCGCGCAGTCGTCAGATTCAACAGATCGAAAACCAGATTGCGGCGTCCAAGGCCAGCATCGGCGACCTGCAGGTTGAACGCGAGGAACTGCAGTCGCGGGCCGCGCAGGCTGAGCGCGCGGGGCGCGAGGTGGATCCTGACGTACTCTCGGAGCTTGCCGCAGTGGATTCGGAAACCGCTCGCCTGCAACGGCTGATCAGCCGCAAGCGGCAGGAGATCGTCGAGTCCAACGCTGATTTTGACCGCCAGAGCGAGCGACTCGACTATCTCGTGGGCGACGACGACTAGTCGTCATGCTCGAGTGCGCCCCGGCGTTTAACCGGGGTTGGCAGTTTCCTCCGGCGTGAGCTGCTCGAAGGCGCGCACGGCCGCTTTGAAGTCCTGCGGAATCGGTAATGGCTGGCGCGTTTGCTGGTCAGCGTGCACGTAGACAATCTCTCCCGTCACCAGCAGTTGGCCCGCGCGGAAAATCCCCAGCGTGAAGCTCATGCTGCTGTTGCCGAAACGCGATAGCCGCAGCTGTACGTCGAGCAGATCGTCGAACATCGCCGGGGCGCGGTATTCCAGCAGCGTCTTGACGGCAAAGAACTCCTCTCCTGTCAGTTGCATGCGCGCCGGTTCGGCGGCGCGCAGCGCCCGGTAGTATTCGGTCACACCCACATCGGCATAGTTGAGGTAATGGCCGTTGAACACGATGCCCTGCGGATCAGCCTCGGACCAGCGCACCCGCAGCGGACAGCCAAAACGGAAGTCGGCCTGGTGCATGTTTACAGATCCGCTTTCTGATTGGTGATCAGGGTGCCCACGCCGGTATCGGTGAAGACTTCCAGCAGCACCGCATTGGGCACGCGACCATCGACGATAATGGCGCTGCTGACGCCGCCCTGCACTGCATCCAGCGCACAGCGAATCTTTGGCAACATGCCGCCGTAAATGGTGCCATCGGCGATCAGCTCGTCGACCTGGGCGGTGCTCAGACCGGTAAGTACCTTGCCGGACTTGTCCATCAGGCCGGCAATGTTGGTCAGCAGCATCAGTTTCTCGGCCTGCAGCGCCTCGGCCACCTTGCCGGCGACCAGGTCGGCGTTGATGTTGTAGGAGGCGCCGTCGCTACCTACGCCAATGGGCGCAATGACCGGGATGTAATCGTCCGACACCAGGCGATTGATCAGGCGGGTGTTGATCTCCACCACCTCACCGACATGACCAATGTCGATAATTTCCGGCTTGTCCATGCCGGGCGTGTTGCGCGAGACCTTGAGCTTGCGCGCCTTGATCAGGCCTGCGTCCTTGCCGGTCAGGCCAATGGCGCTACCGCCATGCTGGTTGATCAGGTTGACGATGTCCTTGTTGACCTGGCCGCCAAGCACCATTTCCACCACGTCCATGGTTTTCGCGTCAGTCACGCGCATTCCTTCGATGAAATGGCTTTCGATATTCAGGCGCGCCAGCAGGTCGCCGATCTGCGGGCCACCCCCGTGCACCACCACCGGATTGATGCCTACGGTCTTCATCAGCACTATGTCGCGGGCAAAGCTGTTCTTCAGCTCCTCGCTCTCCATGGCATTTCCGCCGTACTTGATAACGATGGTCTTGCCGGTAAAGCGCTGAATGTAGGGCAGTGCCTCGGTCAGTACCTTGGAAACCTGGATGGCCGCGTCGCGATTCAACATGGTGGTCTGCTATCTCCTGAATTCGTCAGAACGTAATTTTAACCTCGGGGGCAGCTGCCTGCAGTTGCTCCCGGAATAATTGCTGTACGCGCTCCAGCTCCTGCGGCTGTTCGGCTTCAAAGCGCAGCACCAGGACCGGCGTGGTATTGGATGCGCGAATCAAACCCCAGCTGGTAGGAAAGTCGACACGTATGCCATCGAGCGTGGTCACCTTGCCGTCGCCCCAGTCGGCCTTCTGGTCCAGAGTCTGGATGATGGCAAACTTCTGCGCCTCGCCGACGGTCAGGTTGATCTCGGGCGTGGTCAGGCCAGCCGGATAACGCGCCATGACTTCGCTGGCAGACTCTGGCTGCATGGAGAGTATTTCCAGCAGGCGACAGGCGCTGTACAGGCCGTCATCAAAGCCGAACCAGCGCTCCTTGAAAAAGACATGGCCGCTCATCTCGCCGCCCAGCAACGCGCCGGTTTCCTTCATCTTGGCCTTGATCAGCGAGTGGCCGGACTTCCACATGATCGGACGCCCGCCGGCGCGGTTGATCAATGCCGGCAGCTGCCGTGTGCATTTCACGTCAAATATGATGTCGGCGCCGGGGTGGCGCGTCACAATATCTTCGGCAAACAGCATCAGCAGCCGATCAGGGTAGATCATCTCGCCGGTTTCGGTAACGAAGCCCAGGCGGTCGGCGTCGCCGTCGAAGGCCACACCCAGGTCGGCGTTCTCGCGTTTGACGGTGTTGATCAGCTCGACCAGGTTCTCCGGCTTGCCGGGATCGGGGTGATGGTTGGGAAACAGCCCGTCGACCTCGCAGTACAGCGGGACAACCTGGCAGCCGATGCTTTCAAGCAGCTGTTGGGCAATCACACCGCCCACGCCGTTGCCGCAGTCCACCACGACCTTGAGCGGTCGGGCCATCACCACATCGTCGAGAATGTACTGCTGATAGTCGCCCAGCACCTCAAGTTGCTCGCGACTGCCGCTGCCGGTCTCCAGGCGGTTGTCGCGCAGGCGCTGATTCAGCGCGCTGATCTGCTCGCCGTACAGCGTCTGACCGGCGATCACTATCTTCAGGCCATTGTAAGCCGGCGGGTTGTGGCTGCCGGTGAGCATGATGCCGGAGGTGGCACCGGTGGTGTGGGTAGCAAAATACAACACCGGGGTAGGGACCATGCCCAGGTCGGTGACCGCGCAACCGCTCTCCATCAGACCCTTGATCAGTTGCTCGATTAGCGCCGGCCCCGACAGGCGGCCATCGCGCGCTACCAGCACGCGGCGCTCGCCTGCCTCAATCGAGGCACTGCCGATACTGCGACCCAGCCAATAGACGTTCTCCTCGGTCAGGCTCTTGCCCACCACGCCGCGGATGTCATAGGCGCGGAATATCTCGTTCGGAAGGGCGGGTGCACTTGGCGCCGCGGGAGCCTCGGGCGCATCGCTCATGGCGAAGGGATCGCCATCGTCGAGAATGTCGATGTCGAGAATTTCGGTGCTCTGGAATAGCGGGTCGGTGAGATTCTCGTTGCTCTTCTTCGCCGCAACGGGCGCTGGCGCAGCCTCTTCGCGTTTGGGCGAGGCGCCCAGTGTCTGGCCCGAGCGTTTAACCAGCTGCATGATGTTCTGCGCCAGTGGCTCCAGTGGGCTCAGCCGCAGTCCGGCGGCCTTGTGTCCCAGCGTCAGCTGGGTAAGGGTGTGGGTGTCGGCCCGCAGGCTTCTGGTCCAGCTGCGCTGAAGCCAGAGCATGCCGAACAGCCCGCCGAGCAGAGCCAGCAGCGCAGCGCCTACCAGCAGTAGCGGATCAGCGCTGCTGTGTGACAGCCCGCGGCCGGGCGTGAACTCGATTTGCCAGGCGGGATTGCTGGTGCTTAGCCGCAGGGCTTCGCCCTTGCCATCGCCACGGGTAAAAAGCACCTGCTCGGCGGAGCCGGGAAATTGCTGAATCAGCCGAACCTGACCGATTTCGCTGGCCAACGCGGGTAGGCCGTTGATCACCCGTTCAAGCTGGAACACGCCGGTCAGGGTGCCGCCGATGGGGGCCTTTTCCGACGCCCGCAGCGGCTTGACGCCATATAGACGCCACTCGCCGTCGACGTTGTGCGCTTCCAGTGGGACCGGCAGGCCTCGTTCGGCCCGACGAATCATGTCCAGCGCGGCGAAGCTCAGGGGCGCAGAGTCGTTGCGCACCAACTCGGCCTGCCCTGGCGGCGCAGTATAGATGGCCAGGGTGTCGGCGAGCTGGTAGCGCAGCATGCGATCCATGGTGGCACTGCCGCCCTGGTTGAGCGCGACCTGCAATTGCGGGTTGGTGGCAAGCTGGGCGAGGTCGGCCTGCAATTGCTGCATGCTCTGATTCAGCCCGGCAACCTGTTGGCCGGCGTAGCTTTCCACCAGTTCGTTGTTGCGCTGATCGGTAAAGCCGGACAGTGCCAGCCACAGCATGGCGGCACCGGCGGCGACACCGGCCATGGCCATGCCGAGCCCAATGGCGGTGTTGGGGAGCCCTGCCTGGGTATGGGTTTTTTTCATTTTCATTATTGTCTCTGCCTCCCTGCAAAATTGGCTCAATGTGGCTGCTGGCGTGCCTGCCCAGCCGATTACTGACTGCCGGTGTGGCCAAAGCCGCCGGCGCCGCGCTGGCTGTCGTCAAATTCTTCGACTATTTCAAACCGTGCCTGTAGGACCGGTACCAGCACCAGTTGGGCAATGCGCTCGCCCGGATTGATGGTGAAAGCCGTATCGCTGCGATTCCAGCAGGAGACCATCAACTGCCCCTGATAGTCGGAATCGATCAGCCCAACCAGGTTGCCCAGCACAATGCCGTGCTTGTGGCCCATGCCGGAGCGCGGCAGGATCATCGCGGCCAGGCCGGGGTCGGCGATATGAATGGCCAGACCGGTGGGCAGCAACTGCGTCTCGCCCGGCAATAGCTGCAATGGCTGCTGCAACATGGCGCGCAGATCCAGGCCAGCCGAGCCGGTAGTGGCGTAAGCGGGCAGCGGCCATTCGTCGCCGAGTCGGGGGTCCAGTACTTTGGCTTGCAGCGCGTGCATCAGCGATCCTTTGAGGCTTGGGTTGCGGTCATCATTCCGGCGATCCGTTCAATGATCTCGCGCGCCAGTTTGGCTTTGCTGGCGCGCGGCAGCGTGACGCTGCGCAGGGAGCGGTCAATCAGGGTAACGGCGTTGTCATCGCTATTAAAACCGATACCGCTCTGGCTGACATCATTGGCGATGATCAGGTCGAGCTTTTTCCGTTGCAGCTTGCCTGCAGCATAGTTCATCAGGTCGTGGGTTTCGGCGGCGAACCCTACGGTCCAGGGGCGCTGCGGGTGTTCGGCCAGGGTGGCGAGAATATCCGGATTGCGCACCAGGGTCAGCGTCATACCGGCTTCTTCGTCAGGATTCTTCTTCAGCTTCTGTTCAGCGCAGCTGGCTGGCCGGTAGTCGGCTACTGCTGCCGAAGCAATAAAAAGATCGGCGGGCAGGGCTGCTTCGCAGGCTGCCAGCATGTCCTGCGCGCTGACCACGTTCACGCGCTGCACTCGGGCGGGTGTCGGCAGGTTGACCGGGCCGGACACCAGCGTCACCCGGGCACCGGCTTCCACCGCCGCTTCGGCCAGCGCAAAGCCCATCTTGCCGGAGCTGTGGTTGGAAATGTAGCGCACCGGGTCTATTGCCTCACGGGTGGGGCCGGCGTTTATCAGTACGTGCTTGCCGCTGAGCAAGCCTCTGGTGAAGCACTCGGCGGCGCGGGCGGCAATATCGGTAGGCTCGAGCATACGCCCCGGCCCCACATCGCCGCAGGCCTGGCCGCCGCTGCCAGGGCCGAAGACCTTGACGCCGCGGGCCAGCAGCAGATCGAGATTGGCCTGGGTGGCAGCGTCGCGCCACATGGCCTGATTCATCGCCGGCGCCAGTGCGATGGGCGCATCGGTGGCCAGCACCAGGGTGGTCAGCAAATCGTCGCCGCGGCCCTGGGCGAGCCTTGCCATCAGGTCGGCCGTGGCCGGCGCAATCAATACCAGATCGGCCCAGCGGGCGAGTTCGATGTGACCCATGGCGGCTTCGGCTTCCGGGTCCAGCAGGTCGCCATGCACCGGATGCCCGGAGAGCGCCTGCAGGGTAAGCGGCGTAATGAATTCACGGGCGGCCCTGGTCATCACTACCCGTACTTCGGCCCCGGCGTCGCGCAGACGGCGGACCAGTTCAGCGCTTTTGTAGGCGGCAATGCCACCGCTGACGCCCAGAACCACCTGTTTATTGATCAACGGCTGCATTGTGAACTCCCCCTCATGCCGCGCCGACGCTCGTGGAGCAGCCGGTAAATGTCCGCTACGATAGCACAGGGCCGATTCCGGGTGACCTCGAAACAACGAGTGTGAGCCGAATGCGCGCCACCCGCGTGGCAAGGATGTACACGCTGAAACAGCCAAGGAGCAAAAAAGCATGGCAATCACCGATTGGCCAATGGCAGAACGGCCGCGCGAAAAACTGCTGGCGCAGGGGGCGGCCTCGTTATCGGAAGCCGAATTGCTGGCCATTTTCCTGCGCACCGGCTTGCCCGGGCGTAGCGCGGTGGATCTGGCTCGAGACCTGTTGAACGGTTTTGGCAGCCTGCGCGCGCTGCTGCAGGCGGACCTGCGTGAGTTCAGCCAGCATGCCGGGCTGGGGCCGGCAAAATATGCGCAATTGCAGGCGGTCCTGGAGATGGGGCGAAGGCATCTGTTCGAAGATCTCAAGCGCGGCAGCGCTCTGACTTCGCCGGGTGCGGTCAGACAGTTTCTGAAAAGCCGTCTCATGGCGCTGCCGCACGAGGTGTTCGCTTGTCTGTTTCTCGATAATCAGCACCGGGTCATCGCCTTTGAAGAACTGTTTCGCGGCACGCTCGACAGCGCCAGCGTCTATCCGCGCGAGGTGCTCAAGCGGGCGCTGGCGCATAACGCAGCGGCGCTGATTCTGACCCACAATCATCCCTCGGGCGTGGCCGAGCCCAGTCAGTCCGATATGCAGCTCACGCGGCGGCTGAAGGAAAGTCTGGCCTTGCTGGATATTCGCGTGCTCGATCATCTGATTGTGGGCGATGGCGAACCGGTATCCTTCGCAGAGCGAGGGCTGCTCTGAGTCGGACCTGTCAGCCATGGGCGATAGGGCGTAAAATGGGCAGGGTTGGGCTTACCGCTCGTCTGCTCGCACTGTGAATAATCGTTGCTTGGCAGGAGCGTTTTTGGTATAAAGCTCCGCTCTTCTCGGGGCTGCGCCTGTATTGGTAGATTTTGCAGGCTGGTTAATACCAGTTGCCCCGGCTGGACAACAGATTCTTTTATGGCTTCCAACCAGTTTGGGTTGGGCAATTGGTTGGAGAGGGTTAACCATGTCTCGAGTATGTCAGGTGACCGGTAAAGGTCCAGTGACTGGGAACAATGTTTCCCACGCTAACAACAAAACCAAGCGTCGTTTTCTGCCTAACCTGCAGCACCATCGCTTCTGGGTTGAGTCGGAAAAGCGTTTCGTCCGTCTGCGCACGTCCGCCAAGGGCATGCGCATTATCGACAAGCGCGGCATCGACGTAGTGTTGAATGAAATCCGCGCCCGCGGCGAAAAAGTTTAAGGAGCAGTTCCATGCGTGAATTGATTCGTTTGGTTTCTACTGCCGGTACTGGTCATTTCTACACTACCGACAAGAACAAGCGTACTACTCCCGATAAGATCGAAATCAAGAAGTTCGATCCGGTTGTACGCAAGCACGTGCCTTACAAGGAAGCCAAGATCAAATAAGATCGACGCTGACTGACAAAAAACCCGCCTGGTGCGGGTTTTTTGTTGCCTGTAGAAAAGCGAGAAAAGCGAGAAAAGCGAGAAAAGCGAGATGAGCGAGCACGCATCCGAGCGCAGGGCTCAGGGTTCGCCGCCCACCGCAAAATTGGGCAGCGCATCGACCGGTTGGGCAAACTCGAAGGGAATGGATACCGTCTCCAGGCCCACATTCTTCTGCACTACAAAGTGCAGGTGCGGCCCGGTACTGTTGCCGGTGTTGCCCGACAGCGCCAACAATTGGCCGGTGCTGATGCGTTGGCCTTCGCTAACCCGTACCGAGCCGCGCTTGAGATGCAGATACACGCTCATGGTGCCGTCATCGTGCAGCAGGCGCACGAAGTTGCCCGAGGGATTGGTACCGCGTCCGGTCTGGCTGTTTTCCGTCTTGATTACCGTGCCGCTGCGCGCCGCCACTATGGGGGTGCCTTCGGGCATGGCGATATCCATGGCATAGCGGCCCTTGACGCCAGTGTGGCTATAGCGACCGCCAGGCCCCTGTGTCAGCCGGAAGGGGCCGCCGCGCCAGGGCAGGGGGTAATAGGTCAGCGATTGCTCGGCCCGCGGATCGCCCAGCGCATGCTCCAGCTTGTAGTCGAAGTGCACCGGACCGGTACCTGTGGGCTGCAGGGTGAGCAGCCGCAGCTGCTGGCGCGGTTGCATTACCCAGGTGATGGGCTCGCGCGGAACGCCGCTGAGGTTCTGGGCATTGCTGACGCTGAGCTTGATCTCGACGGGAGCGTAAAGGTCGTTATGCACGATCAGGGTTTCGCCGCCGGCATGGCTGCGCTTGGTGACATACACCTGGCGGTCGACATTCTCGACCATGGCGTCGCGGAAGACGATAACTTCGGCGCCGACCACTTTCTGGTCGGTATAGGTGGTCACACCGTTGGCATCGGTGTACTTGTAGATGTTGCCAGCCAGCACGCAGGGGCTGACCAGCAGAGACGCTGTGAGCAGTAAGGCACGCATCCGTTGCTACCTTTGATGTTATTGGCAGATGTTATTGGGTGCTTGTGCCGGCCAGTCTAGCGCTGAACGCGGCCCTTGGCGAGCCGCGTCCCAGCGTCCGGGCATCAGGCGGCGCTGGGTTGCAACGAATAGGTGCGCAGGGAGCTGGCAAAATCCTGCAGGGCCTTGATGCCGCTTTCCTCGGCCTGCTGGCACCAGTCCTTCAATGCCTGCAGCATTTCGTGGCCGTTGGCGCTAGTGCGTCCCCAGATCTGCTGCAGGGCCAAACGCTTCTCGTAGATCACCTTCAGCGCCTGGCTGTGCGTCAGCATGGTCTCTATGCGCTGCTGATGCCCGTCGTCCAGCAGGCTGGGCTCGCGGCTGAGCAGGCGCTTGGCACGGTGGAACAGGTGGCGCACTGAAGCGTCTACCTTGTCGATTTCCTGTCGCACCAGTGGCTTGATGACCAACTTGCGATACTGCGCCATGATCTGGAAGCGATTGTTGAGAATGGCCATGGCCGTGTCCAGGTCGAGCGTCTGCTTGCCTGCGACCTGATGGGCGATAGGCGCGGTGCGGCGCACCTTGGCCAGTCCGAGCATGCTGAACAGCCGAATCCACATCCAGCCCATGTCGAACTCCCACTTCTTCACTGACAGCTTGGCGGAGTTAGGGTAGGTGTGGTGATTGTTGTGCAGCTCTTCACCGCCAATCAGGATGCCCCAGGGGGAGATGTTGGTGGCGGCATCGCGACATTCGAAATTGCGATAACCCATGGCATGGCCGAGGCCGTTGATCACGCCAGCGGCAAATACCGGAATCCAGATCATCTGGATTGCCCAGACGGTTATGCCGAGCACGCCGAACAGCGCCAGATCAATCAGTGCCATGAGGGTCACGCCGGCAATCGGGAAGCGGCTGTAGAGGTTGCGTTCAATCCAGTCATCCGGGCAGTTCTTGCCGTAGATGCGCAGGGTTTCCTCGTTCTTGGCCTCCTCCATATACAGCTCCGCACCTTTGCGCAGAACCGTGCTCAGGCCCTTTTGCACGGGGCTGTGCGGGTCGTCAGGAGTCTCGCACTTGGCGTGGTGCTTGCGGTGGATGGCGGTCCACTCGCGGGTGTTCATGCTGGTCGTGAGCCACAACCAGAAACGGAAAAAGTGTTTGAGAGCCGGGTGCAGTTCCAGCGCCCGGTGAGCGGAATAACGGTGCAGGTAGACGGTGACGCTGACAATGGTGATGTGCGTCAGAACCAGAATCACGGCCAATACCTGCCAGCCGGATGGGTCGAGTAAGCCGTTGTACCACATAGAGCTGCATTACCTCGCTAGAATAGACAGGCGAAAGCGCCTGTTCGGCCGATTATGGACCAAGGACAACGCAAATAACATGACCGTGGGTCGCCTCAACCTGCGTGCTATAGTTGCCAAATGTTAATGAACCCCCATTGGAAACATCCGTGAGCTCGGCGAAAAGCGCCGGGCTGATTACCCTCAAATACCTGCTGGTGGCGAGCCTGTGGGTGCTGTTCAGTGACTATCTGCTGCGTCTGATGGGACTGAATGTCGCAACCCAGCAGTGGCTGCAAAGCGCCAAAGGTCTGGGTTTTGTGGTGGTCACCTCGTTGCTGCTGTTCTTTGCCATCCATTATCAACTGCGCAGGCGTCGACACCAGGAGCAACAGTTGCGCCAGAGCGAGGAGCGGCTGTCGCTGGCCTTGACGGGCGCCAACGACGGGCTGTGGGATTGGGACATGCAGGCCGATGAACTGTATCTCTCCCCGCGCTGCCGCGAAATACTTCGGCTTGGCCCTGCAGCGCCCAGCGACATGCAGGCGCTTTGGCTGAACCGGTTATCCACCGAAGATCAGGTAGCCACGCGCAATGCCCTGCAGCAGCATCTGAGCGGGGACGCCGAGCGGGTCGACGTTACCTACCGACTGCACTTTCCGGATGGTGGCTACTGCTGGGTGCAGGCTAATGGCCGAGCGGTGCGTGATGCGCAGGGCAAGGCGGTGCGCATGGCGGGTGTGCTGCGCAATGTTACCGACTGGGTGGAGCGCGAGCAGCGCCTGCGCCAAGCCAGCGCGATGTTCGACTGCACCAGCGAGGGCATGCTGATCTGTGATGCCGATCAGCACATCATTGATGTCAACAATGCCTTCTGCGAGATCACCGGCTACAGCGCGCCGGAGGTTATCGGTCGCACCCCCGTGCTGCTGGCGTCCGGGCGACATGACCAAACCTTCTATCGGCAAATGTGGCAGCAGATCAGGGCCACCGGGCGCTGGTCAGGCGAGATCTGGAACAGGCGCAAGAACGGGGAAATTTATCCGCAGTGGCAGAACATCATCGCCGTCACGGATCATCAGGGGCAATTGACGCACTATGTAGCGGTATTTGCCGACATCAGCCTGATCAAGCGCAGCCAGGAAGAAATCGACTACCTCGCTCACCATGACCCCTTGACCAAGTTGCCCAATCGACTGCTGTTCACCGAGCGTCTCAGCACGGCAGTCAGCAGGGCCCGACGAGAGCAGTTGCAGTTGGGTTTGATCATCGTCGATCTCGACCGTTTCAAGGGGGTGAACGATAGCCTGGGTCACAGTCTGGGCGACGAGCTGCTGCTCAGCGCCGCGCAGCGCATACAGGCGCTTTGTGGCGAAGGCGATACGCTGGCACGGCTGGGTGGTGACGAATTTGCCATGCTGTTGGAAAGCCGCGCGGGCGTAGAGGAATTGAGCCGGTTGGTAGAGTGTATTCAGCAGGCCATGGCCGCCCCCTTCGAGCTGGAAGGGCAGCTGGTGCACATGACCGCCAGCCTGGGTCTCAGCCTCTACCCGGATGATGGGCGTGATGGCGCAGAGCTGCTGAAGAATGCCGATTCGGCGGTAACGCTTGCCAAGGACCGCGGACGCAACACCTACGCCTTCTATACTCAGGCGCTGACCGAGCAGGCGCGTCGCCGCCTGAGCCTGGAAAGCGATCTGCATCAGGCCCTGCAGGGTAACCAGTTGCGTGTTTACTACCAGCTGCAGAAGGATCTGCGCACGGGGCAGTGGGTCGGGGCAGAGGCGTTGGTGCGCTGGCAGCACCCCACCCAGGGGCTGATCCCGCCCAACGAGTTCCTGCCGGTGGCGCGGCATGCCGGACTGATGGGCGAAATCGACGAGTTTGTACTGCATCAGGCCTGCGGCCAGATGCGCGAGTGGTTGGACGCGGGTTACCTGCTGCGCTCCATGGCGGTCAACATGTCCGGTTACTGGATGGAGCGCGGAGACGTGGTCAGCAGTACGCGTAAAGCGCTTACCCAGGCCAGACTCGAGGCGGCGCATCTGGAGCTGGAAGTTACCGAAGACGAGATCATGCAGCATGGCGAGCAGAGCGAGAATCTGCTGGACCGTCTGGCTGAGCTGGGCGTGCGCCTGGCCATTGACGACTTTGGTACCGGTTATTCGTCGCTGCTGCGACTCAAGCGCATGCCGGTCAACAAGCTGAAGATCGATCGCGGTTTTATCAGCGATCTGCCCGGCAGTAGCAACGACAGCGCCATGGCCCGCGCCATCATAGCGCTGGGCAAGAGCCTGCAATTGAGCATTACCGCCGAAGGCATAGAAACCTGTGCGCAGGAAGCACTACTGGCCGAATTTGGCTGCGATACCGGGCAGGGATATCTGTACAACCAGCCGCTGCCAGCCGCCGATGTAGAAAAAATGCTGGCGGCAGCCAGCTGATGGCAGAATTTGTGCCCTTGAACATGGCGCGCCAGCTCTCGGTTTGTATCCGCCCTGGAGACCAATCCTGGCAAGCCGCGCCCCAGGCGCCCATTCGGCGCTGGCCGTTGGAGCGGGAGGCACCGGAGAGCGGACAGGTGACCAGTTTGGTGGAGTATCTTCCCGGAGCGCGGTTTCCGGCGCATCGGCATCCGCAGGGCGAAGAAATTCTGGTGTTGGCCGGTGTATTCAGCGACGACAGCGGAGATTATCCCGCAGGCAGTTATCTGCGCAGCCCGGCCGGCTCAAGTCATAGCCCCCCCTCTGCGGCTGGGTGCCTGCTGTTCGTCAAGCTCAACCAGTTTGCAGCGGACGATTCTCAGACGCTGCGCTGCGGGCCGGAGCAATTGCCGTGGCACTTTGCCGCGCCTGGGCAGCGGCAATGCCTGCTGCACCGGCACCACCACGAGCAGACGCTACTGATTGAGTGTGCAGCGGGCGCAGAGCTGGTCTGGCCGCGTTCGACGGCGACCCAGCAGCACGATGGCGAGCTTCTGGTGCTGCAGGGCTGGCTGCGCGAGCAAGCACCGCGCGAAGAATCACTCGAGTGCCAGGAGTTACCGTGCCACAGCTGGCTACGCGACCCCCGGCTATGTCACCACCGCCTCTACGCCATTGAGCCCAGTCGGCTGTTGCTCAAGCTGGGCACACTGCGCGGGCTCTGAACTGCCGCAGCGCTAGAGGAAAATCCACAGCAGCGCTATCCCCAGCACTATGCGGTAGATAACAAAGGGCTGCATGCCGATGCGTTTGATGAATGCCAGGAAGTAATGAATGCACAGGTAGGCACTGATGCCTGACAGCACCACACCGCCGACCATGGCTGCGACATCAACCGGGACCTGCGCCTTGATCAGCTCGATGGTCTCCAGGCCGCAGGCCAGTACGATTACTGGGATCGACAGCAGGAACGAGAAGCGCGCCGAGGCTTCGCGGCTGAGGCCCAGCATCAGCGCGGCGGTCATGGTGATGCCCGAGCGCGAGGTGCCCGGAAACAGCGCCAGCGCCTGGGCGCAGCCGATCAGCAGCACATCCTTCCAGGACATCTGATACTCGCTGCGCTCACCCTTGTGCCGCCAGTCGGCCCAGCTCAGCACCAGACCAAAGACAATCAGGCCTATCGACAGATAAATGGGTGAACGCAGCACGGTTTCTACCGTGTCCTTGAGCAGCAGACCAGCCAGGCCCACCGGGATGGTGCCCAGAATCACCGCCCAGGCCAGTTTGGCGTCGGCGTCCAGTTCGCGGGTTTTCAGCGAACGGCCCCAACTGACGGTCATGCCAAAGATGTCCCGGCGGAAATAGATCAACACCGCCGAGAGGCTGCCAAGGTGCAGCGCGACGTCAAAAGCCAGCCCCTGGTCCGGCCAATCGGTCAGTACCGGCACCAGAATCAGGTGGGCAGAGCTGGAAACAGGGAGAAATTCGGTAATGCCCTGAACGAGCGCCAGCACAACAACTTGTAGCCAATCCATAGTCGGACCCAAAGCTCCGGAAAAAAAATCAGGCGCAAGTAAAGCATGCCGCGCGCCGCAGAGCGAGCCCTCCCTTGCGCTCCAGGCTTATGATGAAACAACACGCGAACTGATTCACGGCCCCGGCAGTGCCGAAGCGGCTGGTCACATGGCAAGGTAGCAATTCAGAACAACAACAGGAGACCACGCCATGCGCTGGAAAAACCGACCGCAAGGCTCCAACTGGGGCGACTTTGGCGCAGATGATGAACTTGGCAGGCTCAATCTGCTGACCCCGGAAAAGGTACTGCAGGGCGTCGCCGAGGTGCGCGAGGGGCGCAGCTTCTGCCTGAGCCTGCCGCTGGACCTGCCCGGTGGCAACGCCCTCAATCGCTTTCGCCACCCGCCGCGTTTTTTTACCTCCGGGCGCGAGGGCAAGCTGAATTACAACTTCGAGCTGAACCGGCTCAACCCGGCTTTTACCGATGTGGTCAGTGACGATGCGGTGCTCTTGTATACCCAGTATTCGACCCAGTGGGATGCGCTGTCGCATGTGGGGGGGCGATTTGACGCCGACGGCGACGGCGTAGCCGAGCCGCTGTACTACAACGGCTGGCGCGCCGGCGAGCATGTGCAAGGGCCAGCCGGCTGCGAAGACGCGTTGGAAGGCGTCAAGGCAACCCGGCTGGGCATCGAGAAGATGGCCGCCACCGCAGTCAGCGGGCGCGCGGTGCTCATCGACCTGGAGCGCCACTGCGGTCATGAGCGGGTGCTGGTCGATCATGCCCGGCTGATGAGTATCTGCGCCGCCGATGGTATCCAGATCGAGCCCGGCGACATGGTCTGCCTCTATACCGGTTTTGCCGATGTGATTCTGGAGATGCAGGGCGAACCCGATGCCCATCGACTGGAAACCAGCTGTGCGGTACTCGACGGGCGCGACCCGGCACTGCTGCAATGGATTACCGATACGGGCCTGAGCGTGCTGATTGCCGACAACTATGCGGTCGAAGCCTATCCCGCCAGAGCGGGCGAGGGCTGCTGCGCTGCGCTGCCACTGCACGAGCACTGCCTGTTCAAGCTGGGTGTTCACCTGGGCGAGCTCTGGTACCTGACCGAGTTGGCGAAGCATCTGCGCGCGCAGGGACGTTACCGTTTCATGCTGACCGCGCCACCCCTGCGGTTGCCGGGTGCGGTGGGTTCTCCGGTGTCGCCGGTCGCCTTGGTGTAGCTGTAGCGGTACGCACCATGCTGGTGCGCGAAAATAGCGGCGAGGTGAGGCGAGGAGGCGTAAAGCCTGAGGCTGCTTTTGATTGAACCGGTCTGCAGGCGGCGGAATATGAAGGCACAGTGCCATTATCCGGCATTTGTCTTGAACATGGTGCACATTTTGCAATCGTTTCATTGCGTTCCGGCCTGCCGCCATCTGTGTGTCCCAGATCTGTCTGGGCTGCAGAGGATGGGCCGGTTTCACTGACGATGCTCTGTGTGCTGGAGAAACCGCCATGTCCCTGCGTAGCGATGAAATGAACCTGTCTGCCGCCGAACGCGGCTGGTTGCCCTGGACGGCGGCCACCGGCAAGCTGACCATGGGCTGGGCCTGCTGGGTCAATAACAACAGGTACGGTCAGCTAGAAGCCATTTTCAACAGCCTGGCAGCCACCCGTGTGTGCCTGTTGCAGCAGTGGTGTGAGAATCAGTGGAGCGGCTTGCAGAGTATCGCTCAGAGTCTGGGTCACGAGGTGCAGGCCCTAACGCAGCCTCAGCTGCAGGCGCTGCGCAGCAAGCTACCGGACGCGTCTGAGCTGTTGTTGCTGGACCCGCAGGGCCACCCATGCCTCAGCAGCGCAGGGCAGGTGGACAGTCTGCAGCTGGATGCTCAAGCGGTGCGCGCCGGGTTGCAGCATCGATTTCTGCACGGCCCTTACATCGACCCCCGAACCCGTAGCCTGGGCCCGTCCAGCTCCAGCTTTCACGACGCCGTCACGCTGATGTTCTATCTGCCGCTGCATGATGATGGCGGAGAGCTGCTGGGATGTCTGTGCGCACGGGTGCCCAACGATGTGCTGGGTGATCTGATTCAGCGCGAGGCGGGGCATATCTACCAGGAGTCCGGTGACAACTATATTTTCATGGTTGAGTCGCGATTCAACCCCGGCATCGAGCCGGGCCGCGCGCTATCGCGCTCGCGCTTCGAAGACAGTACCTTCAGCCACGGCGATAATCTCAAGAGCGGCATTGCCACCAAGTGGGGCGCGGTCAGCGTACGGGAACATACCGAGTTCGAGGTGCGCTTCACCGACCCGGCCACCGGCGAGCTGCACCCAGGGGTGCGGGAAACCATCCGCAAGGGCGAGAACCTTTACGTCAAATACCCAGGCTATTCCGATTACCGGCATATTCCGGTCATCGGCAAGGGCGTCACCTTCAGCCTGCCCGGCTCGCCGGATCGCTGGGGCATGATGTGCGAGGCCGACCTGGAAGAGGTCTACCGTTACCGCTCGCTCAGCTATGATCTGATGAAGCAGTTTCTGCTGCTGATGGTGCTGGTGTTTGCCGCGCAGATCGGTTTCGGTTACGCCGGGCTGACCGGTTGGGCCGAGCATACGGCGCACGTGGCCGTGTTGGGCGCGGCGGCACTCTGGTTCTGGCGTGGCGCCACCCGCACGCTGGCGCGCCGGCTGGGGCGGATGACCGAGATCATTCGCAATATCGCCGAGGGCGAGGGCAACCTCAGCCAACGCATGGATACCTCGCGCCTGGTGCCGGATGAAACCGGTGAACTGGGCCGCTGGATCAACAGCTTTATCGACAATCTGGATACCATCGTCGGCCGCGTCAAACAGGCCAGCCAGCATGCCTTGCACAACAGTGAGCAAATGCTGGGGCGCAACCAGCAGGCCAGCGATACCGCCGAGGAGGTGACCACCAATATCCAGCAGATGTTGGGCATGATCGAGGCGCAGTTGCAGACGGTGACCGCCGCTTCGGAAACCGCCGCGCAGATGAAGATCAACATGGCCAGCGTGGTCGATGCTGCGCGCGAGCGGCTGGATAACGTGACCAGCAGTACACGCAAGATACGCGACGTGGTGGAAAGCTCTGCAGCCAGTGTGCAGGAGCTGGATAAGCGCACGGGCGAGATTGTCGGCATGGTCTCGCTGATTACCGACATCACCAGCCAGACCAACCTGCTGGCGCTCAACGCCGCCATCGAGGCAGCGCGGGCCGGCGAACATGGTCGTGGTTTTGCCGTGGTGGCCGATGAAGTGCGCGCGCTGGCGTCGCGTACCGCCAAGGCGGCAGAGGAAATCAGCCAGGGCATCACCACCATTCGTGATGCCACGCGCGATACCGTGGTGGTGATGGAGCGGGGCGTGGCCGACGTAGATCTACAATTGCAGCAGGCTGCCAGCGCCTCGGACGACAACGACAGGTTGCACAAAACGGTGGAGGCGCTGTTCGAAGTGATCTCGGTGATGGATACCAACAGCAAGGAGCACGGTCGCCAAGCCGGGCATGTGGCGGTGGCCACGCAGTCCATGAGCCAGGTCATCCAGGCCCTGCGCACCAGCTCCGGCCAGGTCCGCGAAACCGCCTCGCGGCTGCATCAGTTGTCGGACAGCTTTCAGGTTAGCGCGGACCGCTAGCCCGAGCCGGCCGCTGGCCGGGAGCGGCAAGCTGCAAGCTGCAAGCTACAAGCTACAAGCTACAAGCTACAAGCTACAAGCCAAAGCCAAAGCCCAAACGAAAAAACCCCGGCTCTCACGAGACCGGGGGTTTTTCTTGCAGCTTGAAGCTTGCCGCTTGAAGCTGCTCTAAGCCTGCGGCTTAGAGCTTTGCTTCCAACGCCGGGATGGCTTCAAACAGGTCTGCTACCAGACCGTAATCCGCCACCTGGAAAATCGGCGCTTCTTCGTCCTTGTTGATCGCAACGATCACCTTGGAGTCCTTCATGCCCGCCAGATGCTG
>NZ_JBALWW010000033.1:0-24224 GCF_036961105.1 Halopseudomonas sp. | reverse complement strand
GCCCGCAATTAAGCTACCTGGCGCACCGCACCAATCAACGCATCTTCCAGCACCTTACCGCGCAGCAGATCATCAGCCGCCTGCTGGAAGAACACGGCATCCAGAGCGATGCCTACCGCTTTCAACTGAACCAGACCCACCCGGCCCGCGACTACTGCACCCAGTACGACGAAACCGACCTGCAGTTCGTCCAGCGCCTGTGTGAAGAAGAGGGTATGCACTACCACTTTGAGCACAGCGAAACCGGCCACATCATCGTCTTCGGCGATGATCAGACTGCCTTTCCGCAGCTACAAAATATCGGTTACAGCCAGGGCACCGGTCTGGTGGCCGACCAACCTGTGGTCAAACGCTTCGGCCTGCGCGTCGAAACCCGCCCCAGCCGCGTCACCCGCCGTGACTACGACTTTGAAAAGCCAAGGCTGCTGATGGAAGCCGCCTACAAAGGTGAGGCCACAGCAGAAGAACAAAACAAACCCCAACCCGACCTCGAAGACTACAACTACCCCGGCCGCTTCACCGACCGCGAACGCGGCAAACAACTCAGCCAGATCACCCTCGAACGCCACCGCGCCGAACAGCAACTGGCCGACGGCAGCAGCGATCAGCCACAACTACGCACTGGCCACTTCATGCCGCTCACCGGTCACCCGCGAGGCGACTGGAACGACCTCTGGCTGCTGACCGAAATCCAGCACGAAGGCAAACAACCCCAGGTGCTGGAAGAAGGCGTCACCAGCGACACAACGAAAAGTGATGGTTTTACCCAGGGCTACCGCAATCACTTCAAGGCCACGCCCTGGCAAGTCATCTGGCGCCCTCAGCTGGACCACAAGAAACCCAGGGTCCTCGGCAGCCAAAGCGCCGTCGTCACCGGCCCCGAGGGTGAAGAGATTCACTGCGATCAATACGGCCGTATCAAGGTGCAGTTTCACTGGGATCGTGAGGGCCAAGCCGATGACAAAACCAGTTGCTGGCTACGCGTTGCCTCCAGCTGGGCCGGCGACCGCTACGGCGGCATCGCCATCCCAAGAGTGGGCATGGAAGTACTCATCTCATTCCTCGAAGGCGACCCCGACCAACCGCTGGTCACCGGCTGCCTGTACCACAAGGAACACGAAGTCCCGTACCCGCTGCCGGCACACAAAACCCGCAGCGTGTTCAAAACTCTCAGCAGCCCCGGAGGCGACGGCTACAACGAACTGCGCATTGAGGACAAAAAGGGCGAAGAACAGATCTACCTGCACGCGCAGAAGGACTGGGACGAGAGCATCGAACATAACCAGACCATCCGCGTCGGCAACGAACGCCACGACACCGTCGAAGCCAACAGCTACAGCGAGTTCAAAGCCGAAGAACACCGCACCACCCACGCTGACCGCAAAACCGAAGTCAAAGCCAACGACCATCTCACCGTGGGCACCAGCCAGCACGTCAAACTCGGTGACAGCCAACTGACCCAGGCAGGCAACGAAATCCACTACCACGCCGGCGACAAGGTCGTCATAGACGCCGGCATGGAGCTCACCGCCAAAGGCGGCGGCTCCTTCCTCAAACTCGACCCCAGCGGCGTCAGCCTGGGCGGGGCGGGGATCAAGATCAATTCGGGTGGTGGGGCGGGCGCGGGTGCAGGGATCGCCATACTGCAGCCGCTCATTCCGCAACCTGCCAACTTCGACACTGCTGGCAACTTGCTCGACTTAGCCAAGCCGAACCCGACTCAGCCGTACACTGCCGAAGAGCCTCGCGAATACATGTTCAATATGAAGCTTATGGACGTACCCGGCGAAGACGGATTTCCGCTAGCACAAACGCCATGGCAAATAATGCAAGGTGAAACCACCCTGTTGTTTCAAGGCAAGACAGATGAACAAGGCAAGGTATTACTGGATGCGGAACAGCAAAAACAGGTTTCAAAAGCCTATTGCAGTAATCCAAAAAACCTCTGGCTCTGTTATCCCGGCCAGCGGGTAGCATTGAGCCTTCACGTCGAAAAAGATAACTGGGACGCAGAAAGCATCGCCTTGGCTGCACTTGATTATTGTGAGCCCACAAACGGCAGACACGGTGCAGTTAACTCGCTAGTCATCGAGCGCAGCAGGCAGGACAGCGGTTGGGACACTGACGTTTACGCCCATTTGAAATCAAAGGATTGATCGTTCATGACAAATAACAACGCGTATAACGGCATGCGAGCGAAGCAAATAAATCAGATCAATAGCAACGATGGCAAAGCACATGCCGCGTACTCCGCACCTGATTATTTTATTTCCAGTGAATCTACATTCGCGCCTAAACGCAGTGGCAATGAAGTACGTTTCTTTACCACTGGCGAGGACTATTTTAAAGATGTGGCTTCAGCCATCGATGCAGCAAAGAAAACGATTTTTATCACTGGCTGGCAGATAAATTATGATGTTCTGCTCGATGGCCGAAGAACGCTCTGGCAATGCTTGCATCAAGCACTTACCAGAGAATCTCAGCTGCGCGTGTATGTCGCTCCGTGGCTTAGCCCGTCGGGCAGCTTGGGCACCTTCGACGTAGATACCATGCTGGCTATGTTTCAGCTTAATGCCGGGTTGCAAAGTGGGCCCCGAGCATTCTGCGTACCCGCTACCCAGCAGAGTGATATGGGGGGGCTTGGCGTAGCCTTCTCGCACCATCAAAAGAGTGTAGTAATCGATAACCTTGTTGGTTATGTAGGCGGCATCGATCTGGCCTACGGAAGACGGGACGACAACAACTTCAGCCTTGATGCGACCAGCCGAAAAGGGAACGATGCTCGCAACCCCTGCATTCCTCAGCTGGGCTGGATGGAAATAGAGGATCATGTAAGTCGCAACGGTTTGATCATGGCGACACTGCTGGACTTGTCAAAAGCATCGCTAGGTGGTCCGACTCCAAGTCGGGCGGAAGTACTTAACAGTTTCAACTACGTGATCGACTTTTTTTCCAGCCCCCGCAGCCCAGTACTGCAGTCAGTGATAGACGGCGTAGACCGTGCTCAGGACGCTGTCGCTGGGTTAAGCACGGCAATTACCGAGATGAAATATAAGGTTTTGGAGCACAACATCCGCTCCATATCCAACCTCATAGAAGCCAGTCTGGATGACTTCGAGATAGACCCTGAGTTACGCGAACAAATTCAGCGCTGGCTAACCCAGCTAAAGCTCACTGGGGGGAATATAACCGAATCCTTGCGCGTAAAAAGCAGCTACCTGATAGCTCAGTGGACTTATGGAACAGACATTGGCAGATCCTTCGCCGCGCTGTTCAACGGTGGCTACAACACGATGCCCGGAAGCGTAATACAGCCCGTTTCAGAGCTGGCGACCAGCGTCTTCTGGCACTTGCATGGCCTTTTACAAGCGCAGGCTGCCAGCAACGAGGAGGCATTTCCCTACCTGCTTGAATATCCACAGCCGCTCGCCTCTGCCGACAACAGTTGCCTCGCACCTGACCAACCACGCATGCCATGGCAGGATGTGCATTGTCGTATCGAAGGCCCATCGGTCTACGATTTGTCCCGAAATTTTATTGATCGCTGGAATAGCCAACAAGCCTACTTGGCCAACAGCCCCCCTTTCCAAGACACCGCTATAGTAAAAAAGGCGTTGAATACGATTGCAACCTGGATCAATCAGTTGCTGCGTGCTGCGCGTTTACATCATTTCCTTGATGCCAACAACCTCATCAAACTCGATTTTAAGCAGGCACCACCTGTGTGGATAAACAAGGCGGAACAGTTGCCTGTCTATCCTGAAATAAAACCTAAAGGCATGAGCGTTCAGGTGCTGCGTAGCGCTGCAAACAACATGCAACAACAGGAGCAACGGGGGCGGCAGCAAGCGAATGTTAATTTACCCGCCATGCCGGGTTTTACCAGCAGCGGTGTGCAAGCCAACTGCAAGGACGCAATGCTGCAAGCCATCTCTAGCGCACAGCATTTCATCTATATCGAGAATCAGTTTTTTCAGAGCGACTTTGGCGAAGATGGAGAGCTTTACCCTTTTTTACGGATGTCAGGCCCTATGGCAAGCCTGCGCGACCCTCGCACACTGCGCCAAGATTTTGTAACTCGTGTACGGTTAGCAGAAGCGTTGGAAGCGAAAGACGTATGGGAACTTGATTGGCTGGAAATAGATGCCATCGCTCGCAATGCAGATGAAGAAAGTAACCGCTTCATCGAGCAAATGTTTGCCATGCTCGGTGTCAATGCCCAGGGCTGGGTCACCGATTTCCTAAGTGCACCGCAGGATCACATAGCTAACACAATTGGTAGCGCCCTCGCGTCGAGGATAAGCAAGGCAATAGATGAGGGTAATCCTTTCCATGTCTACATGGTCTTACCTGTGCACCCTGAAGGTACATTGAATACACCGAATATCATGCATCAGATTCACCTAACCATGCAGAGCCTGGTATTTGGCGAGAAAAGTTTGATCAAGAATATTCAGCGCCACATGGCTTTACGGGCTTTTATTGACCGAGGTGATAGCCCAGAAGCTGCAGCCAAGCGCATGAATAATATTGATCCAAGGTCCAATCGCCCACTATTTGAGCAGCAAGATTGGAGCAAATACCTCACATTGTTGAACCTGCGTACCTGGGGTGAACTTTCAGGCAAGGTGGTGACGGAGCAGATATATGTGCACAGCAAACTGCTAATTGCCGATGATCGAATAGCCATTCTCGGTAGCGCTAATATCAATGATCGCAGCTTGCTAGGCTCTAGAGACTCCGAGTTGGCTGTAGTCGTAAGGGACAGTACCCCAATTAATGTCGCGCTCGACGGTATCACTCCCTGTCAGGTAGGAAAAGCAGTCTACGAATTACGGGTCGCTTTATGGAAAAAGCATTTTGGGATGAGCCTGACCGGCAAAACACTCGTCCAGCCAGCCCATGAGCTGTTTGGGTGCTGGAATACGCCAGCGGCGGAAAGTACTTGGAGAGCAATTCAGACAGTTTCAAGTGAAAACACAAGACAATTTGAAACTGTTTTTGACTTCATTCCTAGAAATAAAAGTAAGGCGCAAATCGGGACATCGCCAAACCTATCGCAACATCCAAATGGTATCGCTGCGTCGGTTTGGCCCACATGGGCTTATCGCGATCTAAATGAGCCGGGAAAAGGTGGAGATTTAGCCGGGCCAATGCCTTATGAAAGGCACTTCTGGCGCTCAGCAGGTCAAAAAATTCCTTTGGCTTATTCAGCGCCAAAAGGCGTACAAGGCTTTATATGCCGATTGCCCATTGATTGGACCCGTGGTGAGAACAATGACTCAGGGCTTAATTTGAAAGCTGTTGCCAAGCTCATGCAAGAAGAACAACTTCCCGCTTTTGGAACCACCAACACTCGACGAGAGCAAGCCTAATGATGCTAACCTCGATGAAAGCCGTAGTGCCGTTTATTGGCTCCGTCCTTCTTTTAATCTCACAATACACAATAGCTGAGGTGACACGTCAAGAATGCTTAGGACGGATGAACTTCGTCGTACCAGAAAGTATCGAGTGGGCCACCTTCTCTAAGGGCTACACCCTCCGCATATCACAAGGAGGAGGGCATGGTTTTGGTTTAAAGGTAGGGGCTGATGGTGACAATGCTACCTACGGTGAGTTCGGCGCGGTCATCTACGTCAGCGATGAAGTGGATAGGTCCATGCTTGACGATGTTTATGGTTATCGACGAGGCACCAGCGTCTTGTATCAGGATCAGTTAAAAGAAGATTTGGAAACAGATAAGAGAATATTGAAGCGATTTGAACGTGAAAATTATTCCGTGGAGGATATTGAAGAAAAGAGAGAGCAAATGAAAAAACTTGAAGAGCAGATAGCTCTTGCCCTTCCTACAGTCCACGACCTCGGCATTCCCGACGCCTACTTTGTAGGCTCGGCTTCAGCCCCCGACGAAGCCTACATTTACCGTAATAATCGTGTGTACGCCTTTTTTATGCGTACAGCCTACGCTCAGGGCAAGGGTAAAGAAGCCATGCTGGATATGATGTCGCGTTTTCGGCCACGTGAGCTTTACGAGGTGCCGGATGAAAGCGGTGTATGCATCCCCTACGGTTTTATTGCCGATGATGGCAAAGCCCACTACTCCGTCAAAAACAGCCTGCGCTTCACCGCTACTCCCAACGTGGTATTCAGCATTGTCACGGCCTCCGCCAACGATCCTTGGGATACACACCCAAAAACAGGCACCTACGATACCGACTATTACCCCGGCTACGATGCCCAAAAGTGGACTTTTAAACGCTTTGTGGAGCCAACCTATATCGGCCCTCACTTGGCAGGAATGGACGGTTGGCGGCTTGATCCCAAACCTGATTCAGGTGAACAGGAGCGCGGCTGGTTTGGGTTGGCAAAAACCGGCGGCATGATGAGCCCACTGGTGGCTGTGCAGGTGTTCACCTTCCAGAAGGGCATTGATGATCTGACAGACTTCACCCCGCCGCCGGAAGAGGTATTGCCGCGCTGGAAGGCGCTGAGTGAAAGCATTGAAATAAGAGGCAATTGAAACCAGACATATGCCATTGCTGAGTTGCAGACTCGATATTGGCGCCTGCCGTTCGACAAAGGTTATGCTGGCCAGGCATTTAATGGGTACAGGGCAAACTCGGCTTCATCAGCCAAACCACTGGCGCCCTGTTATCTTCAAGTTCGGGATATAGCTCGAGAGAACCAATGAGAGACTGGGTCATCCATTTGGCAGAAATGACGGTCGGTGTGATTGAAATGCTCGGCCTGAGCATTATTGCGTTCACCGCAGTGTATTCAATTGTCGTCGCCATCATTCACGTGCTGAAGGGATACGATGCGGAGGGAGTGTACCGCGAGGTGCGGCAGCGCTTGGGGCGTGGAATATTGCTTGGGCTTGAGTTCCTGATTGCGGCAGATATCATTTTTACTGTCGCTGTGGATCTGACCTACGAGTCGGTTGGTGTGTTGGCGATGATTGTTCTGGTGCGCACCTTTTTGAGCTTCACGCTTGAGGTAGAGCTAACCGGCGCCTGGCCCTGGCAGAATCGCAGCCAGGAAAAGGAGGAAGAAAGCCGCTAGGGGCCTCTGCGCGCCAGCGTATGGATAGCTGGCGCGGCAAGAGGTGCCAACACCATGTCTGTCAGGCGTAGCCAGGTGTGCTGACTGCTGCAATCAACTCTCCACACACACCCGATTTCGGCCCAGACGCTTGGCGTCGTACATCAAGTGATCGCCACGGTTGATCAGGCTACTGGCGTTATCGTCGGCGTGCAAAGTGGCGAGCCCAAGGCTGACGGTCAGCGGGATTGGCTGGCTGTCCAGTTCGAACTGCATGTTTTCGACCGACTTGCGAATGCGCTCGGCAACCATGCGTGCGGCATCCAGGGAAGTGCTGTTGAGTAGTACGACAAACTCTTCTCCGCCCAGGCGATATAACCCGTCTACCGAACGCAACGAATCAGTGATGCAATTGGCGACTGCTTTGAGTGCGGCGTCGCCATAGGCGTGGCCATAGCGGTCGTTGACCTGTTTGAAGTGGTCGATGTCGAGCACCAGCAGAGACAGCGGTTGCTGGCTGCGCTGGCTCTGGCGGATGTCACGCTCCAGATTCTGATTGAGCGCCAGCCGATTGCTGGTGCCGGTCAGGCTGTCATTGAGCGCGTCGCGCAGGGCGTCACGGTACATGAGTGCGTTGCGTAATGGGTAGAGGAGGGTGCCGAGCAGGGTTTCAATCGCCAGCAGTTCGTTCTCGCCGAAGCGCTGTTGGCGGCTGAATTGCAGCTCCCCAAGATAGCTGCGGGCGTGCGAGATGCGGTAGCTGCAGCGATGCATTGCCGGCTGACCCAGTTGGCACGCCGAAGGCTCTGCATTGTGGCGGTATTCCAGGCCATCTACTTGCAGCAGCTGCTGCACGCCATTGAAAAACAATCCAAGAACCTGTTCCACGTCCAGAGAGGTCTGCAGGCTGTGTAGCAGTTGCAACTGCACCTTGTCGAATTGCTCGCCCAGTTTGGCAATCTTGCGCCGAGCGCTGGCCGTTGTCTCGGCGGTGCCGAGTTTGGCGCGGGCGGTGTCAAAGTCGATGGTGTTTCCCTGCACATGCATCATGGCGATTCCTGCTTGGAGATCTTATGCATGGATCTAAGCAATCAATGTGCCATTATTTAAAATCCTTTTTATTCAATGGCTTGCCTTTTGATGTCATTCAGAAAACAAAAGGGGCGGCAAAATATTGCCGCCCCTTTTTGTGATATTGCCGGTCTGGGCCCGGCCGCGCCAATAACTTGGCTACTGAGCGTCCAGCGCTTGGCCGTTAGTGCCCCGACTGTCCGGACCCAAAAGATAGAGAAACGCTGGCATGATGCTGCTGGGTTCCGGATTATTCTCTTTCGGCTCGTTGGGGTAGGCTTTGGCGCGCATCTTGGTACGGGTAGCGCCGGGGTTCAGGCTGTTGACGCGGATCTCGCTGGTGCCGTCCTGCTCGTCTGCAAGAGTCTGCATCAGGCCTTCCACGGCAAACTTGCTGACCGCATAGGGGCCCCAGTAGGCGCGACCCTTGCGGCCGACGCTGGATGAGAGCAATACCACCGAGGCATCGGGTGCGGCGCGCAGCAGCGGCATCATGGTCTTGGTCAGCAGGAAGGGCGCGTTCACGTTGACCTGCATGACTTTCAGCCAGGCGTCTGCCTTGACTGTATCCATCAGCGTACGCGGACCCAGCTCAGCGGCGTTATGCACCAGTCCGTCCAGTTTGCCGAAGGTGTCAAATAATTGGTCTGCCAGGTCTTCGTAGTCCTTTTCCAGCGCGGTTTCCAGGTTGAGCGGGCAGAGCGCAGGTTGCGGGTGGCCTGCAGCCTCGATTTCGTCGTACACGGCTTCGAGCTTGCTCAACGTGCGGCCCACCAGTACCACCGTGGCGCCATGGGCGGCGCAGCTGAGCGCGCAGGCACGGCCAATGCCGTCGCCAGCCCCGGTGATGAGAATGACCCTATCCTTGAGCAGGTCGGCGGGGGCGGTATAGTCAAACATGCAGAGTCTCCGTTATGCGGCGCATCTCCAGCCAGGGGCGGAGCGCGGCGACATTCTTGATGCTGTAAGTGGCTTGCCAGCTGTCCGGGTCATCGCCGGCGGGAATATAGCCATAGAGGGCTGCGACCGTTGCGGTTCCTGCGGCGCGGCCGGCCTGTATGTCACGCAGATGGTCGCCGACAAAGACGCAGCCGGCCGGGTCTACGCCCAGTTCTGCGCAAGCCTTGAGTACCGGCTCGGCGTGTGGCTTGCCGCGGCTGACCTGGTCCGGACAGACCAGGCTGGCGCAGCGTTCGGCCAGGCCCATGGTTTCCAGTAGCGGAATGCTGAAGCGGCTCATCTTGTTGGTGACCACTCCCCAGGGCAAGCCTTCTGCGTCCAGCCAGTCGAGCAGTTGCGGTATGCCTGGAAAGGGGTGGGTGTGGCTACCCAACTGCTGAGCGTAGCGCTGCAGAAAATCTTCGCGCAGCGCATCAAAGCCCTCTTCATCGGGACGCACGGCAAAGGCCGAACAGAGCATGCCAATTGAACCATCGGATACCTGGCTGCGGACCAGCTTGGCGTCGATCTCCGGGCGGCCGTGCTCGTGCAACATGGCGTCGATAATGGCCATGAAGTCGTCTACGGTGTCCAGCAGGGTGCCGTCCAGATCGAACAGAACGCTGTTGAGCATCAGGCCTGTGCCCCGCGCTGGCAATGCACCATGTAGTTGACGTCGACGTTGCTTTCCAGCTTGTAGGTCTTGGTGATGGGGTTGAAGGTCAGGCCGGTCATGTCGAGCAGGTTGAGGCCAGCCTCGCGTGACCAGCCACCCAGCTCGGCCGGGCGGATGAACTTGGCAAACTCGTGCGTGCCGCGTGGCAGCATCCGCAGCACATATTCTGCGCCGACGATGGCAAAGAGGAAGGATTTGGGGTTGCGATTGATGGTCGAGAAGAATACATGACCACCGGGTTTGACCAGTTTGGCGCAGGCGCGAATAACCGAGCCAGGATCGGGCACATGTTCGAGCATTTCCAGACAGGTCACCACGTCAAATCGGCCGGCGTGCAGTTCGGCAAACTCTTCTGCGGTGCTCTGCGCGTAATCGACCGCGACACCGGATTCCAGTTGATGCAGGCGCGCCACCGAGAGGGGCGCCTCGCCCATATCAATGCCGGTCACGGTCGCACCACGCTGCGCCATGGCTTCGGCCAGAATGCCGCCGCCGCAGCCAACATCCAGTACTTCCTTGCCGGCCAGTGCCACGCGCTCATCAATCCAGTTGGTGCGCAGTGGATTGATTTCGTGCAAGGGCTTGAACTCGCTGTTGCGATCCCACCAGCGACTGGCCAGCGCCTCGAACTTGGCAATTTCGGCGCGATCAACGTTAAGACTCATGTGTATCCCCTTTGCGAATGCGGGTGGCCAGCTCGCTGGCCTGCTGCAGCATCGGACCCGTGTCCAGAGAGCAGAGTTTCCCTGCCCGCAGCTTGTGTTTGCCGGCTACCCAGACATCGGAAACCTGGGCAGCGTTACAGGTGTACAGCAGTTGCGAGACCGGCTCGTGATCCGGCTGCTGGGCCAGGCCGGAAAGGTCGATGGCGGCGATATCTGCCGCCTTGCCCACTTCCAGAGAGCCAATGTCGTCGCTCAGGCCCAGCGCCTGTGCGCCCGCCAGCGTTGCCATGTGTAGCGCCGCGTGGGCGTCCAGCGCGGTGGGGTCGCCAGCGGTCAGCTTGGCCAGCAGGGCGGCGCTGCGCATCTCGCCGAGCATGTCCAGGTCGTTGTTGCTGGCGGCGCCATCGGTGCCCAGCGCCACGTTGACCTGTGCATCCAGCAGGCGCTGCACGGGCATGGCGCCGCTGGCCAGCTTCATGTTGGATTCAGGGCAGTGAATCAATTGCACGCCGTAGTCGCCGAGCAGCGTGAGGTCGTCGTCATTCACCTGCGTGACATGCACGGCCTGCAATCGAGGGCTGAGCAAGCCCAGGCGTTGCAGGCGCTGCAGGGGTCGCATGCCGGTCAGGCGTACGGCTTCCTCCACTTCAAAGGCGGTTTCATGTACGTGCATGTGAATCGGCAGTTCGAGCTCATCGGCCAGCGTGCGTACGCGGGTCAGGGTCTCATCGCCTACGGTGTAGGGCGCGTGGGGACCAAAGGCGACAGTGATAAGGCCGCTGTGCCGGCTTTCATCGTGCAGCTTCAGACCCTTGGCGATGGCCTCGGCGCTGTCGCGGGCGCCCGGGATGGGCGAGTCGATAACCGGGAAGGCCAGTTGTGCTCGCATCCCCGCGTCCATCGCTGCTGCCGCGGCAACTTCCGGGTAGAAATACATGTCTGAAAAACAGGTGGTGCCGCCGCGCAGCATCTCGGCAATCGCCAGGTCGGTGCCCAGGCGCACAAAATCGGCATTGACCCAGCGGCCCTCGGCTGGCCATATATGATCAGTAAGCCAGGTCATCAGCGGCAAATCGTCAGCCAGCCCGCGGAACAGGCTCATGGCCGCATGTCCATGGGCGTTGACCAGGCCGGGGATCAGCAGGTGGTTGGGTAGCTCGCAGCGCTCGCGGACCTTCAGTTCAGTTGTCTGCTCGACGGGCAGCAGCGCCACTATCCGGCCCTGATGCACTGCCAGAGCGTGCTGTTCCAGAATCTGGCCGCGCGGCACGACCGGCACTATCCAGCGAGGCAGGATCAGCAGGTCGAGTTCATCGGGCAGGCTGTTTATCTCAAGTTCGTGTTGTTTCATGGTCGGGAGTATAACCTTAGGCAAGAGGAGCGTGCAGTGGAATAAGCGCTACCACAATGCCGCAGAGCAGGCTCGATCAAGCTGATTGGGTCGGTTGCGGCGAAGGCTGGCGCGAGAGAGTGTTGCGAGTGGGTTGCAAAAGAATTGCGAAGAGAACGAGCAGTTGTATCGCCGGGGTGGATCATAATAAGGGGAGCTCGCTATGCTGCAGCCGGAATCCGTAATCAGTGAGCAGGTCTCGCTGGAGGCGATCAAATGGGTCGGCAATCGCCGCCTGCGCGTGCTGGATCAACGCCGCCTGCCGGACCTGATTGTCTATCGTGAATGCAGCAGCGCGGTGGACGTGGCCGAAGCCATCACCTGCATGACGGTGCGTGGTGCCTCGGCCATCGGCATTGCCGCCGCCTACGGCGTCGTGCTTGCGGCCATGGCCGTGGAGACCAGTGATGACTGGGAGGCCGCGCTGGCAGCCGACTTTGCCATGTTGGAGCAAACGCGCCCAACTGCCCGCAGCCTTTCCTGGGCGTTGGACATCATGCGCGAAACCTTGCGCCAGACGCTGCGTCAAACCCTGCACCCTCTACCAGTCCAACTCGATGTGCCCGCCCGGTTGCTGCAGGCGGCCATTGCCGTGCATGACAGCGACCGCGAAGCCAACCGCAGCATGGCGCGGCTGGGCATGCAGATGATCGGACGCAGGCAGAAGAAGGCGCAGAAAATCATGGTGCACGGCAATGCCGGTGCCCTGGGCAGTGGCGGTTACGGCAGCGCCTTGGGGGTGGTGCGCGCTGCCCATGAGGCCGGCCTGGTGGATGAGGTGTATGTCAGCGAAACCCGGCCCTGGTTGCAGGGGTCGCGGCTTACTGCCTGGGAATTGGCGCAGGCCGGCATTCCCGCGCAGCTGCATGTCGACAGTGCGGCCGCCCATCTGATGAAGAACCAGAATATCGCCTGGGTTGTGGTGGCGGCGGACCGCATTGCCGCCAACGGCGACGCCATCTGCAAGATGGGTACCTACGCTCTGGCGGTGCTCGCTATGCACCATGGCCTGCGTTTTATGGTGGTGGCCCCCACCACCTGCGTCGACCTTGCTTTGGAAGTGGGCGACGACCAGCCGTTGGAACAACGCTCCAGCCGTGAGCTGCTGCGCCTGGGTGAGCGCAACATTGATACCGGTGTAGCGGTAAATAACACCATTTTCGACGTGACTCCCGCTGATCTCATCGATGTGATCGTGACCGAAAAGGGTGCGGTCGAACGTCCGGATGGGCGCAAGCTGGCGGATCTGGTCAGTCATCGGCGTCTGCATTGAGTCAGTAGGCCCCTGAGCGCGCCTCAGGGGCCTTTTCTACTGCTGGTTAATCCCTCCCTCCCATGTCTCGTCTGTGGTATCCTGTGCGGCTTTGATCGGGCGGATAGAGCGGCGTCGCGGCCAAATCGCCGCAGCCTTCGCGGGCCAGCGTTGCCATCCCCCTTGTGCGCTTGAATAATGCTATTGGCATCAATGAGTTGCCGACAATAAAAGGAATGCCGTTTCATGGGTGAACTGGCCAAAGAAATCCTTCCAGTCAGTATTGAAGACGAGTTGAAGCAGTCCTACCTGGATTACGCCATGAGCGTGATCGTCGGGCGGGCGTTGCCGGATGTGCGCGACGGCCTCAAGCCCGTGCACCGTCGTGTGCTGTTCGCCATGAGCGAGCTGAACAACGACTGGAACAAGCCCTACAAGAAGTCGGCTCGTGTGGTCGGTGACGTGATCGGTAAGTATCACCCGCATGGTGACTCTGCCGTGTACGACACCATCGTCCGTATGGCGCAGCCGTTTTCGCTGCGCTATCTGCTGGTTGATGGCCAGGGCAACTTCGGTTCGGTCGACGGCGACAACGCCGCCGCTATGCGATATACCGAAATCCGCATGACCAAGCTGGCCCACGAGCTGCTGGCCGACCTGGACAAGGAAACCGTCGACTGGGTGCCCAACTATGACGGCACCGAACAGATTCCGGCCGTGTTGCCTACCAAGGTGCCGAACCTGCTGATCAACGGCTCCAGCGGTATCGCCGTGGGCATGGCGACCAATATTCCGCCGCATAACCTGACCGAAGTGGTCAATGGCTGTCTGGCGCTGATTGCCAATCCGGACATGACCATCGATGATCTGATGGAATACATTCCCGGTCCCGATTTCCCCACCGCGGGCATCATCAACGGCCGCGCCGGTATTGTTGAAGCCTACAAGACTGGCCGTGGTCGTATTTATGTGCGCGCCCGTTGCGAAATTCAGGATATCGACAAGGTCGGTGGCCGTCAGCAGATCATCATTCATGAGCTGCCATACCAGTTGAACAAGGCGCGGCTGATCGAGAAAATCGCCGAGCTGGTAAAAGAGAAGAAGATCGAAGGTATTTCCGAGCTGCGCGATGAGTCCGACAAGGACGGCATGCGCGTGGTCATCGAGCTGCGTCGGGGCGAAGTGGCCGAAGTAGTACTTAACAACCTGTATCAGCAAACGCAGATGCAGGGCGTGTTTGGTATCAATATCGTCGGTCTGCTCGACGGCCAGCCGCGCATTCTCAACCTGAAAGAACTGCTCGATGCCTTCGTGCGTCACCGCCGCGAAGTGGTGACTCGACGTACCGTTTACGAGCTGCGCAAGGCACGCGAGCGTGGCCACATTCTGGAAGGCCAGGCCGTCGCGCTCTCAAACATCGATCCGGTGATCGAGCTGATCAAGAAGTCGCCCACCCCGGCTGACGCCAAGGTGGCGCTGATCGCCAAGGCCTGGGAGCCGGGTGCGGTAGTCGAGATGGTCGAACGCGCCGGTGCAGAATCCTGCCGCCCGGATGGTCTGGACGAGCAGTACGGTCTGCGTGAAGGAAAGTACTACCTGTCACCCGAGCAGGCTCAGGCGATTCTCGAGTTGCGCCTGCACCGTCTGACCGGCCTGGAACACGAGAAGCTGCTCAGCGAGTATCAGGAGATTCTGACCCAGATCGGTGAGCTGCTGCGCATTCTCAACAGCGAAGTGCGTCTGATGGAAGTCATTGTCGAGGAGCTTGAACAGATTCGCGACAACTACGGCGACGCCCGGCGTACCGAGATCGTGGCCTCGCGCATGGATCTGACCATTGCCGACCTGATTACCGAAGAAGACCGCGTGGTGACCATCTCTCACGGTGGTTACGCCAAGAGCCAGCCGCTGGCCGATTACCAGGCGCAGCGCCGTGGCGGCCGCGGCAAGGCGGCAACCGGCGTCAAGGATGAAGACTACGTTTCGCATCTGCTGGTCGCACACAGTCACACCACGTTGCTGCTGTTCTCCAGCCGCGGCAAGGTTTACTGGCTCAAGACTTATGAGATACCCGAGGCGTCACGTACCGCGCGTGGCCGGCCGCTGGTGAATCTGCTGCCGCTGGAGGAGGGTGAGTTCATCTCCACCATGCTACCGGTCGACGAATACACCGAAGGCTGGTTCATCTTCATGGCCACCGCCAACGGCACCGTGAAGAAGACGCCGCTGGAGCAGTTCAGCCGTCAGCGCAGCGTGGGTCTGATCGCGCTGGATCTGGATGAAGGTGACACTCTGATTTCCGCCGCGCTGACCAACGGCGAGCGCGAGATCATGCTGTTCTCCGACGGCGGCAAGGTTACCCGCTTCAAGGAAACCGACGTGCGCGCCATGGGCCGTACTGCCCGCGGTGTGCGCGGCATGCGTCTGGCCGAAGGTCAGCGTCTGGTGTCCATGCTGATTGCCGAAGCCGGCACTCAGATTCTCACCGCCTCGGCGCGTGGCTTCGGCAAGCGCACCGCAGTTGAAGACTTCCCGCAGTACAAGCGCGGCGGCCAGGGCGTCATCGCCATGGTCTCCAACGAGCGCAACGGGCCGTTGGTCGGCGCAGTGCAGGTGGTAGACGGCGAAGAAATCATGTTGATCTCCGATCAGGGCACCCTGGTGCGCACCCGCGTCAGCGAGGTCTCCTGCCTGTCACGTAATACCCAGGGCGTGATGCTGATTCGTCTGGCGTCAGACGAAAAGCTGGTAGGCCTGGAGCGCGTTCAGGAGCCCTCGGAAGAGGAGCTGGAAGCAGCGGTCGAGCTGGATGAAGAGGGTAATCCTCTGCCGGTGGAGCCTGCGGCCAATGATGACGCGCAGGATGATGAAGAGCAGCAACCCTTGGATGATCAGCAATCTCTGGATGATCAGGAGTAATCGTGAGTAAGCGTCTGTTCAATTTCTGCGCGGGCCCGGCGGCGTTGCCGGAAGCCGTACTTCAGCGGGCCCAGGCCGAACTGCTTGATTGGCAGGGCAAGGGGCTGTCGGTGATGGAAATGAGTCACCGTAGTGACGAATTCGTCAGTGTCGCGCAAACCGCAGAGCAGGATCTGCGTGATCTGCTGCTGATCCCCGACAACTACAAGGTCTTGTTTTTGCAGGGTGGCGCCAGTCAGCAGTTTGCGCAGATTCCGCTGAACCTGATGCCCGAGGGCGGCAGCGCCGACTATATAGACACCGGTATCTGGTCGCGCAAGGCTATCGAGGAAGCGTCGCGCTTTGGCGCGGTTAACGTCGCCGGCAGTGCCAAGGCTTATGACTACTTCGCCATCCCCGGGCAGAACGAGTGGCAGCTGTCGCAAGACGCCGCCTACGTACATTACTGCCCCAATGAAACCATTGGCGGTCTGGAATTCAACTGGGTACCGCAGACCGGTGACGTGCCGCTGGTGGCAGATATGTCTTCGACCATCCTGTCGCGCCCCGTGGATGTATCGCAGTTCGGCATGATCTACGCCGGCGCGCAGAAGAACATCGGCCCCAGTGGTCTGGTAGTGGTCATCATTCGTGAAGATCTGCTCGGCAAGGCTCGCTCCAGCTGCCCGACCATGCTGGATTACGCTGTAGCCGCGCAGAATGACTCCATGTACAACACGCCGCCAACCTTCGCCTGGTACCTGTCCGGCCTGATCTTCAGCTGGCTCAAGGAGCAGGGCGGTCTGGATGCCATGAAACGCATCAATGACGCCAAACAGCGCAAGCTGTATGCAGCAATTGATGCCAGCGAGTTGTACAGCAACCCGATCAACCTGGCTGATCGCTCCTGGATGAACATTCCGTTCCGCTTGGCGGACGATCGTCTGGATAAGCCGTTCCTGGCCGGCGCCGAAGAGCGCGGTCTGCTGAACCTCAAAGGCCACAGATCAGTTGGCGGTATGCGCGCGTCCATCTATAACGCCGTGCCTGAAGCGGCGGTGGATGCACTGGTGGCCTACATGGCCGAGTTCGAACAGCAGCACGGTTGATTTCCATGTCAGATGAAGACCAGTTGAAGGCGCTGCGCAAGCGTATCGATACCATTGACGAGAAGATTCTCGGCCTGATCAGCGAGCGAGCCGCCTGCGCGCAAACCGTAGCCCAGGTAAAGCAGAAGTCGCTGCCGGCTGACGCCAAGCCGGTGTTTTACCGTCCCGAGCGTGAAGCCTGGGTGCTCAAGCACATCATGGAGCTGAACCAGGGTCCGCTCGATAACGAAGAGATGGCGCGCCTGTTTCGCGAGATCATGTCGGCCTGCCTGGCGCTGGAAGAGCCGTTGCGCGTGGCCTACCTGGGTCCAGAAGGCACTTTCACCCAGGCTGCCGCGCTCAAGCACTTTGGCCACTCGGTGATCAGCGTGCCTATGGCCGCGATTGACGAAATCTTCCGCGAGGTCGCAGCGGGCGCCGTGCAGTTTGGTGTGGTGCCGGTGGAGAACTCGACCGAGGGCGCTATCAACCATACGCTCGACAGCTTCCTTGAACACGACATGGTCATCTGTGGTGAAGTGGAACTGCGTATTCACCACCATCTGTTGGTGGGCGAAAATACCCGCGCCGACAAGATATCCCGAGTGTATTCGCACTCCCAGTCGCTGGCACAATGCCGCAAATGGCTAGACGCACATTACCCGAACGTCGAGCGCGTGGCTGTGGCCAGCAATGCCGAGGCGGCCAAGCGGGTCAAGGGTGAATGGAATTCTGCGGCCATTGCCGGCGACATGGCGGCCGAGCTGTACGGCCTGACCAAGCTTGCAGAAAAGATCGAGGATCGGCCGGACAATTCCACCCGATTCCTGATCATCGGCAACCAGACAGTACCGCCCACCGGCGACGACAAGACCTCGGTCATCGTCTCCATGCGCAACAAGCCGGGCGCTTTGCATCAGCTGCTGCAGCCGTTCCACTCCAACGGCATCGATCTGAGTCGGATTGAAACCCGCCCGTCGCGCAGCGGTAAATGGACCTACGTGTTCTTCATCGACTTCTTCGGCCATCAACACGACCCGCTGATTCGTGACGTGCTGGAGAAAATCAACGATGACTCGGTGGCACTGAAGGTGCTGGGGTCCTACCCGAAAGCGGTGCTCTAAATCGTCGGCGCCAAGCTGCAAGCCTCAAGCTGCAAGCAACTGCGGCCTGGTGTGACTTGAAGCTTGGCGCTTGTAGCTTGAGGCTTGTGTTATGACCTGTGATTTCCTCGCTCTGGCTCGCCCAGGCGTACAAAAGCTATCCCCTTACGTTCCTGGCAAGCCGGTAGAAGAGCTGGCCCGCGAGTTCGGGTTGCGTGCTCAGGATATTGTCAAACTGGCCAGCAACGAGAACCCGCTGGGCCCCAGTCCGGCGGTCAAGGCGGCCCTCGCGGCGGCTGTTGCCGAGTTGACGCGCTATCCCGATGGTAACGGCTTTGCCCTCAAACAGGCGCTGTCGGTCAGACTGGGTGTGGATACTGCCGGTATTACGCTGGGCAACGGTTCCAACGATATTCTGGAGCTGGTGACCCGCGCCTTTGTCGGGCCTGAGCATGAAGTGGTTTTCAGTGATCATGCCTTTGCTGTTTATCCGATTGTCACCCAGGCGGTGGGCGCCAGGGCGGTATCCGTTCCGGCGAAGAACTGGGGGCATGATCTGGTTGCCATGGCAGACGCCATTACCGAAGCGACCCGGCTGATCTTTATCGCCAACCCCAACAACCCGACCGGGACCTGGATCGAGCGCGACGAGCTTGAAGCTTTTCTCGCCAAGGTGCCGGAGCAGGTCATAGTCGTGCTGGATGAGGCCTATACCGAATACGTCGAGACCGACGACGTGCCCAATGGTATGGACTATCTGACGCAGTATCCCAATCTGCTGGTATCGCGCACCTTCTCCAAGGCCTACGGGCTGGCTGCGTTGCGCGTGGGCTATGGCGTTTCCAGTCCGCAGATTGCCGATGCGCTAAACCGGGTGCGCCAGCCGTTCAATGTCAACAGCCTGGCGCTGGCAGCGGCTCTGGCCGCTCTTCAGGATGAGGCCTATCTGATCGAAAGTCGGCGCATCAACCGGCTCGGCATGCAGCAACTGGAGGATGGCTGCGCGGCAATGGGGCTTGGCTGGATACCTTCGCGCGGCAACTTCCTGGCTATCGACCTTGGGCGCGAGGCCGCGCCGGTGTTCCAGGCGCTGTTGCGTGAGGGCGTGATTGTACGGCCGGTGGCCAACTACGGTATGCCCAACCACCTGCGCGTGAGCGTCGGCCTGCCGGAAGAGAATCAGCGTTTTCTGGATGTGCTTAAAGTGGTGATGCTCCGTGGTTGATGTAACGGCCATGTCATCAAGGGCTCCCACAATCGGGCGTCTGGCGGTGGTCGGGCTCGGACTGATTGGTGGCTCCTTTGCCAAGGGCATGCGCCAGAGCGGTTTGTGCACCGAGGTGGTGGGTTGCGATCTGGACCCGGTGGCGCGTCGTCAGGCGGTGCCGCTGGGTGTAGTAGATCGAGTTGCCGCCGATCTGGCCGAGGCGGTAGAAGGCGCCGATGTAATTATGCTCGCCGTACCGGTGCTGGGTATGCGCACCGTGCTGGAGCGGCTTGCAGCTATGCCGCAGCACAGCGCGGTGATCACCGATGTCGGCAGCACCAAGGGCGCAGTAGTCAAAGCGGTGGAAGAGGTATTCGGTGAGGTGCCGGGCAACTTTGTACCGGGCCATCCTATTGCCGGCTCGGAGAAGAGCGGGGTCGAGGCTGCTCGCGCGGATCTGTTCAAACATCACAAGGTGATATTGACGCCGCTGAACAGCACCAGCGAGCAAGCGCTGACTACAGTGCAACAATGCTGGCTGGCGTTGCAGGCCGATGTCGAGCTGATGAGCGTGGCTGATCACGACGAAGTATTGGCCGCCACCAGCCATCTGCCGCACCTGTTGGCGTTTTCGCTGGTTGATACGCTGGCCGGACGTAATGAAAATCTGGAAATTTTCCGCTACGCCGCCGGTGGATTCAGGGATTTCACTCGCATCGCGGCGAGCGATCCGGTGATGTGGCGTGATGTGTTTCTGGCCAATCGGGAAGCGGTATTACGCAGCCTGGACGCCTTTACTCAGGATTTGAGCCGCTTGCGCGAAGCCGTCGAAAGCCGGGATGCCAACACCCTTTTGGGCGTGTTCACCCGGGCCAAGTCGGCGCGCGAGCATTTCAGTACTATTTTGGCCCGTCGGGCTTATATGGAACCTATGCAGACTAAATCCATCAATTTCGTCGCCAGTCCCGGCGGCAAGGTGCAGGGCCAGATTCGCGTGCCCGGCGACAAGTCCATCTCCCACCGCTCCATCATGCTGGGTTCGCTGGCTGAAGGCGTGACCGAGGTAGAAGGTTTCCTGGAAGGTGAAGACAGCCTGGCTACGCTGCAGGCATTTCGCGACATGGGCGTGGTGATCGAAGGCCCGAACCATGGGCGCGTCACCATCAACGGTGTGGGGTTGCACGGCTTGCAGGCACCGCCCGGGTCCCTGTACCTGGGTAACTCGGGCACCTCGATGCGGCTGCTCTCCGGTCTGTTGGCCGGCCAGACCTTTGATACCGTGCTGACCGGCGACGCTTCGCTGTCCAAGCGCCCGATGGGGCGCGTGGCCAAGCCACTGCGCGAAATGGGCGCCCAGATTGAAACCGGTGACGAGGGTCGGCCGCCCCTGCGCATCGGCGGGGCAGGGCGGTTGATGGGTATGGATTACAGCATGCCAATGGCCAGTGCCCAGGTGAAATCCTGTGTCCTGCTGGCCGGGCTCTATGCGTCGGGCACCACCTCGGTCACCGAGCCAGCGCCCACGCGCGATCACACCGAGCGCATGCTCAAGGGCTTTGGTTACCCGGTCAAGGTCGACGGCGCTACTGTGACCATCGAGTCTGGTCACACCTTGAAGGCCTGCAAGATCGACGTACCGGCGGATATTTCCTCGGCTGCCTTCTTCATGGTGGCTGCCAGCATCTGCGAAGGCGCCGATCTGCTGCTTGAGCACGTGGGTATCAACCCCACGCGTATTGGCGTCATCAACATCCTGCGGGAAATGGGCGGCAATATTGAGCTGACCAACGAGCGCGAAGTAGGCGGTGAGCCGGTCGCTGACATACGGGTGCGCTATGCTCCGCTGAAGGGAATTGATATCCCGGTGGATCAGGTGCCGCTGGCGATTGACGAATTCCCAGTACTTTTCGTGGCTGCGGCCTGTGCTGAAGGGCGTACGGTGTTGCGTGGTGCGGAAGAGTTGCGGGTCAAAGAGTCCGACCGTATCCAGGTCATGGCCGACGGCCTTATCACGCTGGGTGTGAAAGCTGAGCCCACTCCTGATGGCATTATCATCGAGGGTAGCGCCATCGGTGGTGGCAGCGTAGAGAGCCACGGGGATCACCGTATCGCCATGTCGTTTGCGGTCGCTGCGTTGCGCGCTGCAGGCGATATTCAAATCAATGACTGCGCCAATGTGGCGACATCATTCCCGGACTTTGTCGGCCTGGCGCAAAGCGTCGGCATGCAGGTCCGTCTGGAGGAGAACGCGTGACTGAACAAGCTATCCCGGTGATCACCATCGACGGCCCGGGCGGGTCGGGGAAGGGCACCATCGCCGGTTTGCTGGCCAGTCGACTGGGTTGGAATCTGCTCGATTCCGGCGCGCTGTATCGGCTACTTGCATTCGCGGCGCACAACCACGGCGTGGCGTTGACCAATGAAGAGGCGCTGGAAGCGCTCGCAGCCCACCTGGACGTGCAGTTCGTCGCGGGCCACGACGCGCGCGAGCAGCACATCATTCTTGAAGGCGAAGAAGTAACCCGGGCCATTCGCACCGAAACCGTTGGCGCCGGCGCTTCCCAGGTCGCCGCCTTGCCGGCGGTGCGAGCTGCGCTGCTGCAGCGCCAGCGCGCCTTTCGCGAAGCGCCGGGCCTGGTGGCCGATGGTCGCGATATGGGTACCGTGGTTTTTGCCGATGCCCAATTGAAGGTTTTTCTGACTGCCAGCGCAGAAGAACGGGCAGGCAGACGTCATAGGCAGTTGCTCGAAAAGGGTGAAACTGCTAATCTGGCGAGTCTTCTCGATGAGATTGTTGCGCGGGATGATCGGGACATGAATCGTAGCATCGCGCCCCTGCGGCCAGCTGCTGATGCTATCCAGATCGATTCCACCAAAATGAGCATCGAAGAGGTACTTGAAATGGTTCATCAGGAAGCGCAACAACGCGATCTGCTGAACTGATCAGGCTGCTCTATCCGGGCAACCAGCGAAACCGGAAAGAGCATTGATACCATCAACCCACGCAAGCTGGTGGCGTGGCGGGTAAGTGGCTGCACGGCGCGCTCTTGAGCGGCTGAGCGGTAGCTGCCTTTATACTTAATTTACAGGATTCCAAATGAGCGAAAGCTTTGCCGAACTTTTTGAAGAAAGCCTAAAAACCCTTGATATGGAGCCGGGCTCCATCATCACTGGTATCGTTGTGGACATCGACTCCGACTGGGTCACCGTTCACGCCGGTCTGAAATCAGAGGGTGTTATCCCGCGTGATCAGTTCCTGGACGAACAGGGCGAACTGACCATCGCTGTGGGTGATGAGGTGCACGTTGCACTGGATGCCGTCGAAGACGGTTTCGGTGAAACCAAGCTGTCCCGCGAGAAGGCCAAGCGCGCCGAATCGTGGAAGGTCCTCGAAGCTGCTTTCGCTGCAGAAGAAGTCGTCAAGGGCGTCATCAACGGCAAGGTCAAAGGTGGCTTTACCGTCGACGTCAACACCATCCGTGCGTTCCTGCCGGGCTCGCTGGTTGACGTACGTCCCGTACGTGACACCACCCACCTGGAAAACAAGGAACTGGAATTCAAGGTCATCAAGCTGGACCAGAAGCGCAACAACGTTGTCGTTTCCCGTCGTGCTGTCCTGGAAGCCGAGAACTCCGCCGAGCGCGAAGCCCTGCTGGAAACCCTGCAGGAAGGTCAAGTCGTCAAGGGTATCGTCAAGAACCTCACCGATTACGGTGCGTTCGTCGACCTGGGCGGCGTCGATGGCCTGCTGCACATTACCGACATGGCGTGGAAGCGTATCAAGCATCCGTCCGAGATCGTCAACGTTGGCGACGAGATCGACGTCAAGGTCCTGAAGTTCGACCGCGAGCGCAACCGCGTTTCTCTGGGTCTGAAGCAACTGGGCGAAGATCCGTGGGTTGCTATCACCGGTCGTTATCCGGAAGGCACTCGCGTTACCGCCAAGGTCACCAACCTGACCGACTACGGCTGCTTCGCCGAGCTGGAAGAAGGCGTTGAAGGCCTGGTTCACGTTTCCGAAATGGACTGGACCAACAAGAACATCCACCCGTCCAAGGTTGTCAACGTTGGCGACGAAGTGGAAGTTATGGTTCTGGACATCGACGAAGACCGTCGTCGTATCTCCCTGGGGATCAAGCAGTGCAAGATGAACCCGTGGGAAGAGTTCTCCAGCAAGTTCAACAAGGGCGACAAGATCTCCGGTTCCATCAAGTCCATCACCGACTTCGGTATCTTCATCGGTCTGGATGGCGGCATCGACGGTCTGGTTCACCTGTCCGACATCTCCTGGAACGAAGCTGGCGAAGAAGCGGTACGTCGCTTCAAGAAAGGCGACGAGATCGAGACTGTCATCCTGTCTGTTGATCCGGAGCGTGAGCGTATCTCCCTGGGCGTCAAGCAGCTGGAAGACGATCCGTTCTCCAACTTCGTTTCCCTGAACGAGAAAGGCACCATCATCACCGGTACCGTCAAGGAAGTTGACGCCAAGGGCGCAGTAATCACCCTGGCCGATGACATCGAAGGCACTCTGAAAGCCTCCGAAATCAGCCGTGACCGCGTTGAAGATGCTCGCAACGTTCTGAACGAAGGCGACAGCGTCGAAGCCAAGATCATCAGCATCGACCGCAAGAGCCGCGTCATCAGCCTGTCTATCAAGGCGAAAGACGTAGAAGACGAGAAAGAAGCCATCCAGGACCTGCGCAAGCAGGAAATGCTGGCAGCTGGTCCGACCACCATCGGTGATCTGATCAAGCAGCAGATGGAAGGCAAAGGCAACTAAGCCTTTCCAGCTGTAGAAAAAGGGCGACTTCGGTCGCCCTCAGACTGCTGACAAAGCCCTGGCTCTTTAGCCGGGGCTTTGTTTTTATATGGGCACTCCAGAATGTCAGGGTAT
>NZ_JBALWW010000032.1:0-27943 GCF_036961105.1 Halopseudomonas sp. | reverse complement strand
CGCGGACGAGGCTGGCAGAACCTATAAAAAACAAAACCCCATCCAAAATGGACGGGGTTTGTCAGCGATCTGAGGCCCGGTAGGGCCTTTTTTTGTCGCGCATTAGCAAAGTCAATTACCGAGGAAAACTGGCGAAATGTTTATCTGACCCAAATCCCCCAACAGATGCTGGCGGTCATTGGATTCAGATGCTTATGTACTTGGTCTGAGTTATACATCGTCCAGCCGCGCTAACAGCCGAAACACAATTTCGTCAGTCACTTGATCTTCCAGCGCCTTTTCAGGATCCCGCGTAAACTTAATGCCTACAATGTCCTGAGGGATTCCTGGGAATACGGTGTCGTCCAAATAGATTGGAATTACAGCCTCATCAGCCACTCGCGGGGTAAAACACTCCCTCTCAAAGGTTGGCCAAATTTTTTCACGATGGGCTTGGTCTAAAACACAAATTACCAGTCTCGATCTCTGTTTGAAGATCTCCTCAAAGGTCTTGGCCCACGCCTTGCCTAAATAGTTATTCTCAAATAGCTCGTCAAAGAATACCGAGCAATCCATGACTTCAAGTTGTGACGCTATCTGCTTCGTAAGATCTCGATTTTCTCCGGCAAAGGAAAGTGAAAAATCGAACTCATAGTCTTTGTCGGTGTGCTTGAACCCACACTCTTGGCGCAGAGCTTCCCAATCTAGGTGTTTTAAATAATAAAAAAGTGCTGGATCTTCGATTGCGAAGTTTTTCGTGTCGGAGTTGTAGTAAAAATATCGTCCACATATCGGTTTTGAGTCGAGAAGTACAGAAAGTCGTTTCTCCTTGACGTTATTTATACTGCCTTTTACTTCTGGTGCAGCGTTTGCGAGCATCTGCAAATCTACAATAGAACTTTCTTGACGGGACACCTCTCGAAGCAACTTAAAGTACGGATCGTTTGATGACCGGAACCGCTTGCCTCGACAGAATTCCGTGACGGCCTCATTGTAAGTGTGGTGAAGCCTATCTCGGACCCTTTTTCTTGTAATCGCGACGTCGAAATGTACCGTCCTTTTTTCTTGTGCTGTTTCGGTAACGTCTTCCAGCAGGCAGATCATTTGACACAGAAGCTGTGTGACCCAGTAGTCGCCTCGAGATTCTTCGAAGATATTCTGCTTCCCTTCGATCTCGATATTTAACTTTTCCTCACCCTTTTCAATGAGTTGGAGAGTTCCGGTCTCATCTGCGGGCTGAATCCGGTGTATCCCGACTCTCTTTGCAACGTCTGGGACGAAGTGAATCAGTTCACTGCCGACCCTATTGATTCCTATGAGGACAACCTTCGGATGGGCAGCGGGGTCATTTTCTTCTGCTGCAATCTTTGCAATGTTACCTAGCTGTTCCTGGATGTCGTTCGCTAGCCGATGAAAATCATCGATGACATACGCGCCTGGGCCGCCTTGTTGCGCCAACTGAATGATCCTTGCAACATCAGCCGCTTTTCTAGCCGAAAGGTATTCAAATTTTCGGTCCGGCAACACGCGCTCAATGATCTTTCGGACGGTGGTTGTCTTACCCGTTCCCGATTGGCCCTCGACGACCATGGGCTTACCCGGATTGCGAAGATCTACCAGTAGTTCGTTGAAATTCGGCGGCCGAACGAATGTGTATTCCGGCACACCCTCTGTTCGATAGATCTCCTCGATCGGAAACGTCATGTTTGATTCTCCATAGATGTATAAAGCCCTGCTCACCGTAAAATTAGGAACGCAGCGAGTAATTTTTCCGAATGCGGGAATATGTCATGCGCTTTCAAATTCTTCCAGTGCATCCACTCGTCCCGCTCTTGAGGCTCGTGCTGCACGATTTGCTCTACGAGAGGGCGTGGCAGGTGTAGCAGGTGCTGCTCTTGTGGCCCGGGCAGCAGGTGAAGCCATAGACACTCGTCGAAGAACGTAATTTTCGCTTTCTATCTCACCTAGAAATGTGCCATTTTTCCTCCACACTCGGCCATCTTCTGTTATCCACGCAACATACTGAGAGGAAGCATTGAATAGGCGCCCATTTGTTATGAAACCAAAATATTGGCCATTCCATCTGTAGATCGGTTTCATGAGCTCTCCTCGTGCATAACGTTTGGTCAAGGGGCGCGCTTTGGCTCACCCGAGTGAGCGAAGCGAGCGATTTGAGACAGTTGCTATATTTCCCCTAACGCGAGACGTAAGTCATAGAGTTTTTTATATTCATCAAGACCGACGACTAAGTTCTTTTTAATTTCCTCTGCCGAGCCTTTGCATACTCCACGCTTTGCCGACTCTAAAACAGACTCATTATCCAATGCCTCTATAGTTAACTCGCCAGGCGAAGGCGTGATGCCTTTGCCGTGATATTTTTCTCTGACTGTATTGTTGCTATGACCAATGCTTGACAATTGCCCTATTAGTAAATTGTCGAGGACTTCTGAGATTTTTCCACTTAGTTCTTTTTCACATCCGAATTTAACGATTTGCGTATGGAGAAACCAGAAGTCTGCAAGCCTTGTATCGACAGTGCTGTCGCTACCCCAGCCACCCGGATAGCGCTTTGCTAAACTGAGAAGAAATCTAAATGTTTCTGTTCTTGCGGACTTAAGCTCAATTATTGTTTTTTCAGCGTCTTTCTTCACCTCTTTGAGCTTTACGATGTTTCCAGCAATTGAAAATTCTTGAACCTCGGATGAAAAGGAAGTGACCAGCCCCAATACTGCAAAAGCAACAACAAAGGCTATAAATTCACTGCCTGAGAACTTTCCTTGATTCAGAAGATAAAGACCAAGCAATGCGCTCGCTGAAAATAACATGAGGCCTATTACGGACAGTATAATTCTCAACCGATGCGCTCCAGTGAGGGAATATGAAAGTGATTGGATGGTACGCATCGATATAACGTGCGACGACCGCCGCACGCTTGATGTGAAAATATCGTCAAATCAGCACCTTCCATGTTCTACCTCAGCTCATCTGTGCACGTTAAACCGCATGCGGCTTAACACCATTAGTCGCGTGTTATACCGACTGCGTGTGGCATTCAGGCTGTAAGCGAGCGTCCTTGCTGCGTCCGGGAGGGGGGCGTTGGCTGGCTTGCAGTTACTGGCATAGTGCTACAGTTTTTTGGCTCTGCCAACCATTCGCGTTTCAGCATTTAAGTCGTTATTCCCCAGTGCCCATCAAGTAGTTTACGGTTGCTGTCATCACCCTATGCCCGTTGCGGTCTGTGGTTTCCAGCTTGCAGCTAACTACGCCAAATGCCTTGCCAGGCTGCGGTGGGCTTTTGTTGAGGATGGTGACTTTTACGCTTAGTTTGGTGGGGAGCGTAACCGGGCGGTGCCAACGTACGTGTTCCATGCCGGATGCGCCGATCATGGAGGTGTGTTTGAGAAAACCGTCGACCACAATGGATGCGGTGAGCGACAGGGTGTGTAGGCCGCTAGCGATCAGTTCGCCGTAGAGCGATTGACTGGCATATCCCAGGTCCAGGTGTATGGGCAGGCGGTCGAATTCCTGACAGAAGCGCAGGGAGTCTGCTTCCGTTATCTCACGCGGCCCGAGAGTGTGTGTTTCATCGAGTTGTAGGTCTGCAAAGTACCTCATGTGACTCCTTGTCTTTGTAAGCAGGGCATCATTTGCAGGCTGCTTAATGGCCTTACCGGTTGACTCTTGGCGGCGCTGGCGAGCCTATGCCCTGTGGTAGAGTAGCCGCCTGAATCCAATCCGGGTAACCCAGATGCTTATATACGTGCTCATCGCCACTGATCGTCTTGAAGAGAAGCAGGAAAAGAAGCTGCGGCAGAACCTGCCTGAGTTGCAGGCGGCCTTGCAGGCGTACGCTGAGGCGAACGAGACAAACAAGGTCACGTTGATCAATGACTGCGAAAGCGATGATTGCGAAGACTGGCAGTTGGGTATCAGCCAGCCGATCAAGAAGCACATTCAGCTGAACTTCCCGGTGAACCTGTTTAACGACCTTGCCAAAAAATACGAGATTGATTGCGAGGTGGGTTACATCGAAGACGGCGAGCGCGAGCCGGTCAGTTATTTTGGCAAGCACGAAGGGCAGGGCGAGGCGTTTCTGATTGCGGAGTATCTGGGGCTGTAAGCCACCTTGAGGGTGACGCGGGGCTGTTGCCAGCCCCGCGCGGGGTACATCAGAAGCGGTATTTGGCTGTGGCGGTAACGCTGCGGGGTTCACCGTAGGTCATGGCGCCGTAGGCATCGAAAATATCGAAGTACTTCTCGTCGGTGACGTTTTTGGCGTTCACCTGGGCCGAGAGGTTATCGGTAATGTCGTAACGGGCCATCAGGTTGACGAGGGCGTAGGCGTCCTGCTCGATTTTCTCGGAATCTCCGGCCGGGTTGGTGGCGTAGGTGTGGATGCTGTCTTGCCAGTTTACGCCGCCGCCAATGGTCAGCTTGTTGAGCGGGCCTTGAAAGCGGTAGGTGGTGAAGGTACGCAGCAGCTTGGTGGGATAGAGCGTGTTTACTGCGGCGCCGTCCGCATCTTCAATATCGAACTGGGTATAACCGGCAGAGACGTTCCAGCCGGGTGCCAGTTCGCCGGATACTTCCAGTTCAAAACCCTCGCTGGTGGCGCCTTCGCTGGCTTCGTAGATGAAGCCCAGCGCTGGGGTGGTGGGATCAAGATAGACGCCGGTGCTGACGCCAAGGTTGTCCTGCTTGATCTGGAACAGGGCGGCGGAGGTGTTCAGGCGACCATCGTAAAACTCGCCTTTCAGGCCCAGTTCGGTGCTCTCGCCAACGATGGGTTCGAGTATCTGGCCGTTGGCATCCGCGACCGATTGCGGCAGAAAGATGTCGGTATAACTGGCGTAGGCCGAGAGTTGCTCGGTCAGGTCGTAGATGATGCCGGCGTAGGGGGTTACTTCCTGGGTTACGTCGATGTGCGTGGGTTCAAGGGAATAGATGTCGTCGCTGTCGCGCTCGTAGTAGTTGACGCGCGCCCCGAGGATAACCTTTAGCTCGTCGGTCATGTTCAGCCGGGTAACGCCGTAGAAGGCTTGCTGCTCCACTTCACCTTCGCCGTAGCGTGAGCGGTTGGCCCAGCTGGGTTCGGCCACGTTACCGGTATAACCGGGGAAGTCGGCAATGGGATAGGCACCCGGTGTGCCGGCGCGGGCGTCGGCGTCGAACTCCTGCTTGCTGTTGATGTACCCAAAGGCAAGTTCATGTTCACGCTGGAACAGCTGGATCGGGCCACTGAAGCGCAGGCTGAAGTCGTCCTGTGTGGTTTCTACGTGGTAGGCACCCACGGAGCCGCCCATGTCGACGGTGGTGGGGTCAAAGTCCGGGTTGCCGTACAGATACAGCAGGTAGGAGTCTGCAATACGCTCGCCACGGCTGTAGCTCAGGTTGGCCAGCCAGCCATTGGCAAAGGTGTGGTCCAGGTTGACGAAGTAGTTGTCGTAGGTGGTGTCCCATTTGCTCCATTCGGCCGAGGTGGTCTTGGAGCGGCTCCAGTCGGTGCGGGTGCCATCGGCATTCCACACTGGCAGGCCGCCCCACATGGGGGAGTCGGAGTTGTTCTGCTGATGGCTCATGCCGAACCATAGAGTGGTGTCGTCGCTCAGGTCGATATCCATGGTGCCATAGAGGGTTTCGCGCTGATTGCTGTGCAGGTCTATCCAGCTGTCGCCCTCGTTGTACTCACCTACCAAGCGGGCACGAACGGTGCCGGCTTCATTCAGCGCCATGGACACGTCGCCCAGGGTGCCGTAGGTGTCCCAGGTGCCACCGCTGACTTCCAATGACCCCCTCAGATAACTGCTATTGGCGCGTTTGCGGGCCAGGTTCAGGGAGGCCGAGGGGTCGCCTGAGCCGGCCATCAAGCCATTGGCGCCACGAACGATTTCTACCCGGTCATACATGGCCAGGCTGCTGAAAATCTCGCCCGAGCTCCATGGTTGCTCCCAGATGGTGGGGATGCCGTCGATCATCAGGGCGTTGATCTCAAACCCGCGTGCATTGAACTGGGCGCGGCTGGTTTCATAGCGGTTGACCGATACGCCGGTGGCGTTGTTGACGACATCCAGAATGGTCTGCAGGTCTTGATCCTGAATGCGCTGCTGGGTCACTACGGTGACCGACTGGGGTGTTTCGCGCAGCGACAGGCCCAGCGGGGTAGCGGTGCGGGCTTCGTCGGTGGTGTAGGAGCCAGTGTCTTCGGTTAGGGCTGCGTCGCGTTCGCCCGTTACAGTCAAGGGCGCCAAGGTGGCGGCGCCTTCTGTGGTAGTGGTCTGTGTCTCCTGCGCATAAGTGGGCAGGACAGCAACGGCCATACCCGTGGCGAGCAGGTGCACGATCATAGCCAAGGGGCGCACAGGTGCCTTGGTAACGGGCGTCGCTGGCTTGACGGAGCGGGGAATCACAGAAGGTGAAGACATGAATGAACTATCCTTGATAACAGTGGTCGTGATAAGAATCGTTCGCATTCTATGTGAGTTGTATAGGTAATGGAAGGGTCGTTGTAAATTACGTAAGCATGCTCTGGGGGGGCGGCAGGGCGCGGTTCATTCAGGTATTAGCAGTCGGGATTGCAGCTGGGATGAAGAGGTATGTAGTAAGTTTGGCTGGCTGAGGTAGTGCAGTTGCCTTACGCAGTTTGCACGCCGCGCCGTGTTGCCTGCGGCCTAAGAAAGCCGGAGTGCGGTTGCCTGCACTTTCATTTCAGCTCAAATCAAATCAATTCAGCTCGCGATAGGCACGGCTGGATATGCAGATATTGTTCTGGTCCGGATCCTTGGCATTGGCAAAGGCATAGCCGTTAGCCTGGTGAGTGCTGCCAAAGAGCAAACCGCGCTCGGCGCTGATCGCTTTGAAAGCCGCCACATCGGCTACGCTGAACATCAGCTTTACAGCGGCTTGGCCGAGCTTGACACTCTTGGCGGCCTGATGAATCAACAGGTTGGTGCCGCCCTTTGGGGCGGTCAGTTCTATCAATCCTTCCACCACCTCACCTGAGGTCTCGAAACCAAAATGCAGCCGATAGAATTCGGCGCTGCGCTGCATGTTTTTTGCGTAGATGATTATGGTATTCAGGGTGGCTGACATGGCGGTGGTCCGGGCTCAAGTGAGTGCAGAAATACTACTATGGATGTTTTCGACGCGGCTTTGATGAACGCCGCCATCGGTTCGGATATCAGCGTTTGAGCGCGACCACCGAGTAAGTGTGCCAGTGTTTGGTCCGGCCAACCAGCGTGGTGCCGGACTCATCCCGTTCATGCACTTCTATCACCTCATATTGATCGAACAGGGCCAATACCTGCTCTTGCGTCAGGGCGGTAACGGGGCTGCGGTAGCCTTCGGCCCAGCTGTCGTTTACGCCCATGAAGTCGCCGGCAAATACGCCGCCGCTGGCGAGGCTGCTGGTGATACGTTGCCAGAGCTTGGGGAAGCTCGCGGGCTCGGCAAAAAACAGGCTGGCGTTGGCGATGACCAGGCCGCAGGCAGGGTATGCAAACTGTTCGAAGCTGGCCTGGCTGATCTGGACGCGCTCTTGCCCTGCAAAGCGTTCGCGGCAGATCGAGACGGCATCTGCGTTGATGTCAAAGCCATGCACCTGGTAGCCCAGCGCTGCCAGGTAGCTGATGTCGCTGCCGGTGCCGCAGCCGCAATCGACTGCTGTAATGCTGCCCGAGCTGTTGAGCTCGGCGGCCATCTCTGTTCGCGGCGCGTGCGGGCGTGAGACGGCTTTGGCGTAGTATTGCTGCCAGATGCTGGTGTTGTTCATACGGTGCTCTGACTCGTGGGTGGTTCAGCCTGCTATTCGGTTTGGTGGCGTGACGGCAATAAACCAGCGCGGGTGCATCTGGTCAAAATCGGTTCGGCAGTTTTCCTCCAGGTAGCTGGCAGAGTCGAGCACCACCGCTTTGCCAGCCTCTCGCCTGAATACCACCCAATGCCAGAACTCCTTGCCTTCGGCTTGATGATGCTTGATGGGCAGCAACGCCAGGTCAGGCAGCGCTTGCCAGTGGATGAAGGGCGCGTCAATTGGTGAGCTGGCAACGCCGGCGTCGGCCAGCAGACAACGAACATACTGGGTATCTGACCAGAGCGCGGTGTCTGCGGCATAGATGCCCATGCCGTTGGCGATGGCGCGCATCTGGGCGTAACTCTTGCCAAGGATGCTGGCTACGGCGGCGATGCCGCAGCCGGTGGCTTCTTCCTGTATTACCGGCGGGTGCATGCTGCGTACTCGTGGCTGTGGCGGGTGATGGTAGCAGCTGGGCGTGCAAGCCAAGCCATCATTTGAATACGCGCTCTGCCTCTTGCCGCAGCGCGGCCTTGGCCCCGGCGGCGAGCGGCTGGCCATGGGCGGCGATCAGGGCGTCGAAATCAAGGGTCAGCAAACTGTCGAAGTCAGCGCGCAGCGAGCCGCCCTTGGGCGTGACGCGTTTGCGCCAGGGCCCGCCGATGTTGATCCCCTTCTTAAAGCCCAGCAGCTTGAAGACCAAACGAGTAATGGCGCTGAAATAGCGAAAGTCTGCGTGGTATTGCACGCTGTCACCGGTGATCAGCAGTTGGTGTTGTTTGAGCAGCACAGCCGCCTCCGGGTAGGTGGCTGTGCTGAACACAAAGAACGCGGCCTCGGGTAGCGGCGGCGCAACCTGTTCGGTGATCACGTGGTTGGGCGTGGGCTGCGGGTAGGTGGCTTGCCCAGGTTGCGCCCAGAACGCGCAGCCATAGCGCTCTAGGTAGAATGCATCGTCCATGCCGTGGAAGTCACTCAGCCGCAGCAGGTGCGCCACCTTGCCCAGCGTCTCCAGGCTGGCGAGGCTCTGTTCGCTCAGGCGCACTGGGTTGATCAGTGTGAGCTCATCCTGATGTTGCACAATGATCATGTTGCGGTTCATGCGCAGGCCAGGCCCCATGCGAATGCTGCCCTGCACCCAGTAAACGCCGGCGTAGAGCTGTTGGATAGGGTCGTGCGGATAGGCTGGGGGATGCATGGGTCGTCCTTGCAGTTGGCGCGTCACGGGGTTGGCGTTACGCCGGGCACAGTGGTGGCGCTGTCGCTGTTCAAGCACACTTGATCGCGACCTTTGTGCTTGGCCTCATACAGGGCTTGATCTGCCCGGTTCAGGGCGGTTTCTATGCTGTCTGTGGTGAGGTTGACGGAGGTTACGCCAATACTGACGGTCAGGCTCAACTGCTCTGTGGAGCTGGCGGCGATGCGTTGGGCGGCAATCGCGGCGCGTACGCGTTCGGCGCACGCCAACGCCTGCTCGGTGTCAGTCTCGGGCAGCAGCATGACAAACTCTTCACCGCCAAAGCGAGCCAGCAGGTCTTTATTGCGGCTTTGGGCTCTCAGCGCGCGCGCGAGGGTAATGATTACCTGATCACCCACGGCGTGGCCGTAGGAATCGTTGACCCGTTTGAAGCGATCAATGTCGATGGCCAGCACCGCCAGCGGCTGCTGATGCGCCTTGGCGACCTCCATCAGATAACCAGCCTCGGAGAAGAAGTAGCGACGGTTGTAGAGCCGGGTGAGCGGGTCGGTGGCGGCCTGCTTTTTCAGCTCGTCCTGCGAGGCGCGGATGTCTTCCAGGATCTTGATGCGGTGCGAGATGATAAAGGCCAGCATCAGCGCTTCCAGCATGATGCCGATACCCACACCATGGCTGGCGAGGTAGGTAGGCTCTATCAGGCCCTTGTAAAAGAGCACGGCCATCACGTTGAAAATGACGAAAAAACTGTGCCCGATCAAAAAGAACTTGGCCAGCGGGTTGCCCTTGCGCAGCAGCGAGATGCTGACCGAGAAGGTCACCAGCATCATGATGGCGGCAGCGGTGCTGGCCGGCTTGAGCGCGGCGGAGATGTCGAACAACCCCCAGACGAACATGGCGCAGAGCGGCAGCAAGAGTGCCTGTAGGAAGCGGTGCTCGGTGGGGTAGTGGGTCTTGGTTTCAAAGATGGCCATCATGAACAACAACAGGAAGATCGGCATGGTGATCAGCGTGATGTTGAGCATGAAGATTTCATCGCCGTACACATCAAACAGGCTGGCCACCAGGCCGTAGGAGAGGGCGATCCAGACCAGGCCGGAGACGAGGTAGAAGGAGTAGTAGATGTTCTCCAGCTTGCTGGTGGCGAAATACAGCAGGAAGTTGTAGAACACCAGCGCGAGCATCATGCCGACCAGCAGGGCGATGTCGTTGTTGGTGCCCACCAGCGCCTGGCGCGAATCTTCCTTGTCATAGATGTTGAGCGCAAACCACTGGTGCGAGTAGGCGAAGCTGCGTACATACAGCGTGGTTGTTTGGGCAGCAGGCAGCGTCAGTGGATACACCGCGACGCCGCGATACATGAGGTTGCTGTCCCCCACCCGGTCCAGATCGAGCGTCTCGCTACGCAGCCATTGGCCGTTGCGTTCTTCGTGAAATTCAATGGCACGCACGTGATAGGCGTGGGGCATGTGCACATCCAGCGCTATCTCGCTATCGGAGGTGTTCTGCAATATCACCTTGTACCAGGCGACCCTGGCGTTGGTGCCCAAACTGGTGGTGCTGGCGGTTTCGCGAAAGCTGCGATCGCGAATCTGCTGGTAGGTCAGCTCACGCGAGTCGTCTATGTAATAACCGATACGAAAGTCGGTGAGTTGAACCTTGGGGGAATCGATGACCACTTGGGGTTCTGCGAGGGCAGGGCAGGCCCACAGCAGTAACGACAGCAGGATCAACAGTAGCGGGATACGGGTAGGCGTCATCTGCGACCGTCCGGATTGGTGTAACAGCAGGTGCCATCTTGGCTCCAATGCACCCATGTTAGCCAAAGCAGCCACGCGGTCCAAGCCTTGTCTGCAGGCTCAGGCCAGCTTGTGTTCTGATAGTTGGCCAGGGGCGAGCGAAATGGTGTCTCTTGCAGCCTGCGGTGCGGGCGAGCGGCCGCGATGCAGTGCTTGCTTTACCTTTGGCAGACAACTACTTTTGTGTAGTCCGTGCAGCTTGCACCTGGGCCTGATGTTGTCTGGCGCGACGGACTGGGGGTTACCCACCGAGTTGGCCATGTTCCGGTTATTGGTAAAAGTCGTTTCTGTGGTATCAGAAGCGAAATTCAGCTGTGTCCGATTGCCAAGGAGATTTTAACAATGAATATAAATGAGCTGCTGGCGCAAAAAGACAAGCTTCCCAACGTGCCGGAGGTGGTGAAGGAGTTGATTCAGGTGTTGTCTGATGACAATGCGAATCTGGATGCCATTGCCAACAAAGTGGCCAAGGACCCCACCTTGTCGGTAAAGATATTGCGTATGGTGAACTCGTCTTACTACGGTTTGCCGCGCACGGTTAATTCCATTGACGAGGCCATAGTTCGGATCGGTTTTGAGCGCTTGAAGATTCTGGTGATCTCTTCGGGGCTGTCGGGGTCGGTCACTGGCGAGGTGGAAGGGCTGGATATCAAGCGCTTCTGGAACGAGTCTTTTGAGACCGGCGAAATCTGCAAGATCATTGCAAAGAAAACCAGGAGTGTAGAGGCGGACGTCGCCTTTACCGCAGGCATCATCAGCAATATCGGTCGTTTGTTACTGCACCTCACTACCCCCAATCGCGCCAAGGCAGTACAGACCATGGTGGACGAGGGTGCAGACCGCAATCAGGCCGAGCTGGACAGGTTCCAGTTCACCAGCCCTGAAGCGGGCGCGGCCTTGCTGGAACAGTGGAAGTTGCCGGTCGAACTCTGCGTGGCGGTGTTGCAGCAGCGCGCGCCGCTGAACCACGCTGAACCCAGCCCACTGGCGGCGGTGATCAGTATGGCCAAGCAGATGCTGGCGGCGCGCAAAAGAGGCGACAGCGCAAAGCAGATTGTTGATGCCGTTTCACTGCCGCTGGTTTCGCTAGCGGGTGTGAAAGAAGGACTGGGGGATATTGCCGAACAGGTGGTAAACCTGGAGCCGATGAAGATCGCCTGAGGCTCGCCATAGGCACACCTGACTACAGCGCCGTTGCGGGCTTGCCGGTACGCCCGCAACGGCGCTGCGCTACCGAGTTTACTCAGCCATCACTGGCGGCTGGTTGAAACTGACGATGGTATACAGCTTGCCGGGCGCGTACTGGTTGTCGGGCCGGTAGGTGACCTCCACCGAGGCAGGTGCGTTCTCGGGATATTCCACCTGGTCGCAGGTTTCAACGTCTACCCAAAGCTCCACTTCCTGCATGCCATCGCTGATACTGCCAAAGCAGCCGCCGTCGCCCTCATACATCCAGAAGGTCATCCTGCCGTTCAAAGTGACGCGTTCTTCAGGCATGGCAGGCAATGCGGGGAAGCCGACGTTGTTACCGGCGGGAATTGTGGATTCAGCTTCATTACCATCCGAGCAACCAGTGAGGGCTGTCAAGGCGGTGAGCAGGCCGCCGGTGCGCATCCATGGGGTCATGTTCAGATCCTTTTGCCTGCGGCGGCTTAACCGAGGATTGGCAGATATTGGTTGAGCCGGGCGGGCAGGGCGCCGACTACCAGCGAGCGCGTCTTGTGCCAGTAGGCCGAAAGAAGCAGCAGCATGGTGCCGATGAACAGCCCCGAAACCGCCAGGCTCATACTGACCACGCCGTAAACCTCCAACAGGTCGCTGAAGGCATAAAGTACGTAGGCGAGTGAAGAGACCATGAGCGCGCGGCGGTCGATGGCTATCGAAATGATGCCGAGCAACAGATAGAGCATCACTATGCTGACGATGCCAAGCAGGCTGCTCTGGCCATCCAGAATGCCCAGCGAGGCGAAGATCGGATGCACAATCAGCGGTGCGGCGAGCAGATGCAACCAGAAGGCAACGTCCGATTTGCGTGAGCGCCTTGTCGTGTCCTGCGCGTCCCAATACATCGCCAGCAAAAAGGTGGCGATGCCGCAGCAGATCAGCACCGGGTTAAGCAGGTTTACCTCGCGCAGGTGCGCCTTGCCGTCAGTCAGGATGTAAACCCCGACCACCACGCTGGCAATCAGCGTAGCAGCGCCGGCCGCTACTGTTACCGGTACCTTGAATTTCAACCAGTGCACCCAGGCGGCGAGCACCCCCGAGAGCAGGGCCAGCACCGGCAGCATGACCACCTCATCGGCCCGCCAGCCGGGCAGCAGCATGGTGCCCGCGACAAAGGTGAGACCTGCGACGCTGATAACGAAAGCCAGCAGAAACATGATCGCCGGCAGCGCCAGACGTTTATGGCTGATGAAAAACACCGACAGCAGCCAGGACAGGATCGCGCCCACCAGCGGTGGTAGCAACTGATGAAACTGAGCCGCTACCCAGCTTGCAGAGATCAATAGTATCAAGGCCGCGATGCTGACGAAGATGTCATTGAAACCGGATATGAGCCGGAAGTTTTCTTCGTCTACCGTATTGCTGCTGGCGTTCGCCGCCATGAAGCTTCTGAAGCGGATGACGGATTCTTTGTCGAGTACGCCTTGGCTCACCGCGGCGTCTAGATCATTGTCGTTATACATGTGCGTCCTTGCTTTGAGCTTGTAGGTGTTACTTCAGCAACTGAGATTGATCTTGCGGTTGCGCCACCAGCCGAGTCCGCCAATGGCCAGAAACCCAAGGCCCATCACCAGTAGAAAATAATCCTGGCGGCCCTGAGCCAGCGTCATATACAGACCGAAGCCGCTGAACATGATGCCGAAGAAGAAGAACATGAGCAGGCCGGTGGGAATCGATTTGCGCTTACTGCCAATGCCCAGCAGCAACTTGTTCTTGCGCATGATCTCGTCGAGGTTGCTGGCCTCTGCGGCGCAGCTGGCAGAGCAGGCGAGACCGTAGCCGGTATCGGTGGTGCAGCTGGGGCAGAGTGCCTTGTTGCAAATTTTGCAGATACCGACGGCGTCGTCAGCGTGGTGGTTGAAGCACTTCACTAAGGAGACCTCCCTGTTCTTGCCTTGTCTGGCTCAATGCGCGGCATCTTGTCTGGTGCCTGGCGTTGCGCCACAGCTTCCGCGATTGCGCGGCGATTTTCAACAGCCCCTGCGAGTGTCGCGCACAGGCTGTGGACAGGCGCGCGCCTGGCGCCAGTTTAAACTTGCCCAGCGTTAACCGGTCGAATGTGGGGCAAGTATCCGATTCTCAATACCAGACATGAAGGGAGAGCGTATATGAGCCACAAGTTTAAAGTTGGCGATCACGTCAGTTGGAACTCCGAAGCAGGCCGGGTGCGTGGCACCATTACCAAAGTGCATACCTCGGAAACCACGTTCAAAGGCCGCAACCGTCACGCCAGTGAAGATGAGCCGCAATATGAGATCAAGAGCGACAAGACCGATCACCTTGCCATGCACAAGGAAGACGCGCTCACTCGGCTGAAGGCCTGAGGTTTTATACCTGAGACGGCCGGGTTTTATCCCAGCCAGCGGTGGTGTTGCTGAGGCCCATGGTCGAGATGGAGCTCGACCATCACGGTAACAAATCGCTAAGCAGGCGGCCTGTGGGGGCGCGGGCAGGCCGCTTTCGTTTCGCTCAGGCCAGTTGCGCCCAGAGGTCGTATTCGTCGGCATCGGTCACTGTGACCGTGACCAGGTCGCCCGGCTGCAGCGGCTCGTCGGTATCGATATACACGTTGCCGTCGATCTCCGGCGCGTCGGCCATTGAGCGACCGATCGGGCCTTCTTCGTCGACTTCATCGATGATGACCTGAATGGTCTTGCCGACTTTCTGCTGCAAGCGCGCGGTAGAAATGGCTTGCTGGTGGGCCATGAAGCGATCCCACCGATCCTGCTGGACGTCTTCCGGCACGGCTTCCAGACCCAGATCATTGGCGGGCGCGCCTTCAACGGGGGAGTATTTGAAGCAACCCACGCGGTCCAGCTGCGCTTCGGTCAGCCAGTCGAGCAGGTATTGAAAGTCTTCTTCAGTCTCGCCCGGGAAGCCGACAATAAAGGTCGAGCGAATGGTCAGCTCGGGGCAGATTTCGCGCCAGTTCTTGATGCGCGCCAGGGTCTTGTCTTCAAAGGCTGGCCGCTTCATCGCCTTGAGCACCTTGGGGCTGGCGTGCTGGAAGGGGATGTCGAGGTAAGGCAGGATCTTGCCCGCCGCCATCAGCGGAATCAGCTCATCGACGTGCGGGTAGGGGTACACATAGTGCAGCCGCACCCAGATACCCAACTCGCTCAAGGCTTCGCACATTTCAGTCATGCGCGATTTGACCGGGCGGCCATTCCAGAAGCCGGTGCGGTACTTGATATCGACGCCGTAGGCGCTGGTATCTTGCGAAATCACCAGCACTTCCTTAACGCCAGCCTTGGCCAGGCGCTCAGCTTCGCCCAGTACCTCTCCCACCGGCCGGCTGACCAGCTTGCCGCGCATGGAAGGGATGATGCAGAAGCTGCAGCTGTGGTTGCAGCCTTCGGAAATCTTCAGGTAAGCGTAATGACGCGGGGTTAGCTTGACGCCCTGCGGCGGCACCAGATCGATCAGCGGGTTGTGATCGGCACGCGGCGGTACAACCTCGTGCACGGCGTTGACCACCTGTTCGTATTGCTGCGGACCGGTTACCGCCAGCACGCTGGGGTGCACGTCGCGAATTGCGCTTTCTTCCACGCCCATGCATCCGGTGACGATCACGCGACCATTTTCGGCGATGGCTTCGCCGATGGCATCCAGTGACTCAGCCTTGGCAGTGTCGATAAAACCGCAAGTATTGACCACCACAACATCGGCATCTTCATAGGTGGGTACCACCTGGTAGCCCTCGGTGCGCAGCTGGGTAAGGATGCGCTCGGAATCGACAAGTGCCTTGGGGCAGCCGAGGGAGACAAAGCCGACTTTGGGGGCGGACGCAGTGGTGGACATCAATGACCTCGCGGGCGGGCATAAGAACAATGCCGGGAGCTGAAAACGGCGTATTCTAGCGATCTGCCCAGCGCCATTCCAGCTTTGCCGTATGCCGTCCGTCCCGCCATTTCAGTAACCATTCCCATTATTGTTTGTCGGCGATTGCAACAGGTCTGTTATCTGCATACAATGCGAACAATTCTCATTTATGAGCAATGAATTCAGCATGCGAGAGGGAGCTCATGTCGCCCAGCGAAAGCGCAAAACAGCAATGCGGCGTTCTGTACTCAGAGCACCACAGCTGGCTGGTCGGCTGGCTTCGCTACAAGCTGGGTTGTCTGCATGATGCCGCCGACCTGGCGCAGGATACCTTTGTGCGAGTGCTGACTTCGCGCGAGCTGCAAACGGACCAGCCGCTGCGCGAGCCTCGCGCTTTCCTGCTGACAGTGGCAGGGCGGCTGGTATCCAACCATTTTCGGCGGCGTTCATTAGAGCAGGCCTGGCTGGAAACCCTGGCGGCATTGCCGGAACAGCAGATGCCTTCGCCGGAAGTACAAGCCAGCTTGCTGCAGAGCCTGCATGAAGTTGACGTCATGCTCGATGGCCTGGCAGCACGGGTCCGCCAGGCCTTTCTGCTGGCACAGTTGGAAGGACTTACCTACGCACAGATCGCCGAGCGGCAGCAAGTCAGTGTGCGAACGGTCAAACGTTATATGGCGGAGGCCTACGAGCAATGCATCATGCTGACTCTCTGAATAGCTTGGACAACCAGCACAAGCTAGACCGCGCCGCAGTGCGTGAGGCGGCCGTGTGGCTAGTGCGCTTGCATGAAGACCGCCAGAATCAACAAATCCTGGATGCCATATCCAGTTGGTGTGCCAGCGACCCGGCGCGGCAACTGGCCGGCAGCGCGCGCAGCAGGTTAACGACAAGTTCGGGCTGATTCCGCCTGAGTTGGGCATGCCCGTGCTGGGGCAGGTGAGCGATAGTTCCAGGCGCCGCGCGATCAAGGCGCTGGTGCTGCTGATGACCTTCATGCCGGCCAGCTACATTGCCTATCGCAGCGCTCCCTGGCGCGAATGGACGGCCGATTACGCCACCCGCACCGGCGAGCGGCGTAGCTTGTCGCTGAATGACGGCACCGAGCTGCAGCTCAATACCGACACCGCCCTGGATGTGCAGTTTGATGCGGCGCAGCGGTTGATCAGGCTGCATCGTGGTGAGGTGTTGGTTGATACCGGCGCCGATCCGCGCCGCGCAGATGAAGCCTTCCGACCCTTCTGGGTACAGACGCGCCAAGGGCGCATTCGCGCGCTGGGTACCCGCTTTGTGGTTCGCCGTGATCATGAGGTTACCCGGGTGCAGGTGTACGACGGCGCGGTAGAAGTCCTGCCTGCGCATGCTGCGGCGCGGCAGGTGATCCAGGCCGGGCAGCAATTGAGTTTCAGTGCCGAGGCTGTGCAGTTGCCGCGACCGGTGGACCCGCATGGTGCAGACTGGGCGCGCGGGCTTCTGGTGGCGCAGCAGATGCCGCTGGGCGAATTTGCCCAGGAACTGGCGCGCTACCGGCCGGGGCTGCTGCGCTGCGATCCGGCGATAGCAGATCTGCGCATCAGCGGTGCTTTTCAGTTGGACAACACCGATCAGGTGCTGGCAGCGTTACCGGATACGCTGCCGGTCAATGTGGTGTATCGCACCCGCTACTGGGTGTCGCTGACCCCGGCATGACCGCAGTGAGCATCTGATACAGAAATTCTGTCCCCTTTTTCCAGCTCCCGTGTCATTCCCATAGATAACTCATTTTTTTCAGCTTCAGGAGTCTACGGAATGACGCATTTTTCCACTTCGCACGCCAGAACTGCGTGTCGCACCGGCCTGCTTCCTTTGCGGGCCGCAGTAGTCGCGGCCACGCTGGCGATGGCTGTGCCACAGGCTCACGCCCAGAGCGATACCCCCAGCACCAGCACCCAGCGCAGCAGCTATCAGGTCGCGCCCGGCCCGCTGGACCACGCGCTGACCGACTTTGCCGCCCAGGCCGGCGTCACGGTGCAGTTCAAGCCATCACTGACCGAGGGGCGCCACTCACCCGGCCTGCGGGGCGAATACAGCGTCAATGAAGGGTTTGCCCGCTTGTTGCAAGGTTCGGGGTTGACTATTAACGAGCGCGGCAGTCGGGTGTACGTACTCAGCGCGGCGGCAACGGATGCAGCGCTGCTGGAGCCGCTCACCATTACCGGGCAGCGCGCAGACGCGTCGCCGAGCTTGGCAGCCGGCAGCATAGTGGCGTCCACCTCTGCAGCAGGCACTAAAACCGGCACGCCACTGATCCGGACGCCGCAGGCGGTGAACGTGGTGACCCGCGAAGAGCTGCAGCAGCACGGCGCCAACAATGTGACTCAAGCGCTGCAGTACACACCAGGGCTGGTCAGTCAGTACGGCAATGCCGATGTGCGGCATGACTGGTTCACCGTCCGTGGTTTTACCCCAGGCCGTTACCTAGATGGTTTGCGTCTGCCGTTTGGCGTGCTGGGCTACGCGCAGCCAAAAATTGCCAGCTACGGGCTGGAGCGGGTAGAGGTATTCAAGGGGCCGGCCTCTGTGCTCTATGGCCAGAACGCCCCGGGCGGCATGATCAATATGGTCAGCAAGCGCCCCAGCGCTGAACCGGTGCGGGAAGTCTACGCCGAGTACGGAAGCTATGACGCCCAGCAAGTGGGGTTCGACCTGGGTGGCGCGTTGAGCGACAGCGGTAACCTCCTTTATCGCCTGGTAGGCCAGTTGGGTGAGGCAGACTCGCGGGTGGATTACCTGAGCGAAGAGCGTCAGTTCATTGCGCCCTCGCTGACCTGGCTGATCAGTGATGCCACGCGTTTGACCCTGCTGGCGCAGTATCAGAACATCGATTCCGATGGCGGTGGCGCTCAACCAGCGTTGCCAGCAGTGGGTACGCTCTACGGCGGCTCTCCCTACGGCAAACTCGATGCCGACACCTTCATCGGCGAGCCGGGCTTCGACCGTTTCAGCAATGAGCAAATGATGGCCGGCTGGGAGTTTGAGCACCAGCTCAATGACGTGTGGCAGTTGCGTCAGAACCTGCGCGTCTCGCGGGTCGATACCTACACCCAGCGCGTGCAGGCCTACAGCATGATCAGCCCGACGGTACTGGCGCGTTATGCCTGGGCCTTCCCGGAAGATTCCACCACCTTCACCGTGGATAACCAGGCCATCGCCCGCTTTGCGACGGGGTCAGCCGAGCACACCTTGCTGCTCGGGGCGGATTATCAGAACGAAGATGCGACCTACGATGAGCACTTTCAGGGCACCAGCGTCAGTCCTATCGATCTGAGCACGCTGCAGTACAGCGGCGATGCGGTAAAGCCACCGCTTACCACAAGACGTGAACAGGATCGTTATCAGGCCGGCCTGTACCTGCAGGAAGAGCTGCAACTGGCTGGTTGGACCTTTAACCTGGGTGGCCGTTACGACATTGCCAAGGCTGAAAGCAAAACCACCGACGTGCTGGCGGGCACCAGCAGCACCGTGGATCAGGACGATGAAGCCTTTACCGGGCGCCTTGGCGTGGTGTATGAGTTCGCTAACGGTATTGCGCCTTACGCCAGTTACTCGCAATCCTTTGCTCCTACCGCCGGGGTGGGCGCTGACGGCAATGCGTTGAAACCCACCGAGGGCGAGCAGTATGAGCTCGGCATACGCTATCAGCCGGCCTCGGGCAGCAGCCTGTGGAGCTTGTCTGCCTACGAGCTGACGCAGGAAAATGTGCTCACCCGCGACCTGCTCACCAACGTCCGTTCGCAAACCGGCGAGGTGCGTGTACGCGGCCTGGAACTGGAGGGCAAGATGGCCCTGAGCCGCGGATTGGACGCGAGCCTTTCCTATGCGCTCACTGACAGCGAAATCACCCGTGACGGCAACCCGGCCATCGAAGGTAACGAACAACCCTTTGTGCCCAACAAGCAGGGCAGCGCCTGGCTTAACTATGTGGTGCAGAGCAGTGCCCTGCGCGGGCTTGGGTTGGGCGGCGGCGTGCGCTATATCGGCAAATCGTACGGTGAGGTGGCCAATAACTTCGAATCGCCGAGTGTCACCCTGTTTGACGCGGTGTTGAGTTACGACGTGGGCGAGTTGACTCAGTCGCTTGATGGCACGCAACTTTCGTTGAGTGCCAACAACCTGATGGACAAGGAATATGTGTCCTACTGTATTTCCAGCACCGGCTGTTTCTATGACGGCGGTCGGGTGGTCACAGCACAGGTGAAATACAACTGGTAGCTGCAGGTCAGGGTCGGCAACGCTACAGGACGTTGCCAACCAAAAAAAGTGGTTTTGAAGCGCGCCTGCCTGCAGGCAGGCGCCGGTTCAATCAATCACTACCTTGAAACCGCCAAAGATCATTCGCTTGCCATCAAAGGGCATGCTCTCCGGCGTCATCTGATCCTTGAGTCTGGGGTCAGCCATCACCAGCGCCAGGATGCGGTCGCGCTCCTCGCGCGAGCTGTAACGAATCCAGGAAAATATCACCACCTCTTCCGCCTCCAGCTTGACGCTCATGGGGAAGGACGTGTGCTGCCCATCGGGCACATCGTCGCCAACGCATTCGACGTATTCCAATGCGCCGTGCTCCATCCAGACTGTCTTGGCGACCTCGGCCACGCGTATGTATTCATCGACCTTGGCTTTCGGTACCGGAACCACAAAACCATCTACATAAGACATATCTACCTCCTGGGATCTCTGATTTTTCAGGGTGCACAAGCATGTCGGTCAGTTGGCGACGGATTCGACATTTATGCGGTTGTTTCCATTTCGTGCAGACGACGACTGAGAAAGCGCTGCTCCTGCTGGTTGTTCACCAGCGCCAGCGCCGCGCGATATTGCTCGGCTGCCTCGGCATATCGCCCGAGACGGCGCAACAGGTCGGCACGGGTAGCCGGCAGCAGATGATAGTTGGGCAGATAAATGTGTTTGAGTAACGCCAGCCCCTGTTCCAGGCCGTCGGCCATAGCGATGGCCACGGCGCGGTTGAGCGCTATGATCGGCGTCGGCTGCTGCTGGTAGAGCAGGCTGTAGAGCGCGGCAATGCGGCGCCATTCGGTTTGCGCGCTGCTGGGCGCCTGGGCGTGCAGTGCGGCTATCCCGGCCTGAAGCGTATAGGCGCCGGGCCGAGCCTGCTGAAATGCGCGGCTGGTGTGATGGCAACCGAGCTCTATCTGCTGCTGATTCCACTGGCCGCGGTCCTGATCCTCAAGTAGCACCAGGTCGCCTTGTTCGTCGATGCGCGTGGTGCGCCGCGAGTCGTGCAGCAACATCAGGGCGAGCAGGCCCCGCGCTTCGGCTTCTGCAGGCAGCAGACGGACCAGCAGGCCGGCAAGACGGATTGCTTCCTGGCAGAGATCGTTGCGGATGATCCTGGCACCGAAGCTGGCACTGTAGCCTTCGTTGAATATCAGGTAGAGCACTGCCAGTACTGACTGCAGGCGCTCAGCCAACTGCTCGTCCGTGGGGAGCTGAAAGGCAATGCCGGCATCGCGTATCTTGCCCTTGGCGCGCACCAGTCGCTGCGCCAGCGTGGGCAGGGGAAGCAGCAGAGCACGCGCAATTTCGTCGGTTTTCAGGCCGCCCAGGGTATGCAGGGTCAGAGCGACCTGGCTGGCTTGGGGCAGTGCCGGATGGCAGCAGGTAAAGATAAGCCGCAAGCTGTCCTGGGGCTCCTCATGCTCGTCAAGGTCTGCGGTCAACTGCTGTTGCAGGTGATACTCAAGCGCGTCGCTTTTTTCTCTCTGCGTGATCATCCGGCGCTGCTGGTCAATCAGCTTGTGCTGCGCGGTTCGGCTGAGCCACGCAGCGGGCGTGTCTGGCCAGCCCTCGCTGGGCCATTGGCGCAGAGCCGCCTCGAAGGCGGCCTGCAGGGCGTCTTCTGCCTGATCAAAGTTGCCACAGCGGCGGATCAGCCCGGCCAGCAGCTTGCCGTACTCGCTGCGGTAGAGCTGATCCAGCGTGGGCCTGGACATTACAGCTGGTACGCCGGGTCGAGCGGGCGCACTTCGACCACACCTCCAACCGAGAGCGGTGGAATGCGGCGGGCGAAGGCCAGGGCCTGATCCAGGTGCTCGCACTCGATAACGTGAAAGCCGCCCAACTGCTCCTTGGTTTCGGCAAAGGGGCCGTCCATGGTGATCAGTTCGCCTTGTTCCTTGCGCAGGGTGGTAGCGGTATGCGTGGGCATGAGCTTGCCACCGCCCCGGTAGTGGCCTGCGGTAACCATCTCCTGAATCAGTTTGTCGTAGTCGTTCATGATGCCCTGGCGTTTCTGGTCGGGCAGAGCGGCCCACAGGGCTTCATCAATGCAGCACAGCAGCATGTATTGCATGGTGGTTTCCTCAGGCGTCGAGCGCGCAGGTGCAGTTGATCATCCACTGGATGCCAAAACGATCGGTGAACATGGCGAAGCCGCTGGACCAGAAGGTTGGCTGCAAGGGCATGCCGACGTTGCCGCCCGCCGAAAGAGCGTCAAAGAAGGTCTGGGCCTTGTCCAGATCATCGCACTGCAAGGCGATCTGCATGCCCTGGGGCTGCTGGTACATGGCGGGCGGCGCGTCGCAGCCCATGAGAAAGAACTCACCGTCGCTCAGGGTGACATGCATGATGCGATCGTGCATTTCGGCGGGCATCTCATCGGCCATCGGTGAGCCGGCGTAGGGCATGGCTTCGAGTTTGCCGCCCAGACAGGCGTGGTAAAAGGCAAAGGCCTCGGCGCAGTTGCCTGCGAAGGAAACATAGGGTGTCAGCTGCATTGCGAATTCCTCATGTGTGAACGGACAGGCGTAGTTGCCCTGGGTCACATATGCGTCGGTTAAAGGAGACGGATTTCGACAGCAAGCTTAGCTGAGCAGAACAAAAAGGGTAGAAGAGGGCGAGCGAGGAAACAGCGTGTGGGGCGGCGAGCGCTGGGCTCGCCGCCAGAGAATCAGCGCTCTATCACGGACTTTACATCCGCTTGGCGTATCTGCGCTTTGCGACCATCGGCATCTTCATACTCCACCATGCCGGTGTCATCGTTCAGCTTGGGTTTGCCATCGGTCGCGATCATCTCGCCGCTGGTGGTGCTAATGATGTACTCACTGGAACAGGCGGTCATGGTGATGGCCGCGAGCAATGCAAAGGCGACAAGAATTGCATGTTTCATGGTGGTGCTCCTGTGGTTGGTCGCGCTGTCCTGCCGGTTTGGTTATTACAGTTTCAAGAATAGCCGCAATTCTTCAAAAAGCTGCAAGGAGCCCGGTAGCTTTCGCCAAGAGGCGATGGCGGTTGGCAAATCAGCCGACCAAACACCTGGCCCGCATGGTGACTGGCAAGGAAATGGTGAGTAAGGCGACTCAGCAACTCCTGAGCACAGGAAAGGGCCGGAAAAGACAGAAGCAGGGTGGGTAAAAAAAGAGAAACAACGCGGGGGAGGTGCGAGACGGAAATGGCAGGGATCTGGGCCGACCCCTGCCGCATCAATCAGCGTTCGATAATTTCCTTCACTTCAGATTGCTTCATCTGGTTCTCGTAACCTTGCTCGTCTTCGTATTCGATCATGCCCGTATCATCGTCGATCTCGGGCTTTTCATCGCTTTCGATCAACTGGCCATCTTCGGTACGAATCAGGTGATCATTGGAGCAGCCAACTACCCCCATCAAAGCGATGGCGCCAACGGCAGTCAATTTCCAGAGCTTCATATCCAATAGGTTCATAACGGCATCCTCTGTCAGCCTAGGGTTGTGCAAAATGTACACATAAATGACAGGTATATGACGTCAAAGGTTCATTTGTTTTGCCTAAATGGCGATTATTTCGTCGATCTGCTCACATAACGGACTATAAAGATGTGTAAATAATAAACGCTGTAAAAGCCGCTCTAACCCCTTCCCGGCAATCGCAGGCTTTGTGCAATTGCCGGGAAGGCAGTAAGGCAGTCATGCCCGGGGGAGGCATCAGGCTCGCGTGCTGGCCACTCTCGCTAGCACGCGACGGATGAACTCGCTGGTTATCGCCGGCTGGGTAATGGGCAGCATGTGACCGCCGTCTATCAGCTCCAGTTGGGTGCCGGGTAGCGCATCAACTAGCGCTTGCCCTTGCTCCTGTGGATCAAGAATACGATCCTGACGCCCATAGAGAACGCTCACAGGCAGCGTCAGACTGACGTAGCGTTGCTGCATGGCAGGCAGCACTTCCGGCAAGGCATGCATGTCGCTCGAGGCGGCAATGAACTGGCTGGGGCGCATACCGAGGTAGCCGCCGCCGCGCAAAGGAAAGTCCTTGGGTGCGGACTCCGGACCGAAAACGATATCCAGTACCTTTTCGCGGTTGCGGATCGATAGCGGAATGGCGAGGGTCCAGCCCACCAGTTTGCGAAGCCAGAGGTAAGGAATATCCAGCGCGGCAAAGGCCTTGGATGTTTCGCTCGGCATGTGAGTCAGGGGGGCAATCAGGGCTAGCCCCGATACCTTGCCGGGATGACGCAGGGCCGTAGCAAGTGCCACCGCACCGCCCAACGAATGCCCCACAATCAGCGGGCGCTCGAGCTTGAGCGCATCAATGACCCCGGCCACGACATCTGCCTGCACATGCAGTGCGGCGGAAGAATGCGGATGCCGCACCGAATAACCGCTACCGGGGCGGTCTATGGCGATCACCCGGTGATCTCGGGCCAGCTCGCCAAGCACCTGGTAGCCAAAGTTCTGCGCGACGCCACTGAGGCCATGGATCATCACGATACTGGGCCCGCTACCTTGTTCAAGATAATGCACGCGGGTGCCCTGGACTTGGAGAAAGCGTCCCTCCGGCGGCATGCCCAGTTCGACTCGTTTGCTGATGAACAGGGTGAACAGGAAGAGGCCGACAATAACGAGCAGCAAGAGAAAAACGATGGTATAGAGCAGATAACTCACGATTAAATCCCTTTGGGTGGCGATATCAGTCGTTGTTGGTAGCCAGGCCAGGCAGCAGACGCCAGTAGTTCACCGGCATCAGACGTTCAAGCCAGGCTAGGAGCCGGGCATCGTTACCGACTATTACACGCGCCTTATCCTTCTGGATACCACGCAGGATGATCTGCGCCGCCCTCGGCGGTGGCATGCGCAGCAATTTCTGCGCTTGCGCCAGCTTCATCTGCATCTGTTGCTCGGTAGCGCCTTCGGGCGGTCTGGCACTGGTTGCAATGGCGGTGGCGATACCACCGGGATGCACGACGGTCACGCCTACCGGACTGTTGACCAGCTCCAGGCGCAGGGCGTTGGAGAAACCGCGCACGGCAAATTTGCTGGCGCAGTAGGCCGTCTGCCCGGCCGGGGTTATCAGGCCAAACAGGCTGGATACGTTGACGATACGTGCTGCAGGGCGTTGTTTGAGCAGTGGCAGGAAGGCGCGGCACATGGTGACCACGGCATCAAAATTGATCGCCATCAACCAGTCGAAGTTCTCGACGCTGACTTGGTCAAAGTTGCCGCCCAGCGCCACACCGGCATTGTTAATCAGCAAATCCACCTGACCGTGCTCGGCCATGATGGCCTGCGGCAGCGCCGCCACAGCGTTGCGATCGGCTATATCCAGCGGGTGCTCGCTGACGCGCACACCCTGGGCGCGAGCCAGTGCCGCCGTTTCCGCCAGCGCTTCGGCGTTAAGGTCTGCCAGCGCCAGGTGGCACTGTTTCTCAGCCAGGGCCAGCGCCAAGGCGCGGCCAATGCCGCTGCCGGCGCCGGTCAGTACTGCCACACAATGTTGTACCTGCATTCTTTTTATCCTTGTTATTGGAACTGCATTACGCCGTCATCGACGCGGCCGTACTGAATGGTGAACTTGTCTGCCAGATAATTCTGATGAACCTGCCAGGGCTTGCGGTCGCCCTGTTTTGGCAGCATGCCCTCGGCGCGTTGCACGTATCCCGAGGTGAAATTCAGGAAGGGCTCCACATTCACTGCAGGGTCGCGACGCGGAACTGCCATGCGAAAACCCTTGGCATCCATGTAGCGCAGCAGGCGGCAGGTGTAATTGGACGTCAGCTCGGCCTTCAGCGTCCAGGACGCGTTGGTATAGCCAAAGGTCAGAATCAGGTTGGGAATGTCGCTCAGCATCATGCCCTTGTACGACATGCGCTCGCCAAAGGCGACCGCATCGCCGTCCACGGTTACCTGTACATCGCCCATGGCGTTTAGCTTGAGGCCCGTTGCAGTGACGATGATATCGGCTTCCAGCTCTTCGCCCGAGGCCAGACGGATACCCTTCTCGGTAAAGGACTCTATGGTGTCGGTGACCACTGAGGCGCGCCCGGCGCGCAGGTCATGAAACAGATCGCCATCCGGTATGGCACATAGGCGCTGATCCCATGGTTTGTAGGAGGGCGTAAAGTGCTTGATGTCGACACCGGAGCCAATCTGGGTCTGCGCCATGTGCAGTAACCGCTGCTTGAAGGCATCGGGCTTGTTGCGCGCAATACGGTAGAAGAAGGCGCCCAGCAAGACGTTCTTCCAGCGGGTGAGCGAGTGCGCTGCGGGCATGGGGAGCCACTTCTGCAGGGTCTGCGCCAGCCCGTCCTGCAGTGGTCTGGCCACGACATAGCTGGGTGAGCGTTGCAGCATGGTGACGTGCGCCGCGGTTTGCGCCATCGCTGGCACCAGGGTGACGGCGGTAGCGCCGCTACCGATAACCACCACGCGCTTGCCGCTGTAATCCAGGTCCTCTGGCCAGAACTGCGGGTGAACTATTTCGCCGGCAAAGTCCTGCTCATTGGGGAAGCTCGGACGGTAGCCTTCATCGTAGCTGTAGTAACCGGCGCAAACAGACAGCAGGCGTGTCTGAAAAGTCTCTTCTCGCTCGCTGCCGTCAGCATCGATAGCGACGGCGGTTACTGTCCACAGTGCCTCTTTGCTGTTCCAGGCGGCATGGGTCACCTTGCGCTGGAAGCGAATATTGTGGGTGATGCCCGACTCTTCGGCAATGTCTTCAATGTAGCGCTTGATATCGGGTCCGTCGGCGATCGCCTTGCGATGGGTCCAGGGCTTGTAGCTGTAGCTGAGCGTATACATGTCCGAATCGGAACGGATGCCGGGATAACGGAACAGGTCCCAGGTGCCGCCGATGGCATTCCGGCGTTCGAGTATCAGGTAACGCTTGTCAGGACATTGGTCGGTCAGCGCATGCGCAGCACCAATGCCGGACAGACCGGCTCCGATGATGAGAACGTCAAGAGGAGTTGGTTGAAATTGTATTTGTGATGCACTCATGGTGGTTTCCCGTGAATGGGTGGTGGTGACAATCTAAATTGTCATTTAGAATTTGGCAATCTTAATTGTCAGAATTTAACTCATGAATACATCTACCCCCGCCAAAAGACGCTATCGCGGCACTGGCGTGGAAGAACGCAAGGCTGAGCGCAGGCAATTGCTGATTGATGCCGCTACCGAGGTCTATGGTCGCAATGGCTATCGGCACTCGGGTGTCAAGCAGGTGTGTGACGCTGCGGGACTGACCCAGCGTTACTTCTACGAGTCGTTCTCGCATAGCGATGAACTGCTGATCGCCTGCTATGAGCAAGCCGCGCGCCGTCTGCGAGAAGAAAATGCCAACGCCGCTCAGGCCGCGGGATCTAGCCCTTCGGCGCGCAGCAAAGCCATGTTGCGGGCCTACTTCCAGACACTGAAAGAGCAGCCGTTGATTGCACGGCTGCTGCTGATCGAGATTCGCGGCATCAGTCCGGCGGTGGATCGTGCCATTGACGAAGCGCTCAAGAAAACCAGCGAAGATATGGCGAAAATGTTTGCCGGCTCAGCAAAACAGGCGGATCTGGATGATGAATTGTTGCTGGCAGGAATTCTTGGCGGCGTCATCCATATTGCGTTGCACTGGATGGCAACGGGATACCATGCCCCGGTGGAGCAAGTGGTGGCGACGGCCTTCAAGCTGAGTGGTTCACTGCTGGAGGGGTGAGGCGGCGGAGAGACTCAGGGCTGTAGTCTGCGCAGCAGCCCGTATGCGTGGGACGGCGGGGTTCCATCCCGGCCTGTGGTGGCGGGTTGAGAATTGCTGGTGTATATCGCGCTCGATGAGATGGTCTCCTCCCTCTCCCTTCTACGGCGTCGATGCGCCAAGGGATAGATGCTAAACATCTACTGAAA
>NZ_JBALWW010000031.1:0-29172 GCF_036961105.1 Halopseudomonas sp. | reverse complement strand
TGAAGATCCGAGGCCAGACATAAACACGGAAATGGCTGCGGGATGAACCCGAAAAGGGTTTTTCTACAGCCTCGTTAGGCCTGATCGTAGTGACCACCAATAGCAAAAATATAAATAGATTTGTCGTCGAACCGATATATCAGACGATCTTTCTGTGATATCCGCTTTGACCATAAGCCAGAGAGGTTGTGCTTTAGGGGTTCAGGCTTTCCAAAGCCGGAAGAAGGGTCGTCTGATCGCAGCATTTCCTTGAGCAATTTGCACAAGGCCTTGTGTAATCGTTTGTCCTTTTCACGTATGACCTCATACGCTTCCCAGGTGTGACCCTCAAATACCAGTGATCTCATCCATTTGCTCGCCAGTCGGCTTGTAGCCATTTCCACGGGAGTGGGTTTCAAGAGATGCGGCAATCTGCTGCATGAGATTCTTGCTTTGAAGTACGTGAAGGGTTTCCTGTTCTCGCTCCCAGTCGTCGGCGCTCATCACAACGAATGCCTCTCCGGCTCGTCGTGTCACCTTGAGCGGCTCATGTCGGCTAACCACCTGCTCTACAACGCTTTTCAGGTTGTCTCTGAATTTGTTTACGCTAATTGTGTCCACGACGGCACCTTTATGTACTGGCTTTCCGTACGATTGTATTTCAAAAGCCCTGACAAGGCCAAGCACAGCGACAGCTTCTTCGCTCCAGCTTCGCCTCCAATGAAAAGCCGCTGCTGTTTGCGGCGTCATGCCTTAAAGCAAATGTTCCGTCAGGCAACATGCGTTTGTGCAGGATGCGGATAATTGCCACAACGCCGTCGGTGGCTACCCGATAAATGATGATGTGGCTTCCTTGGGGTACTGTCGGTAGTCCGGGCTGATTTCCGCGCAGGATTGCGCTGGGTTCGGATTTTCACCCAGTAGGTGAAAGCACTGGTCGAACTGAAAAATATAAAGGTTAGGCTGATCCCGGCCAAATTCACGCTCCGTGTAACTCGCCGGCGCCTCGTCAGTTTTCGTCAGATACCCGCCAATACGCGCGGCACTGGACGCCAGCGCATCTCGACTTTGTTGTAGAGGGTCTTGCTGATGCGGCGGAGCGCGCCATCCAGGCAGGCGCGAAGCAGGAAAGTGAATGCGTGGAGTGGCGCGGGTCCAGGTGCATCACCTTTGCCGACCCCTTCGGCCATGGTTTCTGCCTGTTGGAGTTCGTTGGCGAAACCTACAGCTAAGGTGCGGGCTGGCTGCAAGAGCCAGCCCAGGCAAGATCAGAGACTTTCCAGACAACCCGCCAGGGTATCCGTCAGCTCGCGCAACTGTTGCTCATACCCCTGCGGTCCCACTTTGATATCGCTACCCAGCGGGTCCAGTTGCGCGCTTTTTACCTGTAGCCCTTCGGTCAGGCTGCGCACCAGGCGGGGGGTGAACTGGGGCTCGCTGAACACGCAGGCGGGGGCGGCAGCGCTGAGGGTTTGGCGCAGTTCGTTGACGTGGCGGGCGCCGGGCTGGATTTCGTGCGCCAGGCTGAATACGCCGCGATGGGCAATGCCCAGGTAGGCTTCCAGATAGTCGTAGCCGTCGTGAAAGACGAAGTAGGGCTTGTCGCTCAGCGGGGCGAAGCGTTGCTGGAGGCTTTGCTCCAGTGCGGTAATGCTTTGTTCGAAGGCGGCGAGGTTGCTGTCGAGCCTTGCCTGCTGCTCGGGGTACAGGGGCGCCAGGTCGTCGCGCATCCAACGGGCGATGGTCAGGGCGTTTTCCGGCGACAGCCAGATGTGCGGATCCAGGTTGCTGTCGTCGTGCTCGTGGCCCTGTTCATGGGCATGTTCATCGCCATGTTCGTCAGCGTGATCGGCATGCGCTTCTTCCGTTTCGTGCTGGTGATCGTGCGCCTCGTCAAACTCGCGCAGGCTCAGGCCCGGCACGTGAATCAGCTCGCGGGCGCTGTCGCGTTCGTGCAGCACCTCTACCAGAAAGCGCTCCAGTGACGGGCCGATCCAGTAGATGCGCTCGGCGCTGGCCAGGGCGCGGCGATCCGAGGGGCGCAGGGCAAATACGTGCGGTGAAGCGCCGGGCGGCAGCAGTACGGCGGGTTCATCAATGCCGGCCAGCAGGGCTGCGCTGATCTGCTGAACTGGCTTGATGCTGGTCAGTACCTTGCTGTCGGCAAGGGCGGTGGTGGACAGCAGCAGGCCAATGCTGAGCACCAGCAGACGACGAAACAACATAAGGGGGCATACCTCGGCAGGATGAATTGTTATAGGATAACAGCTCATTGACCGCGGAAAATACCCCCGCGTCGGCGTGCCTCGTTGGCAGCGCTGCACTGGGGGCTGCCAACGAGGCGTTAGCATGACCGATTCCACTACCCTGCCCGATCCCCAGCAACCGCATAACCACGACCACTGCGTGCACCATGCGCTGAATGCGGCCGAAGAGGTTTGCGCGCGCTCTGGCGTGCGCTTTACCGCCCTGCGCAAGCGCGTGCTGGAATTGGTGTGGCAGAGCCACAAGCCGCTGGGCGCCTATGACATTCTGGAGACGCTGTCGCGTGATGACGGCCGCCGCGCTGCGCCGCCGACCGTTTATCGGGCGCTGGATTTTCTGCAGGAGCAGGGGCTGGTGCATCGCATCGCCTCGCTCAATTCCTTTATCGGTTGCCCCAGCCCGGAGCATCGGCATCAGGGGCAGTTTCTGATTTGCCTGAACTGCCACATTGCCATCGAGCTGGAGCAGAGCAGCATCAGCAAGGCGATTGCCGGGGCCGCGAAGACGCAGGGTTTTGCCGTGCAGAGCGAGACCGTGGAAATTACCGGCCTCTGCGCCCAGTGCCAGGCGGCAGCATGAGCGAGCAACTCCTTGCCTTGCAGCAGGTCAGCCTGCGCCTGAACAGCACCGAGGTGCTGGAGAAGGTGAACCTCAGCGTGCGCCGCGGCGAGATAGTCACGCTGATTGGCCCCAACGGCGCGGGCAAGACCAGCCTGGTGCGCATTGTGCTGGGGCTGCTCAAGGCCAGCTCGGGTGAAATGCACCGCAAGCCCCGCTTGCGCATCGGCTACATGCCGCAAAAACTGCAGATCGATCCTTCGCTGCCTTTGACGGTACAGCGCTTTCTGCTGCTATCACCGGGCGCGAAGCGCGCCAGTGTGGCGGCCGCGCTGGACGACGTGGGCGCGGCGCATCTGCTGACGCGCCCGCTGCAGCAAGTCTCCGGCGGGGAGCTGCAACGCATATTGCTGGCCCGTGCGCTGCTGCGCCAGCCCGACCTGCTGGTGCTGGATGAGCCGGTGCAGGGCGTGGATGTGAACGGCCAGATCGAGCTATATCAGTTGATTACCCGCCTGCGTGACCGCTACGGTTGCGGCGTGCTGATGGTCTCGCACGATCTGCACCTGGTGATGGCGACCACCAACACCGTGGTCTGCCTCAATCGCCATGTGTGCTGCTCCGGCCACCCCGAGCAGGTGAGCACAGACCCGGCTTTTGTCGCTCTGTTTGGCGAGCAGGCCAGCGCGCTGGCCGTTTACAACCATCACCACGACCACGCCCACGATATGCATGGCGAGGTGGTCACCCACGAACACGGCCACGACCATCACCACGGACCTGACTGCAACCATGCCTGATTTTCTGCTTTACGCGCTCCTGGCCGGCCTGGCCCTGGCCCTGGTCGCCGGCCCTCTGGGGTCCTTTGTAGTGTGGCGCCGCATGGCCTATTTTGGCGACACCCTGGCGCACTCGGCGCTGCTTGGCGTGGCGCTGGGCATGCTGCTGGATCTCAATTTAACCCTGGCCGTCACCGTCGGCTGCGTGCTCATTGCCTTGCTGCTGGTGGCGCTGCAACACAAGCAATGGCTGGCCAGCGATACGCTGCTGGGCATCCTGGCGCACAGCACGCTTTCGCTGGGTCTGGTGGTGTTGGCGCTGACCGAGAACGTGCGGGTAGACCTGATGGCCTATCTGTTCGGCGACCTGCTGGCGATTACCCGCAGCGATCTGTACTGGATGCTGGGTGGGCTGGTGATAGTGATGGCGCTGCTTACCTTGCTCTGGCGCAGACTGCTGTCGATTACCGTGCACGAAGAGCTGGCGCGGGTAGAAGGTTTACCCGTGACCGCGATCCGGCTGGCGCTGATGCTGCTGATTGCCATCGTCATCGCGGTGGCGATGAAGATTGTAGGCGTGCTGTTGATTACCTCGTTGCTGATCATCCCGCCGGCGGCGGCGCAGCGGCACGCACGCACACCGGAGCAGATGGCCGTGGGCGCCAGTCTGCTGGGTTGCCTGGCGGTGCTTGGCGGGCTGGCCATGTCGTGGCATCTGGATACCCCGGCGGGGCCGTCCATTGTGGTCTGCGCTGCGCTGCTGTTCATGCTGGCGGTGAGCCTGCCGCGGCGCGCTTGAGCGCCGCGGCCCAGCCCGCTCAGATGAGTTTGTCCAGCGTGATGGGCAGGTCGCGCACGCGCTTGCCGGTGGCGTGATAGATGGCGTTGGACACCGCAGCGGCAACGCCGACAATGCCGATTTCACCCACGCCCTTGGAGCCTAGGGCGTTGACCACCTCGTCGTGCTCCTCGACGAAGATCACCTCGATATCGCCAATATCGGCCTGCACCGGGATGTGATATTCGGCCAGGTTGTGATTCATGAAGCGGCCCAGATTGTGATCCATCTGCGACTCTTCATGTAGCGCCTGGCCCACACCCCAGACCACGCCACCGGCAATCTGATTGCCGGCGGTCTTGGGATTGACCACGCGCCCGGCTGCGATGGCGCTGACCACGCGTGACACCCGGACCATGCCGGTGTCTTCATCCACCCGCACCTCGACGAAGACCGCCGAGTGGGTGCCGGTGGCGTAGTTGTCCCGCGCTTCGCTGGGTTCTGCTGTGGCTTCGGCTTCCAGCTTGCCGGCGCCGTCCACTATGTCGGTCAGCTTGACCCGCTCCTGCGGGTCATTCTTGATAACCATCCAGCCATCGACAAAGTCGACCTCATCCGGGGTGATCCCGCTGAAAGGCGATGCCGGGGTTTGCTGTACCGCATCCAGCAGCTTCACGCGCAGCGCCTGACAGGCCTGCTGTACCGCGCTGCCCACCGAGGAGACGGTAAAGGAGCCGCCCTGCAGGGGGGCAGTGGCCATGCTGGAATCGCCCAGTTTGAACTCTACCAACTCCATTGGCAGGCCCATGGCCTCGGCGGCGATCTGCGTCATCACCGTGTAGGTGCCGGTGCCGATATCCGTGGTGGCGCTGCTGACGATCAGCTTGCCGTTGGCGTGAATGCAGGCGGTGGCGCTGGCTGGCATCTGCATGGCCTCCCAGATGCCGGTGGCCATGCCCCAGCCGATCAGCTCGTGGCCGTCCTGCATGCTGCGCGGCGCCATGCTGCGTTTGCTCCAGCCAAAGCGCTCGGCGCCCTGTTGGTAGCATTGCAGCAGTTCCTTGCTGGAATAGGGTTTGCCTTGGCTGGCGTTGTAGTCGGTGAAGTTCTTGCGACGCAGCTCCAGCGGGTCGATGTTGGCGGCATAGGCCAGCTCGTCCATGGCGCACTCCAGCGCGTAAACGCCGATGGTCGCGCCGGGCGCGCGCATGTCCAGCGGGGTGTACACATCCAGGGGGACCAATTGGTAATCCAGGGTCACGTTGGGGCACTTGTAGAGCATGCCCGACCACTGCACCTCCTGCTCGGTAAAGTCTTCAAAGCGCGAGGTCTGGGCGATGGCCTGGTGATAAATGCTTTGCAGCTGGCCGTCGCTGTCGGCCCCCAGAGTCAGTTTCTGAATGCTGCGGGGTCGATAGCCGAAGGTGAACATCTGCTGGCGCTTGAGTACCACGCGCACCGAGCGCTTGAGCTTGAGCGCGGCCATCACCGCCAGCGGCAGTTGATACTGCGGGCGCAAGCCCGAACCGAAGGCGCCACCTACATAGGGCGAGAAAATGCGAATCTTGCCCTGCATGCCAAACACGTCTTCCAGATAGCGCATGCAGTTCTGCACGCCCTGGGTCTTGTCGTAGATCTCCAGCTGGCCATCGCTGAGGTAATGCACGGTAGAGGCGTGCGGCTCCATCGGGTTGTGGTGTTCCACCGGCGTGCTGTACTGCACCTCGACTGTGACGGCGGCATTGGCCAGCGCCTGATGGCTGTCGCCGCGCGGCTCGGGCAACTCGGCGGGCGCCTTGTGCATGGTGTCGCGATGCGCCATGAGGTCGGTGGCGTGCCCATCCTGCTGATACTCGACGCGAATCAGGCTGGCGGCGTAGCGCGCCAGCTCCAGGTTCTCGGCCACCACCAGGGCAATGGGCTGCGCGTTGTACAGAATCTGATCATTGAACAGCGGGCGGAAGGGCGAGCCGTCGGCGGCGTCATCATCTTCGTAGGGCTCGTCATAGCCGGCAATCGAGGGGCGGTTGGCGTGGGTCAGCACCAGTTCCACGCCAGCCACGGCTTCTGCTTCCTGGGTGTGAATCTGCACGATGCGCCCACGCGCAATGTTGCTGTTGACCACGCTGCCGTAAAGCAGGCCGGATTGCGCAAACTCCGCTGCGTACTGCGCCTGGCCCTGCACTTTCAGCGGGCCGTCGACGCGGTCCAGCGGTTTGCCAACGGGGGAGGAATAGGTAGACATCAGGCGGCTCCTTCTGCGGCGTCGCTCAGGGCGCGGATGATGGCGCGCCGGGCGAGCGCCACCTTGAACTGGTTGTCGGCAAAACCCTGGGCGCCGGCCAGCAAGGCATCGGCCAGTTCGCCGAAGGCGTCCGCATCTGCGGGTCTGCCGATCAGCAATGCTTCGGCATCCGGGCTGCGCCAGGGTTTGTGCGCCACGCCACCGAGCGCCACCCGCACCTGGCGAATCACGCCGCCATCGAGCTGCAGCGCAGCAGCCACCGAGACCAATGCAAAGGCGTAGGATTGCCGGTCGCGGATTTTCAGGTAACTGCAGTGGGTGGAGAGATTCTCTGCCGGCAACTCCACGGCGGTGATCAGCTCGCCGTCGGCCAGGGTGTTGTCGCGCTCGGGCGCGTCGCCGGGCAGGCGATGAAAGTCGGCGAAAGCAATGCGCCGTTCGCCCGCATGCCCCTCGACCAGTACGCTGGCATCCAGGGCGGCCAAGGCGACGCACATGTCTGAGGGGTGCACGGCGATGCACTGCTCGCTATGGCCAAGGATCGCGTGAATGCGGTTCAGCCCCTCGCGTGCCGGGCAACCGGAACCGGGTTCGCGCTTGTTGCAGGGTGTATCGGCGTCATAGAAGTAGTAGCAGCGGGTGCGTTGCAGCAGGTTGCCGCCGGTGGTCGCCATGTTGCGCAGCTGCGGTGAGGCGCCGGCAAGAATCGCCTTGGCCAGCAACGAATAGCGCTGCTCGACGCGCGCATCCCAGGCCAGATCGGCATTACTCACCAGCGCGCCGATGCGCAGGCCGCCTGCGGCGGTATCGGCAATGTCATTGAGCGGCAGGCGAGTAATGTCGATCAGCTGTGTCGGCCGGGCGACATTTTCCTTCATCAGGTCGAGCAGATTGGTGCCGCCGGCGATGTAGCGGCTGCCGGGCTGGAACAGACGGATGGCCTCGCTGACGTCGGCCGGGCGGGCGTAGCTGAACGGATTCATCGGCTCACCTCGCTGTCGCTGTTCAACTGCATGTGCTCGAGCTCCCGCGTAGCGGGCATGGCCTCGGCAATGGCGGCGCGGATGTTGGGGTAGGCGCCGCAGCGGCAGAGGTTGCCGCTCATCTGTTCACGCACCTGTTCCTGCGTCTCGGCGCGGCCCTCGGCCGTCATGCCTATGGCAGAGCAGATCTGCCCCGGTGTGCAGTAGCCGCACTGGAAGGCGTCGTGGCTGATGAAGGCCTGCTGCATGGGATGCAGCGCGCCGTCCTTCGCCAGGCCTTCAACCGTGGTCAGGCTGGCGCCGTCGTGCATCACCGCGAGGGTCAGGCATGAGTTGATGCGCTTGCCGTTGAGCAGCACGGTACAGGCGCCGCACTGGCCATGGTCGCAGCCTTTCTTGCTGCCGGTGAGCTGCAGCTGTTCGCGCAGCAGATCCAGCAGGGTGGTCCAGGGGTAGACATCCAGCTGATGGGATTGGCCGTTGATCTCGATGGCCAGCGGACAGGTCGCGACGCTGATCCCGCCCTGTTGGTCGGTTGGTGAACTCATGCGTGCCTCACGGGTAAGAGTGGGCGCCAGTAACCGGCGCGCCGGGTTGCGCAGTGTGTGCGTCTAGAATTTACGACTGGGCAGCTACTGAATCGTTCAGCCAATACGCGGGGCGTCGGCGCTGCGCCGGGCTGTAACAGGCCGGCGATCCTGTTGTCCTATGCCTGTGATGGTTTGTAACGACAGCTTGTGATGAGAAGCTGTGATGAGAAAAAGGACCCGGACCAATGAGTGCAGCGCTGCATGCTTGATCCCCTGATACTGCCCACCGATGACGGCCTGTATTGCCCGGCCGGCGACTTTCATATCGATCCCTGGCGCCCGGTGACCACCGCGGTGATCACCCACGCCCACGCCGATCACGCCCGGGCCGGCCATCAGCGCTATTACGCGCATCAGTTGAGCCTGCCCATTCTGCTGCACCGCCTGGGCGAGCATGAGTTCAACGGCCTGGATTATGGCGAGCAGCGCCGCTTTGGCGCGGTTACCCTGAGCCTGCACTCGGCCGGGCACGTGCTGGGTTCGGCGCAGGTGCGCGTGGCCCATGATGACGGCCGCGTATGGGTGGTCAGCGGTGATTACAAGCGCGAAGCCGACCCCACCTGCGCGCCCTTTGAAGTGGTGCCCTGCGATACCCTGATTACCGAAGCCACCTTCGCGCTGCCCTGCTATCGCTGGCCGCCGGTAGAGCAGGTGGGTCAGCAGATGTGGGACTGGTGGTCGGCCAACCCCGAGCGCCCCTGCATTCTCTTTACCTATGCGTTTGGCAAGGCGCAGCGGGTGCTGGCGGCGCTGGCCGAGCACACCGATCGCCCGGTTTATCTGCACGGCGCCATGGTGGCGCTGACCGAGCTCTACCGTGAAGCGGGCGTAAACATGCTGCCGACCCAGCCGGTCTCCGAGCTGCCGCGCGATGAAACCTTCAACGGTCAGCTAATACTGGCGCCGCCTTCTGCCGCCGGCTCGCCCTGGATGCGCCGCTTCAAGAACGCGACCACCGGCTTTGCCTCCGGCTGGATGCGCATTCGCGGCAACCGTCGGCGGCGGGGCTACGACCAGGGCTTTGAGCTCAGCGACCATGCCGACTGGCCGGCGTTACTGGCGACCATCCGCGACTGCGGCGCCAAAACGGTGCTCACCACGCACGGGCGCAGTGACGATCTGGTGCGCTACCTGCGCGAGCACGAAGGCATCGATGCCCGCGCCCTGACCACCCTCTACGGCGCCGAGGACGATTGATGCAGGCCTTTGCCGACTTGTATGCCGAGCTGGACGCCACCACTCGTACTCAGGTGAAACTGGATGCGTTGGTGGCCTACTTTCGCGCCGCGCCGCCCGCCGATGCCGCCTGGGCGGTGTACATACTCTCCGGCCGGCGCATGCGCCGGCTGATTGGTCCGCGCAAGCTGCGCGACTGGCTCTGTGAAGCCACCGGGCTGCCCGACTGGCTGGTGGAAGAAAGCTACCAGCACGTGGGCGACCTGGCCGAAACCATCAGCCTGTTGACCGAGGACGACAGCGAGCGCGTGGCGGTGGAAGGCTCACTGGTCGACTGGATCGAGCAGGGGGTGCTGGGCCTGCGCCAGCTCGACGAGCAGGAGCAGCGCGCCCATGTGCTGGCGCAATGGCGCAGCCTGCCGCGCCGGGCCTGTTTTCTATACAACAAGCTGCTGACCGGCAGCCTGCGGGTGGGTGTCTCGCGCGGGCTGGTGGAGCGTGCGCTGGCCACGCTGAGTGATCGTCCGCGAGCCTTGATCGCACGCCGGCTGATCGGTGAGTTTGCGCCTACCGCGGCCTTCTTTACCGGGCTCTTTGATGCCGAGCACCGCGAGGAGCGCGCCGGGCAGCCCTATCCGTTCTTTCTCGCTTCGCCGCTGGAAGCCGAACCCGAGAGCCTGGGTGATCTGCATGAGTGGCTGGCGGAGTGGAAATGGGACGGCATCCGCGCCCAGTTGATCGCGCGGCCGGAAGGCGTCTGGGTCTGGTCGCGCGGAGAAGAGCCGATGAACGGCCGCTTCCCGGAGGTAGAGGCCGCCGCAGCCGAGCTGCCGGAAGTTGTACTTGATGGCGAAATTCTCGCCTGGGATACCGCCGTACTGCCCTTCTCGCAGATGCAGCGGCGCATCCAGCGCAAGACCGTGGGCGCCAAGCTGCTGCGCGAAGTGCCGGTGATCTTCCTCGCTTACGATGTGCTGGAATACCAGCAGCAGGACTGGCGTGAACGCCCGCTGCGCGAGCGCCGCGCGCTGTTGGAGCGGTTGCTGGCCGAGCATACACAACAGGCGATACGGCTGAGCCCGGCGGTCAACGCGGCCGAGTGGACTGAGCTGGCGACGCACCGCGAGGGTAGTCGTGAACGCAGGGTCGAAGGGCTGATGCTCAAGCGGCTCGATAGACCCTATCGCAGCGGCCGGGTGCGTGGCGACTGGTGGAAGTGGAAGATCGAGCCGCTGAGTATCGATGCCGTGCTGCTTTACGCCCAGCCAGGGCATGGCCGCCGGGCGAACCTGTACACCGATTACACCCTGGCAGTGCGCGACGGCGACGCCTATGTGCCCATCGCCAAGGCCTATTCGGGGCTGACCGACAAGGAGATCCAGAAACTGGATCACTGGATACGCCGCAACACGGTGGAAAAGTTCGGCCCGGTACGCTCGCTCAAACCCGAGCAGGTGCTGGAAATCGCCTTTGAAGGCATTCAGCCTTCGCCCCGGCACAAGTCCGGCATTGCGCTGCGCTTCCCGCGCATTCTGCGCTGGCGACACGACAAACCGGTGGCCGAGGCCGACACCCTTGAACAGGTCAAAAACCTGCTGAACCTGTATGGCGGCTAAGCCGACACCCGCCGACGGGCTGGCTGCGGTGGAGCAATGGTTTGCCGCCCAGGGCTGGCAGCCAGCGCCCTTTCAGCGGCGTGCCTGGCAAGCATTTCGGGCCGGCCGATCGGGGCTGATTCACGCCTCCACGGGTTCAGGCAAAACCCTCGCCGCCTGGCTGGGCCCGGTCTCACGTGCGCTGGAGCAGTCGGCCGCAACCAGCGGCTTGCGCATTCTCTGGATCACCCCGCTACGCGCACTGGCGGCCGACACCGCGGGGCACTTGCAGGCTTCGGCCACCGCGCTGGGCCTGGACTGGAAAGTGGAAACCCGCACCGGCGATACCTCCGCCAGCGTGCGCGCCAGACAAAGGCGCAAGCTGCCCCAGGCGCTGGTGACCACGCCCGAGAGTCTTTCGGTGCTGTTGTCTTACCGCAACGCAGCGGACAGCTTTGCGCATCTGGATGCGGTAATCGTGGACGAGTGGCACGAGCTTCTGGGCAGCAAGCGCGGCGTGCAATTGCAGCTGTGCCTGGCCTGGCTGCGCGCACTCAAGCCTGAGCTGGTGGTCTGGGGGCTGTCTGCCACCCTGGGCAATCTGGACGAGGCCATGGCGGTGCTGCTGGGCGAAGCTGCTGAGCCCGGCGAGCGCATCAGCGCCAGAGCCGATGAAGCCGACGACAAGCCGTTGACCATTCGTGGCCTCTGCCCGGCGAATGTCGAGCGCTTCCCCTGGGCTGGGCATCTCGGGCTGGGGCAGCTGGATGGCGTGCTCGATTACCTGCAGCAGGGCCATACCTCGTTGCTGTTTACCAATACGCGCTCGCAGGCCGAGCTCTGGTTCGAGGCGATTCTGCGTGCACGGATCGATTGGCTGACCCAGCTCGGCCTGCACCACGGCTCCATTGACCGCGGCCTGCGCAAGCGCATCGAGGAGGGGCTGCGCCAGGGCGACTTTCGCTGCGTGGTCTGTACCTCCAGCCTGGATCTGGGCGTGGATTTCTCGCCAGTGGACCGCGTGGTACAGGTCGGCAGCCCCAAGGGGGTAGCGCGGCTGATGCAACGCGCCGGGCGCTCGGGCCATCAGCCGGGCGCGGCCAGCGAGATTCTCTGCGTACCCAGTCATGCCTTTGAGCTGGTCGAAATTGCCGCGGCCCGTCGAGCCTGGGCGGCCGGCCGAGTGGAAGCGCGTCGCCCGCCGCGCCTGAGCCTGGATGTGCTGGTGCAGCACCTGGTGACGCTGGCGGCGGGGCCGGGATTTACCGCCGATGAGGCCTACGCCCAGGCGCGCAGTACCCATGCCTTCGCCGGTCTGGAGCGGGCGCTGTTCGACTGGTGCCTGATGTTTATCACCCAGGGCGGGCCGGTGCTGGAGCACTACCCGCAGTTTCAGCGGGTAGTGGCGCAGGATGGACGTTTCAGCGTGGAGGACACCGGCATCGCGCGGCGCCATCGCCTGGCCATTGGCACCATCACCAGCGATGCGCAGATTCAGGTGCGCTTCATGAAGGGCGGCAGCCTGGGCAGTATCGAGGAAACTTTTATCGCGCGCCTGAAGCCGGGCGATGTGTTCCTGTTTACTGGCCGAGCGCTGGAGCTGGTCAAGGTGCGCGATCTGGTGGCCTATGTGCGGGTCGCCAAAACCCGGCGCCACAGCGTACCGCGCTGGTACGGCGGGCGCTTGCCGCTGTCGACCGAGCTGGCGGACAGCGTGCTGGAAATACTCGAAGAGGTGCAGGCGGGCGAGTACGCCGACCCCGAGGTGCAGGCCATAGCGCCGGTGCTGGAGCTGCAGAAGCGTCAGTCCGCCTTGCCGGGACGCCAGCAGTTATTGATTGAGCATTGTCGCTCGCGCGAGGGCGAGCATCTGTTTCTCTATCCCTTTGCCGGGCGGCTGGCGCACGAAGGTTTGGCCGCGCTGCTGGCCTGGCGCCTGGGGCAGCGATTGCCGGCGACCTTCTCGCTCTCGGTCAACGACTACGGCCTGGAGCTGCTGAGCACCGCGCGCCTGCCCGAGCTGACCGAGGCAGACTGGCGCGGGCTGCTGAACCCGCAGCAGTTGCTGGACGATCTGCTTGCTGCGCTCAACGCCAGTGAGCTGGCGCGCCGGCAGTTCCGCGATATTGCGCGCATCAGCGGTCTGGTATTTCAGGGCTACCCGGGGCGTGGCAAGACCGACCGCCAGCTGCAGGCGTCCAGCGGCCTTTTGTATGACACCCTGCAACGCCACGATCCCGAGCATCGCCTGCTGGCGCAGGCCAGCCGCGAGGTGCTCGAAGAGCAACTGGATATCCAGCGGTTGCGTGCGGTGCTGGAGCGCGCAGAGGGGCAGACGCTGAAGCTGATGGGGCTTGAGCGTTTCTCGCCACTGGCCTTCCCGCTGTGGGTGGAGCGCCAGCGCAACCGCATCAGCACCGAAGGCTGGCGCGAGCGAGTACAACGGATGATCGTCAGCCTGGAGCAGCATGCCGAACGCAAGGCGAGGAAGAAACGATGAGCCGCACGCTGGACTGGCAGCTGGCCGGGGCACAGGTGACGCTACACGGCGACAAGGCGCTGTACTATCCGGCCGAAGCCACGCTGCTGGTAGCCGACACGCACTTTGGCAAGGGCGCGCTCATGCGTCGGCGCGGCCTGGCGGTGCCCAGCGGCCAGAGCCGAGGTGATCTGCAGCGGCTGAGCCAGCTGATTGCCGACTTCACGCCCCAGCGGCTGATTATTCTCGGCGATGTACTGCACCATCGCCCTGCGCCAGGCGAGCCCTTTCTCGCGCAGTTTCCGCAATGGTTGCAGGCGCATGCCGGGGTGTCTGTCGAGGCGGTAGTGGGCAATCACGATCGCCACGCCGTCGGGCTGGATATTGGCGTGCAGTGGCACCGGGCGCTGGATCTGGGGCCGTTCCGCCTGTGCCATGAACCGGAGCCAGTGGCGGGCCGGCACGTGCTCGCCGGCCACCTGCACCCGGCACTGGTGTTGAACACCGGCGCCGACCGGCTACGCGCCCCGGTGTTCTGGCTGCGTGAAAACGTGACAATACTGCCCTCATTCGGCGCACTCACCGGCGGCTGGAATATCCAGCTGCAAGCCGACGAACGGGCAATAATGGTAGTTGAAAACGAACTCTTCCCCCTCCCACCCTGAGCTTCCAGCTTCCAGCTTCCAGCTTCCAGCTTAAAACCGCCGACCGTCGCCCCGCGGGTGATAGCGGCTGATGAGGCTTGAGAAGGCAGGGACTATTCTCTAAGCTGTATGTATATACAGTAAAAGGTGGTCCCATGGAGCTGATCGACAAACTCACCATTCTGGCGGACGCAGCAAAATACGATGCCTCCTGCGCCAGTAGTGGCGCGCCCAAACGCAGCTCCCGCGGCAAGGAAGGGATAGGGGCCACCAACGGCATGGGCATCTGCCACAGCTATACGCCTGATGGTCGCTGCGTCTCCCTGCTGAAGATTCTGCTGACCAATTTCTGCCTCTACGATTGCCAATACTGCGTGAATCGGCGCTCCAGTGACGTGCCGCGGGCGCGCTTCATGCCCGAGGAGGTGGTCAGGCTGACGCTGGACTTCTATCAGCGCAACTATGTCAGCGGCCTGTTTCTCAGCTCCGGCATCATCCAGTCGCCGGATTACACCATGGAGCAGCTGATCCGCGTGGCGCGGTTGTTGCGCGAGGAGCACCAGTTTCGCGGCTATATTCACCTCAAAACCATTCCCGAGGCCGACCCGGCGCTGATCGCGGAGGCAGGCCGCTATGCCGATCGCCTGAGCGTAAACATCGAACTGCCCGATGCCGACAGCCTGACCCGGCTGGCGCCGGAGAAAGAGGCCGGCAGCATCACCGGGGCCATGGCGACCATAGATTCCGCCGGCGCCGAGTCGCGGACCGACAAGCGCGCCCCCGCCTTTGCGCCGGGCGGCCAGAGCACGCAGATGATTGTGGGTGCCGATGCCAGCGACGACAGCCGCATCCTGCGAACGGCCGAAAGCCTCTATGGCCAGTACGGCTTGCGCCGGGTCTATTATTCCGCCTTCAGCCCCATTCCCAACAGCCCGGCCTCGGTGCCCTTCCAGGCGCCGCCGCTGCTGCGTGAGCATCGGTTGTATCAGGCCGATTTTCTGCTGCGCGGCTACGGCTTCAAGGCGGGCGAGCTGATCGGTATGCAGGGTAATCTGCCGCTCGATATCGACCCCAAGCTGGCCTGGGCCCTGGCCAATCGCAACCTGTTTCCGCTGGACCTGAATCTTGCCGAGCCGCATCTGATTGCCCGGGTGCCGGGCATCGGTGTGCGTTCTGCCGAGCGCATTGTCAGCCTGCGTCGGCTCAAGCGCATCCGCTTTGCCGATGTGGCGCGGCTGCGCTGCGTGATCGACAAGGCCAAGCCCTTTATCGTCACCGACGACTACCTGCCGCAGCAGGCAGAGGCCGAGTCTGCTCTGTTGCGTCGCCAACTCAGCGATCAGCCGGCGCAGATGGCGCTCTGGGGCTAAGCGCCCAGACCCCTTTCTTTCACAGGTAGGCTGATGCAAATACTCTGCTGCGACGACAACTTTGAAGACTGGCGCCAGCAGGCGCGGCAGCTGCTGAGCCAGGGCGTGCCGCCGCACGAGGTGGTCTGGGAAGATGCTGCGCATCGTCAGCTGCTCGCAGCCGAGCCTGTCTCGGCCGGCGATACAAGTGCGCTCGCTGCGCCCACGCGGATCCCCGCGCAGCTGCTGGAAGAGCTCAAGGTTGCTGCGCGCTATCGCATGGCCGGGCGCTGGAATCTGCTGTACCGGATTCTCTGGCGGGTGGCGCGCGGCGAACGACAGGCGATGCTGGCCGGCGATGTGGACGGCAGTGAACTGCAGCGGCGCATCAAGGCCGTCAGCCGCGAGGCGCATCACCTGCACGCCTTTGTGCGCTTTCATCCATTGCCAAGCCACGCCGAGCTGGATTACGTGGCATGGCACGAGCCGGCGCACGACATCCTCGCCAGTGCCAGCCTGCATTTTGCCGAGCGCCTGGGGCGTCAGCGTTGGCTGATCGCCTCGTCCCGTGATGCGGTCTGGTATGACGGGCAGCGGCTGGAGTATCGCGCAAGCTGTCCGGCAGACTGGGCGACGCTGGCGCAAGCCGGGCGTGAGCAGCACGACCCGCTGTGGCAGAGCTATTACAGCAGCATTTTCAATCCGGCGCGGCTCAACCCCAAGGTCATGCAGGGGCATATGCCGCTGCGTTTCTGGGCCGGCTTGCCGGAAGGGCCGTTGATCCCTTTGCTGCTGAGCAAGGCGCGGGCGGGCGCCCAGCGTAATGGTCAGGCGCAGGCGGTAGCGGAGCGAGCGGGTAAGGTCATCCGCTGGGAGAAGAGTCGCACTGAATAGGCAGTGGTCTGGCGGCATGCTGGAGCGCCACGGATTCGGACGCCCTGCCGGCGCGGATCGCGCATCCGGCAGAGCAGAGAAGATCAGGGCTGCATGATGCGCGGTAGCCAGACGGCCAATTGCTGCTGGTTCAGCGGTGGGCGAATGAAGCCCACATATTCGCCCTGCGGGTTGACCAGCACGACCTGGCCGCTGTGATCGACCAGATAATTCTCGTTGCTGGTGTCGGGTTCTATGTAGGCAATCGATAGCGCCTTGGCCAGCTGCGCCAACTCTGGCGATGGCCCGGTGGCACCGGCAAAGTCGGCACTGAAGTAATCCAGATAGGAGGCCAGCCGTTCTGGCGTATCGCGGTTGGGGTCCACGCTCACCAGGGTGACCTGCAATTGTTCGCGGATTTCCGGGGGGAGCTGCTCGCTCAACTGGCGCAGCTCGGCCAGGGTGGTGGGGCAGATATCCGGGCAGAAGGTGTAGCCGAAAAACAGCAGATCCCATTGGCCCTGCAGGTCGGCGCTGGTCCAGGGCTGGCCAGAGGCGGCCTGCAGTGTTACCTCGGGCACCGGGCGCGGGGCATCAAACAGGAATACGCCGGCGCCCTGCAAGGCATTGCGATCCAGCGGCACCGGGCGGGTCACCTTGTGGATGATCGCACCCATGACCAGCGCTACGCTCGCCGCGCAGATGATCACTGTTTTCTGTACACCGCTCAGAGCCATCCGGCTACTCCTGCGTAATGGTCCACCAGCAGGGCAACAAACAGCCACAACAGGTACCAAAGGGAAAATTTGAAGGTCTTGATGGCGGCGTGCGGGCGGCTGTCGCGCCATAGTGCCCAGGCCCAGTCGATAAAGCGCAGGCCCAGCGCCAGGGCCACCACCAGATAGAGCACGCCACTCATGTGAATCACGAAGGGCAGCATGCTGACCGCCAGCAGGATAAAGGTATACAGCAGAATGTGTAGCTTGGTATAGCGCTCGCCGTGGGTGACCGGCAGCATGGGAATATCCACCTTGGCATACTCGGCCTTGCGGTGGATCGCCAGGGCCCAGAAATGCGGTGGCGTCCAGGCAAAGATGATGAGCACCAGCAGCAGACCCTCGGCCTCGATCTGACCGGTCACGGCGGTCCAGCCCAACAGCGGTGGTGCTGCGCCTGCCAAGCCACCAATCACGATGTTCTGCGGCGTGGCGCGCTTGAGAAAGGAGGTATAGATCACGGCGTAGCCGAGTAGCGAGCCGAGTGTCAACCAGGCGGTGGTGGTGTTGATCCACTGCAGCAGAATGCCCATGCCGATGACGCCCAACGCCAAGGCAAAGAGCAGCGCGTTCAGCGGGTTGACTCGGCCCTGGGCCAGTGGCCGGCGCTGCGTGCGCGCCATGTGCAGGTCGATGCGGCGGTCTACCACGTGGTTTACCGCAGCGGCAGAGCCGGCACACAGAGCGATGCCGAGGTTGCCCAGCAACAGCGTTTGCCAGGGTACGGCACTGTCGCTGGCGAGCAGCATGCCGATAGCCGAGGTGATGATCATCAAGGCGACGACCTTGGGCTTGGTCAGTTCCAGGTAGTCGCGCCAGCCGGCGCGGGCCGTTAGCGTACGGGTCACGGTTGCCATGATCTAATCCCCCTGCGACGGGTTTGCCCCGCCGTTATCGTTATGTCTGGAGTATGGGCCAGTCAGAGCGAGCCCGCCAGCGTTCGCCGCCGCCTGCTGGTCTGCATGTGCAGGCGCGCCCGTGCAGGGGCGCGCAACCGGTAATTGATACCTACCACGCTGAGCAGCAACAACGCGGCTACGCCGTTATGCGCTACCGCTACCGCCAGTGGCAGGTGCAGCAGTACATTGGTGGCGCCAAGGGTCACCTGCAGTGCGAGCATCAGCATCACCAGTCCCGCCAATAGGACATGCCGAGCGCGCCATAGTTGCCAGGCCAGTAGCAGCACCATCAAGGTGGTAACCAGCGCGCCCAGGCGATGGGTAAAGTGGATTGCCGTGCGGCCGGGGCCTTCGAGCATGCCGCCCAGGTAGTTGGGGCCCACCGGCTGGTGCAGCAGATTGAAGCCGGTAGCAAAGTCCATTTCCGGCCACCATTCACCGTGGCAGGTTGGCAGATCGATGCAGGCCACGGCGGCGTAGTTGGTGCTGGTCCAGCCGCCGAGCATGATCTGCACTATCACCACGAGCAGAGTAATGCGTGCCAGATTGCGCAGCCGGGCCGTGCGTGGGCTGGCCGGTAAGGCCGGCAGCCGGCCGGATAGCCGCAGGCTCAGCAGCAGTAACAGAGCGAGGGTTGTGAAGCCGCCCAGCAGATGCGCGGTGACCACCTGCGGCCAGAGTTTCAGGGTGACAGTCCACATGCCGAACAGCGCCTGGCAGATTACCAACCCCAGCAGGCCCAGGCTCAAGGCCACCGGATAACCCGGCTGGCGCCGTTGGCGCAGACTGAACAGGGCCAGGCCAAGGATCACCAGGCCCAACAGGCCGGCGGCATAGCGGTGAATCATCTCGGCCCAGGCCTTGAACGCTTCCACCGGGTCATCCGGAAAGCGCATTTGCGCCGTCTGCAGTGCACTGTCGCTTTGCGGCACGCTGAGAAAACCATAGCAGCCGGGCCAGTCGGGGCAGCCAAGACCGGCATGCACCAGGCGCGTATAGGCGCCGAGAATCACCACGACAAAACACAGCAGCAGGCCGAACAAGGTCCATTGGTATGCGCGTTTGTGCATGGCTTAACCTACCTTCGACAGCTTCAGTAGACGCTTGAGATCATCCAGCAGATGTTTGCCGGGATCGCCAGCGCGCTGGTGCAGCACCACACGGCCCAAGGGGTCCACCAGCCAGAGCTGTGGTCCCTGCTGCCAGGGGGTGGGCAGTTGCTGCAGGCTGCGGCTGTAGGCTGCCGAAGATAGCTCGACCTGTTGCAACCGCGGAAAGCGCTTCTCCAGCTGTTGCTGCTGAGGGGCGGAGAGCGCTGTGCCGGCAGCCAGCAGATGCTGCACACGGTCGGCTTCGCGGCCGACCGCGACGTTGATCTGGCGCGCTTCGTGTACCAGCTGCAGGCAGGCGTCATCGCAGGCCCGGGTGCTGGTGACCAGTAGCCGCCAGGGTGCGCCATAGCCCACCGGCTCGATCGGGATCTGCCAGTCGCTGAGCTGAATCTGTGGCTCTACCAGTGCCGATTTGTTCGAGTGGCTTTGCGGAATGCCGATCTGGAAATGCGCCATTATCGCAGCCAGCGCAATGGGTCCAAAGACCACCGCGCCAATCGCCAGCAGTTTGAGTTGCCCACGTGGGCGCGGCTTGCTCGGGTTATCTGTCATGCTCATCATTATTATTATTTCCCCCGGGTTCTGGCCGTAAACCGGCCCATACAAACAGAATAAACAATGCACCCGCCAGGCAGAACCACTGCACTGCGTAACCTGTGTGACGGCTGGAACGCATCGGCAGTTCCGGCCAATCGAGTCGTAGCGCCGCCGCAGATTGCGCGTCGGTCAGGCGTGCGCGCCAGTCGGCCAGCGGCAGGCCGGCCTGCTGACGCAATTCGGCGAGGTTGATCTGGGTAATCAGGCGCGGCCAGCCGGACGAACTCGCGCTGGCATTGCCCAGGCGAAACCCCGCGCCTGGATCCGGCAGCGCTTCGGCCAGCAGCCGCTGGCTGCCCTTGGGTGTGCTGATGTGTATCTTGGCGCGACGATCAGGCCAGGGTACCCAGCCGCGATTGATCAGTAGCCACTCGCCGTTGTCGTCGCGAAAGGCCTGCAGCACTTCAACACCTACGGCGCCTTCCCGGGTGCGGTTGTCGAGCAGCCAGATGCGCTGTGGATCGAAGTGTCCTTGCAGCTGCAGAACCTGCCAGTTGGCCGGGCGCGCATGGTCCAGCCGGTTCAGGCTGAGCGCCGGTGCCTGCCGTCGCTCCAGCATTTGTTGCTCCAACTGCTGTTTTTGCTCAGCGCGCTCCAACTGCCACCAGCCAAGGCCGAGCAGAATCGGCATGAAACCCAGGGTAAATAGCCATAGCCCCAGACCGGGCGCGAAGCGCCGTGGCTCCGACTTGACCTCAGACATCATCACGGTCGGCGCCCCGCGCGGCTATACTGGCGCGCATAACAACAAAAGAGGGGAGCTGGTCATGTGGCTGAAAGTGGCGATAGTGGTGCTCTTGGCTGCGGTGATTTGCAGTCTGTTCAGTGGCCTGTTTTTTCTGATGAAGGACAACGACAACCGCAAGGGCCGAGTGGTCAAGGCGCTGACCCTGCGCATCACTCTGACCGTCATGCTGATGGCTCTGGTGGGTTACGGCTTCTGGTCGGGTGAGCTGAACTGGTCGGCGCCCTGGTTGCATTGAACCAGAGCGCGCCGCAGGTGCGCGGCTGACCTCAGAGTATGTAGACAAAGACAAACAATCCTACCCAGACCACATCAACAAAGTGCCAGTACCAGATGGCTGCCTCGAAGCCGAAGTGCTTCTCGGGGCTGAAATGCCCGCGTACCAGGCGTATCAGTATGATCGCCAGAATCAGCGTGCCCATGGTGACGTGGGCGCCGTGAAAGCCGGTGAGCATGAAGAAGGTCGAGCCGTAGATGCCCGAGTTCAGCGTGAGCCCCAGCTCGTGATAGGCATGGTGGTATTCCCACGCCTGCATCACCAGGAAGATGGTACCCAGCAGCACGGTCAGACCCAGCCAGCCGTTGGTCAGGCCGCGCTTGCCGGCACGCAGGGCGTGGTGGGCGAAAGTCACGGTTACGCTGGAGGAAATCAGGATGATGGTGTTGACCAGCGGCAGTTGCCAGGGGCTGATGATTTCATTGGGGCCGGGAAAGCTTTTGGTATCCGGGTTGACCATCAGCGGCCAGGCAAACTGGAATTCCGGCCAGAGCAGATTGGTGACGCCCTTGTCGCCTTCGCCACCCAACCAGGGACCGGCGAATACCCGCGCATAGAAGAGCGCGCCAAAGAACGCCGAGAAGAACATCACCTCGGAAAAGATGAACCAGCCCATGCCCATGCGGAAGGAGCGGTCCATCTGGGCGCTGTAGAGTCCCTGATCGCTCTCCTTGGCGACGTTGCTGAACCAGCCGAACATCATGTAGGCGATGGTCAATGCGCCGGCAAAGAAGATCCATTTGCCGAACCCGCTGCCTTCGCCGCTGCTCATGCCGTTGATGATATTGCCGCCACCGTAGACCGTCAGCAGCAGGCCGATGGAAGCAATGATCGGCCATTTGCTCTGGGCCGGCACATAATAGGTTTCATGACTTGCCATCTGTTGTTCTCCTTATCCGGCAGTCTGTACTCAATTGGCCTGTGGCGCTGAGCCCGCCAGCTTTTCAGGCATCCGATCAGTTACGTCAAACAGGGTGTAGGCCAGCGTCAGGTGCTTTACGTCCGCCGGCAACGCCGGGTCGACGATAAAGCGCACCGGCATCTCTACGCTTTCGCCGGGTTGCAGCACCTGCTGGGTAAAACAGAAGCACTCGGTCTTGTGAAAATAGGCGGCTGCCTTGGAGGGCGCCACGCTGGGAATGGCCTGCGCCACCATGGCGTGGTCGGTCGGATTGCGCGCATGAAACAGCATCTCGCGTGTTTCTCCGGGGTGCAGCGTCAGCTCATCGGCGTCCGGCCCGAACGACCAGGTCATGCCATCGGCGTTGGTCGACAGAAACTGCACCCGCAGCGTGCGGCTTTCGTCGATCTGCTCCACGCTTGGCTGGTAGGCACTGGTGTTGGTCTTGCCGTTGATGCCCAGGACGTCGCACAGCACATCGTACAGGGGCACCAGAGCGAAGCCGAAGGCGAACATCGCTGCCACCGTAAACAACAGGCGCTTGACCAGTCTTGCGTTCGACAACTGCTCGCTCATTGCGGCCTCCCGGCTACTTCACCTCGGGTGGAGTGGTAAAGGTGTGATAGGGCGCAGGTGAAGGTACTGTCCACTCCAGCCCTTCGGCACCTTCCCAGGGGTTGGCCGCTGCCTTGCGTCCGCCCTTGATGCACTTGATCACGATAAACAGGAACAGGAACTGAGTGGCGCCGAACATGAAGGCACCCACCGACGACACCATGTTGAAGTTGGCGAACATCATGTTGTAGTCGGGAATGCGCCGCGGCATGCCGGCCAGCCCCACAAAGTGCATGGGGAAGAACGCCAGGTTCATGCCGATGAAACTCATCCAGAAATGCGTCTTGGCCATGACTTCGTCATACATGTGGCCGGTCCACTTCGGCAGCCAGTAATAGGCGGAGGCGAAGATGCCGAAAATCGCGCCCGGTACCAGCACGTAGTGGAAATGCGCCACTACGAAGTAGGTATCGTGATACTGGAAGTCCGCCGGCGCGATGGCCAGCATCAGGCCGGAGAAGCCGCCGATGGTGAACAGGATGACAAAGGCCACCGCGAACAGCATGGGCGCCTCGAAGGTCAGCGAGCCGCGGAACATGGTGCTCACCCAGTTGAACACCTTCACCCCGGTAGGCACGGCAATCAGCATGGTGGCGTACATCACGAACAGTTCGCCGGTGAGCGGAATGCCCACGGTGAACATGTGGTGCGCCCAGACGATGAACGACAGAAAGGCGATCGCCGCGGTGGCATACACCATGGAGGTATAGCCGAACAGCGGCTTGCGGCTGAAGGTGGGGATGATCTGGCTGACGGCGCCAAAGGCGGGCAGGATCATGATGTACACCTCGGGGTGACCGAAGAACCAGAAGATGTGCTGGAACATCACCGGGTCACCACCGCCGGCGGCGTTGAAGAAGCTGGTGCCGAAGTGGATGTCCATCAACATCATGGTCACCACACCAGCCAGTACCGGCATCACCGCAATCAGCAGGAAGGCGGTGATCAGCCAGGTCCAGACAAACAGCGGCATCTTCATCAGCGTCATGCCCGGTGCGCGCAGGTTGAGAATGGTGGCAATGATGTTAATTGCCCCCATGATCGAACTGATGCCCGCCAGGTGAATGGCAAAGATGAAGAAGGTGACACTGGGCGGTGCATAGGTGGTGGACAGCGGCGCGTAGAAGGTCCAGCCGAAGTTGGGCCCACCGCCTTCCATGAACGGTGTCGAGAGCAACAATCCGAATGCCATCGGCAGCAGCCAGAAGCTGAAGTTGTTCATCCGCGGTAGCGCCATATCCGGCGCGCCTACCATCAGCGGGATCATCCAGTTGGCCAGGCCGACAAACGCCGGCATCACCGCGCCGAAGACCATGATCAGGCCGTGGGTGGTGGTCATCTGGTTGAAGAACTCGGGCTGCACCAGCTGCAGACCCGGCTGGAACAGCTCGGCCCGAATGACCATGGCCATACTGCCGCCGGCCAGAAACATGATGAAGCTGAACCACAGGTACATGGTGCCGATGTCTTTGTGGTTGGTGGTCAGTACCCACCGCATCAGCCCCTTGGCCGGACCATGGGCATGGTCGGCGTGATGGTGATCGATCACTGCGCTCATGACAGGTCTCCTATTGGCCGTCTTTGAAGTTGAGGACATCCAGCGGGCTTACCATTTCGCCGGTCGCATTGCCCCAGGCGTTGCGTTCGTAGGTAATGACCGCAGCCGTATCCACTTCAGAGAGTTGCTTGCCGAAGGCCGCCATGGCAGTGCCGGGTCGGCCATTCACGACGGTGTTGATGTGTTCCTGTATATCGTTGAGTACCACATCGCTGCCCTTGAGCGCCGGGAACATCGGCGGTATGCCTTCGCCGTTGGCCTGGTGACAGGACGCACAGGCCGACGCGTAGACCTTCTCGCCACGGGTAACCAGTTCGTCCAGGGTCCATTCCTTCTCGCGCAATTCGGCTTCCTTGGCGGCGGCTTCCTTGCGTTCGGCCAACCAGGCGGCGTAATCCTCCTGACTGCGCACATCGACCACGATGGGCATGAAGCCGTGGTCCTTGCCGCACAATTCGGTGCACTGGCCGCGATAGATACCGGGTTGATCCACGCGGGTCCAGGCATCGTTGATGAAACCGGGGATGGCGTCCTTCTTGACCGCAAAGGCCGGAACCCACCAGGAATGGATTACGTCGGCAGAGGTAATCAGAAAGCGGATTTTCTTGCCGACCGGCAGTACCAGGGGTTCGTCCACCTCGAGCAGGTAGTCGGGATTCTTCTCGGAGACATTGGTGATCTGGTCGCGCGGGGTGGCCAGCGAGCTGAAGTAGCTGATGCCTTCATCCATGTACTTGTACTGCCAGCGCCACTGGTAGCCGGTAATCAGGATGTCGACTTCCGATTCCTCGGTGTCGTAGATATCGATCAAGGTCTTGGTGGCGGGCACCGCCATGACAATAAGGATGACCAGGGGGATGACTGTCCAGAGCACCTCGACGGTAAGGTTTTCGTGGAAAGTGGCGGGCTTCCTGTCGTCGGACTTGCGATGCATGAGCATCGACCAGAACATGACGCCGAACACGATGACGCCGATCACCACACAGATCCAGAATATGGTCATGTGCAGGTCGAACACGGACTGACTCACTTCGGTGACGCCCGGCCGCATGTTGACACCCCACTCGGCGTTGGCAGTCATGCCAACAACAGATGCGGACAGGCCAACCAGCCAGGTGATTGCTAATCGCAACATTCCCGGTTCCCCTTTATTGTTTTTATCACTCCAGGCGCACGGGGATGGCTCTGCAGTGCCCTTTGGCAAAAGCAGACGCAATGGACCAGAGTCAGAACGCGGCCGAAAAAGCCGTGGTGATTCCCCCGGTCGGTATCCCCCATAGGCTACCGGACAATTTCGAGTATAGACCGGGCTTGCAGCTTGGCAATGTTGTCCGAGGTTATTTTTTAACCTGTATGGGGGCTGGCGAAGATAGCAGAAGGCCGCTATAAAACGTTTCATAGGGTGAGGGGTGTGGCAAAGCTGATTTTTATTATCTGGTTATTACAAAAAGGTCTAATGCCTCAACCTGAGTCACTTTGACGGAGCTATTAGCCTCTGCTAGGTTGATCCCACCCCGCCAAGCCTCATGCGCCCCACCCCGCTAATGAATGTTGAGGGTGCTGCCGGTGGTCGTAGTCTAGGAGAGAAACGCATGAATACGCGCGCTTTGAAACGTCAGGTCGAATTGGCCATCAATCAGGAAGCCGAGCAGCAAGGGTTGCGTGCCTGGCTGACCGAACGCCTGCCAGACCTGCATCCGGCGATTCGCCTGGAAGACGATGGCATCGATACATTGTTTGCTTTTGTACGCGCCTACGTTGAGCAGGTGCCTGAGGTATTGCATGCCGCCGCCGAGGTGGCTGCGGCGGCGCGCATGCGTGAGCGGCTGTTGCCGGTACTCAAGGTGGCCGAAGCCTTTTTCCTGCAGCCGCGCGACTTGCCAGCGGAACACCAGGGCCTGCTGGCGCTGCTGGACGAAGCCTACCTGGCGCATCGGCTGGTGGAAGAAGTGAATGACTGTTATCTGGCCCATGGCGGCGAGGCACTGATTCCCATGGACACCACGCGGGCCAATCTCATCGTGCACCAATTGCTGGGGGATGATTTTGCCAACCAGTTGGACGCCGCCGTCGAGACGGCCGTAGGGGGGCTGCTGCCGCAGGAGGCATTCAGCTCCGACAACTTTCAGGCCTATCTGGCGCAGCAGCGCGAAGTGGGTCGAGAGCTGTGGCAGCAATGGCCGTGCATGAGTGAAGAGCTGGGCATCGACATTGCCTGGCGCGGCGCGGCCTGAGCCGCGCCGGCGGCTTCAATCCTTTTTCTTCAATCGGGGATTGGGGAAAAACTGTACCGTTTGCGAGCTTGGCTTGGCCACCTTGGGTTTGGGCGCATTGACCCGGGTGCTGAGTTCGCTGGGCACGGAGTTACCGCGCTCATCCAAGGTATCGGCGTAGCCGCACTCCACGCACTCGCGGTGCGGCACGCCCTCCACTTCAAACATGCGAATGGTGTCCATCTTGCTGCATGCCGGGCACACCGCACCGGCGATGAAGCGTTTTACCGGACCGTTCACGCTGCCTCTCCGGACAGCCCCAGATGCCGTAGCAGCGGGTCAATCGAGGGCTCGCGGCCACGGAAGGCAACAAAGAGCGCCATGGGGTCTTCGCTGCCCCCGCGGGCAAGAATATTGTCGCGGAAGGCGCGCCCGGTGGCCTCGTTGAGCACACCTTCTTCCTCGAAGCGCGAGAAGGCATCCGAAGACAGCACCTCCGCCCACTTGTAGCTGTAATAGCCTGCCGCGTAGCCGCCGGCGAAGATATGGCTGAAACCGTTCTGAAAGCGGTTGAACGCCGGTGGGCGCATTACCGCTACTTCATCACGCACCTGATCCAGCACCTGCTGCACGCTCAGTTCGGGTTGCTTGCGGGTGTGCAGCTCGAAGTCGAACAGGGAGAACTCGATCTGGCGCAACATGCCCATGCCGGACTGGAAGTTCTTGGCGGCCAGCATCTTGTCGAGCAGCTCCTGCGGCAATGGCTCGCCGGTCTGGAAGTGTCCGGAGATCAGCGCCAGGCCTTCGGGTTCCCAGCACCAGTTTTCCATGAACTGGCTGGGTAGCTCGACGGCATCCCAGGCCACACCGTTGATACCGCTGGCGGAGGCATAGTCGACCCGCGTCAGCAGGTGATGCAGCCCGTGGCCGAACTCGTGGAACAGGGTGGTCACCTCATCGTGCGTCAGCAATGCCGGCTTGCCGCCCACCGGCGGCGTAAAGTTGCATACCAGATAGGCGATGGGGCGCTGCAGTTCGCCGCCCGGCAGCAGCCGACGGTCGCGGCAACCATCCATCCAGGCGCCGCCGCGCTTGTGTGAGCGGGCGTAGAGGTCGAGGAAAAAGCGGCCAATCACCTCACCGTTCTCCAGCACCTCGAACAGACGCGCATCGGCATGCCAGCGTTCAAAATCATCCACTTCACGCAGCTCGATGCCATACAGCTTCTGCACTACGGCGAACATACCCTTGATTACGGTATTGACCGGAAAGTAGGGGCGCAGTACCTCCTGGGAGATAGCGTAGCGATGCTGCCGCAGTTTCTCGCTGTAGTAACCCACATCCCAGGGCTTCAGTTCGGCACAACCCTGTTCGGCGGCGAAGGCCCGCAAAGCGGCCAGATCCTCTTCAGCGTAGCTTTTGCTGCGCTGACCCAGATCGCGCAGAAAGCCCAGCACCTGATCAGTGCTTTCGGCCATCTTGGTGGCCAGTGACAGTTCGGCGTAGTTGGCAAAGCCCAGCAACTCGGCCAGCTCCTGGCGCAAGGCCAAAATCTCGTCAATGATGGGGCCGTTGTCCAGCTTGCCGGCATGCGGGCCCTGATCCGAGGCGCGGGTGCTGAAGGCGGTATAGACCTCTTCACGCAGCGCGCGGTCGGTAGCGTAGGTCATCACCGCATAGTAGCTGGGGAATTCCAGGGTAATCAGCCAGCCCTCCAGTTCCCGTGCTTCGGCAGCCTGTTTGGCCTGTTCCAGCGCGGATTCGGGCAGACCGTCCAGTTGGGCGGCATCGGTGATTTGTTTGGTCCAGGCCTGGGTGGCGTCCAGTACCTGGTTGGAAAAGGTGCTCTGCAGTTCAGACAGGCGCATCTGCAGCTCGCCGTAGCGCTTCTGCTGCTCGGGTGGCAAGGCGATGCCAGACAGGCGGAAGTCGCGCAGCGCGTGCTCGATGATGGTTTGCTGAGCCTGATCCAACTGACGGAATTCGTTGCTGTTGGCCAACTGCTGATAGGCTTCAAACAGCGCCTGGTTCTGCCCCAGCTCGGTAAAGTACTGGCTCAGCAGCGGCAGGCAGCTCTCGTAGGCTTCGCGCAGTTCCGGGCTGTTCATCACGGCGTTCAGATGGCTGACCGGAGACCAGGCGCGCGACAGCTTTTCGCCCATGTCGTCCAGGGGTTCGATCAGGTTTGACCAGCTCCACTGCGCCGGCGGATTTGCCAGCAGGGCCTGCACTTGCGTGCGGCTATCGGCCAGGATCTGCTCGACGGCGGGCTTGACGTGCTCGGCGCGAATGGCGCGGAACGGCGGCAGGTCATAGGGTTGCAGCAGCGGATTGGACATGGGATAGCTTCCTGATTGGACAGTGACGATGTTCGACCGCCATCATATTGAATCGGTTCGGGGCATGGCGAGTGGTTTGCTTCATGCCCCTGTTCTCTTTTATTTATAGGCAGCGCCCTGGCATTTCAAGGCGAGCGGCAGCATTCAACCAGGCAAACTCTCAGGCAAGCGAGGTAGCGGCATGAATATCAGACCCTTCGGCGACAAGACTCCGCAGCTCGGCGAGGCGGTATTCATCGATCCCTCGGCCGTGGTACTGGGGGATGTGGTGCTGGGCGCCGACTGCTCGGTGTGGCCGGCGACGGTGATTCGGGGTGACATGCACCGTATCCGCATTGGCGCGCGCACCAGTATTCAGGACGGCAGCGTGCTGCATATCACCCACGCCGGCCCCTTCAACCCGGACGGCTATCCGCTGATCATTGGTGACGAAGTGACTGTGGGTCACAAGGTGCTATTGCACGGCTGCAGCATAGGCAACCGGGTATTGATCGGCATGGGCAGCATCGTCATGGATGGCGCTGTGGTTGAAGATGAAGTGATTGTGGGTGCCGGATCATTGGTGCCGGCCAACCGCACCCTGGAAAGCGGCTTTCTGTATATGGGCAGCCCGGCACGCCAGGTGCGCGCGCTGAGCGACAAGGAAAAGGCCTTTTTCAGCTACTCGGCGGATAACTACGTGCGGCTAAAAAATCAGCATCTGGCTGAAAAATGCTCCGCTCAGGTCGTCGCCGATTAGCTGTCAGCGGGCTTCAGCCGGTTAGCTGCCTGTTGAGGCTGTAGAAAAACTCCATATTTGCTAGGATTTGGGCAGACCAACAAGGAGTGTTGCATGCCACGCTTCAAG
>NZ_JBALWW010000030.1:0-32428 GCF_036961105.1 Halopseudomonas sp. | reverse complement strand
CTGATTTCAAGCTAACTCATTGATTAATAAGCGCTTTACTTGGAGCTTCCTGCTCAGCGAGAGGGCGAATTATAGAGGCTTCAGCAAGGCCGTCAAGCGCTTATTTTCGTCTCGGGCACAAAAAAGCCCGGCGCCTTGATCAGGCGCCGGGCCGGGCCAGCAAATTCGCGGCTTTAGACAGACAGGTACTTGCTGATGTGCGCCTTGTCGATCTGCTCGCCTACGGCTTCATGCACTATCTTGCCCTTGTCGATCACCAGCATGCGGTCGGCCACGTTAAGCGCGAAACTTAACACCTGCTCCGACACTACTATGCTGATCTTGCGCAGTTGCTTGATCTCATTCAGCGTGATTGCCAGCTGTTTTATGATGGACGGCTGAATCCCCTCGGTCGGCTCATCCAGCAGCAGTACCTTGGGGTTGGCCGCCAACGCCCGGCCGATTGCCAACTGCTGCTGCTGCCCACCCGACAGGTTGCCGGCCTTACGGTGGCGCATTTCCAGCAACACCGGAAACAACTCATAGATGTCATCCGGCACCTTTCGCCGTCCGGTGACCTCCAGGCCGGCCATGATGTTTTCCTCTACTGTCAGGGCCGGAAACACCATGCGCCCCTGGGGCACGTAGGCAATACCACTTGCCACCCGCTGGTAAGACTGCAACTTCGATAACGCCTTGTCATTGAAGGTGATCTCGCCGCCACTGCAGGGGATCATGCCGATCAGTGACTTGAACAGCGTGGTCTTGCCCATGCCGTTACGACCCATGATGGCGACGGTCTCGTTCTCGCCCACTTCCAGGTTGATGCCGTGGATGACCTCGCTCATGCCATAACTGACCCGCAGGTCGCTTACTTTCAACATGCTCATGCTCCCTATCAGTTAGTGGCCGAGATAAACCTCGATGACCTTTTCGTTCTGCTGTACCTCATCCATCTTGCCTTCGGCGAGCAACTTGCCCTGATGCAGCACGGTGACGCGGTGGGCTATGTCCTTGACGAAGTCCATGTCGTGCTCGATGACGATCACCGAGCGGTTCTTGCTGATACGACCCAAGAGTTCGGCCGTGGCTTCGCGCTCGGAGACGCTCATCCCCGCGACCGGTTCATCCAGCATCAGCAGCTCCGGATCCTGAATCAGCAGCATGCCGATCTCCAGCCACTGCTTCTGCCCGTGACTGAGCAGACCGGCACTGGTATCCAGGCGATCACTGAGAAAAATATCCTTCGCGACCTCAAGTACCCGCTCCCGCACCTTGTCAGTCACCTTGAAGAACAGGCTGCCAAACACGTTGCGGCCTTTGGGGTAGGAGAGCTCCAGGTTCTCCCGCACGCTGAGATTTTCGTAGATGGAAGGTGTCTGGAATTTGCGTCCTACACCTGCCTTGACGATATCGTGCTCTACCAGTTTGGTCAGTTCGGTTTCCTTGAACTTGATTGATCCGGCAGACGCCTTGGTCTTGCCGCAGATCAGGTCGAGCAAGGTAGTCTTGCCCGCCCCATTGGGACCGATGACTACGCGCACCTCGTTGCGCTCTACGTAAAGGTTGAGTCCGTCGACGGCCTTGAAGCCATCAAAGGATACGGTCAGGTCTTCAATGGCCAGCAAAATGGGCGATGTCATGGCCGCGCCTCCTGTGCAACACCTTCGTCAGCACTGCTATTGCCGTTCGATTTGCGAGAAAACAGCTTCGCCACCCGAGGACGGACATGGTCTTCGTAGATACCGGCCAGCCCTTGTGGGAACAGCAGTACCACGCCAATAAAGAGCGCCCCCATAAACACGATCCACAGCTGCGGGAAGCTTTCCGACAACAAGGTTTTCGCCAGATTGACCAGCAGCGCGCCGTAGACCGCGCCAATCAATGACAGACGCCCACCCACGGCGCAAAAGATGACCATTTCAATCGATACCACGGTGCCGACAAAGGAAGGCGACATGAAGCCGACCTGCAGCGCAAACATCGCACCGCCGAGCGCGGAGAACACCCCGGCCAGGGCAAACACGAAGATCTTGATATTGGCGACGTCGTAGCCGGAGAAGCGCACGCGGTCTTCCTGGTCGCGCATGGCAATCAGCAATTTGCCGTACCGGCTGTTGAGCACGAACTGACCAATCAGCAGACAAAGGATCAGCAGAATGCAGCACAGGAAGTACAGCAGGTACTTCGAACTATCCGGCCGAATATCCCAACCCAGCAGGGTGCGCAGGTCGGTAATGCCGTTGATGCCACCGGTGTAGCCTTGCTGGCCGATAATCAGAATGGTTGCAATCGAAGCAATCGCCTGGGTGATGATCGCGAAGTACACCCCGCCCACGCGACGCTTGAACATGGCAGCACCGATGACGAAGGCGAACAGCGCCGGCACCGTCAGTATCAGGGCGATGGTCAGCGTCAGGCTGTGGAAGGGCATCCACATTGCCGGCAGTTCGGTGATCTGGTTCCAGTCCATGAAGTCCGGAATCCCCGGCGTACTCTGAATAGCGGTGTTCTCCGGGCTGGATGCTTCCAGCTTGAGAAACATCGCCATGCAGTAACCGCCGATGCCGAAAAACACCCCCTGCCCCAGACTGAGAATGCCGCCGTAACCCCAGCACAGCACCAGACCCACCGCCACAAAAGCGTACGTCAGATACTTGCCGACCAGATTCAGCCGGAAGATATCCAGCGTCAGCGGCAGAATCACCAACAGCAGGACGGCCAGCGCCAGCAACTGCAACAACCGTTGCCGCCCCCCAAATGCTGCTATCCACTTATCCATTTCAATAACCTCCAGCCAGGGCGTCGCTCAGCGACGCACCTTGCTTGCAAAGAGCCCCTGGGGACGGAACATCAGGATGCCGACCACGGTCAGCAGGGTGATGACCTTGGCCATGGACCCGCTGAGGAAAAACTCGAGAATCGATTGCGACTGGGCGATACCGAACGCCGAGACCACGGTGCCCAGCAAGCTCGCTGCGCCGCCAAACACCACAACCAGGAAGGTATCGACGATGTAGAGCCCGCCAGTGGTCGGCCCGGTGGAGGCGATCGTGGTAAAGGCCGCACCCGCCACCCCGGCGATGCCGCAACCCAGGGCAAAGGTAAAACGGTCAACCCGCTGGGTATTGATACCCGCGGCGTTTGCCATTGCCCGATTCTGTGTGGTGGCGCGCACCTTGATGCCCCAGCGCGAGCGATACAGCAGTATCACTACCAGCAGCGTCATCAGCGAGGTGATGCCCATCACAAACAGGCCGTTCAATGGAATATCGATAATGTCGGTAGGTGCCCATGACCCCATCAGCCAGTCAGGCATCACCACGCTGACTTCGCGCGGGCCGAAAGTGGAACGGTAAATCTGCTGCATGATCAGACCCAGCCCCCAGGTCGCCAGCAGCGTATCCAGCGGCCGACTGTACAGGCGCCTTATCAACAGCATTTCCACCAGATAACCGAGTACGAAGGTACCGGCAAAGGCAAGCACCACCGCCAGCGGGAAGTAGAACTCCTGCATCCAGGGCCAGGTTTCCGTGGCCAGCTTGGATACCATCCAGGTGATGTAAGCGCCCAGGGTAAGAAACTCACCATGGGCCATGTTGATCACGCCCATCTGCCCGAAAATGATCGCCAGCCCGAGGGCCATCAGCAGAAAGACGCAGAACAGGCTCAGGCCACTGAAGCCCTGCATGACGAAGATAGCCGTCAGCTCCTGCGATGTGTAACCGCCCATAATTGCTCTCCTAGACTCGGAAGGATGCGGCCGCGAGGGCCGCATCGGATTACGTCACGTCACCAGGACGCCTTATTGATAACCTTCCGGGAAGGGGTTTGGCTCGATCAGATCAGACTCGTAAACCACTTTGGCCTGACCGTCGGCGCCCCACTGGCCCACACGCAGCTTGCTCCACAGGTGATGATTCTCATGCACCTTCACGTAGCCTTCTGGCGCGGTAGTCAACTCGATCTCGGCAGAGGCAGCGGCTACCGCGTCAACATCGAAGCTACCGGCTTTCTCAACGGCCGCCTTCCACAACCAGGGGCCCAGATAAGCGGCCTGGGTTACGTCGCCGATGACACTGTCGTCACCCCAGCGGGCTTTGAACGCCTTGACGAACTCGACGTTGTTTTCGTTATCCAGCGACTGGAAGTACTTCATCGCCGAATAGAAACCTTCCATGTTCTCGCCACCGATGCCGAGTACTTCGTCTTCGGTCACCGAGATGGTCATGATGGTCTGGCGATCAGCGGTGATACCGGCGGCCTTCAGCTGCTTCCACCAGGCCACGTTGGAGCCGCCAACAATTGAGGCGTACACCACATCAGGCTTTTTCAAGCGGATCTTGTTGATCAGCGAACCGAAGTTGGTGTTACCCAGCGGGTAGTATTCTTCCCCCACCACGGTGCCACCCAGCACGGTTTCAATGTGCTTGCGCGCGATCTTGTTGGAGGTACGCGGCCAGATATAGTCGGAGCCGACCAGGTAGAAAGTCTTGGCGTCCTTCTCCTTGGCGATCCAGTCAAGACCGGCAATGATCTGCTGGGTCGCTTCCTGCCCGGTGTAGATCACGTTCTTGGACTGCTCCAGACCTTCATAAAAGGTTGGGTAGTAGAGCATGCCGTTTTCTTTCTCGAACACGGGCAGCACTGCCTTACGCGAGGCAGAGGTCCAGCAGCCGAAGACGGCGGCTACGTTATCCTGTACCAGCAGCTTGCGCGCCTTCTCGGCGAAGGTCGGCCAGTCACTGGCGCCGTCTTCCTGGATGATCTCGATCTGACGACCCAGCACACCGCCAGCCGCGTTGATCTGCTCAATGGCGAGTTTCTCGGCTTCCACCGAACCGGTTTCGCTGATCGCCATGGTGCCGGTGATCGAATGCAGGATACCTACCTGCACAGTGTCATCAGTAACCGCCAGGCCAGTGGTGTTGACTTCGGCAGCGCCCGCCATTCCGGAAAAGCCCAACCCGGTACTCAGCGCCAACCCGAGAAGGCGGCGCTTCCAGGCCGGCTTGCTGTGTGTTGAATCTTGCATAGGGTAAATCTCCTTAGTGTGGGTAAAACCGGAAAGCGGGCCGCACTCCCTACCCGCTTGCCTGTCACCCTCACCCCAGAGCAACCACTGTGCCAGCACCCCGAAGCGGCTGAAAAATAAATACTCCGAAAATAAAAACCTTTGTTAAATCAGCGGTATGAGCCGATAACCCAACTGCTGCTCCGCCGCGCGAGTCACGCAATGTCAAAGCCAGACACGGGCAAATGACAAAGCGCGCCTGACATTGTCATGACAATGTCAGCAATTGGCTGATGACATTGTCACAAGCGCCCTCTCTGCGCACCGCCAGCAAGCTTGACATTTAACGCAACACGCTGATTTAGCTAGCATTTCAAAATGTAAACAAAGCTGGCACGGCTCATGCTCTGGGATTTGGCACGGGCCGTCATTGGGCCTGACACACTACTCCCGACGCAGAGGATTCCCCGTCATGGCTGAAACACTGATCAAGATCGACCTGAGCAAAAGCCCTCAGGAGCACGACAATATTCACAACCGCTGGCACCCGGATGTGCCCATGGTTGCTACCGTCAAACCCGGCGCCGACTTCATCATCGAGTGCATGGACTGGACCGGTGGCCAGATCGGCAACAATGACAGCGCCGAAGACGTACGCGATGTCGACCTCTCCAAGGTGCACTACCTCAGCGGCCCGGTTGCCGTAGAAGGCGCCGAGCCAGGCGACCTGATGGTGGTCGACATTCTCGACATCGGCGCCTTTGCCGATCAGATGTGGGGCTTCAATGGCGTGTTCGCCAAGGAAAACGGCGGCGGCTTTCTGACCGAACACTATCCCGAAGCGCGCAAGACCATCTGGGACTTCAACGGCATCTACACCAAATCACGCCACATTCCGGGCGTCGAGTTCATCGGCCTGATGCACCCCGGCCTGATCGGCTGCCTGCCATCGCAGGAGCTGCTGGATGAGTGGAACAAGCGCGAGCAAGCGCTGATCGACACCGACCCTGACCGCGTACCCGGCCTGGCCAATCCACCCTACGCGCCCACCGCCCACGTTGGCCGTGCAACTGGTGATGCTGCTGTCAAAGTCGCCAACGAAGGTGCCCGCACCGTGCCCCCGCGCGAACACGGCGGCAACTGCGATATCAAGGATCTGACCAAGGGCTCGCGGGTGTTCTTTCCGGTCTACGTAAAAGGAGGCGGCCTGTCGATGGGCGACCTGCACTTCTCCCAGGGCGACGGTGAAATCACCTTCTGCGGCGCCATCGAGATGGCCGGCTGGATTCACATTCGCGTCAACCTGATCAAGGACGGCGTCAAGAAGTACGGCGTGAAGAACCCGATCTTCCAGCCCAGCGACATGGCGCCGAGCTACAAGAAGCACCTGATCTTCGAAGGCATCTCGGTCGATGAAAGCGGCAAACAGCACTACCTGGATGCCCACGTTGCCTACCGTCAGGCCTGCCTCAACGCCATCGAGTACCTGAAGAAGTTCGGTTACAGCGGCGCGCAGGCGTACTCCCTGCTGGGCACCGCACCCGTACAGGGCCACATCAGCGGCATCGTCGATGTGCCCAACGTCTGCGCCACGGTCTGGATACCCACGGAAATCTTCGATTTCGACATCATGCCCAACGCCGACGGTCCGACCATTGCGGTCACCAGCGACGAAGTGCCCACCGCGTTCTGGAAAGGCTGAGCCACACAGTGGCCCGCACCAAGCTGGCGCGGGCCACCTCGACTTCTTCGCACTAACCGGGAGCACTCCATGCCGTTATACGATTTTGAATGCGAGGCCTGCGGGCCCTTTGAAGCCCTGCTACCCAGCAGCGAGCGCAACCTGCCGCGCAACTGCCCAGCCTGCAGCCAGCCTATGCAAAGGCGCATTTCCGCCCCCCGCCTGCAGACCATGAACAGCCAGCAGCGCCAGGCACACGAGACCAATGAACGCAGTGCACACGCGCCCAAGGTCAGCCACGGGCACAGTTGTTGCAACTCCGGAACTTGTCAGCACAAGCCGCGTGCCGAAGGACAGCCCCCTGCCCTGAAGCAGCAGAGCGGTCCGCGACGACCCTGGATGATCAGCCATTAGCGCTGCGCCGATGGCGGGCAAGCCCCGCATCGTCAACTCCCTACCGAACATCGGTGAAAGGTCGCGCGGACATCATTCCCGCCGCGAGGACTCTCTCATCTTGAATCTCATGCCTGAACGGATAGCCCAACAGATGATGAAGCGCGAACTGGTCGTCATTCTGGAGATGGCCAAGCTGCTGGAAAAGCCGCTGGATGCGCCCCGCACCATTCAGGGCATTCTGCGCTTGCTGTCCCAGCTATACGGGCTGAACTGCGGCCGGGTCAGCCTGCCCGAAGCCAATTCCGACAGCCTGCAGGTGAAATACTCCTACGGCCTGTCCGTCGAAGACCTGAAAGCCGGCCGCTTCAATCTGCACGTCAATCAGGGCGTCACCGGCTACGTCATGCGTACTGGCTCCATCGGCCTGGTGCCGGATGTCGACAACGAGCCGCTGTTCGTGCGCCGCATTACCGAGCTGGCGCACCACAGCGGTGGCCGTATGGCCTTTATCTCAGTACCGATTCTGGAGTCGGGCACACCCATTGGCGTGCTCTCGGTGCAGCGCGAAGGCATGCACGAACGCCCCTTTGATGGCGACATCAGCCTGCTGCGCGTGGCCGCCGCAATGATCGGTCAGGTACTGCGCATCCACCAGTTTGTGGTCGAACAGACCGAGCACCTGGTCAAGGAAAACCAGAGCCTGCGCCACAGCATCGCCATCGAGGGCATGGTCAAACAAAGCCTGGCGCACGGCATTCTCGGTAGCAGCCCGGCGCTGATGGACGCGGTGCGCTCGACCATTCAGGTCGCGCACAGTGACGCGCCGGTGATGCTGCTGGGCGAGTCAGGGACCGGCAAGGAAAAATTCGCACGGATGATTCACCAGCAGAGCGACCGCCGCGAGAAGCCGTTCATCTGCATCAACTGCGCCGCGATTCCGGCCGACCTGCTCGAGTCCGAGCTGTTTGGCCATACCAAGGGCGCCTTCACCGGCGCCGCCCAGAACAAGCAGGGCAAGATAGTCCAGGCCGACGGCGGCACCCTGTTTCTCGATGAAATCGGCGACATGCCGCTGTCACTGCAGGCCAAACTGCTGCGCGTGCTGCAGGAGAAAAAGGTCGACCCGATTGGCAGCAACGACTCGGTGTCGGTGGACTTCCGTGTGATCACCGCCACCCACGTCAACCTGCAGGCCCAGGTGAACCAGGCCGCCTTCCGTCTCGACCTGTTCTACCGCCTGCACGTGGTGCCGGTACACCTGCCGCCACTGCGCGAGCGCCAGGACGACATCAGGCAACTGGCGCTGCATTTTCTCAACGAACTCAATCATCACTACGAGCGCAACTGGAGCCTTTGCCCCGAGGCGTTCGGCATCCTCGAAAACTTCGACTGGCCGGGCAACATCCGGCAACTGCAGAACGTGCTCGAGCGCGCGGCGCTCACCAGCGACCAGGAACTGCTCAGCGGCGAGAAGCTGCGCCAGGCACTGGCCTCGGAAAGTGCCATCACCATTCCCGGCAACCGCCACACGCCCGGCCCCGCAGCGGCCCCGGCAGAGGCGCCGATTACCGAGGAGCCGCGCCAGTACGGCCGTTCCTACAACTGGGTGCAGCAGGACGAGGCCGCGCAGATCAGCGCCATGTTGTCGCAGACCAACAACAATCAGTCCGAAGCCGCACGGCGGCTCAACATCAGTCTCAGACAGCTGCGTTACCGGGTCGACAAGCTTGGCATCGGGCGCAGCTGAACCTACTTGAAACAGTCCTAACCCGAACGGAGGAGTTACCCATGCGTCATGGTGATATTTCCAGCAGCCCCGATACCGTGGGCGTTGCGGTGGTGAACTACAAGATGCCGCGGCTGCACAGCCGCGCCGAGGTCCGGGACAACGCACGCAAGATTGCCGACATGATCATCGGCATGAAGCAGGGCCTGCCCGGCATGGATCTGGTGGTGTTCCCGGAATACAGCACCATGGGCATCATGTACGACAACGACGAGATGATGGCCACCGCAGCGACTGTGCCTGGCGATGAAACCCGCATTTTCAGCGAAGCCTGCAAGCAGGCGAAAACCTGGGGCATCTTCTCGCTGACCGGCGAGCAACATGAGGAGCACCCGAACAAAGCGCCCTACAACACGCTGATCCTGATCAACGATCACGGCGAGATCGTGCAGAAGTACCGCAAGTGCATTCCCTGGTGCCCCATCGAGGGCTGGTATCCGGGTGATCGCACCTACGTTTCGGACGGCCCCAAGGGCATGAAGATCAGCCTGATCATCTGCGACGACGGCAATTATCCGGAGATCTGGCGCGACTGCGCCATGAAGGGCGCCGAGCTGATCGTGCGCTGTCAGGGTTACATGTACCCAGCCAAGGAGCAGCAGGTAATGATGGCCAAGTCCATGGCCTGGGCCAACAACTGCTACGTGGCCGTGGCCAATGCCACCGGCTTTGACGGCGTGTATTCCTACTTCGGCCACTCGGCGATCATCGGCTTCGACGGCCGCACCCTCGGCGAATGCGGCGAGGAGGACATGGGCATTCAGTACGCGCAGCTGTCGGTGTCGCAGATCCGCGATGCACGCGCCAACGACCAGTCGCAGAATCACCTGTTCAAGCTGCTGCACCGCGGTTACACCGGCATGTACAACTCCGGTGACGGTGATCGCGGGGTCGCCGATTGCCCCTTCGACTTCTATCGCACCTGGGTGCTGGATGCCGAGAAGGCCCGCGACAACGTCGAAGCCATGACCCGCAAGACCATTGGCGTGGCTGACTGCCCGGTGGGCGAGCTGCCCCATCCCGGCAAGGATCGCGAAGCTGGCGCCTGAACCTGCCGGCGGCGCCTCGCGTGCCGCCGGCTGCCCCGCAGACGGATGCAGGTAAATGCAAGTCATGCCCTTTATCAATGATGTGCTGGCCGCCAACCAAGAACGTGTTGCAGCCAGCCCCACCACGCGCCAATCGCGCTTTCGCTTTGATCCGGAAACGATGATGGCGCGCCTGCACAGTCGCATCATCGGTCAGAGCGCCGCGCTGCAGGAGATTGGCAGCAGCCTGCAGGTGATCAAGGCTGAACTCGGTGACCCGCAGCGCCCGCTGGGGACTTACCTGTTGCTGGGGCCGACCGGCGTCGGCAAGACCGAAACCGTGCGCCTGCTGGCCGAGGCTATTCACGGCGGCAGCGAGGCCTACTGCCGCATCGACATGAATACCCTGGCGCAATCGCACTACGCCGCCTCACTGACCGGTGCGCCGCCCGGTTACGTCGGCAGCAAGGAAGGCACCACGCTGTTTGACCGTGAGCGCATCGAGGGCGACTACGGTCGTCCCGGCATAGTACTGTTCGACGAACTGGAGAAAGCGGACGACCAGGTTATTCGCGCCCTGATGAACATCCTCGACAATGGCCAACTGCGCCTGAGTGCCGGCAACGGCAACCTGGATTTTCGCAACAGTCTGATTTTCATGACCTCCAACCTGGGCGCCGGCCCGCACAGCAAAAGCGCGCGCTGGCTGCCCCGGCGCCTGCAGCTGGCGCAGCAGCACCGCCGCCAGGAGGCAGCTCTCGGCGCCCGGCTGGACCCGGAGTTCATCAACCGCATCGACCACCGCATTCACTATGCGAGCCTGCCCCGCGACCAGCTTGAGCAACTGGTTGATCTGGCCCTGGCACGGCTGAACCAGCGCCTGGGCCGCCATCAGGTACAGCTGCTGCTGGAACAGTCAGCGCGGCAGTGGCTGGCGCAGCAGGGTTTTGATCCACGCTACGGCGCCCGCGCTATGGCACGCACATTCCGCCATCATCTGGAGCCGGCGGTCGCACAGTGCCTGCTTTCGGCCAATGGTTGTCCGCCCGGCAGCCTGCTGCGCGCCAGTCGCAACAATGCGGCGACGCGGATCGATATCAGTCTCGAGGCCCCGGACTGCTGAGCCGCGTAAAACCGGCAGGCACAAAAAACCCCGCCTAAGCGGGGTTTTTCACATCAACCGACTCAGATGCAGTCTTCAACCGACTTGAGTGGGTAATGCGCCGGATAGGGGCGCGTCGCCACACCGGAATCGATGGCTGCCTGGGCCACGGCTGCAGGCACCTTCTCGATCAGACGCACGTCCATCGGCTTGGGAATGATGTACTCGCGACCGAAGGCCAGATCGATACCGCCGTAAGCCTCGGAAACGTACTCTGGTACCGGCTCCTTGGCCAGTTCACGGATAGCGTGAACTGCTGCGATCTTCATTTCTTCGTTGATACGCGTGGCACGAACGTCCAATGCACCACGGAAGATGAAGGGGAAGCCCAGCACGTTGTTGACCTGGTTCGGGTAATCGGAACGACCGGTCGCCATGATCACGTCAGGACGTGAGGCATGAGCCAGCGCAGGATCGATTTCCGGATCCGGGTTGGAACAGGCGAAGACGATGGGGTTTTCAGCCATCAGCTTCAGTTCAGCGGGCTGCAGCAGGTTCGGACCAGACAGACCAACGAAGACGTCAGCGCCTTTCATGGCATCGGACAGCGTGCGCTTGTCGGTTTCAGTCGCGAAGATGGCCTTGTATTCGTTCAGGTCATCACGGCCGGAGTGGATCACACCCTTGCGGTCAAGCATGTAGATGTTCTCGGCCTTGGCGCCCATGCTCACCAGCAGTTTCATGCAGGCGATGGCGGCAGCGCCGGCACCCAGACAAACGATCTTGGCGCTTTCCAAAGTCTTGTCGGCCAGCTCCAGCGCGTTGATCATGGCGGCAGCGGTAACGATCGCGGTGCCGTGCTGGTCATCGTGGAAAACCGGAATATCACACTGCTCGATCAGGGCACGCTCGATCTCGAAGCACTCGGGCGCCTTGATATCTTCGAGGTTGATGCCGCCGAAAGTGCAGGAGATGCGCTTGACGGTGTCAATGAAGGCCTGCGGGCTCTCGGACTCGACTTCGATGTCGAATACGTCGATCCCGGCAAAACGCTTGAACAGCACGCCCTTGCCTTCCATTACCGGCTTGCTCGCCAGCGGCCCCAGGTTACCCAGGCCGAGGATGGCGGTACCGTCAGAGATAACGGCAACCAGGTTGCCTTTACCGGTGTATTTGTAGGCGTTTTCCAGATCCTTGGCGATTTCACGCACCGGTTCTGCTACACCCGGGCTGTAGGCCAGAGCCAGATCGCGCGCAGTGGCGGTCGGCTTGGTCAGTTCTACGCTCAGCTTGCCTGGACGCGGATTTGCGTGATAGGCGAGTGCATCAGTTCTCAAGTCAGACATGGTCAATAGTTTCCGGTCAGGTTGCTCATGCGGACGTCGGAGAATACATAAAACCCCGAGGGGTAACAAGGTTATTCACGGCATCAATGTCAAGGCCAATCTGTTACGTCCTTGAGTCATATTGACGCATGCTCGCCCAGGGCTTCCCCTGACCTGCCAGTGCGTACCCGCAAGCCTAAAGCCGCCGCAGTTGCAGTGGATGCCGCACATTGAGCATGAAGCGGCGATAGCCAGGACGCATGCCACTCCAGGACTGCCGATCAAGCAGCCAGCCTCTGAGCTCAAGCTCTGCGCCCACCCAGCTGGCATCCGGCAACACGGGGAAATGCCTGCGATCAGCCATCGACAGGCGCAGGATCACGGGCCCCTCCAGATCGATCCACAGAGTGCTCCCTGCGTGGTTGATTGCACTAACCTTGCCACGCAGCAAATGAAAACCGCCGCTGCGCAAGGCGCTAGCTGGTGTAATCGACTGTGAACGCCACAAACCCAGACGGGCGCTGCGCGCCTGATCCTCGGCCGCAGCATGGCAAGCCACCAGTGCCAGGTTGGGCGGAATCGCCACGGCATAACCCAGCCCTTCGGCCAGCAGCTGCGCTTCAAGATTCGCGCCGTGCTCGTCAAACAGGTAGCCCAGGGTGCGACCATAGCGATCGGTCGCCTCGCTGCCGGTCACCAGATGCAGCTTTCTGCCGTCGGCCAATGCCTGCAGCCTTCGCTTGGCCGCCTGCGCATAGGGCTCGGACGGCTTGCCGTCGCGACCCAGTTCGGGCGCGTTGACGCCGATCAGGCGTAGTCGACGCCCATCCTGCAGGCGCAGAGTGTCGCCATCGGTCACCCTTTGACTAGTAACCGGCTTGGCGCCAGCCGGCATGGTGCAAAGATCGCCGCGCGCCTGCGCAAACGAAGGTACCAGCAAAAACCAGGCAACAAAAAAGGCGCCCCACTGGAGCGCCTTTTTTCGATTGGACAAAGCCACCTGGGCCCGTCTGCTCGTGTTACTTGCTGCTGACTGCGCCGAAACGCTGCTTGAAGCGCTCGATACGTCCGCCAGTATCCAGCACCTTCTGCTTACCGGTGTAGAAGGGGTGGCACTCGGAGCACACGTCCAGGTGGATAGGTGCGCACAGGCTGGAACGGGTAGTAATCACGTTACCGCAGCTGCAGGTAGCCTTGATTTCTTCGTACTTGGGATGCAAATCAGCTTTCATGGTCATTCCTCGGTTGGTTTGTGCCGCCACCGGATCAACCTGATCGGGCACCGCACTCAGTAAACTTTCTATCAGTAAGCTTTCTAGCAGTTTCTCTACCAGTCCGGGGCCGGGTGCAAGCCTGCACACAGAGCGACCGGAAATTAGGCCGGCGATGATAACAGAATTCGACCCCGACGCAAGCCCGGTGTTTTGCCACGGCGGTGGTAACATAGCGGCCTGCCAACCGGAGTCCGTTACGTGCCACCACCCATTCTGCAAGTTGCCCTGCCCTCACCGCTGCGCCGCCTGTTCGATTATCAGGCGCCCGCTGGTGTCGCGCGCGAGCAGTTGCAGATAGGCCAGCGGGTAAGAGTACCCTTCGGCCGTCGCGCCCTGGTCGGCATAATCGCCGGCCTGAGCGACCACACCGACGTGCCAGAGGGCAAGCTCAAGCCAGCCGAGGCGGTGCTCGACAGCACCCCGCTGTTGCCGCCGAGCCTCTGGCAGCTATGCCAATGGACTGCGCGCTATTACCAGCATGGCCTGGGTGACACTCTGAGCGTGGCTCTGCCCGTGCTGTTGCGCCAGGGCGAACCAGCGCTGGCGCGGCAGGATCGGCTTTGGCAACTCTTGCCCGGCGCCTATCCGGAGCATCCGGCAGTGGCACGCGCAGCCAAGCAGAAACACGCCGTGCAGGTGCTGGCGCAGCACCCCCACGGGCTCTCGCATGCACTCATCGCCCAATGGGGCCTGACCCGCGACGCACTCGAAGCCCTGGAGAAAAAAGGGTTGGTCGAGCGCATCGAGCAGTCCCCCCATCATATTGCCGAACCGCTACCTTTATTAAGGCAGGCGCCGCTGACGGCCAACGACGAACAGCAGGCCGCGCTGGACGCCATTCTCGCCAAGGCCGGCTTTCACGCCTGGCTGCTGGAGGGGGTCACCGGCAGCGGCAAGACCGAGGTCTACCTGCAGGCCATCGAACAATGCCTGCGCAGCGGGCATCAGGCGCTGGTGCTGATTCCTGAGATCGGCCTCACACCGCAGACCCTGGCGCGCTTCCAGCAGCGCTTCAGCGCGCCCGTGGTCATTCTGCATTCGGGCCTCAACGACCGAGAACGGCTGGACGCCTGGGTTGCCGCGCGCGATGGCGATGCCGGGATAGTGATTGGCACGCGCTCGGCCATCTTCACACCACTGGCGCGCCCGGGCTTGATTATCGTCGACGAAGAACATGACCTTTCCTATAAACAGCAGGAAGGCTTGCGTTACAACGCCCGCGATCTGGCGGTATACCGCGCGCATCTGGAACAGGTGGCAGTGATTCTGGGCTCCGCCACGCCGTCGCTGGAAAGCCTGCACAACGTGGAGCAGGGCCGCTACCATCTGTTGCGCCTGACCCAGCGTGCCGGCAACGCCAAGCCACCCAGCTTTCAATGCCTCGATATTCGCAGCCGGCCGCTGGAAGGCGGCCTGTCGCGCCCGCTCACGCTATTGATTGGCGAGCACTTGAACAAGGGTAACCAGGTACTGGTATTCATCAACCGGCGCGGCTTTGCCCCGACCCTGATGTGCCACGATTGCGGCTGGATTGCCGAGTGCAAGCGCTGCGACGCGCGCATGACGGTGCATCAGTCGCCGGCGCACCTGCATTGCCACCACTGCAACAGTCAGCGGCCTTTGGACAAGCACTGCCCCAAATGCCAGAGCACCGACCTGCGGCCACTTGGCGCCGGCACGGAACGCACCGAAGAGCACCTGAACGAGCGCTTTCCGGACTTCCCTGTGCTGCGCATCGACCGCGAAAGCATGAGCCGCAAGAAGGCCATGCAGCAGATGATGGAGACCATCCAGAGCGCGCAGCCCTGCATCCTGGTCGGCACGCAGATGCTCGCCAAGGGTCACCATTTCCCCGATGTCACCCTGGTGGCCATTCTGGATGCCGACGGCGGACTGTTTTCCGCCGATTTCCGCGGCCCTGAACGCATGGCGCAGATGATTACCCAGGTGGCCGGACGCGCCGGGCGCGCCGAGAAGCCTGGCCAGGTGATCATTCAGACCCACATGGCCGAACATCCGCTCCTGATCGAGCTCACCGAGCAGGGCTACCCCGCCATCGCCAAACGCGAACTGGCCGAACGCGCCATTTCGCAACTGCCGCCCTACCGTTTCATGGCACTGCTGCGCGCCGAGGCCAACAACGGCCGCGCCGCCAATGAATTTCTCGAGCAGGCGCTGGAGCAGGCAGAGCAACTGGTCGATCAGCACCAGCTCGCCGATATCGACCTGCTCGGCCCGGTGCCCTCGCCCATGGAGCGCCGTGCCGGCCGTTTTCGCGCACAGTTGCTGCTGCAGGCCGCACAACGCTCGACACTGCACCAATTGGTACATTTATTATTGCCACTGCTGGAGCAGCATCCGGACGCGCGTCGCGTGCGCTGGTCCATCGACATCGACCCGCTGGACATGTTCTAACCCCGCCTGCGGCTCCATGCACTAGAGCGCCATGCATCAGTCCATGCCGGGAAGATTTGGCAAGGCGCCCGTTAAACCGGATAATGTCGGGTTTTCACTGGGCACCTGCCGGATACTCCATTAAATGAAGAACCTGATCAGCCAGCTTCTGGCCACCGCCGTCGACAGCCTCAAGAGCGAGGGCGTTCTGCCCGCCGACATCACTGCCAATATTCAGGTGGAGACCGCGCGCGACAAGACCCACGGCGACTTCGCCAGCAATCTGGCGATGACGCTGGCCAAGCCGGCGAAAATGAAGCCGCGCGATCTGGCTGACAAGCTGGTTGCCGCCCTGCCCGCTCACCAGGCGGTCGCCAGCGTGAACATCGCCGGCCCCGGTTTTATCAACTTCTTTCAGGACAGCGCCTGGCTGGCCGCGCAACTGCAGAGCGCGCTGGATGACCCGCAGCTGAATGCTCGCGCGGTGGGTGAGGCCCAGCGCGTGGTGGTCGATTACTCCTCACCCAACCTGGCCAAGGAAATGCACGTGGGGCACCTGCGCTCCTCCATCATCGGCGATGCCGTGGCCCGCGTACTGGAATTTCTTGGCCATAGCGTCATCCGCCAGAACCACGTCGGCGACTGGGGCACCCAATTCGGCATGCTGCTGGCCTACATGGAAGAAAACCCGGTGGACGCCGAGGCCGAGCTGGGCGATCTGGAGAACTTCTACCGCCAGGCCAAGAAGCGCTTTGACGAGAGCGAAGACTTCGCCAACCGAGCCCGTGAGCGCGTGGTGCAGCTGCAGGCCGGCGATCCGGATTGTCTGGCACTGTGGAACCGCTTCAACCAGATTTCTCTGGGCCACTGCCAGGCCGTCTACGACCGCCTTGGCGTCAGCCTGACCCAGGCCGATGTGCGCGGTGAAAGCGCCTATAACGACAAGCTGGCCGGCATCGTCAGCGATCTGCGCAGCGCAGGTCTGCTGACCGAAAGCGAGGGCGCCCAGTGCGTCTTCCTTGATGAGTTCAAGAACAGCGAAGACAAGCCTCTGCCGGTGATAGTGCAGAAGGCCGGCGGCGGTTACCTGTACGCTACCACCGACCTGGCTGCCATGCGCTATCGGCACGATCAGCTGCATGCCGACCGCGTGCTGTACTTCGTCGACCAGCGCCAGGCCCTGCACTTCCAGCAGGTGTTCGCCGTGGCGCGCAAGGCCGGCTTTGTCCCCGCCGAGATGCAACTGGAGCACATGGGCTTCGGCACCATGAACGGCGCCGACGGCCGTCCGTTCAAGACCCGCGACGGCGGCACCGTCAAACTGACCGACCTGCTGGATGAGGCCGAAGAGCGCGCCTATGCGCTGGTGGCCGAAAAAAATCCCGAGCTGAGCGCCGGCGAGCTGCGCGAGATCGCCCGCGCCGTCGGGATTGGCGCGGTCAAGTATGCCGATCTGTCCAAGCATCGCAGCAGCGATTACAGCTTCAATTTCGATCTGATGCTCAGCTTCGACGGCAACACCGCCCCCTACCTGATGTACGCCTACACGCGGGTGGCCAGCGTGTTCCGCAAGCTGGAGCGGCCGATGACGCAGCTAGATGATCTGGCACCACTGGTATTGGAGGCGCCCGCCGAAGTCGAACTGGGCGCGCACCTGGCGCAGTTTGGCAATACACTCAACTATGTTGCCCGCGAGGGTACTCCCCACGTACTCTGCCACTATCTGTACGAGCTGGCCGGACGGTTCTCCGGCTTCTATGAGCAGTGCCCGATTCTGGCCGCAGACGATCAGGCCCAGCGCGACAGCCGCCTGCGTCTCGCCGCGCTGACCGGACGCACCCTGAAGCAGGGCCTCGACCTGCTTGGTATCACTACATTGGAGCGCATGTAACCCGCATGGCTAAAGGACGCAAAGCCCCTCGCCGCGGCGCCAGCCGCGCGCAACCCTCAGCCAGACGCAAGGGAGTTCCCGGCTGGCTGTGGCTGGTCAGTGGTCTGGTGATAGGTCTGTTTGTCGCCTTTCTGTTCCAGTTGGAGCCGGGGCATGACAACGTCAAGCGCAGCCCCACACCGCCCAAACCGACCAATGCACCAGCCAAGGCTGCACCGCCGCAACAGCCAACCTATGACTTCTACACCCTGCTACCCGAATCCGAGGTGATAGTGCCCGAGAATACCGGCAAGGTGGAGACGCCGCCCGAGCCGGAGAAGACCGACGCGGCCACTGCCGACAGCGCAGTGCGCTACTACCTGCAAGCGGGCTCCTTCAAGCAGAAAGCCGACGCCGACAAGGTGCGTGCGCAGATATTGCTGCTGGGGCTCGACGTGCGCCTTGAGAGCGCCAAATTGAACGATGGACAAACCTGGCACCGCGTCCAGGTCGGTCCTTTCCAGAGCAAGGACAGTCTCACCCAGGCGCAAAGCACGCTCAGCGGCAACGGCTTCCAGAACCTGCTTCCGCAGCAGCGTAGCCAGTAACATTCCTCTGCCTGCCCCGGCATTGTCCGGGGCTGCTCGCTCGCACCCTCACCCATTGCCTTGAAATCTCGGCGCCAGCCCCCAGATAGATTTCAGGCAGCCTGCTGCCTCCCATTTCTCCACAGCCAACCAGGAGTTGCGCGTGACTACAATCGTATCTGTTCGCAGGCACGGCAAGGTCGTGATCGGTGGCGACGGCCAGGTCTCCCTCGGCAATACCGTAATGAAGGGCAATGCCCGCAAAGTACGCCGCCTGTACAAGGATCAGGTTATCGCCGGTTTTGCCGGTGGTACCGCCGACGCTTTCACTCTGTTCGAGCGCTTTGAAGCGCAACTGGAAAAGCACCAGGGCAATCTGGTCCGCGCCGCCGTCGAACTGGCCAAGGACTGGCGCACTGACCGCGCCTTGCGCAAGCTTGAGGCACTGCTGGCGGTCGCCAACAAGGATGCCTCGCTGATCATTACCGGCAACGGCGACGTCATCGAGCCGGAAGAAGGCCTGATTGCCATCGGCTCCGGCGGCCCCTACGCCCAGTCCGCGGCCCGCGCACTGCTCAGGCACACCGAGCTGTCAGCCCGTGAGATTGTCGATTCCAGCCTGAACATTGCTGGCGAAATCTGCATCTATACCAATGACAATACCACCATTGAGGAGCTGGACGCCAATACCTGAGGCGTTCGGAGCAATCAGCATGTCCATGACCCCACGTGAAATCGTGCACGAGCTGGATCGCCATATCATCGGCCAGCAAGATGCCAAGCGCGCTGTTGCCATTGCCCTGCGCAACCGCTGGCGCCGGCAGCAGCTGCCCGAGGCGCTGCGCGCCGAAGTCACCCCCAAGAATATTCTGATGATCGGCCCGACCGGCGTCGGCAAGACCGAAATCGCCCGCCGCCTGGCCAAGCTGGCACAGGCGCCGTTCATCAAGGTGGAAGCGACCAAGTTCACCGAGGTGGGCTATGTCGGCCGCGATGTGGAATCCATCATTCGTGACCTGGTCGATGCGGCCACCAAGCTGCTGCGCGAACAGGAAATGGTGAAAGTGCGCTTCCGCGCCGAGGACGCCGCCGAAGACCGCATTCTTGATGCCTTGCTGCCGCCCGCGCGTCAGGCTACCGGCGACCAGCCCGAACGCCAGGACAGCAGCACCCGTCAGCTCTTCCGCAAGCGTCTGCGCGAGGGCGAGCTGGACGACAAGGAAATCGACATCGAAGTGGCTGAATCGCCCATGGGCGTCGAGATCATGACCCCGCCCGGCATGGAGGAAATGACCAGCCAGCTGCAGAACATGTTCTCCAGCCTCGGCAAGGGCAAGAAGAAGACCCGCACTCTCAAGGTGAAGGATGCGCTCAAGCTGGTGCGCGACGAAGAAGCCGCGAAAATGGTCAACGAAGACGAGCTCAAGGGCCGCGCTATCGAAGCCGTCGAGCAGAATGGCATCGTCTTCATCGATGAGATCGACAAGGTCAGCAAGCGCGGGGACAGTAGCGGCGGCGCCGACGTGTCGCGCGAAGGCGTGCAGCGCGATCTGCTGCCGCTGATCGAAGGTTGCACGGTGAATACCAAGTTCGGCATGGTCAAGACCGACCATATCCTGTTCATTGCTTCCGGTGCCTTCCATCTGACCAAGCCCTCGGACCTGATTCCCGAGCTGCAGGGCCGCCTGCCGATTCGCGTGGAGCTGCAGTCGCTGACACCAAGCGACTTCGAACGCATCCTCACCGAGCCGGATGCATCGCTTACCGAACAGTACCGCGCGTTGATGAAGACCGAAGAACTGAACATCGAGTTTACCGGTGATGCCATCACGCGCCTGGCGGAGATTGCCTGGCAGGTCAACGAGAAGACCGAGAACATTGGTGCGCGTCGTTTGCACACAGTACTCGAACGCTTGCTGGAAGAAGTCTCCTTCAGCGCCGGTGATCTGGCTTCCAAGCACGCAGAGCAGCCACTGAAAATAGATGCGGCCTATGTCGACGAGCACCTGGGCGAGCTGGCGGTGAACGAAGACCTGTCGCGGTATATCCTGTAAACCGCAAGCTACAAGCGGCAAGCCCCAAGCAGGTTGGGTCCATGCACTGACCTGCTTTTTCGCTTGAAGCTTGAAGCTTGAAGCTTGAAGCTTGAAGCTTGAAGCTTGAAGCTGAGGATTTTCTGATGTCCGCCCCAATCCCTACCACCATCAAATTGCAGAAAACCTCGCGCAGCCTGAAGCTGGCCTATGCCGACGGTCGCGAGTTTGAACTGCCGGCGGAGTATCTGCGAGTGCTGTCGCCATCTGCTGAAGTGCGCGGGCATGGCCGGCCGGTGCTGCAGACCGGCAAACAGCAAGTAGCACTCACCGGCATAGAAGCGGCGGGACGCTACGCACTCAAGCTGACCTTCGACGATGGCCACGACAGCGGCCTCTATACTTGGGACTATCTCTATCAGTTGGCCACCGAACAGGAGGGGCGCTGGCAGGCTTATCTCGAGCAGTTGCGCACCGCTGGCGCCTCACGCGATCCACATACCTCAGCGGTGCGCTTTCAGCCCTGAGTCTGCTAACAGCACCGCCCGGCGGGCCCTCAAAACGTCCAATCTCATTTCCTTGCGCTGATTATCCGGCGGGACAGCCTGTTTCGCTGTGAAGAGGGTCCGCCCGTCTAGCCCGCATAGGTTGGCATGCTGCCTGCTTGTCATCTGCCTGTGAACTCGAAGGAATAGACTGAAAATCAGAGTTCAGCCTGCGCAGACTTTTCTTAACAGCCTCTGATTACCCGTGCTAACTTGTCTCAAGGGTGCGACACCAGAAAGCCAGTTCTGCCTTGCTGATGATCCGCCGCACTGGCCTCCCTGCCTCAGATTGGAGCGTTGCAAATGGGCAATAAAATAAATGATGACTTGAGTCAGAAAACAAGTGAAAGCATCCTCGGCCCCAACCCGGTTATTGGCGTGCCCACTCGCGACCTGATCAGCACCGCGCGCATGGTCATGCGCCAGACCGTGAAGCAGCCGGTCCATAGCATTAAACATCTCGGCCGCCTGGGCCTGGCAGTCAAGGACGTGATGATCGGCCGTTCGGCCATCGCACCCACTCCGGAAGACCGTCGCTTCGCCGATCCGACCTGGAGTCAGAATCCCATTTATCGTCGCTACATGCAGACCTATCTGGCCTGGCGCAAGGAACTCAATACCTGGATCACCAGCGCGGATTTGCCCGAACAGGACGTGAGCCGCGCGCAGTTTGTCATTGCACTGATGACTGAGGCGATGTCGCCCACCAATACCGCGCTGAACCCGGCTGCGCTCAAGCGCTTTTTCGAGACTGGCGGCAAAAGCCTGCTCGACGGCCTGACTCACCTGGCGCAGGACATTGCCCATAACGGCGGCATGCCCAGCCAGGTCAACATGAACGCCTTTGAAGTGGGCGGCAACTTGGCCACCACCAAGGGCTCGGTGGTATTTCGCAATGAAGTGCTGGAGCTGATCCAGTACAAACCGCTGACCGAGGAGGTCTGCGAGCGGCCGGTGCTGGTGGTACCGCCGCAGATCAACAAGTTCTATGTGTTTGACCTGTCGCCGGAGAAAAGTCTGGCGCGCTATCTCACTGTTAATCACATGCAGACTTTTGTGGTCAGCTGGCGCAACCCGACCAAGTCGCACCGCGAATGGGGCTTGAGCACCTATATAGAAGCCCTGAAGGAAGCCATCGATGTGGTGCTGGCAATCACCGGCAGCAAGGACCTGAGCATGCTCGGCGCCTGCTCCGGCGGCATTACGACTGTCTCGCTACTGGGGCACTATGCCGCGCTGAAGGAGAAGAAAGTACATTCCTTCACCCTGCTGGTGAGCGTGCTGGATACTGAGGTAAAAACCCAGGTCGCGCTCTTTGCCGACGAGCGCTCGATCGAGGCCGCGCGACGCATGTCCTATCAGAGCGGCGTGCTGGAAGGCCGCGACATGGCCAAGATATTTGCCTGGATGCGGCCTAACGATCTGGTGTGGAATTATTGGGTCAACAACTACCTGCTGGGCAACGAGCCGCCGGTATTCGACATCCTCTTCTGGAACAATGACACCACCCGCCTGCCAGCCGCGCTGCATGGCGAGTTTCTCGAAATGTTCAAGTCCAATCCGCTGACGCGCCCGGGCGCGCTGGAGGTTTGCGGCACGCCCATAGACCTCAAGCAGATAAAGAGTGACTGCTATATCATCGCCGGCCTGAACGACCACATCACTCCCTGGGAGGCCTGCTATAAATCGGCCCGCCTGCTGGGTGGCAAGTGCGAATTTGTGCTGTCTTCCAGTGGTCACATCCAGAGTATTCTGAACCCGCCCGGCAACCCCAAGGCGCGCTTCTTTACCAATACTGAAATGAGCGATGACGCGAAGAAGTGGCTGGAGACCGCGACCAAGCAATCCGACTCCTGGTGGCAGCACTGGCGCGATTGGCTGCATGCGCGGGGCGGAAAACGCAAAGCGGCACCGCAATTGCTTGGCAATGAAGAGTATCCTGCGCTGGAGCCAGCACCGGGTACCTACGTACACGAACGCTGATACGCGTCACAACTGGAAGCGCCCATGCCGCAGAACTACGTTTTTCGCACCATTGAGCTGGACGGTCAGTACCTGCGTACCGCCGTGCGCCCGGGCAACAGCAGCTTGCCGCCGCTGCTGATCTTCAATGGCATCGGCGCCAACCTGGAACTGGTATTTCCCTTTGTTGATGCGCTGGACCCGGAGCTTGAGGTGATCGCCTTTGATGTGCCGGGCGTGGGTGGCTCATCTACGCCGGCAACGCCCTACCGTTTTCCCGGTCTGGCCAAGTTGGCAGCGCGCATGCTGGATTACCTGGACTACTCGCAGGTAAACGTCATAGGCGTTTCCTGGGGCGGGGCTTTGGCCCAGCAATTCGCCCACAGCCATCCGGAACGCTGCAAGAAATTGATTCTCGCAGCCACGTCCGCCGGTGCCGTCATGGTGCCCGGGCGCCCCAAGGTGCTGCTCAAGATGGCCAGCCCAAGGCGCTACATCCAACCTTCACACGGCGTCACCATTGCGCCCGACATTTACGGCGGCGCCTTCCGCCGGGACCCCAAGCTGGCAGAACGGCACGCCAACAAGGTGCGCTCCTCGGGCAAGCTGGGCTACTACTGGCAACTGTTCGCCGGCCTCGGCTGGACCAGCATCCACTGGCTGCACAAGCTGCGTCAGCCCACGCTGATTCTGGCCGGTGACGATGACCCACTGATTCCGCTGGTCAACATGCGGTTGCTGGCCTGGCGCATACCCAACTCGGAACTGCATGTGATCGATGATGGGCATCTGTTTCTGATCACCCGCGCACAGAGCGTGGCCCCGCTGATCATGGGCTTTTTATCCGAGGAAAAGCAGCCAGCGGTGATACGCCATCAATCGCCCAGCGCGCTGGTCAAGGGATGAAGTCGGCCCCAGCTCACAAAGCTGGGCAAGCATCTGTCGCCGGGGCTGGTGCTCGCGGTCCTTTAGGGTAGACTGCAGAACATCGCCCACCCTCTGGACCGGAAGCCCTGGATGCGCGCAAGACCCCACGGACAATCACTTGAAGGATCGCTGAACGCAGATCTGTCCCGGAGTCTTCTTGCCCTGTTGCGCACCACGCTGTCCCAACGCCAACATCATCGCAGCTATCTGTGCACCGTCACCCGTCTCAGCCTACTGGCCTTGCAGGGCAAACTGGACACCAGTGCGCTTGCCGAGGATCGACGTTTCCGCCTCGCCGATTGGCAGCGACCGCTGCCCCGGCGTCTACTGCAGCTATGGCAGGCCTGGCAACAACCGCTGCAGGCCTGGCTTGATGGCCTGGATGTCTCGCCCCCCGAGCGCGCCAATCTGCGCTGGTTACTGGCGCAACTGAGCGCCGCCAGCGCACCGTCCAACAGCTTGTTCAATCCGCAGATTCTGGATGCCACGTTGCGTACTCGCGGCACCAACCTGCGACGCGGCCTTGCGCACCTGCTGACCGACCAAATGAGCGGCCGACCGCTGGCGATGCCCGAGCCCGGCCAGCATTACCGCGTGGGGCACGAACTGGCGCAAAGCCGGGGCAGAGTTGTTGCTCGCCAGCCCGCTTATGAGCTGATCCATTACGCACCCTCGACACCGCAACAGCATAGCTATCCGCTACTGATCATTCCCCCGCCGATCAACCGCTTCTATCTGCTCGATCTCACCCCGCCAACCAGCCTGGTGCAGCATGCACTCAGCCAGGGCATTGCGGTGTACATGATGAGCTGGCGCAATCCCAATCCCAGCCATTGCAACTGGGGTCTTGGCCACTATGTGGCGTGCTGCCAGCAAGCCCTGCAGCAGGCACTGCAGTTAGGCGATGCGGCGCACGCCAGCGTACTGGGCGTCTGCTCCGGCGGCCTGCTTGCAACTCTGCTGGCGGGGTGGTTGCAAGCGCGCGGGCAGTCCGGCTGCCTGAGCGCCCTGAGTCTGTTCCTTACCCCGCTGGACAGCCGCTTGCAGACCGACATTCAGCGCCTGACAGGCAGTGCCACTCGCCAGCAGCTTCGCCGCCAGGTCTGGCGCCAGGGTTACCTGGATGAGCGCAGCCTTGGTAGCCTGTTCACCTTGATGAAGCCGGAGCAATTGCTCTGGGCACCCGCCATCGAGCGCTACGCGCTGGGCCAGGAGTTGGAAGCATCACCCGTCAGCAGCTGGAGCCACGACAACACCCGCTTGCCGGCACAACTGGTCGACGATCTACTCGATTTGCTACAGCGTGACCCGCTCGGCCAGCCCGGCAGCCTGCAGATCAACGGCGCCCTGCTCGACTGCACGCAGGTAGCGCTGCCCAGCTGGCACCTGGCTGCCGAGCACGATCATATAGTGCCCTGGAACAATGCCTATCCGGGCCAGCGACTGGGCGGCGACAGCGTGTTCACGCGCTGTCGGGGCGGACACATCCAAGGCTTGTTGTGCCCGCCAGAACAGCCGCGCGCCGGCTATCTCAGTGCAGCCACCCAGGGCGCGCCGACCTGCGAACAATGGCAAGAAGCTGCAATAGAGTACGAAGGTAGCTGGTGGCCCGCCTGGACCGACTGGCTGAAAACCCACAGCGGTCCGCAGCAAGCAGCTATACAAACGAATCCCCACGCAAGTCTGGGCGCCGCCCCCGGCCGCTACGTTCACCAGCTTTGAGGACCTAGATGAAAACCCGTGATCGCATTCTGCTTTGCGCTCTGGAGCTGTTCAATGAACAGGGCGAGCCCAACGTCACCACCCTGGATATGGCCAATGAGCTGGATATCAGCCCAGGCAACCTCTATTACCATTTCAAGGGCAAGGAAGCACTGCTGGAAGTACTGATCGAAGACTTTCTGCTCAACACCCGCAAACTGCTCAACCCCGTTGAAGACCCGGATGCCGTCTCCCCGGAAGATCTCTGGTTGCTGCTGCATCTGCTGTTCGAGGCCATCGCCACCTACCGCTTCCTGTTTCAGGACCTGTCGAACCTGATGAGCCGTTACCCTTTTGTGCGCCAGGCCATGCATGCCTGGCTGTATCAATTTCGCCAATGCCTGGCGCACCTGCTGGACCTCATGCGCACCAGCGGACAGCTAAATTGCAAAGACGACGCACTGCAGCGCCTGCTGGATGCCCTGTGCCAGACTTGCCTGTTCTGGCTGGACTACCAACGGGTGGCAGGCGATGACGAAGCGGACCCGGCAACCGGTGTGCAGCAAGCGCTGGGATTGTTATTGCCGTATCTGGATGAGGCCACCGAAGACTGGATGCAGGCGTTGATTGACCGTTATGCCTGAATGGCCGGCGCCTGCAAACCGAGAAGCCAGTGCCTCAGAAAGCAGTTAGCGCTCCTCAGTTCAGCCGCTGGCATAAGTGCATAGCCAAACCCTCGGCGGTACAAAAACGGCCTGGTTACATCCGCTATTCGTGAACAGGGTCGGGGTTTTATCTTCGCATCGCTGCTACATTGCCCCGCACAGTCTCATCGCTACAAGGACGTCTGCATGTTTCGCCCTGCCCTACTGCCATTCCTTCTGCTGCTCTCGCTCAATGGCTGCGATGCCCAATCGCAACCCTTACCCAAAAGCGAGAAGCTTAGCCCTGAGAAGATTGAAGCTATCTCTCAACGCATCAACGACCGCTACCCCGATCTATCCGGCAAGCTGCGCGAGCAAATTCTAGACACCGTCGTGCGCTCACTGGACGATATGGTATTTATCGAGGGCGGTGAATTCGAGATGGGCGACTTCGGCACACTGTGCCAGTACGATCCAGCGAACATGGGCACCTGGCCCTACGGGCAGGAACCGGAGCGACTCTGCCCGATTACGCCCGAGCGGCATGATGACTATCTGCACCAGGTGCGTTTGAGCAGTTATCACCTGTCGCGCTATCAGACGCGGCTTGAGGATTTTGATCTGTTTCGCACGAGTTTGGGGTTGAAGTTGTTTAACGCAGAATATCGTGACCATGAACCCATGGCGGATTTTTTCCGGCCCGAGAATCCCGCTCCAGTTAAAGCTTGGCAGGAAGCCAAAGACTATTGCTTGTGGCTGGGTGAGCTGAGCGCCTACCCCGTAGATCTGCCCACGGAAGCGCAATGGGAGTTTGCCGCGCGCAGTCGCGGACAATATGTGCAGTACGCAACGGACAGCGGCAGTTTGCACAATGGCAAGAATATCCCCCCCGACGACAAAACCTTCATCGTGCCCGTGGGGCAATTTCCACCCAACCCCTTGGGCCTTTACGATATGACGGGTAATGCGACCGACTGGGTGAATGACTGGTATGGCGAAGACTATTACCGACACGCGTCATTGGACAACCCTAAAGGACCAGAAAGCGGCACGGAAAAAATACGCAGAGGCTCTTATTATGCAGAGTCCAACTGGATGAGCGCACATACTGTCCGGCGCTGGAATCATGCCCCAGTACGAGACGACTATTATCCCGCCACCAGCTTCCGGTGCGCGATTCAAGCAGATTCAGCATTGTGATACATCTAAACAAGCTTTTTTAAGCCAGCCCGTCAAAGTAACCGCTCCGCCGGGCCGCGAGCATTACAGGTCTTTTAGACTGAGCTGACACAGGCTGCCAGGCAAGTCGCGCCTCCCCTAGTTCCGATGCTGCAACTGCCAAGCCTTCAATAAAGCGGTTGAACTGCCGTTGCTGTTGACCATCCAGAATGCGGTTGAGCCGGTCCAGGCTATCCATGGCGTTAACTTTTTCGCTATGTGAAGAGCAGTGCTCCAACAGCTCAAGCAAATGCCGCCAGCGACGTACATGGGACAGCAACAGGACGAGCGCCCTCTCCTGACTCTCGTCCCAGCTTTCGACAAAACCTTCAGTTAACACATACACCATTGGACCAAGCGTCTCGGGAGGCAACTTGTCCAAAGAGAGCTTCTGCCCCCTGACAATCACGGCCCGGTGCGCAAGAAGATAATCGGCCAGGTTTACCGCCTCCGCCTTTGTGGCGCTGCGGCCTGCCCACCACATCATTAGTTTTTCCTGACCCATCCCAAACGCGTCTATGGCCGCCTGCCCCGGCGCCGAAGCAATTTGATATAAACCTTGCGCAATATACGTAAATGCTTGGTCACTCACACTCAGCAGGTAGCGATAATCAACTTCCGCCAACGCATCGCAAAATAGCCTTACTACCTTGTACGTATTTTCCAGATCAACCACAGTCGCAAAGCCGCCACCTGCTCCCGGCCCAAACACCAAACGACCATTGCAGTTAAAGGCCAAGCGATCACTCCGAATGCTCAAGCCAAAATCAAACCCGGCACCAATACCCAGCGCACCATTACCCTCAGCCTTGATCTCCGCCAGACTAGTCCAACTGCTGCTGGCATTGGATTGTCCGGACACCACTGTGCCACGGCCCACCTTGCTCGGCTCGATCCATTGCAGCGCTCCACTAAGGGCCCCGCCAGCCTGGGCTCCGGCAAACGCATCGCCTTTGACCCCGATATAGCCTCCTCGACTGGTCTCGAGTCGCGGCGAGCCGAGCAAGGCTGTTGCGCCACTTGGGCCCTCATCGCTCGGTTTGTACTGCGCTTTAGCCTGTGCGCTGCCTTGTACCTGCGCTCCCAGGAAAGCTGAGAACTCCAGTTTGCCCTGTAGTCGGAATACACCGAACGGATGCAATACCGTCTCACCATTGGCGTTGCGATAGGCTAGCTGCATGGTTCTTCCGCCCTGGGAAGGGAAAAAGGCGGCAAATGCCACTGCGGCTTCACCCAGCGAATACGCAGCACTGCCTTTTGCGCCTACTTCGATATTCCCTTTGGCAGGATTCCAGCTATTGACACCCGCACTGGCACTGGCGGCAAAGCGCAGCGCATGGGCTTCTGCGGACACGGCATAAGGCGCCGCATCATCACTGTTGCTGGTCCAGGCCGCCTCCTTGTGTAGCGAGTTGAGCAGGTTGTCATCCTGACTACTCCAGCTGACCAGTTTGGCCTCCAGGCTACCCAGAGGACTGGCTCGGCGGGCGTCACCAATCTCTTTGCGTATGTCATCCAGCAACTGCTTGCCCAATTGCTTGCCAAAGGACTTGCCTTTCAGCACGCGGGTACTCACATTAATTTTCCAGTCCACCTGTTCGTGGAATCGTGCCGCCACGTAGTAACGACGGTCGGGCCGACCGAACAGGCTGACCTCGACCACGGTTATACCACTGCGCTGCCGGGAACCTCTCTCCGTCTGTGTTTTCCGGCTACCGCGCCAGCCGTAATCGACATTTGGCATGGATCCATTAGCCAGTGAGGAGCTGTCTTCAGGTTCACTTTTAAGCATGCCCCGCAGTCGAACAATCTCCGCATCCAGCTGTTTTATCTTTTCTGCGCGCAGAGGCTCCCAGTTACTTTCCAGCATGTTGCCGCTGTCTAGCGCACGCAACGGTCGATAAGCGATATACCATTCCCGAGCCTGACGCAGCTTAGTGAGCTGCCCTTGTATATCCTCTTCGCTAGTCAGGGTGGGTTGCGGCTGCGCCGCTGGAGGGTCAATGCTCAACAGGCCAGCCTCTTCGGCTTTCTTGTTCCACTCCTCCTTCTTGCATCGCGCGCAGGTGCATTCGGCATCGGGGCTCTGCTCCTTCTGGCAGTCCACTCGTTGCCGGGCGGCAGCGAGCGAGGCCTCCAGTTCATCCATCAGCGCTTGGACACGGTCAATCTCGCGCTTCAACACTTGGGCCTGCGCTTCGGTCAGCACATAAAGATGCGGATCACCTGTCACGTGCACCACATCCACCAGTTCTGCTGTGCAGGGGCTGCCAGCCTGGGTCTGAGTGCTGCTGCAATCATCTGTATGCCGGGCAGGTGGCAGGGATGGCCTGGAAGTATCTGCTGGCGTAGGGGCACTCACAATCGAAGCATCATTGGCGGCAGCATCCTGCGGGGGCAGCTTAAGCTTCCAGCCGGGCTGAATGTTGTCAGGGCTCCGAATGATGGGATTGCGCTCCTGCAATTGCTTAGAGCTGGTGCCGTGTTGCCGAGCAATCGCGGTGAGTGTGTCGCCGGGCTGCACAATGTACTCGTTGCTGTTTGACATATCCTTTCGTCCCTAGCCCTGTAGGCGTTCCAGTTCATCCAGTTTGCCCGTCATCACCAGATCAGTACGCGCAAGCACCGCATCTGCTGCCGGAGAGGGCCAATTGGCGCCTTCACAGCAAAGCGCCAATCTGAGCCAACGCTCGTAGTGGGCTTTTTGTTCCGCACCGGCAGCCTGCGCGGCGAGCAGTTGGTTAAAAACAAAATCCGTTGGTTCAGGCATGGTGAGTACGGATTGGTAATCAAGCGTCAGTTCAGCTGCGATTATCTGTAGCCGCGCCTGGGTTATTCGCTGTTGCCGCTGTGGCCCTAGGTGCAGCCAGCCGGGTTTCTGTACTGCGCCACTCCAGGCACCAGCCCGTGCGACATACCGCCAACCCAGCTCATTGCGCCACGCCATACCAGAAAAGGGACCGAGAAATTCGTCGCGCTCGACCGGTGTCAAACTTGCGAGCAACGGCTCAAGCCAGCGTGGCTCGAAAAAACGCATCAACTGCTTGCGGCCGTCATGCGTGGTCACGGTAAGCAAGCTATGACAATGTTCAACCGCAGCAGACCAATCCTGCGGATGGTCCAGATACAGCACACAACCGGCATTGCTCTGCGTTAACAAAGCGCTGGCGTAGTCAGCCCAATCGCCCGCTTGCTCGGACAGCACAAGTGCCGGACCGTGTTCACTCAAAGCCGCATATTCAGTGCCATGAAACAGGGATGTCCATTGAGGATCCCCCTGCGGCGCTAGTTGATAAATCCAGCGCCACAATTCAGCATCCGCCGTGGCATCCAGAACCACGCAACGCTTGCCTGACATACCCGTGGGAGCGCGCTCAAAGGGAGAAGAAATCTCTTGGGTCATCGCTCTTATCCGTGCGTGTGAATCGTGCATTTACCGCTGGCATCAAATACACAGCCATCGGCTGGCAACAGGTGACCTGCCAGCGCCTGAGCACGGTACTGCTCGAGCACCAAGCCGGCTTCCGCCGTGTCCGCCGCAGCTGCTTGTGCTGGTAGTGCCGGGGCCGCACCTGTGCCTTTACCTGGCGCGCCACCCGCATTCAGCCTCACGCTCGGCCCTACCAACGTGATCCCACTGGGATCAATTTTGATAAAGGAGCCGCCGGCGGTCAGAGTGATCTCCACGCCCGCCTCAATGACCATTTTCTGGCCAGCTTTGAGGTGGATTTCACGGCCGGCCTTTACCAGCTGGCTATCGCCCAGTTTGACGTGCTGGCTGGTGCCGACGGTGAGGTGGTCGTTGGCTTTGACTTCGGTTTTGCGGTCCGCGTGGGTGGTGTGGTGTTCTTCGGCTTTGAACTCGCTGTAGCTGTTGGCCTCGACGGTGTCGTGGCGTTCGTTGCCGACGCGTACGGTCTGGTTGTTTTCTATGTTTTCGTCCCAGTTTTTCTGCGCGTGCAGGTAGATCTGTTCTTCTCCTTTCTTATCCTCGATGCGCAGTTCGTTGTAACCACCGCCGCCGGGGCTGCTGAGGGTTTTGAACACGCTGCGGGTTTTGTGCGCGGGGAGCTCGTACGGGACTTCGTGCTCCTTGTGGTACAGGCAGCCGGTGACCAGGGGTTGGTCGGGGTCACCTTCGAGGAAGGTTATGAGCACTTCCATTCCCACTCGGGGGATGGCGATGCCGCCGTAGCGGTCGCCGGCCCAGTTGGAGGCGACCCGTAGCCAGCAACTGGTTTTGTCGTCGGCTTGGCCTTCTCGGTCCCAGTGGAACTGGACCTTGATGCGGCCGTACTGGTCGCAATGAATCTCTTCACCCGGCGGGCCGGTGACCACGGCGCTTTGGCTGCCGAGGACTTTGGGCTTGTTGTGGTTTAGCTGTGGGCGCCAGATAACTTGCCAGGGCGTGGCTTTGAAATGGTTGCGATAGCCCTGCGTGAACCCGTCTGCTTTGTTTACATCACTGGTAACGCCTTCTTCCAGCACTTGTGGCTGTTTGCCTTCGTGCTGGATTTCGGTCAGTAGCCAGAGGTCGTTCCAGTCGGCTCTGGGGTGACCGGTGAGCGGCATGAAGTGGCCGGTGCGCAGTTGTGGTTGGTCACTACTGCCATCGGCCAGTTGTTGTTCGGCGCGGTGGCGTTCGAGGGTGATCTGGCTGAGTTGTTTGCCGCGTTCGCGGTCGGTGAAACGGCTGGGGTAGTCGTAGTCTTCGAGGTCGGGTTGTGGTGCTCGTTGCTGTTGGTTCTCTTGGTTCTGATCTGGATTGCTTTCGGCTTTGTAGGCGGCTTCCATCAAGAGGCGTGGTTTCTCGAAGTCGTAGTCACGGCGGGTGACGCGGCTGGGGCGGGTTTCGACGCGCAGGCCGAAGCGTTTGACTACGGGCTGGTCGGCAACCAGGCCGGTGCCCTGGCTGTAGCCGATCTGTTGTAGCTGCGGGAAGCTGGTCTGGTCGTCGCCGAA
>NZ_JBALWW010000002.1:0-363972 GCF_036961105.1 Halopseudomonas sp. | reverse complement strand
CCGCACGACCAGCCGTGAAGGCTATCGGCATTATCAGTCTGATCCGGATCTATGTCGCAGTTGCCCCCTGCTGTCGCGCTGTACCAGCAATGCCAAGTGTCAGAAAACGATCACTCGGCATGTGTGGGAAGACTGCAAAGAACGTCAGGATGCCCACCGGCTGACGGAGTGGGGCAAGGCGGTGTACAAGCGAAGAAAGGAAACGGTGGAAAGGAGCTTTGCCGATGCCAAGGAGCTGCATCAGTATCGCTACGCGCGTTACCGTGGCCGAGACAAGGTGCAAGCGCAGTGTCTGCTCACGGCGGCTGCACAGAACATCAAGAAAATCGCTCTGATGGCGGCATGAGGGCTGTTTTTGCCCCACGCCTGCCGCTGTAAGGCGTGGAAATCCTCCAGTGGCCCGCTCACTCGCTTATATCGCGTTCATCTGATTCCGGATGGATAACGCGGACGAGGCTGGCAGAACCTATAAAAAACAAAACCCCATCCAAAATGGACGGGGTTTGTCAGCGATCTGAAAGGCGCCTCGGCGCCTTTTTTGTTGTCTGCTCACGCGTTGTTTTTATTCCAGTAACGCGGTACGCAGCTCTTCGGACAGCCCGTTTGGGCTAAGCCAGATTCCCAGGTAGGCATTGGCCAATTGCGGATCCTCGGACTCGAAGGTGATTTTCTCGTTGTGGCGCAGTACGAGTTTGCCTTGGTGGCGGGTCAGGCTGTAGCGATCACCGTCGCTGATGTCGCTGAGATTGGCGTGGAGCTGATCGATGCCAGGTTTCAGGCGCGCCAGCGTGAGTTCGTCATATTGTCGTTGCAGTGCGGTCCAGGCTGCCTTGATGACGTCCTCGCGACTGATCGAGCGGTAATAGTAAAGCTCGAGCCGCAGGCTCGCATCACTGCTCATCAATTGCGCAAGTTCGATATCGGCCGGCGCATAGAGTGCGGCGCTGTAAACATCGACAAAAAGATACTCCAGCAGGTGACTGTTGCGCAGCTGCAACACCTGGTTACCCTTTTCTGGCGTTACGCTTGCGGCGAAGGCTGCCTCGGCAAGGCGCTTTTCGCTGGCGAACAACGACGTGGAGAGCAGTAGGGCGCCAATCAGCGCCAGAGGTGATCGCAAGGGTGAAGGCATGGTTGTCTCCGTGGTGGCAACGCTGTGTTTCAGTCTAGCCCAAAGGCAGCGAAAATGGCCTCTGCAGGCCCATAGATTTGATTAATGTAGGCTATTTAAAACCTGAAAAAACCAAGGGCTTGAGTAGCAATGGCAGGGCAGGAACTTTATACTTAGCGGGATTTTTGATGGGGGTTTGTAGCTGCCTCGCCCTGATTCCGTGTCTGTTGCCAAGAGCCATTCCGCCAGAGCTTGTGGTGCTTCGCACCGGCAGCCCGCCCTTAAAGATTCCAAACTAGTGATTAGGCTATTCGTATGATAAAAATCAAACGGGGCTTGGATCTGCCAATCACCGGCTCACCCGAGCAGCGTATCGATGACGCCCGTCAGGTACGCAGTGTCGCAGTAGTAGGCTTCGATTACCACGGTATGAAGCCCACTATGGAAGTGCGCGAGGGAGACCGGGTCAAGCTGGGTCAGATCCTGTTCAGTGATAAAAAAACGCCTGGTGTCATGTTTACCGCGCCTGCCGCAGGTGTGGTCAGTGCGATCAATCGCGGTGAAAAGCGTGTGCTGCAATCGGTTGTTATCGACGTTGAAGGTGACGAGGCTGTTACCTTTGACGCCCATGGCGCCGATCAGTTGGGCTCGCTGGATCAGCAGGCAGTACGAGATCAGTTGATCGCTTCGGGACTCTGGACTGCCTTGCGCACCCGGCCCTACAGCAAGACACCCGCCATCGATGGCCAGCCCAGCTCCATCTTCGTCACGGCGATGGATACCAACCCGCTGGCTGCCGACCCCGCCGTTATTCTCAAGGAACATGCCGCCGAATTCGAAAGCGGCCTCAAGGTGCTCGCCCGTCTGGGCAAGGTCTGGCTGTGCAAGGCCGATGGCGCCAGTATTCCTGGCGAGTCAATCACTGGTGTGCGCACCGAAAGCTTCGCCGGTCCGCATCCTGCCGGGCTGCCGGGCACCCACATTCATCATCTTGATCCGGTCAGCGAAAGCAAAACCGTCTGGCAGATCAACTATCAGGACGTGATCGCCGTAGGCGTGCTCTTTACCCAGGGCAAGATCTGGACTGATCGCTACGTTGCTCTGGCTGGCCCTCAGGTCGAGAAGCCGCGTTTGCTGAAAACCCGTCTGGGTGCCAACCTCGAAGAGCTGACTGCAGGCGAGCTCACACCGGCGAATAACCGGGTCATCTCCGGTTCGGTCTTTGGGGGGCGCATGGCACGCGGTCCGGTTGCCTACCTGGGCCGCTTTCATTCGCAGGTTTCCGTGCTGGAAGAGGGTGATGATCGCCAGTTGCTGCATTACCTGCGCGCCGGGGTGAACAAGCACTCGGTTCTCAATATCTTTGTTTCCAAGCTGGCTCCATCGCGTCTGTTCAACTTTGATACCAGCACCAACGGTTCTCCGCGTGCCATGGTCCCGGTGGGCAATTACGAGATGGTCATGCCGCTGGATATCCTGCCTACGCAATTGCTGCGCTACCTGATTGTCGGTGATACCGAGATGGCACAGAAGCTGGGTTGCCTGGAGCTGGATGAAGAAGATCTGGCGCTGTGCAGCTACGTGTGTGCCGGCAAGTACGAATACGGCCCGATTCTGCGGGATAACCTGACTCGCATTGAGAAGGAGGGCTAAGTCATGGGTATACGCGCATTCCTCGACAAGATTGAACATAACTTCGAAAAGGGCGGCAAGCACGAAAAGTGGTATGCCCTCTACGAAGCGGTCGATACCTTCTTCTATCGCCCCGGCAGCGTCACCAGAACTACTGCCCACGTGCGTGACGGTCTCGATCTCAAGCGCATGATGATTACCGTATGGCTTTGTACCTTCCCGGTCATTTTCTATGGTATGTACAACATCGGTTATCAGGCCAACAGTATTTACGCGGGTAATGCGGACCTGCTGGCAGCCCAGGATAACTGGCGTATCGCGCTGATCTCGCTGTTTGCCGGCTTCAACCCCGACAGCTTGTGGGACAACCTGGTGCACGGCGCAGCCTACTTCCTGCCGGTGTACGCCGTGACCTTCCTGGTCGGCGGTTTCTGGGAAGTGCTGTTCGCCTCCATCCGCAAGCATGAAGTGAACGAGGGTTTCTTCGTCACCTCCATTCTGTTTGCCCTGATCGTACCGCCGAGCATTCCGCTGTGGCAGGTGGCGTTGGGTATCAGCTTTGGCGTTGTGATCGGCAAGGAAGTTTTCGGCGGTACTGGCAAGAACTTCCTCAACCCGGCGCTGACCGGTCGCGCGTTCCTGTTCTTCGCCTATCCGGCGCAGATGTCGGGTGACGCGGTGTGGACCGCAGTGGACGGTTTTGCCGGCGCAACCGCGCTGAGCATGGCGGCTTCCGGGGGGATCGAGCAGGTGGTTGCGCAGGGCATTACCTGGTGGGACGCCTTCTATGGCAACCTGCAGGGCTCAATGGGCGAAGTGTCCACCCTGGCCATCTTCATCGGTGGCGCCGTGTTGCTGATGACCAAGATTGCCAACTGGCGCATTGTCGCCGGTGTGATGGTCGGCATGATCGCTACCAGCATGCTGTTCAACGCTATCGGTTCCGAGACCAATCCCATGTTCTCCGTGCCCTGGTACTGGCACATGGTAGTTGGCGGATTTGCCTTCGGTATGATCTTCATGGCGACCGATCCGGTGTCTGCCTCCATGACCAATACCGGCAAATGGATTTTTGGCGCGCTGATCGGCCTGATGGTGATCCTCATTCGTGTGGTCAACCCGGCCTTCCCTGAAGGCATGATGCTGGCCATCCTGTTCGCCAACCTGTTTGCCCCGCTCATCGACCACTTTGTGGTTCAGGCCAACATCAAACGGAGGCTTGCACGCAATGTCCAGTAAGAAAGAATCCGTAGTCCGCACACTAACGGTCGCGCTGCTGGTCTGTCTGGTTTGCTCTGTGGTGGTTTCCGCTGCCGCGGTCGCACTCAAGCCAGTCCAGGTGACCAACCAGTTGCAGGACAAACAGCGCAATATTCTGCAGATCGCCGGTCTTTACAAGGAAGGCGTGAGCGTACAGGAGCAGTTCAAGCAGATCACTCCGCGTCTGGTAGACCTGCGCACCGGCGAGTTCAGCGATGCGACTGATCCACTGACCTATGATCAGCAGAAGGCGGCCAAGGATCCGGCAAGATCCGAGCGCGTCGATCCGCAGGCAGATATCGCCAGCATTCGTCGTCAGGCCTATTACTCTACTGTTTACGTCGTGGAAGACGAGCAGGGCGAAATTGAAACGCTGATTCTGCCCATTCACGGCTATGGTCTGTGGTCCACCCTGTACGGTTTCATGGCGCTGGAAAGTGACCTGAAGACCGTCGTGGGCCTGGGCTTCTATCAACACGCCGAGACTCCCGGTCTGGGCGGTGAGGTAGATAATCCGAACTGGAAGAGGCAGTGGACCGGCAAGGTGGTTTATGACGAATCCGGCGAGGTTGATATCAGCGTGGTCAAGGGTGGTGTCGACAGTAACAGTCCGAACGCCGAGCATCAGGTTGATGCACTGGCCGGCGCGACTCTGACCAGTCGGGGCGTGGAAAACCTGGTGCGTTATTGGCTGGGTGATGACGGCTTTGGCGAATTTCTCGAACATCTTCGCGCAGGGGAGGCATAATCATGGCTAAGCAAAGCGCCAAGCAGGTGCTCTTCGATCCCATTTTCAGCAACAACCCCATCGCGCTGCAGATTCTCGGTATCTGCTCCGCTCTGGCGGTTACCACCAGTCTGAATGTCACCCTGGTTATGTGTATTGCACTGACTTCGGTTACCGCGCTGTCCAACCTCTTTATCTCGGTAGTGCGCAATCAGATCCCCAGTTCTATCCGCATGATCGTGCAGATGGTGATCATTGCTTCCCTGGTGATCGTGGTGGACCAGGTGCTCAAGGCTTACGCCTACAGCATCAGCAAGCAGCTGTCGGTGTTTGTGGGTCTGATCATCACCAACTGTATCGTGATGGGGCGTGCAGAAGCCTTTGCCATGCAGAACCCTCCGCACATGAGTTTCCTCGATGGTATCGGCAACGGTCTGGGCTACAGCTTTATCCTGATCTGCGTTGCTACCGTGCGTGAACTTCTGGGTGCCGGCAGTCTGTTCGGCATCGAGATTCTGCCTGTGGTCAATGCCGGCGGCTGGTATCAGCCCAATGGGCTGTTGCTGTTGCCGCCTTCGGCATTCTTCATCATTGGCCTGATTATCTGGGGCCTGCGCTCCTGGAAGACCGATCAGGTTGAAGCGCCGGAGTTCAAGATGGCGCCGCAGACTCGCGCCATGAAGGAGGCTATGTAAGCCATGATTGAACATTACATAAGCCTGCTGGTGCGGGCGATCTTTGTCGAGAACATGGCGTTGGCCTTCTTTCTCGGAATGTGTACCTTCATTGCGATTTCCAAGAAGGTTCAGACGGCCATAGGCCTGGGCGTGGCGGTGGTTGTGGTACTGGCCATTACCACCCCGGCCAACAACCTGATCTACACCTATCTGCTGAAAGACGGCGCCTTGGCCTGGGCCGGTCTGCCGAATGTCGACCTCAGCTTTCTGGGTCTGCTCAGCTATATCGGCGTGATCGCTGCCATCGTGCAGATCCTCGAAATGCTGCTCGACAAGTTCGTGCCTGCGCTTTACAACGCCCTGGGCGTGTTTCTGCCACTGATTACCGTGAACTGCGCCATCATGGGTGCGTCGCTGTTCATGGTGGAGCGCGATTACGCCTTCGGTGAAAGTGTGGTCTATGGCGCCGGCGCTGGTATCGGCTGGGCTTTGGCGATCATTGCGCTGGCGGGTATCCGTGAAAAGCTCAAGTACAGCGATGTGCCTGATGGTCTGCGTGGTCTGGGCATTACCTTCATTACTGTGGGGCTGATGTCGCTGGGTTTCATGTCCTTTTCCGGCGTGCAACTGTAAAGAGGAGCTGTAACTGATGAACATGGAAATTTTTCTGGGCGTCGGAATGTTTACAGCCATCGTGTTGTCGCTGGTTGCTGTCATTCTGATTGCCCGCTCTAAGCTGGTCAGCAGCGGCGATGTCACCATTGAGGTCAATGGTGAGCGTACGGTCACCGTGGCCGCCGGCTCCAAGCTGTTGAACACCCTGTCTGCCAATGGCATTTTCCTGTCGTCTGCCTGCGGCGGCGGCGGGACCTGTGCCCAGTGCAAGTGCATCGTTGAAAGCGGCGGTGGCGAGATGTTGCCTACCGAGGAATCGCATTTCACCAAACGCGAAGCCAAGGAAGGCTGGCGGCTGTCGTGTCAGACGCCGGTCAAGCAGGACATGAAGATCGAAGTGCCGGAAGAGGTTTTCGGTGTCAAGAAGTGGGAATGCACCGTTGAGTCCAATCCCAACGTGGCAACCTTCATCAAGGAGCTGACGCTCAAATTGCCCGAAGGCGAGAACGTCGATTTCCGCGCTGGCGGTTATGTGCAGCTGGAATGCCCGCCGCACACTGTGGCCTACAAGGATTTTGATATTCAGCCCGAATTTCGTGGCGATTGGGACAAGTTCGACCTCTGGCGTTATGTCTCCAAGGTGGATGAAACCGTGATCCGCGCCTACTCCATGGCTAACTATCCGGAAGAGCGCGGGCTGGTGAAGTTCAACATCCGTGTGGCCTCACCGCCGCCCGGCCGTGATGATCTGCCACCTGGTCAGATGTCTTCGTGGGTTTTCAGCCTCAAGCCCGGCGACAAGGTTACCGTTTATGGTCCCTTTGGTGAGTTCTTTGCCAAGGATACTGATGCGGAGATGGTGTTTATCGGTGGCGGCGCAGGTATGGCCCCCATGCGCTCGCATATCTTCGACCAGCTCAAGCGCCTGAACTCCTCGCGCAAGATCACCTTCTGGTACGGTGCGCGCTCGCTGCGTGAAGCCTTCTATGTCGAGGAATACGACAAGCTGGCAGCCGAAAACGAGAACTTCCAGTGGCATCTGGCATTGTCTGACCCGCTACCGGAAGACAACTGGGAAGGACCTACCGGCTTTATTCACAATGTGCTGCTGGAAAACTATCTGAAGGATCATCCGGCGCCAGAGGACTGTGAATACTACATGTGTGGGCCACCGATGATGAACGCCTCGGTCATCAAGATGCTGCAGGACCTGGGAGTCGAGCCCGAGAATATTCTGCTCGACGACTTTGGCGGCTGATATGCGCTTTGGCTTCCACCGGCCCGTTATCGCTGTTGCTCTGGCAACAGCCCTAACGGGCTGTTTCAATTCTGTGGACCCGGTTTCGGAGATGTATGGGGCCACCATGGGCAGTACCTACTCGATCAAGTGGGTGCCGTCCGAACAATCGCCTGAACCAGAGGTTCTGCAGCAGGATATCGAAGGCATGTTTGCGCGTTTCGACCAGGAAGTGTCGAACTGGCGCAGTGATTCGGATCTGGCCCGGTTCAACGAGGCTGCCGCCGGTAGCTGCATGGCGATGCCAAAATCAGTGATCGACATGGTGAAGCTGACCGAGCAACTGTATACCGATAGCGAAGGTTCCTTCGATATTACAGTGGCGCCCTTGCTCGAGTTGTGGGGCTTCCATGGCGGTGAGGAACACCAGGCGCCGCATCCGGAGCAGTTGCAGCAGGCAATGTTGCGCGTGGGACAGCAGCATTTACATATTCGCGACGATGGCCAGCTGTGCAAGGATGTAGCGCTGTCGCTGGACCTCAGCAGTCTGGCAGCCGGCTACATGATCGATCGGGTGGTGGAACGGCTGGCTAGCTACGGCGTCACAAATTATATGGTTGAAATCACCGGCGAGCTCAAGGCGGCGGGGCGTAAACCGGGTAACAGGCCGTGGCGCATCGCGATCGAGGAGCCGCGTGACGATGAGCGGGTAGCGCAGATGATACTCGCGCTCGACGGCGAAGGGGTTTCCACCTCAGGCGATTATCGCAACTATTATGAGGTCGATGGCCAGCGTTTCTCCCATACCTTCGACGCACGCTCCGGCCACCCGGTGATGCACAAGCTGGCGGCGGTAACCGTGCTGGATGAGACCGCCGCCGAGGCGGATGCGCTATCCACCCTGCTGATGATCATGGGTGAAGAGCGCGGTTGGGATTACGCCATAGCGCACGACATTCCAGCTTTTTTTGTCATTCGTGAAGGGGAGGCCTTTGTATCCAGAGGCACCCCGCCCTTTAACGCTCTGGCACAGAGCGAGGAGTAAACCATGGTTTGGCTTCTGGTATTCCCCCTGATGCTGTTGATAGTGGCAGGCATGGCGGTAGGTGTAATGATGGGCCGCAAGCCGATTGCCGGCTCTTGCGGCGGTATTGGTGCAACCGGGCTCGACAAGTCCTGCGGTATTTGCGGTGGTGACACCAGCAAGTGTGAAGAGGCAACCGCCAATGCCGGGGTTACCCCGCGCAGTGAGGAGTTTGAGCTGGCGCGGGACGCCACCAAAGTCGACTAGGGAGCCGCTGACGGTTGTGCCACCCTGTTTACCCGTGAGATGAGGAAGCGACTGAATGGCTGTATACAACTACGATGTAGTAGTACTGGGTTCCGGCCCCGCGGGTGAAGGGGCGGCGATGAACGCCGCCAAGCATGGCCGCAAGGTGGCCGTGGTGGAGGAGCGCAAGGAAGTAGGTGGCAACTGCACTCACCTGGGTACCATTCCGTCCAAGGCACTACGTTATTCGGTCAAACAGATCATTCAGTTCAATACCAATCCGATGTTTCGCGCCATTGGTGATCCCCGCTGGTTCCCCTTTCCGGATGTGCTGAAGAGCGCCGAAAAGGTGATGGCGAAGCAGGTGGCTTCACGTACCAGCTACTACGCGCGTAACCGGGTAGATGTGTTCTTCGGCAAGGGCAGCTTCGCCGATGAGCACACCATTGAATTGGTGAACAACACTGGAGTGGTGGAAAAACTCATTGCCAAGGAAGTCATAGTCGCTACCGGCTCCCGGCCGTATCGCCCTGCTGACGTCAACTTCAGCCATCCGCGAATCTATGACAGTGACACCATTTTGAGCCTCAACCACACCCCGCGTACGCTCATCATCTATGGGGCAGGGGTTATTGGCTGCGAATACGCGTCCATCTTCTGTGGTCTGGGGGTGAAGGTTGATCTGATCGATAACCGGGAGCGCTTGCTCAGCTTTCTGGATGACGAAATCTCCGATGCGCTGAGCTATCACCTGCGCAACAACAGTGTGCTCATCCGGCACAACGAAGAATACGAAAAGATCGAAGGTACCGATAATCGCGGGGTGGTACTGCATCTCAAGTCCGGCAAGAGGCTCAAGGCTGATGCGCTGTTGTGGTGTAACGGTCGCACCGGCAATACCGATAGCCTGGGGCTGGAAAATGTCGGTTTGCATCCCAACGGGCGTGGTCAACTGAGCGTGGATGAGAATTACCGTACGGCGGTGCCGAATATCTACGCGGTGGGCGATGTGATTGGCTGGCCCAGCCTGGCCAGCGCCGCCTTTGATCAGGGCCGTTCGGCCGCCGGTAACATTGTCAGCAACGATGCCTGGCGTTTTGTGGATGATGTGCCAACGGGCATTTACACCATTCCAGAGATCAGTTCGCTGGGCAAGACTGAGCAGGAACTGACCAACGAGAAAGTACCTTACGAAATTGGTCAGGCGTTTTTCAAGAACATGGCCCGCGCCCAGATCAGTGGCGAGCCGGTGGGGATGCTGAAAATCCTGTTTCACCGCGAGACGCTGGAAGTCCTGGGTATCCACTGCTTTGGCGACCAGGCTTCCGAGATTGTCCACATCGGTCAGGCGATCATGAACCAGAAGGACGAATCAAATAGTATCAACTATTTCGTCAACACCACTTTCAACTATCCCACCATGGCCGAGGCTTATCGTGTCGCGGCGCTGGACGGCCTTAATCGGCTGTTCTGAGGCAAGGCCAAGGCGCCTTTGTCAGGCGTTTGAATGCAGCAGCTGCATGGCTCGCAGCGGGTAGTCGGTAATCAGGCTGTCTACCCCCATGTCTGCCAGTTGGCGCAGTCGCTGAGGTTCATTGACCGTCCATACCGAAACATGCAGCCCAGCTTGCTGCGCCTGCCTCAGGCGCTGCGGCGTACACAGCTTCCAGTTCAGGATCAGGTAGTGGCAGGCATAACGCTGCGCCGCCTTGATCGGATCCAGCAACCCGTACTCTTCAACCAGCCCGGTCGGCAGCGCAAAATCCGATGCCTTGGCGCACTTGAGCAAGGTGCGGCTGCTTGAGGTCAGCACTACCTTGTCTTGCAGTTCGAAGCGATCCACCAGTGCCTGTACCGCGTTCAAAACAATCCGTGATTGTCGTTCCGAACCGCTCTTTACTTCCAACTGGTAATGCTCGAATTGGGGGAAGTGACTGAAAAGCTGTTCGAGACTGGGAATAGGGCAGCTATCCGGCCAACCCGGCAAACCCAGACGCGCGTCTAGCTGCATCAAATCAGCGGCCAGATGCTGCGCTACCTTGCCGCGGCGGCCGGTGGTGCGCTTCAAGCCTGGATCGTGGATGACCATCAGTTGCTGGTCGGCAGATAGATGCAGATCGAGTTCTACCCGGGTGACACCAGCGTCCAGCGCTTTTTGAAAGCTCGCCAGGGTATTTTCCGGAGCTTCGCCACGGGCACCGCGGTGACCATAAATCAGCGGCATCGAGTCAGGGCGCCTTGGGCGTGTGCTGACGCACACTGTCGATCACGTGACTGTACTCGAAGTACACACTGAAGCCGTTATAGTCCCAGCGGGTGATCGGTGGTTGCCCCACAGCGGCATGCCGCTTGACGGGTTCGCCCCAGCCGCGCGCTACGGTGTCTTGGCTGGCGCCGCGCTGGGGCAGCGAGCTTGTTGGGGTGCTGCTGCTGGTCTGTTCACCTACCGGGATGGCCAGGGTATCAGCCTGTAGCAGGGCGGGTGAGAACAGGACGCTGGTCAGTAACAGGGGGCGAATCAGGGCTTTCATGACGGGGTCCTTTCGGTCGATTTGGCGGCGCGTATTTCCTGCGCCTGTTTTTGCAGTATATGCCGCGCCAGAAGCTGGCGCTGGGCTTCGTTGAGTGCATCGAAATTGACGCCGAGGGTCCAGCCTGTGCCGGCCGGATTGGGGTCGCAGCGCACCACGCGTGCTGGCACGGCCAGGCCGAGGGGGGCAGGCAACAGTATCATGCGTATCGCCAGCCAGGAGTCTGGTGGATACGGCTCGGGCGATTCGAACGACATGCCGCCCTCACTCACGATCACATCTACTGGGCTGCCGAAATCGCCGGATAGCTCTACGGCCAGAGTCTTGCCCAGCAGCTCTATGCGTTTGTTGATGATCTTGAGGTACTGCGCCAGCGCGCGATCGCGTTCGGATATCTGCCGCAACAGGTGCTGCGACTCGTAGTCCAGCATGTGCATATCGCTGAGCAGGTCGAACAGGGTGCTGTGCTGAGTGCCAAGATCAGCGTCAGGCCCATCGATGGGCTTGAAGTCCAACGCCATTTGATCCTGGATGCGAAAGAACTCACGCTTGTCTTCATTGTCTGTTTGCATGACAAATCTCGTATGGCGCCCCAAAGTCTGTCGCAGCAGACTCTGGTAACGCTGACCAAGTGCTCAAGTGCTGCCGTTCAGTGTAACATGTCGATCAAAATTCACCGGCTGAGCCCGGCTTATAAGGTAACCTGCTTTTCATGTTCAGACCCTTACCCTTCTTTATCGGGCTGCGGTACACACGCGCCAAACGCCGCAATCACTTCATTTCCTTCATCTCGCTGATTTCCATGCTGGGGCTGACCCTGGGCGTGATGGTGATGATTCTGGTGCTATCGGTCATGAATGGCTTTGACCGCGAGCTGCGCACCCGCATTCTCGGCATGGTGCCGCACGCCACCATCAACGGTTACCAGCCAATCAGCGATTGGCAAGCGCTCTCCAAGCAACTGATAGCTAACCCAAAGGTGGTGGCGACTGCGCCCTTCATCCAGTTGCAGGGCATGCTCACGCACGACGGCAGTGTCGCGCCTGTGCTGGTCACGGGTGTACAGCCTGAGGCGGAAAAGACCGTCTCCATTATCGAAAACCATATGCAGAGCGGGTCGCTGGATAGTCTGGTAGAGGGTGAGTTTGGAATCGTCATCGGTGAGCTGATCGCCAAACGTTTCAACGTCGAGGTCGGCGACAAGCTGACCTTCGTGCTGCCCGAAGCTTCGGTGACTCCGGCCGGTGTATTTCCGCGGCTCAAGCGCTTTACGGTCGCAGGTGTGTTCAAAGTGGGTGCGGAGCTGGATGGCTCGCTGGCAATGATCCATGTGGCCGATGCGGCCAAACTCAGCCGCTGGCAGCCTGGTCAGGTGCAGGGCGTGCGTATCAAGCTGGACAATCTGTTTGAGGCGCCCAAGGTTGCCTGGGATATCGTCAGCCAACTGCCGGGCGACTATTACGCGCAGGACTGGACGCGCACTCACGGTAATCTCTTTGCGGCGATCAAGATGGAAAAAACCATGATTGGTCTGCTGTTGATGCTGATAGTGGCGGTCGCTGCGTTCAACATCATTTCTACCCTGGTCATGGTGGTCACCGACAAGAAAGCGGATATCGCTATTCTGCGTACGCTGGGTGCTACTCCCATGTCGATCATGGGCATCTTCATGGTGCAGGGATCGGTGATCGGTGTGGTGGGAACGCTGAGCGGTTGTGTGCTCGGTGTACTGGCGGCGTTGAATGTCTCGCAGCTGGTGTCCTGGCTGGAGCAGGTGCTGGGCATTCAGTTTCTCAGCTCGGATGTGTACTTCATCAGCTACCTGCCCTCGCAACTGATCTGGAGTGATGTCTTTATTATTTGCGGCGCAGCGCTCAGTCTGAGCTTTCTGGCCACGCTGTATCCCGCCTGGCGGGCATCACGAACCGAGCCGGCGGAGGCCCTGCGTTATGACTGATATCGTTCTTGAGTGTCGTAATCTGAGCAAGGAATACGCGGTGGGTCCGCAGCGCCTGCGGGTGCTGGATCAGGTGCACTTCTCCCTGCACCGGGGCGAGCGCATTGCCATCGTGGGCAGTTCCGGTTCCGGCAAGACCACCTTGCTGAACATGCTGGGTGGGCTGGATACGCCTTCCGAGGGCGAGGTATGGCTGGCCGGGCAGCAGCTGTCTTCCATGCAGGAAACCCAGCGCGGACGACTACGCAACGCCGATCTGGGCTTTGTTTATCAGTTCCACCATCTGCTGCCGGAGTTCAGTGCGCTGGAGAATGTATGCATGCCACTGTTGATCGGCAAGACTCCGATTGCCCAGGCGCGCAAGCGGGCGACAGCCATGCTTGAGCGGGTGGGGCTGGCGGAGCGGGTGACGCATAAGCCGGCCGAACTGTCCGGCGGTGAGCGTCAAAGAGTGGCAATTGCCCGCGCCTTGATCAATGAGCCTGCCTGCGTACTGCTGGATGAGCCGACTGGCAATCTGGACCAACACACCGCCGAAAGCATTCAGCAACTGATGCTTGAGCTCAGCCAGACCTTGCGCACGGCCTTTCTGGTAGTGACCCACGATCTGACGTTGGCGGGGCGCATGGACCGCGTCTTTACCTTGAAAACCGGGCAGCTCTGCGAGCAGGTTTGATCAGGATTGGTGACGGCGTCGCATTTTGCGCCGTTGCCAGTTGCGCGACACCCAGAGTCGCCAATACAACATGGTCAGGCAGTAGCCCAGCGCCGCCATCACGGTAGCCACCAGCACCGATCCCAGCAGCAGTGGCTGCCAGATGTGATGCAGTTCGGCCATCAACCAGGTCACCGACAACTCCATCGGCATGCTGCGCTCGGGTGCGCCCAGCAATAACGTGCCTACCTTGTACTGGGCGTAGAAGATCGGCGGCATGGTGACCGGGTTGGTCAGCCAGACCAGACTGACCGAGATCGGCAGATTGGCACGCACCAGCACTGCTACCGCAGCGGCCAGCAGCATTTGCAAGGGAATCGGGATCAACGCAACAAACAGGCCCACTGCCATTGCCCGCGCAACGCTGTGGCGGTTGAGGTGCCATAAATTCGGATCGTGCAGCAGATCGCCCATGAACCGCAGGGACTTGCTGCCTTTGATTCGATCCGGATGAGGCATCAGGCGTTTAAATAGACGGCGAGGCATCGCAGGGTTTCGGCTACTGTGGCGTGCGCCAATTATGCATGGAATGTCAGACGGGCACTACTGCCTGGCAGCATAGTCGATTACAGGATGTTTGCTTGAGCGATCTTCGCCTGCTACTGGCAAGTCTGCTTGCCGGTCTGCTATTACCGCTGTGCCTTGAGCAGCTACCGCCCTGGTGGTTGCCCTGGTTGCTGCTGCCGTTGGCGGCGCTGCTGTGGCGTACCCTGGCCGCTGGCCGCTACCTGGCTTTCCTGCTGCTCGGCCTCTGCTGGGCACTGTTGTTTCATCAGCAGGCGCTGTCGCAGCGTCTGGCGCATAACCATGACAATCAACAGTTGCTGATCGAAGGGCGAGTCGCTGCCTTGCCCGAGCAAACCGCGACCGGCTGGCGGTTTCAACTTGAAGCTGTGCACGTCAGCCACAGTGACGAAGTCCTGCCGGATTTGCGCATGCACTGGTGGGGCGGCGAGCCAATAGCGGCGGGAGAGGTGTGGCGCTTCGAGGCGAAGTTACGACGCCCACGAGGCATGAGCAATCCCGGTGCTTTCGATTACGAGGCCTGGCTTTACGCCGCTGCTACCGGTGGGCTAGGGAGCGTGCGCAGTGGTGAGCGCCTCTCGTTGCCAACGGCGACGTCCTGGCGTGATGAATTGCGCACGCGATTTGCTGCGGCACTTGCTCCTGTGCCGCAGGGTCAGCGCCTGCTCGCCTTGTTGCTGGGCGACAAATCCAGCCTCGGCGATGCCGACTGGGAGGTACTGCAGGCCACAGGTACCAGCCATCTGATGGTGATTTCGGGGCTGCATGTCGGCATGCTGGCCCTGGCCGTATTCTGGTTGACACGACAACTGCTGCGCTGGGGACGCTTTGGCTGGTCCTGGCCGCAACTGTGGCTGTCTGCTCCGGTGGCTTTGGTAGCGGCGGGCCTCTATGCCTGGCTGGCCGGTTTCGCCGTGCCGGTGCAGCGGGCGCTGCTGATGTGCGCACTGGTATGTCTGACCCAGCTGTGCCAGCGAAGGCCCAGCGCGCCGCTGGTCTGGCTGGTGGCTCTGGTCTCGGTGGTTATGCTGAACCCCGCCGCGCCTCTGCGTGCCGGTTTCTGGTTATCCTTTGTGGCCGTAGGGCTGTTGCTCTTCGGTCTGGGTGGCCGCCTGGCGCAGCGTGGTATCTGGGCGCGCTGGGGCAGTGCTCAATGGGTGGTTTATCTTGGTCTGTGGCCCTGGTTGGTGCTCTGGGGCATGCCTAGCAGCATTTCGGCCTTTGGGGTGAATTTGCTTGCCATTCCCTGCATCAGCCTGTTGATTCTGCCCGTTGCATTGCTGGGGGCGTTGCTGGAGGTTATCTGTGGCTGGCCTGAGTTGCTGCGTCTGGCGGCCTGGCTCTTGGGCTGGTTGTTCGATGGCTTGCAATGGGTGGCCAACTTCAGCCCGGTTTTGCACTTTGCCTTTCCCGGCTGGGTTGCCTGGCTGGTTGTCGTGCTGGGCACCTTGATACTACTCAGTCCGCTGGCCCGTTTGTTATGGCTGCCCGCGGCCATGTGCCTGCTACCCTTGCTCTGGCCCTCGATTCCTCGACCCTCGCCGGGAGTAGCGCAGGTAACAGTGCTGGATGTGGGGCAGGGCCTGGCGGTGCATGTGCAGACTGCGCAGCATGATCTGCTATATGACGCAGGTGCTCGGCTGTCCAGCGGCTTTGATCTGGGTGAGGCGGTGGTCGCGCCGGCTTTGCTGGCCAGCGGAGTCAAGCATCTGGACATGCTGGTGGTGAGCCATGCTGACAACGATCACGCCGGCGGAGCGCCAGCCGTCGCCCGGCGTCTGCCGGTCACTCGCGTGGTCAGCGGCGAGCCGGAGCGTCTGGCAGCGGTGCTGCCGGCAGAGCCCTGCGTGGCGCAGAGCTGGCAGTGGGACGGCGTGGGCTTTGCGCTATTGCCGGCGGGTGAGGCGACAGACAGCGGTAACGACCGTTCCTGCCTGTTGCAGATAGGCGGCCAGGCCGCTGGAGCGCTGCTCCCCGGCGATATCCGTCGGGCTGGCGAGTACCGATTGTTGCCAGCGCTGAAGCCATCCGCGCTGCTGCTGGCGCCTCACCACGGCAGTCATAGCTCCTCTTCATACGCTTTTATCCGCCGGGTCGCTCCGCGCTGGGTGGTCTTCAGTGCCGGGGCAAACAATCGGTATGGGCATCCGCATGCCAAGGTTGTGGCACGATATCGCGAACTGTCGGTAGAACCGGTTTATACTGCCGCTTCCGGCGCTGTGCGCTTTCAGCTAAATGACTTGACCGGGCCTCGGCTCAGTTGGCGTTGGCGCGAGAGAGCACGGCGTTTCTGGCATGAACAATAAGGTGCAGGCACTGCTGTTACAGGGCGTTTCAGCGGATTGTCTGTGCTAGAGTAAACAACCATTTTGGGGAGGGATCGCTTGTGTGGGAATTGATCAGTTCCGGTGGCTGGCTGATGCTGCCGATCATTCTGTCATCTGTAATTGCCGTGGCTATTGTCATAGAGCGTTTGTGGGCCTTGCGCACCAGTCGCGTGGCGCCGGTAAACCTGCTTGGACAAGTCTGGCGCTGGATCAAGGACGGCCAGCTTGATGCGGTCAAACTGAAAACCCTGCGCGCCGACTCTCCTCTGGGTGAAGTGCTGGCCGCTGGCCTGGCCAATTCGCGTCATGGCCGGGAAATCATGAAAGAGTGCATTCAGGAGGCCGCCGGCAAGGTGGTCCACGAGCTTGAGCGCTATCTGAATACGCTGGGCACCATAGCGGCCATTACTCCGCTGCTGGGCCTGTTGGGCACGGTGATTGGCATGATCGACGTCTTCAGTGCCATCATGGTGCAGGGCACCGGCAACACCGGGGTGCTCGCCGGCGGTATCTCCAAGGCACTGATCACCACTGCTGCGGGCCTCACCGTAGCCATTCCGGCAGTGTTCTTTCATCGTTTCTTTGTACGTCGGGTCGATGAACTGGTTATTACCATGGAGCAGGAAGCGACCAAACTGGTCGAAGTGGTACAGGGCAATCGTGACGTGGAGTTCAACGGCGACAACGGCAATGGCAACGGCAAGCGCGCTACCGTGGCTGCGGCTGTCGGCAAGGGAGCCTGACCGTGAACTTCCGCCGTCAGAGAACGGAGGAGGTCAGTGTCAACCTGACGCCGCTGATCGATGTGGTTTTTCTGCTGCTGATCTTCTTTATGGTTTCTACCACCTTTACCCGCGAGACGCAGCTCAAGCTGGATCTGCCGCAGGCGGCCTCTGGTGAGCGCGTGGAGAACCGCAATATTCAGCAGCTCGAGCTGACTATTTCGGCCACTGGCGACATGGCGCTCAACGAGAAAAGTCTGCTCAACCCCAACCTGAGTAACCTCAAAGCGGCACTGAGCAAAGAGTCTGGTGGCGATAATCTGTTGCCAGTAGTTATCACCGCCGATGCGCAAACACCGCATCAATACGTGATAACGGCAATGGACGCCGCCGGCCAGTTGGGTTTCAGCCGATTGCGCTTGACTACCAGTGAAATTGGAGCGGGCGAGGCGCAGTGATCAGCCTTGAGCAGGCGTTGCTGCGCGCCTGGTATGGGAAACAGCCCTGGCTGCTAATACTGCGGCCGCTGTCGGCATTGTATCGCTGGGCGGTGGTGCGCCGCCGTCAGCGTTATCTGAGTGGGCAGTCCCCGCAGTGGCGGCCGCCGGTGCCGCTGATCATCGTAGGTAATATCACTCTCGGTGGTACCGGCAAAACTCCGATGGTGCTGTGGCTGATCGAGTTCTTGCGCGACCAAGGTTACCGTGTGGGGGTAATCAGCCGCGGTTATGGTGGTCAGCCGCCGCAATTGCCCTGGGCCGTGACGCCCGAGGCCGATGCCGCGGATTGTGGCGACGAGCCGCTGTTGATTGCCCAACGTGCCCAGGTACCGCTGTTCATTGATCCTGACCGGCCGGCAGCGGCGCGTGCATTGCTCGCAAGCAACGATATTGACGTCATCATCAGCGATGACGGGCTGCAGCATTATGCGCTCGGTCGCACGGTGGAGCTGGTGATGCTGGACGCGCAGCGAGGCTTGGGCAATGGCCGCTGCCTGCCGGAAGGGCCCTTGCGCGAACCACCCGAGCGTCTCGATTGCGTAGATCTGGTGGTCTGCAATGGCGCTGCGGCCGATCAGACGAATCGCTTTGCCATGCAGTTGCAGCCTACCAGCCTGGTGCATCTGCGCAGTGGCAAGAAAGTGCCTCTGGCACTCTGGCGTGGCGAGCGCGAAGTAATTGCGCTCGCTGGCATCGGCAATCCCCAGCGTTTTTTTCACACACTGGAGGCGTGCGGGTTTTCCTCTGAGCCGCTGGTATTTGCGGATCACGCCAGCTACACGCACGATTCTTTGCGCAACCTGCCGCAGAATAAAACAGTCATAATGACCGAGAAAGATGCAGTGAAATGCCGCCCTCTGGCCCAGGAGAACTGGTGGTATCTGAGCGTCGATGCGCATCTGAGCGATGCCTTCGCTGCGGCGCTGGTGGCGCTGCTGCCTACTGCATCTGCCGGTTCAAACCAATCACAGGAGTAAAAGATGGACCCTAAACTGTTAGATGTATTGGCTTGCCCGATATGCAAGGGCCCCCTGGTGCTCAACGCCCAGAAAACCGAGCTCTGGTGTCGCGCTGATGGACTCGCCTATCCGGTGCGCGAGGGAATTCCGGTCATGCTGGAAACCGAAGCGCGTGCACTGGATGCTGATGAAAAGCTGGATCGCTGAACATGTTCCACGTCATCATTCCGGCGCGTTATGCCTCCACCCGCCTGCCGGGTAAGCCGCTGCAACTGATTGCCGGCAAACCCATGGTGCAGCATGTCTGGGAGCAGGCGCGCAAGAGCTCGGCTCTGTCGGTGACCGTTGCCACCGATGATCAGCGCATAGTTGATGCCTGTCAGGCCTTTGGTGCCCAGGTATTGCTGACCCGTGAAGATCACCCCTCCGGTACGGATCGCTTGCAAGAGGTTGTCAGTGCTCTGGGGCTGCCTGCCGATGCCTGTGTGGTCAACGTGCAGGGTGATGAGCCGCTGATACCGCCGGCGGTGATAGATCAGGTAGCCGGAAACCTGCTGGCGCACCCCGAAGCGGGGATGGCCACTCTTTGCGAGCCCATTGCCGATGCCGAGACCCTGTTCAATCCGAATGCGGTGAAGGTGGTCTGTGATCATCAGGGTTTCGCGCTTTACTTCAGCCGCGCGCCCATGCCCTGGTGTCGGGACGCCTTCGCTGCCGGGCCTGGGCCACTGCCGGCGGGAATACCCTTCAACCGGCACATCGGCATTTACGCCTACAAGGTCGGTTTTCTGCACGACTATGTCACCTGGCCTGCCAGTCCGCTGGAGATTGCCGAATCGCTGGAGCAACTGCGTGCGCTCTGGTTTGGCACGCGAATTCATGTTGCAACCGCTTGTGAGCTGTTGCCTGCCGGGGTAGACACCCAGGCAGATCTGGATCGGGTACGCGCCTTGCTGGGGCAGGCATGACGCCGGCACCGACGCGGGTACTCTTTGTTTGTCTGGGCAATATCTGCCGTTCGCCGACAGCGCAGGGCGTGTTTGAAGCACGCCTGCACGAACGGGGCCTGCAGCAGAACTTTGTAGTGGATTCTGCCGGCACTGGCGGTTACCACACGGGTGAGTCGCCGGATAAGCGCGCCACGGCTGCCGCGCGCAAGCGGGGTTACGATCTGTCTGTTCAGCGCGCGCGCGCGGTGCGCGACAGCGATTTTGTCGATTTCGACCTTATCCTGGCGATGGACAAGAGCAATCTGCAGAATCTGCTCGCCCGGGCGCCGGCTTCGACTCAGGCGAGAATTCAGCTGTTCATGAGTATCTTGCCGCAAGGGCCCGAGGAAGTGCCTGATCCTTATTTCGGTGGCGCCGACGGCTTCGAGCAAGTACTGGATATGCTTGAGCAGGCGGCAGATGCCTGGCTGGATCAACAGGTGCAGTCTTGAGCGTGCTGCAATCGCAGGTCGATCTGCGGCCCTATAACACGCTGGCGGTGAGCGAGCAGGCGGAGCACCTGCTGGTGGTGGAAAACGAACGCCAACTACTGGCTGCCGTGCAACTGGCCAGCCGCAACAATTGGCCGCTGACCTTGCTGGGCGGCGGCAGCAATCTGGTGCTCGCTGGCCCGGTAGCAGGGCTGGTGGTATTGATGCGAAGCCGTGGGCGGCGAGTGTTGTCGCGTTCGTCCTCGATGGTCGTGGTGGAGGCGGCTGCGGGGGAGAACTGGCACAACTTTGTGCGCTGGTCGCTGGATCTGGGGCTCAGCGGCCTGGAGAATCTGTCGCTGATTCCGGGCACGGTAGGCGCAGCACCGGTGCAGAATATCGGCGCGTACGGGGTTGAGGTAAAAGACGTATTTGTCAGCCTGGACGCGCTCGACCGACATACCGGGGCGGTGGTCAGTTTCTCCTTGGCCGAATGCGGCTTTGCCTACCGCGACAGCTGCTTCAAGCGTGCACCGGGGCGTTATGTGATCTTGCGAGTGCGTTTTCGCCTGTCACTACGCCCGTATATCAACGTGGAATATGCCCCTCTGGCGGCTGCCTGGCAGGCCACGGGCTTGCAATCGCCGGATTCACGGGTGGTCAGCGAGCTGGTTTGTGCCATCAGGCGTGACAAACTGCCAGACCCTGCCGTGTTGCCGAACGCGGGCAGCTTTTTCAAGAATCCCTTGGTGTCGCAAGCTGCTGCCGACGCCCTGCTGCTGCGTCATCCGGGTATGCCGCACTTTCCGCAACCGGACGGTCTGTGCAAACTGGCTGCCGGTTGGCTGATAGAACAGGCGGGCTGGAAGGGTTTTCGGCGCGGCGACGTGGGCGTGCATCAGGCCCAGGCGCTGGTATTGGTGAATTACGGCATGGCGCGGGGCAGTGAGATTCTGGCCCTGGCGGCAGACATTGCCGCCGAGGTACAGCAGCGTTTTGGCGTGGTGCTTGAGCAGGAGCCTCCCTTGCTGGGAACGCTGCGCGCCTGAGACCAGCGGCCGGCGGGTCTGGCACAGGGGAGCGGGAAGCGAGCTGATACAACGCAATGCAGAGACAAAAAAGGGATGCCGAGGCATCCCTTTTTTGTTGTTGCTACAACCTGTTACGACTTGCTGATATCGCTGTCGGGCCCGGCCGGCTGCTCCGCAGGTTGAACCTCCGCTTGGGCATCCTGCGCTGGCGCTTTTGGCTTGGCCCCGGTCTCGGCAGCGGCCTCGCTCGCTGCTTCGGCAGCGACTTCAGGCTGCGCTGTCTCAGCGTCCAGCATGTCTGCCTGTGTCGGCTGGCTGGCTGCTTGAGGCTCTGCTGCGAGCGCTTTTGCAGGTGCTTCTTCAGCGACAGGGCGTTGAGCTTCGGACTCGGCTTCGACCGGCGCACTCGCTGGCGCCGGCTTGGCTGCTTCGGCGTCAGCACCAGGTTCCGCTGCCGGCTTGGCCTCGGACTGCTGCTCGCTGACGGGAGTGCTAGGCTCTTGCGCTGCGGCTTCAGCTTGGCGTTTGGCTTCCAGTTGGCGGCGACGGATCTCGCGTGGGTCGTTATAGGCGCGGCCGCTTTCAGTCAGCGCCGGGATGCTGTCTTCTGCCTTGGCAGTGCTGTCAGCAACCGACGTCTGGACTTCTTCCTTGGCCTGCTCGGGGGTAGCAGCGGGCGTTTCTACCGCGGCAGGTTCCGGCATTGCTTCAGCTTCAATGGGCGCTTCTTCGGCTTTGGCGGCTGCGGGGGCTGGCTCGCTGGCGGCTTCTGCTGCTGTTTCGGCTGGCTGCGTCGATTCTGGTTGAGTCTCCTCGACTGCTGCGGGCTTCTTGCGCTCCTGGCGCTGACGGCGTGGCGGGCGCGGAGCGTCTGCCTGTTCCGGCTCCAGCTCAGACTCTGCGGTTGGCTCGGCTGGCGATACGGGCTCGCCGACTGTTGCCGCTTCGGCATCCAGCTGCTCGCCTGGCTGCGCCTGGCTAAAGGCTTCAACCGCGGTTTCGATGGACGCTTCCACCTTGCTGGCGGCTTCGTTCAGGCCGGCTTCTACCGGTGCCTGAACATCGGTGACGGCCGTGCTGTCAGCGTCTTCCGCAGCGGGTGCGGTAGGCGCTGCTGCGGTTTCCGCGGCAACGGCATCGGCGCTGACCACAGCGGCGGCAATAGGTGCCTTCTGGCTATCCTGGGCTTCGTCCGTGCTCTGCTCGGATGAAGTTCCTTCGCTCCCCTCGGTGCCTTCCTGCTGCGGACGGCGACGGTTGCTGCGACGGCGCTGGCTGCTGCGTGAGCGGCGTTTGGGACGATCGGCCTCATTGCCTTCGTTACCCTGCTCGAGGTTCTCGGTAGCAGTGGTAGTCTCTACGCTGATGTCTTCGGCTTCATGCTCCTGCTCGCTTTGACGTTGCGGGCGACGCTCGCGAGTTTGCTGGCGGGCCTGGTTGTCATCATCGCGTGGCGTGCGCTGTTGATCGGCATCGGCTGGGCGACGGCGGCGACGTGAGTTGGACGGCTTCTGCGCTGGCGCGCTGTCGGCCGGGGTCTCAGTCACGGTCTCGGCGGGGCGTTCGTTGCGCGGCGCCTGCTTGCGCTCAGCCTCGGGGCGTTGTTCTGCGCGTTCTGGGCGCTCGGCACGGTTACCGCGCTCGTTGCGGTCAGGGCGCTGACGGCGATTGCGGTTGTTGCGGCGCTCATCGCTGTTGCGGTTGCCACCGTCACGGCTCGGACGCTTGGCCGCTGGAGTCTCTTCGACTTCCTTGGCGGGGGCGCTCGGCGTGTCGTCATGGGCAAACAGGCCCACCAGAGACTTGATCAGGCCCTTGAACAGATTCGGCTGAGCTGCCTGCACGGCTTCTACCGGTGCTGGGGGAGTAGGCGCTGGGCGAGCAGGGGAGAGGGCCTTGACGGCGGCTTCCTGACGCACGATGGCGCGGGTCTGGCTAACCGGAGTTGGCTCTTCCGCTTCCACTTCGCTGCTCATGGTGAAGCTGCTTTCGTGATTCAGTACGGATTCGTGATCGTCGCGCAGGCGCTGCACTTCAAAGTGCGGCGTATCCATGTGCGGCGTCGGCAGGATCAGGATACGAATCTTGGTGCGTGCCTCGGTCTTGGCCAGGGCTTCGCGTTTTTCATTCAGCAGGAAGGTGGCGACCGCGACGGGTACGTGTGCGCGCACTTCAGCGGTGCGCTCCTTCAGTGCTTCTTCTTCAATGAGTCGCAGTACGGAAAGGGACAGTGACTCGACGTCGCGGATGGTGCCGCGGCCATTACAGCGCGGGCAGACGATGCCGCTGGTCTCGCCCAGCGAGGGCCGCAGGCGCTGACGGGACATTTCCAGCAGGCCGAAACGGGAGATGCGACCCACCTGTACGCGGGCACGGTCCGCTTCCAGACTTTCGCGTACGCGCTCTTCTACGGCGCGCTGATTCTTGGCCGGGCTCATGTCGATAAAGTCGATAACGATAAGGCCGCCGATGTCACGCAGGCGCAGTTGGCGGGCGATTTCTTCAGCCGCTTCCAGGTTGGTCTGCAGTGCGGTCTCTTCGATATCGCCGCCCTTGGTGGCACGCGCGGAGTTGATGTCTACAGAAACCAGGGCTTCGGTATGGTCAATCACGATGGAGCCGCCGGAGGGCAGTTTCACTTCGCGTTCGAACGCGGTTTCGATCTGGCTTTCGATCTGGAAGCGATTGAACAGAGGAACGCTGTCTTCATACAGCTTCACCTTGCTCGCGTACTGCGGCATCACCTGGCTGATGAAATTGAGCGCTTCTTCCTTCACGGTTTCGCTGTCGATCAGCACTTCACCGATGTCCTGGCGCAGATAATCGCGGATGGCGCGAATGATGACGTTGCTTTCCTGATAGATCAGGAAGGGGGCACTGCGTTCGGAGGAGGCGCCTTTCACGGCGTCCCAGAGTTGCATCAGGTAGTCGAGATCCCATTGCAGTTCTTCTGCGCTGCGGCCCAGACCAGCAGTACGCACTATCATGCCCATGTCGGCAGGCACATTCAGGCTGTTCAGCGCTTCACGCAGTTCGTTACGCTCTTCGCCTTCGATGCGGCGAGAGATGCCGCCAGCACGGGGATTGTTCGGCATCAGCACCAGATAGCGACCAGCCAGGCTGATGAAGGTAGTCAGGGCGGCGCCTTTGTTGCCACGCTCTTCCTTGTCGACCTGAACGATGACTTCCTGGCCTTCCTTTAGGACGTCCTTGATGTTCACGCGACCTTCTACCTGCTTGGAGAAGTATTCGCGGGAGATTTCCTTGAGGGGCAGGAAGCCGTGGCGTTCGGAGCCGAAGTCGACGAAGGCAGCTTCGAGGCTGGGCTCGACGCGGGTAATGCGACCTTTGTAGATGTTGGCCTTCTTCTGTTCGCGAGCACCGGATTCGATGTCGAGGTCATAAAGGCGCTGGCCGTCTACCAGGGCGACACGCAACTCTTCGGGTTGAGTTGCGTTGATTAGCATTCTTTTCATGAAGTACCGTTGTGATTCCAGGGCTAGACGGATATCACGTGTACGGCACCTGCGACTCATGCGTTCGGTGTCAGGTGTGTTTCTGGCCTGGGCATGGATCGCCCTGGTGCAGAGTTCACATCGCATTGCTGCTGGTTGGCAGCGTCAACGACAGTTCTATCTGTTACTTCTACAGAGAAACTGCTTGGGGACTGTCCTGCAAGAACAAGAGGGTTGGCTACGGCGGCAGGCTTTTATGCTGCCGGGTGGCGGTCATGTGGCTGTCAACGCAGGGTCTGCGGATCAGCGGTCTGGCCGGCTTCACGTAATGCCCGGATGTTGCTGCAAGGCGTCCTTAGGGAGGAATCAGCTGGACTGGTAACGGGGACACATTGAATGGCAAGTGTCAGCGCTCGTCACATTATCCTGAAGCTGTGCATCTCCACCTAAACACTTACCCATCTGAATCGGGTGCCGCTCAGCGTGGTTGTCCGCGAGCGGGTTGATTTTCTGCGTGCCCTCATGGCAGGCAGTGTTGCAAACATAAGTCGCGCCGATCATTCGTTTTCGTTTGTTGGCGGAGACTGTATGGCTTTGTTTCTGGGGCTCGGCAGCTTTGTATGGGCTGGACTCCCCGGCTGCAAACGCGGCAGCTCGCCGGACTATAGCAGCATTTTTTAAGTGCTTCAATTGAATGAAAAAATGTATCATGCGCGGATGAAAAACAGCCCCAGCGAACTTCCTGTCCAGGTCCAGTTTGATCAGATCGATGCTGATCAGGCCGGCCAGCGCATCGACAACTACCTTATTACCCGCCTCAAGGGTGCCCCCAAGACCCTCGTTTATCGCATCCTGCGCAAGGGGGAGGTGCGGGTGAACAAGGGTCGGGTCAAGCCAGACTACCGCCTGCAAGCCGGCGATACTCTGCGGATTCCGCCGGTGCGGCTGCCCGCGCCCAACGAACCGGCGCTGGTGGGGCAGGGTATTCTCAATGCGCTCGAGGCCGGCATTCTGTTTGAAGACAAGGGGCTGATTGTGGTCAACAAGCCAGCGGGTCTGGCTGTGCATGGCGGCAGCGGTCTGAACTTTGGGGTGATCGAGGCGATGCGCCAGATGCGCCCTGACTGTCCGCAGATGGAGCTGGTGCATCGGCTGGACCGTGATACCTCCGGTTGTCTGATGATTGCCAAGAAGCGTAGTGTGTTGCGGCATCTGCATGCTGCGCTGCGTGGTGACGGTGTGACCAAATGCTATGAAGCGCTGGTCCGTGGTCGCTGGCCCGCGTCAACCAAAAAGGTGCATGCGCCGCTGCAGAAGAGCAACTTGCGCTCCGGCGAGCGCATGGTCGAGGTGAACACTGAAGGCAAGGAAAGCCTGACCGAATTTCGCGTATTGGAGCGCTTTGGCGAACTGGCGACGCTCGTGGAGGCGAGACCCATTACCGGTCGCACGCACCAGATTCGCGTGCACGCCAGGCACGCTGGACACCCGATCGCCGGTGACCCCAAGTACGGTGACGACGACTTTTCCCGCGTAGTGCGTGAACTGGGTGGCAAGCGTTTGTTCCTGCATGCGCGCTCGCTACGCGTGGTCATGGCGGACGGTCAGGAGCTGAAGGTGGAGGCGCAACCGGGCAAGCAGTGGGATGACACCTTAGGGCGGTTGCGCAATGGGTGAAGTGGATACGCTGATTTTCGATTGGGATGGCACCCTCTCGGACTCGGTTGGTCATATCGTCAGCACCATGCGCTGCGCAGCCGAACAGGCGGGTATGCCGATACCCGATGCGCTGGCAGTGCGCGGTATCATTGGGCTGGGGTTGCCCGAGGCGGTGGCCGCGCTCTATCCGCAGGAGCAGGACCAGCAGCGTCTGGACGCGGTTCTGGCTGGCTATCGGACCCAGTACCGCAACCAGCCAGCACAACCCTTGCAGCTGTTTCCGGGTGTGCTGGAGTCGCTGGAGTCATGGCGCGCTCAGGGCTATCGCCTGGCGGTGGCGACCGGTAAGGGGCGCACGGGTCTTGATCGCATGTTGCGGCAGCACGATCTGCTGGGCTTTTTTGAAAGTACTCGCTGCGCTGATGAAACGGCGAGCAAGCCGCATCCGCGCATGCTGCAGGAAATTCTTCGCGAGCTGAACGCTGCGCCCTCGCGCGCCTTGATGGTCGGTGACAGTTCCTTTGACCTGGATATGGCTGCCAATGCCGATATGCGCGCCGTGGCTGTAACCTATGGGGCGCAGAGTCGCGATCAGTTGTTGCGCTGCAGGCCGGTGCACTGCATCGACGAGTTCAGTGAGTTGGGGGTTTGGTTAAGCAAGGCTGGCCGTGTTGGCCAAAAATCCGTGATGGGGGAAGCTTGATGCACAATGATCAATGGACCGAAGGCGAGATGGTTTCCCGGGAGACCCGAGCCCAGGCTGCCGAGGACAAGAAGGCTTGGCGGTTGCTTGAGGATACGTTGCAGGCATCGCTCAAGGAGCAGCGCCGTTCGCGTCGCTGGGGAATCTTCTTCAAGTTGTTGACCTTTATATACCTGTTTGGCGCCATCATGCTGTTCTCGCCTCTGGCGAACATGGAGTCGAGCGCGGTGGGCGGGCCGCATACGGCGGTGATCGAGCTGCGCGGGATGATTGCCGATCAGGAAGAGGCCAGTGCCGATAATCTGGTGGGTGCGTTGCGTGAGGCCTTCGAGGATGTCAATACCAAGGGCGTGGTGTTGAGGATCAACAGCCCTGGTGGCAGCCCGGTGCAGTCGGGGTACGTGTACGACGAGATCAAGCGTCTGCGTGCGCTGCATCCCGACATCAAGTTGTATGCGGTAATCACCGACCTGGGCGCATCCGGTGCCTACTATATTGCGGCGGCCGCGGACGAGATCTATGCCGACAAGGCAAGTCTGGTGGGTTCCATTGGAGTGACAGCTGCCAGCTTTGGTTTTGTCGGCACCATGGAGAAGCTGGGCGTGGAGCGGCGCACCTACACCGCTGGCGAGCACAAGGCGTTTCTCGATCCCTTCCAGCCTGAGAAGCCGGAGGAGCGCCAGTTCTGGCAGGGTGTGCTGAATACCACTCATCAGCAGTTCATCAATCAGGTCAAGGCGGGTCGCGGCGACCGGTTGAAGGAGATCCCTGACATGTTCAGCGGCCTGATCTGGTCTGGAGAGCAGGCGCTGGAGCTGGGTCTGATAGATGGTCTGTCCAGCACCTCGGCAGTCGCGCGTGATGTCATTGGCGCCGAAGAGCTGGTGGATTTCACTCATCAGGAGTCGCCATTCAAGCGCTTTACTCGTCAGCTCGGTGCCAGCATGGGGGCGGCAATCGCTACCGAGTTGGGGTTTTCCGGTCCCAGTCTGCGTTGAGATAGACGGTCAGGGCAGATGGATACCCTCTCTGGCCAGCATCTGGCAAAGCCTGATCAGGGGTAAACCGATCAGGCTGTTCGGATCATCGCCGCGCATGTGCTCGATCAGGCTGATACCAAAACCCTCTGATTTGAAGCTGCCGGCGCAGTCGTATGGCTGGTCGCACCGCAGGTAGCGCTCTATCTGCGCGTCGCTGAGCTGGCGAAAGGTCACTTCATAGGGTTCGACAATCAACTGATGCTGCGCATTGCTGGTGTTGAGCAGGCACAGTGCAGTAAAGAAGGTAAGGGTCTTGCCGCTGCTGCGCTGCAACTGCCGGCACGCCTCATCATGGTTCTCCGGCTTGCTGACCGGTTGCCCGTCGAGTAGTACCACCTGGTCCGAGCCGATGATCAGGTGGGCCGGGAAGTGTGATTGCAGTGCCTTCGCCTTGGTCAGTGCCAGGCGCTGCGTCAGCTGTTCCGGGTGCTCGTTGGGTAAGACGGCTTCGTCGATGTCTGGACTGGCGCTCTGAAAGGGCAGTTGCAGGCGTTCCAGCAGGGATTTGCGATAGGGTGAACTGGAGGCCAGAATCAGCGGTAGCAAGGTTTGCATCCTGTTTACAGTTTGCGCTGGTGTCAGCGCAATGGGTGGTTACAAGGTTCTTGATGTTACCCGGCTGTCAGCAGGCTGACGAGCAGGCAGGCAAGCCGACGAACAGTCCTGGGTTTACTTGCAAATAGTTTTGACAGATGGGGCTGCTGTCCCTAGAATTGCGCGCTTATGTCTGGAACCATACCCTCATACATTGAGCCGGCACGGCTTGTTGATCGCCAAATCACCCTGAAAGGCGTGGTGAAGGCCGATAGCATGCAGCGTTTGGCGGCAGTGTTGGCTGCTCCCGCAGATGACGTGCAGGTTGAACTGCATTTTGCCCGCGACGAACAGGGGATCGGCACCATGCATGGTCATTATCAGACCAATGCACCGCTGATCTGCCAGCGCTGTCTCGAGCAGGTGATTGTGCCGCTCGACAGCGAGTGTGATGTAGGTTTTGTCGAAAGTGATGAGGCTGCCAAACAGCTGCCCCGTCTTTATGAACCGGTTATTGTGGGTGAAGAACCGCTCGATCTGATATCTCTGATCGAAGACGAACTGCTTCTGGCCTTGCCTGCAGTTCCGATGCACCCGCAGGACACATGTCAGCATCCGCCAGGGTATCGCCCTGAGACGGCGGAGCTGGAGGAAAAGTCTGAGAAGCCTAATCCTTTCAGCGTGCTGGCCAAGTTAAAACGCGATACCTGAGCTTAGGAGCTTATTAGTCATGGCTGTTCAGCAGAACAAAAAGTCCCGTTCCGCACGCGGCATGCGTCGTTCACACGATGCGTTGTCCTCCGCTGCCTTGTCTGTAGACAAGACCACTGGCGAAACCCATCTTCGTCACCACGTTTCTCCTGACGGTTTCTACCGTGGTCGTCAGGTTGTAAACAAGGACAACGACGAATAAGTTTTGTCCACGTCAATTCGCCTGGCGATTGATGTGATGGGCGGGGACTTCGGTCCCCGTTGCATTGTCCCCGCTGCGCTTCGCAGTCTCGCGCTTTACCCCTCCCTGCATCTCATTCTGGTTGGCTCTGCGGACGCTATTTCGCCGCTGATTGCTGCTGCCCGCTATCCTTCCGAACGCGTCACCCTGTTGTCGACATCAGAGCAGATTCTGGCGGATGATCCGCCGGCCAGTGTGCTGCGTGGCAAGCCGGATGCCTCCATGCGCGTGGCATTGCAGCAGGTCCGCGATGGCTTGGCCGACGGCTGTCTGAGTGCCGGTAACACGGGTGCGCTCATGGTGCTGGCGCGCTCCGTGCTGGGCATGCTGGACGGCGTACAACGGCCGGCCATCATGGCGGCTTTGCCGGTTGCCGGGCATGACTGTCATGTGCTCGACCTGGGAGCCAATGTCGATTGCTCCGCCGAGCAGTTGTTCGAGTTCGCTCTGATGGGGTCGGCGGCAGTGGCTGAGTTGACCGGCAAGCCCAACCCGCGCGTAGGGCTGCTGAATATCGGCCATGAGGTGCACAAGGGCGGGCGCGAAGTGCGCGCCGTAGGCGCGTTGCTGGCGGCCAGCACGCAGCTCAACTATGTGGGCCATGTGGAAGGCGATGGGCTCTTTCGTGGTGAGGCAGACGTAGTGGTCTGCGATGGTTTTGTCGGCAATGTGCTGCTCAAGGCCAGCGAAGGCGTAGCCAACTATCTGCAGGCCGAGATGCGCGACGCCATGCGCGCAAGCCGGCTGGTGCGCTGGGTCTCTCCGATCATTGCTCGCTCACTCAGGCCCATGCGCCAGCGCAACGATCCGGCGCGCCACAATGGTGCGAGTCTACTGGGTCTGAGAGGCGTCGTGGTCAAGAGTCACGGTGGTGCAGGCGAGCAGGCCATGCTGGTAGCGATTGGCAAGGCGGTGAAAGCCTGTGAGGCGGGTCTGCCCGAGCGCATTGCCCAACGCTTGCAGTCCCGATGAGAGTCTGTGACCTCGGGGCGGTGCAAGGCATCCAAATTCCATTGTCACACTCATGTGTCTAGACTCTGCTCATTCATTGGATAACAGGAAGATGGTATGACTAATTCTCTTGGCTTCGTTTTCCCCGGCCAGGGCTCGCAGGCGGTTGGTATGCTAGGCGAGTTGGCCGAGCAGCATGCGGTCATCAAGGAAACCTTTGGCGAAGCCTCAGACGCGCTCGGATATGACCTTTGGGCGTTGAGCCAGAATGGTCCGGAAGCCGATCTGAATCGAACTGATCGAACTCAGCCCGCCATTCTCACGGCCTCGGTTGCGCTCTGGCGCCTGTGGTGTCAAACCAGTGCGGTGCGTCCTGCTTTCGTTGCCGGTCACAGCCTGGGTGAATATTCGGCCCTGGTTGCCGCCGGGGTGTTGTCCTTCGCTGATGCGGTGCGTCTGGTCGAGCGCCGCGGCCAGTTGATGCAGCAGGCTGTACCCGAAGGCAAAGGCGCCATGGCGGCCATTCTGGGCCTTGAGGATGAACAGATTATCGAGCTCTGCGCGGCTGCGTCGCAGGGGCAGGTGGTCAGCGCTGTGAATTTCAATGCGCCTGGCCAGGTGGTGATTGCTGGCGAGGCCGATGCCGTTGCGCGCGCGATTGACGCCTGCAAGAACGCTGGTGCCAAGCGCGCTATAGCGCTGCCGGTCAGTGTTCCCTCACACTGCGCCCTGATGCAGCCCGCCGCCGAACAATTGTCGTCGGACTTTGCCGCGCTTGATTGGCAAGCGCCCTCCATTACCCTGGTGCAAAACGTCACCGCGCAACCTGCCGCCAATGTGGCCGACCTGCGCCAGTTGCTGGTGGAGCAGCTCTACAGTCCCGTGCGTTGGGTGGAATCGGTGGTCTACATGGCCGAGCAAGGCGTCACCGATCTGGCAGAGTGTGGTCCCGGCAAAGTGCTGGGCGGCCTGAACAAGCGTTGCGCCAAGGCCATCAACAACTACAGTCTGGACAGCGTTACAGGTTTTACCGCGTTCAGCGAACACTTTGCATAAGGAATTCGACATGAGTCTTGCAGGAAAAGTAGCGCTGATTACCGGTGCGAGTCGGGGCATCGGTCAGGCCATTGCACATAACCTCGCTGCTCAGGGCGCCGTTGTTATTGGTACCGCAACCAGTGATCAGGGTGCGCAGGCAATAGCCGATAAACTCGCCGAAGCGGGTTACCAAGGCACAGGCATGAAGCTGGATGTGCGTGATCCCGAGTCGGTCGCCGCTGTGCTTGCGAGCATTACCGAGAGCTACGGCGCACCGGCTATTCTGGTGAACAATGCCGGGATCACCGCCGATAATCTGCTGATGCGCATGAAAGACAACGAATGGGATGATGTGTTGAGCACCAATCTGGGTTCGGTCTACCGCCTGTCCAAGGCAGTGCTGCGAGGCATGACCAAAGGCCGTTGGGGGCGTATCATCAACATCAGTTCGGTGGTGGGCGGTATGGGTAATGCTGGCCAGTCCAACTATGCTGCAGCCAAGGCTGGCATGGAAGGTTTTACCCGCGCACTGGCGCGTGAAGTGGGTTCGCGTGCCATTACTGTGAACGCCGTTGCACCAGGTTTTATTGACACAGACATGACGCGTGCGCTTAATGACAGCCAGCGCAATGTGATGCTGGAGCAGATTCCGCTAGGCCGTTTGGGTCAGGCGGATGAAATTGCTGCCGCAGTAGGTTTTCTTGCCAGCGAGTCGGCAGGCTACATTACCGGCGCTACACTGCCGGTCAACGGCGGTATGTACATGAGCTGAGATGGTATTTCCATCTGAGCTACAATGATGTTTTTGCATGACTTTTTGCCGGGTACAAGCCCCGCAGGCTTTGCACCCTTTACGATAGGAACGATTCACGCTTGAAACCAGGCAATTTGTTTCTATAAACTACCCGCAGTCCGGCTTCTCGGAACTGCAAATAGGAGTGAGAACAAGGTATGAGTACCATCGAAGAACGCGTCAAGAAAATCGTTGCCGAGCAGCTCGGTGTCAAAGAAGAAGAAGTAACCAACAGTGCTTCTTTTGTTGAAGATCTTGGCGCTGACTCCCTGGACACCGTGGAGCTGGTGATGGCTCTCGAAGAAGAATTCGAGACCGAGATTCCGGATGAAGAAGCCGAGAAGATCACCACCGTCCAGGAAGCAATCAACTACGTGAACTCCAACCAGAAGTAATCACGCAGTCTGCCGACAGGTCGAAAAAAGCCGCAGTGCTCTCAAGTTACTGCGGCTTTTTTGTATGTCCGAAACAGGGTGATACGTAGGCTGAGGTACGGCGTCTTGCTGCCCGGCGCGTTTGCGCCGACAATACGGCAGATTCGCGGCAGCGGTTTGGGCCACAGTGCTGATGCTGTCGTTGCTACAAGAGTTGAATAAGGAGTTCGCTGTGTCGCGCAGACGTGTTGTGGTAACCGGTCTGGGTATGTTGTCACCGTTGGGGAATACGGTAGAGAGCAGTTGGCAGGCCGCTTTGGCTGGCAAGAGCGGTATTGCTACCATTGAGCATATGGATGTCAGCGCCTTCAATACGCGCATTGGCGGTTCCATTCGGGATTTTGATGTTGAGCTGTACATGGCGGCAAAAGAAGCCCGCAAGCTCGACCTGTTCATCCAGTATGGCCTGGCCGCCTGTATCCAGTCCATCAAGGACTCGGGTATCGAGATCAATGACGAGAATCGCGACCGCATCGGCGTGGTCATGGGGTCCGGCATTGGCGGTCTCACCAATATCGAAAAGAACTGCGAGCAGTTGCTCACCAACGGCCCGCGGCGCATCTCGCCTTTCTTCGTGCCGGGCTCGATCATCAACATGGTTGCCGGCTATCTGTCCATTCAGTATGGCCTGCAGGGGCCAAACTACGCCATGACCACGGCCTGTACCACGGGTACCCACAGCATCGGCATGGCGGCACGCAACATTGCCTATGGCGAGGCTGACGTCATGGTTGCCGGTGGCTCGGAAATGGCCACCAGCGGGCTGGGTCTGGGCGGCTTCAGCGCCGCACGGGCGATGAGCACGCGCAATGAAGATCCACAGGGTGCCAGCCGTCCCTGGGACAAGGATCGCGACGGTTTCGTACTGTCCGATGGTTCCGGCGCCATGGTCCTGGAAGAGTACGAGCACGCCAAGGCCCGTGGTGCCAATATCTACGCCGAGCTGGTCGGCTTCGGCATGAGCGGCGATGCTTATCATATGACCGCGCCGCCGGAAGACGGTCGTGGCGGCGCCAAGTGCATGGCCAATGCACTAAAGGATGCCGGTATGAACGCCGATGAGGTGGACTACATCAACGCCCATGGCACCTCGACCCCTGCTGGCGACCTGGCCGAGACGCGCGCGGTGAAGACGGTGTTCGGTGATCACGCGCACAAGCTGGCGATCAGCTCGACCAAATCCATGACGGGTCACCTGCTGGGCGCCGCCGGTGCGGTAGAAGCGGTGTTCAGTGTGCTGGCCCTGCGTGATCAGGTCGCGCCGCCGACCATCAATCTGGACAACCCGGATGAGGGCTGCGACCTGAACTATGTGGCGCACCAGGCGCAGCAGCGCTCGTTGAATGTAACGCTGTCCAACTCCTTCGGCTTCGGTGGTACCAACGGCAGTCTGGTCTTTCGCCGCTGCGAATGAAAGTGGACGCGGCAATGCCTGGCGCGGTCTCGTCTACCCTGATCAACGGCCAGGCTGCTGACAGTCTGCCGTTGAGCGATCGTGCCCTGGCCTATGGTGACGGACTGTTCGAAACCATGCGGGTGGTTGCCGGCGGGGTGCCCTTGTGGTCGCGGCACCTGAGGCGTCTGCGCCGCGGGTGTCAGGCGTTGCGACTGGACTTGCCGGCAGTGGAACTTGGCGCAGAGATCGAGGCGATGGCGCTGCGCCTGGGCGATGGGGTCATCAAGCTGGTGCTTAGCAGAGGCAGTGGTCCGCGGGGTTACGCCATACCGTCCGAGACGCAGCCCACACGCATCCTTTACGCCTTGCCGGCGCCAACTTATCCCTTGGCTCATGCAGAAGAAGGCGTACAGCTATTTCCCTGCCAGACGCGCTTGGCGCAGCAGCCTCTGTTGGCCGGCATAAAACATCTGAACCGGCTGGAACAGGTATTGGCGCGTAGCGAGTGGCAGTGTGATCAGTACGCCGAGGGGCTGGTATGCGATCAGTTGGGGCAGCCGGTGGAATGCACCATGAGCAATCTGTTTCTGCGACTGGCAGAGGGCTGGGTAACGCCGGAGCTGACGCAATGTGGTGTACAGGGTGTAATGCGAGATCTGTTGATCGAAGCGGCGGCCCAGGCCGGTGATCCGGTGCAGGTGCGCCCGGTCGGCTTCCCGGAACTGCTCACGGCCCACGAGGTCATGTGCTGCAACACCCTATTCGGCGTATGGCCGGTGGTGCAGCTGGAAGACCGGCGCTGGGCGGTAGGTCCGCACACTCGCCGGATGCAATCCTTGGCAAAACAGGCTTATTTGTGAAAATTCTTGGCAAGATCATTATCTTCCTGTTCGTTACCGCTACCTTGCTGGTGCTTGGCGGCGGACTCTGGGGCTTTCTGACGCTGCAAACGGCGCTGCACCAGTCGTTGCAATTACAGGAACAGCGCACTCTTGATGTGCCGCCCGGCAGTACACCGGCGGGCGTATTCGCTTCGCTGGAGCGCGACCAGGTACTGGAGAACAGCGCCTGGCTGCGGCGCTACTGGCAGTGGCGGATGAAAGGCGCTGTGCTGCATGTCGGCGAGTACGAACTGCAGCCCGAGATGACTGCCGCTGAACTGCTGCACATGCTTGAGCGTGGTGACGTGCTGCAGAGACATGTGACCCTGGTCGAGGGCTGGAATTTTGCCCAGGTGCGTGCCGCGTTGCGCGGGGCTGAGCGCTTGCAACAGACGCTGCCGGAAGACTGGAGCGATGAGCAGGTCATGGATGCCCTGGATCTAGCCGGCGTGCACCCGGAGGGTCGTTTCTTCCCCGATACCTACCAATACACCCTGGGCATGAGCGACCGGGATCTGCTGATCCGCGCCTATCAGCGAATGGAGCAGCAACTGGCCGAGGCCTGGGAAGATCGCGCCAAGGACCTTCCCTTCGATACGGCCTATGAGGCGCTGATCATGGCCTCGATTGTGGAGCGCGAGACCGGCGTGCCCAGCGAGCGTCCCGAGATTGCTGGCGTATTCACTCGCCGATTGAAAATCGGCATGCGCCTGCAGACCGATCCCACCGTTATTTACGGCATGGGCGAGGATTACGCTGGCAGAATCACCCGCCGTCACCTGACCCAGCCCACCGCCTACAACACCTACGTTATCGACGGCTTGCCACCGACGCCGATAGCGATGCCGGGCAGAGGGGCGCTGCGGGCGGCGGTGAACCCCAAGCCAGGCAAGAGTCTGTATTTTGTCGCCAAGGGCGATGGCTCGCATGTCTTCTCCAACAGTCTTGCTGAACACAACAGAGCGGTGCGTCAGTATCAGCTACAGCGGCGTTCGGATTACCGCTCATCGCCTGCGCCGGCGCCAGTGGAGGAGAGCGCCGAATGAGCGGCCTGTTCGTTACCTTTGAAGGGCCCGAAGGCGCGGGAAAGTCGACTAATCTGCAATACTTGGCCGAACGCCTGCGGGCCGCCGGCTGCGATCCGCTACTGACCCGCGAACCCGGTGGCACGCCGATCGCAGAGCAGATTCGCGGCTTGCTGTTGGCAAATCATGACGAAGCCATGAGCGATGACGCCGAGCTGCTGCTGATGTTTGCCGCGCGCGCGCAGCATCTGGATCAGGTGATTCGTCCGGCGCTGGCAGAGGGGCGGGTGGTAATCAGTGATCGCTTCACCGATGCCACTTACGCCTATCAGGGCGGTGGCCGAGGCATAGATACGCAGCGTATCGCAGCTCTGGAAAACTGGGTGCAGGGCGCACTGCGCCCTGATCTCACCTTATTGTTCGATATCTCGGTAGAGCAGGGGCTGGCGCGTGCGCGGGCGCGCAGCGCGCTGGACCGATTCGAACAGCAGGACCGGGCTTTTTTCGATGCCGTGCGTTCCACCTATCTGGCGCGCGCCGCTGCAGCACCGGCGCGCTACCGGGTGATTGACGGAGGCGGCCCGCTCGAATCTGTACAGGCCGCGCTGGAACCTGCCATAGCGCTGATACTGGAGCGCTGGCATGCTTGAGGCCGTGCGCGAACCGGCACCCTGGCACCAGGGGACGTGGCAGAGTCTGACAATGCAGCAGCACTTTGCCCACGCCTATCTTTTCAGTGGGCAGGCTGGCTGCGGCAAGCGCCGCTTCGCCACTGCCTTTGCTGCTTTTCTGCTATGCGATGCTCCGGCGGCAGGTATAGCCTGCGACCAATGTCGCAGCTGCCACCTCCGATTGGCGGGTAGCCATCCCGACTTGCTGCTACTTGAGCCGGAAGAGGAGGGCAAGGCGATCCGTGTTGATGCGGTGCGCCAGCTGGTCGATTTCATCTCGCAGACCGCGCAGCAGGGAGGCCGCAAGGTTGTGCTGCTGCGACCCGCCGAGGCGATGAATCTCAACGCGGCGAATGCACTGTTGAAATCGCTGGAGGAGCCCTCCGCAGAAACCTATCTGCTACTGGTCAGTGACCAGCCTAGCCGTCTGTTGCCAACCATTCGCAGCCGCTGCCGCGTCCAACCGCTGGAGCTGCCGGCGCCTGAGCAGGCAGCGGTCTGGCTGAGCGAGCAGTTGCCCGAGCGTTCAGCGCAAGACTGCAGCCTGCTACTGCAAATGGCGGGTGGTGCGCCTTTGCGCGCTATGGCCTTGGCTCAACTGGATGCATTGTCGCAGCGTGAAAAAGTGGTCGAAGGCATCAAGGCACTGCTAAAAGGACAGATTGCTCCATCGCGTCTTGCCGAACAATGGAATCCGCTGCCCATCGAGCTGCTGCTGGACTGGTTCTGTGCCTGGACGCTTGATCTGCTCAAATTGCAGCAAGGCGCCGTTGAGACTGCCGCAAGCGCCGATATGGACAAGGTGCTCGGTTATATGGCAAAGAAGGTGGAGATAGCGCAGCTGCTGGCCTGGCAGGACTGGTTGCTGGAGCACCGCAGGCTATTTGCCAGCAAAGCCAACCTGAATCGCGTACTCTTTCTGGAAAAGGCGCTGGTGCAGTGGAAAAATCTGCTGGAAAGGCGTTAACCTGATATGAATAGTACGCTTCCAACAAGGATAGAGTGATGAACAATCCCACTGCCCCGGGTCCGCGTAACGGCATCCTGTCGTTGACCATCAAGGACAAGTCAGTGCTTTACGCGGCTTATATGCCCTTCGTGAAGCACGGCGGTCTGTTCATTCCTACCAACAAGAGCTATCGCCTGGGCGATGAAGTCTTCATGCTGTTGAATCTGATGGAAGAGCCGGAAAAGATCCCGGTAGCCGGAAAGGTTATCTGGGTCACCCCCAAGGGCGCGCAGGGAAATCGCGCCGCCGGCATCGGCGTGCAGTTCAGCGATCAGGACAACACCGCGCGCAGCAAAATTGAAACCTATCTGGCCGGCGCGCTGAAGTCGGATCGTCCCACTCATACCATGTAATTCATGCTTATAGACTCGCATTGCCACCTTGATCGACTTGATCTTTCCCCCTACAACGGCTCGCTTGATGCGGCGCTTGATGCGGCGCGCGCGCGGGGCGTCGGTAAATTCCTGTGTATTGGTGTCGACGCAAGTAACGCGCCTACCGTCCAGGCTCTGGCCGAGCAGTACCAGGATGTATTTTGCAGCGTAGGCGTGCATCCGCTGGATCTGAAGGACAGCGCGCAGACTGATCTCGATTGGCTACTGAACGCGCTGGCACACCCGCGTACCGTGGCTATCGGCGAAACCGGGCTGGACTATCACTACCAGCCGGAACTGGCCGAGCAGCAGCGTGAATCCTTTGCGGTGCACCTGCAGGCGGCCAAACTGACGGGCAAGCCGGTGGTCATACACACGCGTGCCGCGCGGGCCGACACCCTGGCTTTACTGCGTGAAGCCCAGTTGCCGAATGCCGGCGTGCTGCACTGCTTCACCGAGGATTGGGACATGGCCCGCGCCGCGCTGGACATGGGCTATTACATATCGCTGTCGGGGATAGTCACTTTCCGCAACGCAGACGCGCTGCGTGATGTGGCCCGACAGGTGCCGGCCGACCGACTGCTGGTGGAAACCGACTCCCCCTATCTGGCGCCCATACCCCACCGCGGCAAACCCAATGAGCCGCAGTTTGTTCGCGACGTTGCCGCTTTTCTGGCTGAATTGCGCGGCGTATCCGAGCAAGCCCTGTGGCAACAGACCGGCGATAACTTCCATCGCCTGTTTCCGCTGACGGCAGGCTAAACGGGCGCGGGATCGCCCCGCAAGGGTAAAACACGCTGATATGGCGCAAAAAAAACCCGAACTCTGGGGGATGAGTTCGGGTTAAGACCATTAGGAGTGATACTGATGCAGAGTAAACCCTGCTCAGCTCAGAGCGGCACTTGGGGGAGATGCCGCATCTGATAATCTGAGTATTGTTGAAATCCCGCGGCTTTCCAGCCCCAGCGCCTTTTTTTATAAACCCATTTGGAATACGTGAGCGGCGCTTTATCGTGAAGCGCTTTTAGCTGTTTGCGCCGGTAATGAGTTTCTCTAGCTGGCGCAAGGCCTGATCCAGCGTGGACTGCGCAGTATAAAAGTGAGGCGACCAGCGGATGCCACCGCCACGCTGCGCGCCGATCACGCCCGTCTGCATGAGTTCGCGGTGCAACCGTCCATGATCTGTGTCGGCGATGGCAAAGGTCACTATGCCCGCGCGGCGTTCAGGTCTTGCTGGGCTGAGCAGCTGGATCCCCTCCAACCGGTGCAACTGGTCAATCAGATAGCCCACGCGCTCCTGCAACAAGGTTTCCACATCCGTCATTCCCACCTCCAGCAACAGCTCAAGACTGGCAGAAAGGGCGTGCTGGGCCAGGGTATTGGGGCTGCCGGCTTCAAAGCGCCGCGCCGAGCTGGCAGGCATCCATTGCTGCCGATCATAGTCGCCCATGGCCTGTACCATGTGCCAGCCGTGCTGGGTCAGGCGAAGCTGGTCGCGCACCGCTTCCCGGCAATAGAACACCCCAAGGCCTTCGGGTCCCAGCAGCCACTTGTGGCCGTCAGCCATGGCAAAATCGCAATCTATCTTTTGCACATCAAAGGGCAGCGCGCCGAGTGACTGAATGGCATCCACACAAAACAGCACGCCACGCGCACGGCAGGCAGCGCCCAGTCGGGCCAGGTCCATCCTCAACCCGCTGGCATACTGCACCGAGCTGATGGTTAGCAATCGGGTCCGTGCGGTCATGGCATCGATCAGCGCCTGTTCAGGATCGGCCGCGTCCAGAGCCACCTGTTTCAGCGTTACACCTTGCGATTCCAGGGCTTCCCAGGGGATGCGGTTGGACGGAAACTCCTGATTGCTGGTGATGATTTCATCGCCCGGCTGCCAGTCAATACCCTGCGCAACAAACGACAGGGCTTCGGAGGTGTTCTTCACCAGCGCAATGTCGTCCGGGGAGGGCGCGTTGAGCAAATGTCGCAGTTGGTCGCGCAAATGCTTTTCCAGTTTGGACCAGCGGGGGTAGTCCCGCGCCCCCTGCAGTGCATTTTCCTGCGCGAACCGCGTCACCGCATCAGCGGCGCGCTGCGGCCAGGGTGCCACCGCCGCGTGGTTCAGATAACAGATCGCCGGATCGAGCGGGAACTCGTGTAGCCAAGTTTTTGGGGTGCTCATATGGGCCTCCTTTGTTGCCAGCATAACGGCTGGACGCATTGCGGGTCACGTTCGCGTGCCGCGCAACGTGAACAGGGCATATCGGACAAAGGTGCCCAGACTACGTCAGGCTAGATTGCTTGCCTGAACGCAGGCCAGCACATAGGCACATTCGGACAGTCTTGAACCCATGGGTCAGCTTTTAATCAAATATGGGCATCTGGTCATCACCTTGGCATAATGGGCGACATTCCACAGTCTGAGTTTCAGGTGTCTTAATGCAGAAAGAGTCACGTAAAGTTCGCGAATTTCGTCGTCGGGAGCAGGAAATCCTGGATAGCGCGCTACGTCTGTTTCTAGAGCAGGGAGAAGACAGCGTTACCGTTGAGATGATCGCCGACGAGGTAGGGATCGGCAAGGGCACCATTTACAAGCACTTCAAGTCGAAGGCTGAAATTTACCTGCGCCTGATGCTCGACTATGAGGGCGATCTAGCGGCACTGCTGCACTCGAAGGATATCGAACGTGATCAGGAAGCACTGTCGCGTGAGTATTTTGCCTTTCGCATGAGCGACCCTGAGCGCTACCGGCTGTTCGATCGTCTGGAAGAAAAGGTGGTCAAGTCCAATCAGTTGCCGATGCTGGTAGAAGAGCTGCACGCCATTCGTGCTTCCAATTTCAACCACCTGACCGGTGTGATCCAGACGCGTATTGATGACGGCAAGCTGGAAAATGTCCCGGCCTACTTTCATTATTGCGCGGCCTGGGCCCTGGTTCACGGTGCCATGGCCATGTATCACTCGCCCTTCTGGAAAGATGTGATCAAGGATCAGGACGCTTACATGCAGTTTCTGATGGATATAGGGGTGCGCATGGGGAACCGCTCCAAGCGCAAGAAAGACCTGGAGCTCGTCGAACCCCAAGCCTGAAGCTGACGAACTCCGTGTGGCTGAATGCCGGCGGTTAATGAACTCCTGTATGTTCCCAAGTGTCTATGCTGCGGGCCTATACAGGAGGTTTCCCTTGACCCTTTCGCGTATCACCTGCGGTGTCCTTGCCTGCTGTCTCTCCCTGCCGTTGCTGGCCCGAGATTACGTTTACTCCGATGCCCATCTGCATTACGTCGATTTCTTTCAGGAAACCGAAGGTATGCAGGCGCTGTTGCAAGAAATGGATGCAAACAACGTAGAGCACGTCATGCTGTCCGGCATTCCGGTAGCCAAAAAGTGGAGCGAGAATGAGCCAAAGCGGCCGCGCTACTACGCGGGTGACGACGGGAGTGCCTACTGGTTTACCGCGACTGACGTGCTGGTCGCAGAGGCGTATAAATCGCTGAACGAAGAGCAGCAAGTTCGCTTCCACCCTTTTCTGTCGGGCTTCAATCCCAACGACAAGAATGCCGATGCCCACATCCGGCGCATGCTCGAGATGTATCCGGGATTGTGGCAAGGGCTGGGTGAGGTCTTTACCCGGCACGACGACCTCACCGCCCTGATTCATGGCGAGCCACCACGGGCCAATAGCGAAGCCATGGACCGGGTTTATACCCTGGCAGCCGAATACGACTTGCCGGTCATGGTGCACAGCAACATTACCTCCCAGCGCGAACGCAACCCCTTGTACTTGCAGGAGGTGGAAGAGCCGCTGCGCAATCATCCGCGGGTGCGCTTCATCTGGGCACATGCAGGCACCAGCATGGAGATCCATCGCCATCAGACCAAGCTTGATTTTCTGCTGCCTACGCTGGAGCGCATGCTCAAGGCCTATCCAAACCTGTATATCGATCTGTCCTGGACAGTGCGCGAGCCCTACCTGTTGAACGCGGACGGCAAGCCCAACGAAGACTGGGTGAAGCTGGTGGAGGCCTATCCGAATCGCTTTATGCTGGGCTCGGATGTGGTGGGGCAGTTCGATAGCGTTGGCAAGTACATGCATGGCTTTGATGTGTTTCTGGATGCCTTGTCGGCAGAGGTTGCGCACAAGGTGGCGCGGGATAACTTTCTGGCGGTGTTGCCGGAGGGCAAATCAGCACAATAGGCAGCATTCGAACGCACGAAAAAAAGCCCGATATCATTTGATATCGGGCTTTTTCAGTTCAGCCGACAAATGTCATAGCGGTGCCAGCGGTGGGTTTGCCCAGTAGTCGCACCAGTGATAAGCCTCGAAGTCAGCTTTGCTGGCGGTGCTGGTGGCAGGCACGTTCAATTGCATGATTTGATTGTCACCGGCTTGTGGCCAGGTGGTGGTAGCGCCGTCGCTGGCATTTGGATCACCGTATTTGGCGAACTGGGTCCAGTAGGTCACCATCTCGGCGGCTAAGCTGTCTACTGCTTCATCGGTACCCTTGTAGCGATCTCGCATCAGTTGCTCCGGATAAAGCACATAGGGGATTTCGCTGGCATGGCTGGCGCCCTGCGGGAAGCTGATCGGCACGTTACCCACCCCTGGGACGGGCACCGCCGGCGGGATCAGCGTCCAGGGCGCATTGGTGTCACGGAACCAGTACTGGAAGGTATCCAGGTTGTTCGCCGCAAAGGTGGCTGCCTGATTCTTGCTGTTGCAGGCAAACATGAAATCGGTCCATACGGCCGACAGTGCCAGTGAAAGCTGGCTAGGATTGCCGTCGTAGCGGGCCATATAGTCATCGGCAATCTTGCGCGTGTCGTAGGGAATGACGCCCAGATAGGGTGCGAACAGCGCGTGGACCCGGTCGCGGTACTCATCCACCCCCATGGCGTCGAGGGAGGTCAGGCCATTGGTCAACTCGTCCAGAGCGACAAACAGAGTGCCTTCATCCTGGTTGCTGCCCATCAGAATGTCCAGATTGTTATCGTATTGGCCGGATGCCAGACCGACCCTGATGGAACGAGGCAGAAAGCTGCCCCCGTTGGTGGGGATGCTTTGGCTACCCTGCAACGCCAGCAGTTGGTCGACGCTAAGTGCTCGGAAACACTCGGCGGCGCTCAGATCGTCGCAAGTGTCATCTGCCATGCGGGCGGCTGCCTCAAGGGCAAGTCCACCCGCCTGCGCGGCGCTTAGAGGAGCCTGGTCTGGCGCGTAGGAGCCGCTCTGGATTATCGCGCGCTGGAATAGTTCTTCGGTCTGCGCACTGGGCGAGACGATATGGCTCATGATGCTATGGCCACCGGCGGATTCGCCAAATACCGTGACGTTGGCGGGATCGCCGCCGAAGCTCTCGATGTTATTCTTGACCCAACGCAGCGCTTGCTGCTGATCCATCAGGCCAAAGTTTCCATCGCCGTTGCCAAGATCGGGGTGCGCCAGAAAGCCCAGGTTGCCCAGGCGGTAGTTCAAGGTGACAACAACGACATCTTCGTTGACCAGGCGAGTAGGGTCGTATTCGCCGCCACCGTTGCCGAATACGAAGGCTCCGCCGTGTATCCATACCATGACCGGCAGTTCGGCGGCGTCGCTGGGAGCGTATACGTTCAGATAGAGACAATCTTCATCGCCCTGGGCTGCCCCTGTCGTGATATTGCTTTGCGGACAGATATTGCCGAACTCCTCACTCAGCTCCAGCGTTTCGCTGCGCTCGAGCGCCGGTTCAGTCGGTGCAAAACGCAGCTCGCCTACCGGGGCTGCAGCATAAGGGATGCCACGGAATACGCGGATGCCTTCCATGCCGTCAATGGTCACGCCCCTGATGTCCCCTTCTGTCGTGGTAACAGCCAGAGGGTCGGGAGTTGCTTCGTCATCGCTGCCGCCACCGCCGCCCAGGCAACCTGAGAGGGTAACGGCCAGCATGGAGGCGGTAAGGGTCTTGAGCACAAAGCCGGGGCGGCTTTGGGGAGTGGTTTCTTTCATTATTGTTCTTTCCATTTCGCGTTAGCTTTTGTTTTTATGCGGTTTTTTGCGCTATCTGTGGGGCTTGGCGAGACACATAGAAGAAGTGATCAGGCTCTTTAAGGACTATATGTGAAGCAGTCGACAGTTTCCAAACCCGTGCGGGGGATTGGCTTGGTCGCGATATTTGCTTATGCTTTCCGGTTTTATCCGGCCAGTTGATCAATTGGCTATCGCGCGTAATATCCGTCTTTTCGCAAGATGCGCGGGTTATCGGCCTACGCCTCTCTGGAGTCTCGGCATGCCCTTGAGCAGGGTTTTCCTGCAACCGTTCTCCCATCCACCCAGCGAAGCGCATTCCCTGACCTTGCCGGTCAGCAACCGTTGTTGCTGGAACAAGTGCACCTTCTGCCAGATGTACACTGCGCCGCAGACGAAGTTTCGCGCGCGATGAGGCCGAGGTGCTGGATGAGATTCGCCGCGTGGGTGAGTGTTATGTCGTGCAGCGCATCTGCCTGGCCGATGGCGATGCCATGGTGCTGCCTGCACGGCCCCTGTGGTGTATAGGATTGCGGCAAGCTTAGCTTTGACGAGGTACCCAAAAAAGAAATATCCAGCTGATTTTTTCGAGAATTTAACTTGGTAAAAAACATTCTCGAACTATCGTTAGAATAAATCCCCAGGATGGTTTCCGTCTTCCCTTTTGGGCATGGGTGAGTTTTCTCCGAAAGCGTATTGTCGGGCGATCTCCACGGTGGCGAGGAAGCGCAATGAATGGTTTCGCACTGTCAGATATAACAGACGAGCAGATTAGGATCATGGCTGCCCAAATCCAGACAAATGGGTTTGTCTGCCTGCCAGGGTTTTTTACGCCAGAAGAGGTTAACGAGGCAGGGGCGCAGGCCCTAGCGATTACGGAAGAAGCCAACTGGGAGTATACAGGGCGCGAGGGGAGCGGTGCTTTTTCAGGGGCAATACTGGAAGAGTTGACTTCGAGGGAAGAGTTTTCACAGCTATGTCATCGATTATGCCACTATCAGGGCATCAGGCTTCGCGATCCTTCAACAAAGCAAGTTTTGCGCTGTCTCACGGGAAAAAGTGGGCTTAAACACTGCTTCTATTTTCACTACGACTCATTTGAGCTGACCGCCTTGGTTCCGATTTTGATCCCATCGCAAGAGCCATCCGGGGAGCTGTTCATGTTCCCCAACGCGCGGGCGCGCCGCCGCAGCTATCTGGTGAATATGATCGAGAAGTTCCTTTTAGAGCGGCGAGGGGCGCAAACACGGGCAAAAAAACGTGCTTCATCAGATTCCCTTCGGTTAAAACTTCAACCGGGAAACATCTATTTCTTTAACGGCAATCGCACCCTTCACGCCAATGGCGAAATAGATCCGCGCTTCATTCGCGCAACCATGGTGGTTCATTTTGCGGAAACCTATCACGATCATTGGATACGCAAGCTGCGTCGTGGAGTTTCAAGCCTGAGAGCCTGACTGCTTCCATCTCGACTTGATCTACCGACATTACCAACTCGTCGAGGGCATCGTATCTTGGTAGTTGATAGCACGAATGCTCTTCTTTTCAGCGAAATCTGATGCCCTCTATTCCAAACGGGTGGGGATTGGATTGGCGCTGATAATTGCTTAAGCTCTGCGGTTTTACTACGCCAGCTCATCGCGAGTTTGCGCGCGGAACCACCGCCACCCTTGCAAGCGCAGGCTGGCGGCCTACGCCACTCTGGAGTATCTGCATGCCCCTTGAGCAGGATTTTCCTGTCAGCTATATCGAACCGGTCTTTCGTCCACCCAGCGAAGCGCATTCATTGATCCTGCCGGTCACCAACGGTTGTTCCTGGAACAAGTGCACCTTCTGCGAGATGTACACCGCGCCGCAGAAGAAGTTTCGCGCGCGCGATGAGGCCGAGGTGCTGGATGAGATTCGCCGCGTGGGTGAGCGTTACGTTGTGCAGCGCATTTTCCTGGCCGATGGCGATGCCATGGTGCTGCCAACACGGCGCCTGCTGCGCATCCTCGAGGCCATTCGCGATGAGATCCCCAGCGTCGAGCGCGTCACCTCCTACTGTCTGCCGCGAAACATCAAGCGTAAAAGTGTGGAGGAGCTGCGCGAGCTCCGCGAGGCCGGCTTGCAGATGCTCTATGTGGGGGCAGAGTCGGGCGACGACGAGGTGCTGGCGCGGGTCAACAAGGGTGAAACCTTCGCCTCTACTGCCGATGCCCTGATCAAGGCCGGCGAGGCCGGTCTGCAGCGCTCGGTGATGATTCTCAATGGTCTGGGTGGCCAGGCGCTAAGCCAGCAGCACGCTGCTAACTCGGCGCGGTTGATGAACCTGACGCAGCCCGAGTTTGTGTCTACGCTGGTAGTGAACTTCCCGCAGGGTATGGAGCGATTCAAGGCGCTATATCCCGATTTTGTCGAGTTGGATCAGACGTCGTTGTTCAACGAGCTGCAGCAGTTTGTCGGCGCGCTGGAACTGGACAACACGGTGTTTCGCAGCGACCATGCCTCCAACGCCCTGGTGCTCAAGGGCGTGCTCGGAGCCGACAAGGCGCGGTTGCTGGCACAGATCGACAATGCCATCACTAGGCCCGAGCGAGCACAACTGCGGCCTGAGTGGATGCGCGGGCTGTAACCCGGCTGGTCAATGCAGACAGGAGAAGGTGCATGAGGCGTTTGGGTATGATGTTGTTGCTGGCAATGCTTGCCGGCTGCATGAAGCCCTCGGACATGACACAGCAGGCTGGTTACTACCTGGGTGACGCCGGAGTGCTTGATCACTACGAGATCAAGCGCAGTAACACCTGGCGTTTACAGTCAGACTCCAAGCTGTATATCGCCCAAGGCCACTTTCTGCCCGTGGGCAACCCCTATGCGCGCCCCAATGTGGTGGCGGAGGAAGCTTTCGCCGCCGCCGTCGAGATCTTTCCGATGGTGCGCCGCGCGCAGCAGCCGCTGGGTCTGGAAGAAGCCTTGCTGGAGGCGCGCAGCTATCAGTACGACTATCTCTTGTACACCCGGTTTGCGTCGGCCGAGGATCAGGTCGGCAGTCGGGAGCAATGGGAAGCCTCCGAGCGCTGGGAAGACATAGGCGCAGACAGTGGCGTGCTGCAACTGATCCTGATGGAAGTCGGCACTCGTCATCTGGTGGATTTTGCCACCATCAAGACCAAAGGCGGCTTCCTGCAGTTCTATAAAGCCAGCCCGGAAGATCTGCTGCGCCCTCCGCTGCAGGACTATACGCGGCAACTTTTGGGCCGCCGCTGAGTCAGAAGCAATTCAGCCGGGCTGAAACAGCGAGCCCGGCTCTCTCGTATTTCTCCAAGGAGTGATGATATGGCTGATCGTCCTTTGCCGGCGCAATCTCTGCTCGACAGTATTCCCCAGCGCGGCGCCGCGGAGCGGCGCGAACCGGCCCCGGTGCATCTGTGGACTCCGGAACTCAGTGGTGAAATGGATATGCGCATCACCCGCGACGGCACCTGGTATCACGAAGGTGACCCCATCGAACGCAAGGCGCTATCGCAGCTCTTCGCCAGCATTCTGCGGCTGGACGACGATGGTCGCTATTATCTGGTGACGCCGGTGGAGCGCTGGGGCATTCAGGTAGACGATGTACCTTTCGTGGCCACCCGCCTGCAGGTCAGCGGCGAGGGGCAAGGGCAGCGGCTGATATTTACCACCAACCTGGAAGATGAAGTGACCGTGGATGCCGAGCACCCGATTCGCGTCGAGGTCGATGGGCAAACGGGCGAGCCTTCTCCGTACGTGCTGGTGCGCGGCAATCTGGAAGCCTTGATCAGTCGCAACCTGTTTTATGAGCTGGCCGAGCGAGCAGTTGAAAAAGGCGAGGGTGACCGGGCTCGTCTCGGCGTCTGGAGCGCCGGTGAATTTTTCCCGATAGACGGTTCTCGATAGCCCTCCACCGCCGTTATGGCGCTATTGCTGGGCGCGGGTCCACGCACCTGTCGACCCTGTTTGAAGCGCCCTGAAAGTCAATCAAAAAATGCCTCCTGGAGGCATTTTTTGCGGTTGATATTTACCATATGTGGGTCTAGGATTCGCCAAACGCACAATAACTAGTGTTTGGTACGCGAGGGCGTGCTTACAGGCCAAAAGCCTGCAAGTCAATCCCTGGCGGGTTCGGTCGAGAGTTTCAGGAGAGAGTAATGAGTCAGACAGCCAAGGTTCAACGCCTGCGCAACGTGGTCACCAATATCCCCATGCAGCCCGCCTCGGAGGATATCTGGGATACCAAGTATCGACTCAAGACCAAGGATGGCGTTGCTATCGACGGTATGGTTGATGATACCTATCAGCGCGTTGCGCGCGCCTTGTCTGATGTTGAAGCGCCCGAACTGCGCGAAGAGTGGTACGAAAAATTTCTCTGGGCCTTGCGCCACGGCGCCATCCCCGCTGGCCGTATCACGTCCAATGCTGGTGCGCTGGAGCACAAGCCGGCGACCTCGACCATCAACTGCACCGTGTCGGCCACCATCGGCGACTCGATGGACGACATTCTGTCCAAGCTGCACGAAGCTGGCCTGACGCTGAAAGCCGGTTGCGGCATAGGTTACGAGTTTTCCACACTGCGCCCCAAGGGCGCCTATGTCTCCGGTGCTGGCGCCTACACCTCCGGCCCGCTGTCGTTCATGGATATCTACGACAAGATGTGCTTCACCGTGTCTTCTGCCGGTGGCCGCCGTGGCGCGCAGATGGCGACTTTCGATGTCGGCCACCCGGATGTGATGGACTTCATCCGCGCCAAGCGCGAGGGCGGTCGCCTGCGTCAGTTCAATCTGTCGCTGCTGATCACCGAAGAATTCATGAAAGCCGTGGAAGCCGATGCCGACTGGAAGCTGGCATTCCCGCTGAACGCCGCCGAGCTGCTGGCTGATGGCATCAACGTGGATGATCCCGAGCAGGTCATCTGGCGTGAATGGCCCAGCAACGAGCGCTACGTTACCCGTGAAGACGGCCTGGTGGCGTGCCGCATCTTCCGCACCATCAAGGCACGGCGGATCTGGGACATGATCATGGCCTCCACCTACGACTTTGCCGAGCCGGGTTTCATCCTCATTGACCGCGTCAACGAGATGAACAACAACTGGTTCTGTGAAGAGATCCGCGCCACCAACCCCTGTGGCGAGCAGCCGCTGCCGCCCTATGGCGCCTGTCTGCTGGGTTCGATCAACCTGACCCTGTTCGTTCGTGACCCGTTCACCGAAAAGGCCCGGTTTGACTGGGACGAGTACCGTCGCGTTGTCGACATCTTCACCCGCATGCTGGACAACGTGGTCGAGATCAACGGCCTGCCGCTGGAGCAGCAGCGCAACGAGATCTTCCGCAAGCGCCGCCATGGCATGGGCTTCCTGGGGCTGGGTTCGACCATGACCATGCTGTGCATGAAGTACGGTGAAGAGAAATCGCTCGAGTTCACCGAAGAAGTCTCCAAGGAAATGGCCATGCAGGGCTGGCGCACCGCGCTGGAACTGGCGGAAGAGAAGGGCGCAGCGCCCATCATGGATGAGGAGTTCACTGTCACTGAAGCCATGCTGGCCAAGCGCCCGGAAATGGCCAAAGACGGCGTGAAAGCAGGCGATGTGCTGCCGGGCAAGGTGCTCTGGGCCAAGTACAGCCGTTACATGCAGCAGGTTGGCGCAGAAGATCCCAAGCTGGCCGCAGACCTGGCCGAGAAAGGCGCACGTTTCACCCACCACAGCTCGATTGCTCCTACCGGCACCATCTCGCTGTCGCTGGCCAATAACGCCTCAAACGGCATCGAGCCGAGCTTTGCGCATCACTACTTCCGTAACGTCATTCGTGAAGGCAAGAAGTCCAAAGAGAAGGTAGATGTATTCAGCTTCGAGCTGCTGGCTTACCGTCACTTCGTCAATGCCGACGCGCTGCCGAGCATGGAAGCGGGTACCCGCAACCTGCCGGATTATTTCATCGCCGCTGACGACGTGAAACCGACCGAGCACGTGGACGTGCAGGCCGCCGCGCAGAAGTGGATCGATTCGTCGATTTCCAAGACCGCCAACGTCCCGACCGACTACGCCTACGAAGATTTCAAGGATATTTACCTGTACGCCTTCCACAAGGGTTTGAAGGGTTGTACTACCTTCCGCTTCAACCCCGAAGCCTTCCAGGGCGTGCTGGTCAAGGAGCAGGATCTGGCCAACACTACCTACCGCTTCAAGCTGGAAGATGGCAGCTTCATCGAAGCCAAGGGCGGCGATGAGATCGAATACGATGGCGAGATGCACTCCGCCGCCAACCTGTACGATGCCTTGAAAGAAGGCTACTACGGCAAGTTCTGATAAGCTGCGCCGCGGCGTACTGAATATGATTGAATTGATGGCTGCGCAGGCGCGCAGCGAGGAAAGCGTTACATGGCACTGAAGATCAACAGCAAGATTGTCGACTACTCTGTGGTGAAGCCCGACGAGCCGGCCAAGGCGCTGGACGTCAAGAACACCGCCCCGGCAATTGAAGAAATGCATGAAAAACTCAAGCGTCCCGAGTTTCTTGAAGGTTCTACCTACAAGATCAAGACGCCGACCTCCGAGCACGCCATCTACGTCACCATCAACGACGTAGTGCTCAACCACGGCAGCGATCACGAAACCCGTCGTCCGTTCGAGATTTTCATCAACTCCAAGAACATGGAGCACTATCAGTGGATTTCAGCTCTCACGCTGATTATCTCTGCCGTGTTCCGCAAGGGTGGCGACTGCACCTTTCTGGTGGAAGAACTGCGCAGCGTGTTCGATCCCAAGGGCGGCTACATGAAGCGCGGCGGTCGCTGGATGCCGTCGCTGGTAGCCGAGATCGGCGACGTGCTGGACCAGCACCTCAAGCGCATTGGCATGCTGAAAGACGAGATGGACGAGCATCAGGCAGCCTACCTTGAGCAGAAGCGTGCCGAGTTCAACAGCCTCAAGCCGCAGAGTCCGGCCGATGCTGATTGTGACGACAGTGCCTCGGCGTATCCGGCGGGTGCGCAGATGTGTGCCAAGTGTCATACCAAGGCGGCTGTGCAGATGGATGGGTGTCTTACCTGTTTGAGTTGTGGTGATAGCAAGTGTGGATAAGGTTTTGATTTAGCTGTGTTTTGCCGATATAAAACCGTCATTTTTGGCGGTTTTTTTGTTTGGTTCGACCTTCTAGAGGTGAGCTTCAGTACTTCGATAATGGGTATTCAAAGCTACTTTTTGAGCTCTCTTCTCGGTTGCCTTTCGCCTTTGCCGGCGAGTTACTTTTCTTTGAGTGGCCAAAGAAAAGATAACCAAAAGAAATCCACCCCGACCAAGCTGGCCTACGGCTTCTCTGCGTTACTCGGATTTGAGCGCGCCTGCGGAACTCGGCGCTCCGCAGGCTCCGCACCTCAGACAGTCCTCGGCTCTCCCGCTCAAATCCTGCGTTACTCGACAGCTTGGAAGGGGGACGTAAAGTTAAGCCCCGCCGTGGTTTCAGGGATGGTTGTTTGGCCCAAGATTGAAGCTCAAAAACCACTACTGCACGGACTCAAGTCCCATCTGCGCGGGCGAGTAGCGCAGAGCTGCCGGGAAAAAGGTCCTCGCGGTGTCTGAGGTGCGTAGCGCCGAGTTTGTGAGCGGCCGGCCAGGTGGGCCCCCGGCAGATCGAGCAACGCAGCGAACCCGAAGGGCCGCGCAGCTGGGTGCCCTGGGGGATTGCTAAGGGGGCATGGGCAAGCATGCCCCCTTGGCTCGCCTAGAGGCGAAAGCGATAGTGAGCTAAACACGGCGAGTGAAGACCGCCAGAAATCTAGGGTGGCATCCACCATGGTGGTAAGCCTCTGGCGCTACCCACCCGAACGTTCGTGCGAGAACCGCTTACTCACTCACTCCGCTTGGCGCTCACCCCTTCAAGCGTCGCAAAGGACGTATCCTTCGCCGTCAGCAAAAAGTCCTGCAGATACGACATCTCCAGCATGTCCTCACGCACCGCCGCGTAAAGCGTGCCAAACAATCCCTCCGGCCCCAGCTTGCGGGCGCTGACGTAGCCTTTGTGCAGATACTCGGCCATGGCCCAGTTGGGCAGGCAGCAGACGCCGCGGCCGGAGGCGACCAGTTGCATCATCATCACGGTCATCTCGGCGGTACGCAGGCTGGCGGGCTCTATGCCGGCGGGGTCGAGAAACTGCTTGAAGATGTCCAGCCGCTCGCGATCGACCGGGTAGCTGATCAGGGTTTCGCTGGCCAGATCCTCGGGCAGCACATGGTTTTGCGCCGCCAATGGATGCTGGTTGCTGACCGCCAGCAGGGCCTCGTAGGTGAACAGCGGTACATAGGCTATGCCGGCGAGGTCCAGCGGGTCGGAGGTGACCACCAGGTCCAGATCGCCGCGCGCCAGCGCCGGCAACGGGGCGAAGAAAAAGCCCGAGGCAAAGTCGACTTCCACATCCGGCCAGGCGTTGCGGAACTGGTCAATGGTCGGCATCAGCCACTGAAAGCAGCTGTGGCATTCGATGGCCATGTGCAGGCGACCGGCCTGGCCGCCTGCCAAGCGCTGGAGGTCCCGCTCTGCCTGGCGCATCTGCGGCAGCACACTTTCAGCCAGGCGCAGCAGACGCAGGCCGGCGCTGGTAAAGCGCACCGGTTTGCTTTTGCGCACGAACAGGCTCAGTTGAAGCTTCTCTTCCAGGTCCTTCAGCTGATGCGACAGAGCCGATTGGGTCAGATGCAAACGCTCAGCCGCCTCGACCAGGCTTTCGGCGTCACGCAGGGTAACCAGGGTGCGCAGATGGCGGAGTTCGAGCATGGCAGGACCGGGTGTATGAATGAAAGCGGACTATACCACGGCACACATGAGCGTGATTCAGTTACAAAGCTGCCACCTGTCGCGGCGTTGTATTATCACGATCAGAGAATACAGCGCTGTGGGGTCGACCCTCAAAGGCTTGCAGGCTCGGCAAGGCTGCAGTATTGCCCTTTGAAATACAGCAACGGCTGCGTAGCCGCTGAATGCTGGAAGGAGTGCTGTAAGGAGGGCGGCAAAAAGTGCTGTAATTTCAATGCTTTGACTTCACCAATCACGATCAGATGATCACCGGCGGCGTACTCCGCGTGAACCTCGCAATCAAGCCAGTGCAGGCTGCCATCAATGAGCGGGTTGCCCAGCGGCGATGGCTGCCACTTGACGCCGCGCCACTTGTCCGAGCCCTGCCTGGCAAACTGGTTGGCAATGCCGGCCTGCTTGCCTGACAGTATGTTCACCGCAAATCGACCTGCCTGACGAATGTGCGGGTAGCTGTATGAATTGGCCTTTACGCTGAATGACACCAGCGGCGGGTCCATCGAAACGCTATAGAAGGACTGGCAGGTGAAGCCAAGTGGCTGGTTCTCAGCTTCTGATGTGATCACCGTAATGCCGGACGCATAGTGTCCAAGCGCTTCGCGAAAGCTAATCGGTTCGATAACGGTCGTGGCCAATGACATAACCAGCTCCTCACTGCTCGGCTCAGGTAAGGTGTCGGGGAGTGTCTGAAGCAATTCGCTCATGCTGACCGAGCTCGGTTTTTTGAGGCGCACCGCTGTCTTGCACTCTCCCATTCGTTGCTTCGCGCATTAGCCGCGCTGGTCCGCGAGCTCCTTACGGACAATCTCGGCGCCTGCAGTTAACGCCTTGAGCTTGCCTCGGGCTACCGGGCGAGATAAAGGTGCCATGCCGCAATTGGTGCAGGGGTAGAGCTTGTCGGCATCGACAAACTGAAGTGCCTTTCGCAGCGTACTGGCGACCTGCTCAGGTGTCTCGATGACGTTGGTTGCTACGTCAATGGCGCCTACCATTACCTTTTTACCGCGAATCAGTTCGAGCAGATCCATCGGCACATGGGAGTTATGACACTCCAGTGAGATCAGGTCGATGCTGGATTCTTGCAGTTTGGGAAAGGCTTCTTCGTATTGGCGCCACTCGGAGCCCAGCGTCTTTTTCCAGTCGGTATTGGCTTTGATTCCGTAGCCATAGCAAATATGCACGGCGGTTTCGCACTTGAGGCCTTCGATTGCTCTTTCCAGGGTGGCAACCCCCCAATCGTTCACCTCATCAAAGAACACGTTAAAGGCTGGTTCATCAAACTGGATGATATCCACACCGGCGGCCTCCAGTTCTCTGGCTTCCTGATTGAGAATCCTCGCGAACTCCCAGGCCAGTTTCTCGCGGCTTTTGTAGTGGGCGTCGTAGAGCGTGTCGATCATCGTCATGGGGCCTGGCAGAGCCCACTTGATGGGCTGGCTGGTTTGCGCACGCAGGAATCTGGCGTCCTCAACAAAAACCGGCTTTTGCCGAGCTACCGCACCCACCACCGTGGGTACGCTGGCGTCATAGCGGTCGCGAATTCTGACCGTCTCACGTTGCGCGAAATCAACCCCGTCCAAATGTTCAATAAAGGTCGTGACAAAGTGCTGCCGCGTTTGCTCGCCATCACTGACGATGTCGATACCCGCCTGTAGCTGTTCCTGCAACGAGACGCGCAATGCGTCTTGCTTGCCCTCGATCAACTCCTGATCCTGCAGTTTCCAGGGCGACCAAAGTGTCTCGGGTTGTGCCAGCCAGGCCGGTTTGGGCAAGCTGCCAGCGGAGGAGGTGGGGAGTAGTTTTTTCATGATGATTGGGCCTGTGATCCGGATTGGCTGGCGTGGCTGGCAGACCATTGCTCAAGAACGCGGTGGTACGGCTTGATGAAATGCTCTTCAGCAAAACGCCCCTGTGCAATGGCCAGCTGGCCGCGTTCCTCGCGGTCATAAGTGATTTGCGTGAGCGAGTGATCCTGATTTTTCAGGTTGGGTTGGTAGCGTTGCCCTGCGGCAGCGTTCGCGTTGTAAATCTCGGGGCGATAGATCTTCTGAAATGTCTCCATCGCGCTGATGGTGCTGATCAGCTCAAGGCTCGTATAGTCGTTGAGCAGGTCGCCGAAGTAGTAGAACGCCAGCGGGGCTGCGCTATTCGGCGGCATGAAGTAGCGAACCTGCAAGCCCATTTTCTTGAAGTAACGCTCCGTCAGCGACGATTCATTGGCCTGGTATTCGAAGCCCAGTACCGGATGCTGGTTCTCGGTACGCTGGTATATCTTGTTGTCCGAGACGCTGAGGCAGATCACCGGCGCCTTGCTGAAGTACTGCTTGTATGTGCTTGAATGGACGAAGTGCTTGAAGAGCTTGCCGTGCAACTCGCCAAAGTTGTCCGGCACGCTGAATGCGGCTTGACCCTTGTTGTGCTCAAGTAGCAATACGCTGAAATCATAGTCCCGCACGTAGGAAGAGAAGTTGTTGCCGACGATGCCTTCAATGCGTTTGCCGGTTTGCTTGTCAACAATGTGCGTTCTCAGTATTTCTATCGCAGGAAAGCCGCCGCCATTGCCCTTGGCCCCGATGACCATCTCGACAGAAATAATCTCAAGCTCCACGGCATAACGATCGCCCTCGGGATTGTCCCACTGCGCCAACGCATTGAACCGGTTGTTGATCATGGCAAGCGTGTTGCGCAGGTTCTGCTGGCGGCTCGTCCCTCTGGCCAGGTTGGCGAAGTTGGTAGTGATGCGCGTATCCTCGGCGGGTTGGTAGTTCTCGTCGAAGCACGTACTTTTAATGCTGAAGCTAAATTCTGTGCTCATGGTGACCTGTTGTCCTGATATCTGATGTGATCCTTGCGCCTGCTTTGCAGTATCTCGGGCATAACGATCAGACGTCTTGTCTATGGCTAGGAAAGAGGCACAGTGTAAGTACGAGCGGGGCTTGAAGAAAAATGAAGAGTTCTGTAGTCAAGCATTAGTAATACTCATGATGATGGGCCTGGGCGCAAGCAGTACAACTAAACCGGCCCAAGCTGCCTCGGAATGCTTCTACCCTTCCCGCGCAGCCTGTAGAGTAGCGGCCGGTCATCGAGCGGGAGCGCGTCATGCAAGAACTGTTGCTACATTGTCGTCCAGGGTTTGAAGGGGAAGCCGCTGCAGAAATGCAGGAGCTGGCGGCCGAGCAGGGTATCGCCGGTTATGCCGTAGCGCAGGACGGTGCCGCGCTGGTGCGCTTCGTTTGCCCGCAGACAGGCGAGGCCGAGCAGCTGATGCGCGCGATTCCCTTCAGTCACCTGATCTTCGCCCGCCAATGGGCGGTGGGCAGCTGGCTGGACGTCGACCCGGAAGACCGCATTACCCCCATTATCACTGCCTGCGCACAGGGTCCCATTGCGTCCCAGCTGTGGCTGGAAACCGCCGATACCAACGATGGCAAATCGATGGCGGCGCTGACCAAAAAGCTGCGCGCGCCGCTTGAGCGCTCGCTCACCAAAACCCGCTTCGTGCGCCCCAACAAGCCCGAGCTGCCGCGCCTGCACCTGTGCTTTGAAAGCGGGCAGCGTGTGTTCGTCGGCTGGTCCTGGGCGGATAATGCCGCGCCCTGGCCCATGGGTATTCCGCGTTTGCGGGTACCCAAGGATGCGCCCAGCCGCTCAACCCTGAAGCTGGAGGAGGCCTGGCATCATTTCATTCCGCGCGATGATTGGGACAGCCGCCTGAAAGCCGGCATGACGGCCGTTGATCTGGGCGCGGCGCCCGGTGGCTGGACCTGGCAACTGGTCAACCGGCTGATGAACGTTATTGCCGTGGATAACGGCCCCATGGACCGCAAGCTGATGGACAGCGGGCAGGTGGAGCACATACAGGCCGACGGTTATCTGTACAAGCCAAAATACACGGTCGACTGGATGGTCTGTGACATCGTAGACAAGCCCGCGCGCAGCAGTGCGTTGGTGTCCAAGTGGATTGGTCAACGCCTGTGCCGCGAGGTCATCATCAACTTCAAGCTGCCGATGAAGCGCCGCTATCAGGAAGTGATGCAGTGCCTGGAGCACATCCAGGACGCGCTGGACGAGGCGGGCGTCAAGGCAGAAATCGCCTGCAAGCAGCTGTATAGCGACCGCGAAGAGGTGACGTGCCACGTGCGCGCCATCTCACGCGGTTACTGACACAGGTCGGGAGGGTGGAACGCGCGAAGCTTTCCACCACTTTATGCTTAACCGCACCAGGATTACCGGCACTCGAGCCAGCGCCGGCGCCTGGGCGCGGTTCACAGTGGCTCAAGCAGCGTAATGCGCTCTTGTTCCAGCAGTATTGGGGCGAAGGCGCCGATGCTGTTCTTGCGTGCTTCGGAATTTTCCCAGCGTTCCCAGGAATGCCGGTTCTGCCAGGTCACCGTGATAATGCGGTGGTTGGGCTGCTCCAGATCCCGAAAGGACTCGCCAGAGATAAAACCAGGCGACTGGATCGCCGCAGAGAGCACCTGACGGGCGACCTCTTCATAGGGTTGCTCTAAACCTTCGGCAATTACACGCTCAATCAATACTTTGATCATTAATCATCCCTTACCGTGGCCGGGTGTTGGTGTGTCGTCTTTTCGACTTGTCATGTGCTGCTAAGGCAAGTGTTGGCGTTGTGGGCGCGTCTGGCAAGTGCCAGCTTAATTCTGGATAATCACTCTTTTCTTCGATGAGCCCTGACAATGAGTGAACATTGCACAGCTTCACTACTGGATACCCAAGGCCTGATGTGCCCGGAGCCGGTCATGCTGCTGCACAATGCCGTGCGCGATCTGGCCGCTGGTGAGTTGTTGCAGGTGCTGGCAAGCGACCCCTCTACCCAGCGCGACATTCCCAGATTCTGTGCCTTTCTCGGGCATGAGTTGGTAGAGCAGGGTGAAGAGGCAGGGGTATATCGCTATCTGATTCGCAAGACCAGTGCCTGACGGACCACCTGCGCCTATCTTGCCCAGGTTGCTGAGATGTCGCCCCTGCCTTTAGCGAAGTAGGTTAACTGCAGCATTGATTGGCGCAGCACGATTTTTTTGGCCGGATGTTGTAATTGAGTTCTTTGAGGCTGAAGCAGAAGGTCAGTGCAGGCACCGGTTTAGCGCCCTGGTTTGCGTATCCCGACCAGTTCGGCAGCGATTGCCGACAATAAAAGATGAGCCGGTGGGTTGCATATGAGGCGCCGTTGCCAGATTATCCCAAGGTTGACGGTACCTGTCCTTTGGTCACCGCTCGGCCCTTTTTGGCCGAGTAGGGCGCTTGTGAAATCCAGCCACCCATGACTTACTGCCAAGTCTCTCGTTATCGGGGTTTGTTTCTAGTGCGCCCGTTTTACCCAAGGACGCATGGAGTTTCTATTTGGACATGGCTTCTTCAATGCGTGCGCTTCAATCTAGTTGGTTCAGGTCCTGCCTGTTTGTAATTGCTCTTTCCAGCATTTTTGCTTCTGCCTGGTGGTTGCATCCGGATCGCGTTGTACCTGGCTTTGCCTTGGCGGTGCCGATAGACGATCCGCTTGTCACCAGTCTGCAAGCGCCTTTCTATCGCAGCCGCTTTGCTTCCTCTGACCTTGACGAGTTCGTGCATGCGTCATCAGTCACATCCTTGCCCTCAGGCGAGCTGATGGCGGTATGGTTTGCCGGCTCGCGCGAAGGCGCGGCAGACGTCCAGATCAGAGCCGCGCGCTATGACCCCATCACCTCGGAATGGGGCGATGAATTGATTCTGGCCACCCGGGAATCAACCAGCGAGGCGACGCAACGCCACATCCGCAAGCTGGGTAATCCGGTGATTGCCCTCGCCCCCGACGACCGGCTTTGGCTGTTTTACGTATCCGTCTCCATTGGCGGGTGGGCTGGCAGCGCCATCAACGCCATGTATTCCGATGACTTCGGCAGCACCTGGTCAAGCCCGCAGCAGTTGATCACCACCCCTTTTCTGAATATCAGCACCCTGGTGCGCAACGCCCCGGTGTTTCATAGTGACGGCACCATTGGCCTGCCCGTCTACCACGAGTTTCTGGGTAAGTTCGCCGAATATCTGTATATCAGCCCCAGCGGTGAAGTGCTCGACAAGAGCCGTATCAGTTGGGGCAAGCATTCATTGCAACCCACAGTAGTACCCACCGGGGAGTTTGGCGCCATCGCGCTCTTGCGCTACGCCGGCGACGAGCATCACCGGGTGCTGGCCAGCCGAACAGAAGATGCCGGGCAAAGCTGGAGCGAGCCTTACCCGGAGGACCCGGCCAACCCCAACTCGTCGCTCGCGGCTGTCGCCACACCCTCCCACGGTTTGCTGGTGGCGCTGAACGATCTTGAAGACGGGCGTTTTCGTCTGCGCCTGATGGGCACCGACGAAGGCTTGGACCTCTGGAAGCCAGTGATTGACCTGGATGAGTCGCCCGACCCACTGGGCCACCCGTTCAGCCCCGAGGTGTATCGCGAGATCATTGGCGACAAGTTTCAGCTGTCCAGTGGCCCGCGACGCCAGGACATGCTTGACGAGTTTCTGACCCACCTGGATCAGCGCGTTTGCGCCTTGCGGGGCTGCGATTTCGAGTACGAATATCCCTATTTCATCAAGAGCGCCGACGGGATCTACCACCTGGTGTACTCGTGGAACAACACCTTTATCAAACACGTCAGCTTCAATGACTCCTGGTTGAGGGCGCAGCTATGATCGACATGTGGTGGCAGGCGCACCTGACGTTTGCCTTGTTCGTTTTTCTGATTACTCCCGGCTTTGGCGCCAACCCAGGTTGGCAAGGGTTGCGCCTGCTGGTTTTGCTGGCTATCAGCTTCATCCCGGTAGACGGCCTTTCCCTGGCGGCCTATGTGCGCAGCTTTACCGGTGACACGGCGATTACCACCCTGGTGCTTCTAGGCTACCTGGTGGCGGTGCGCGCCGGGCTGGCTGAGCCGCTGCGGCGCCAGGCTACCGTGCAGATCATGCTGGTGATGGCGGCGTTGGCCGTGTTTCTGTACCCGGCCACCATGGGGCTCAGCGCCCTTGACCCCTACCGATTGGGATACCAGCCGCGCCCGTTGATTGTGCTGATTGCAGTGCTGGCTTTTGCTTTGCTGGCGCTGAAGAACCGGCTCGGCGCCGCGCTATTTGCCCTGGCCACACTGGCGTTCAGCGTCGGCTTGAAGCCGTCGCCCAATTACTGGGATTACCTGATCGACCCCTTCATCGGTCTGTACAGCTGCGGCGCTGTTATCGGCTATGCCATCAAAGGCCTTTGGCGACGCAAGACCACAACACAAGATGCACTGTCGATTCAGCCTTGAGGCCGGTCACAGTCCGATTTACATCCTTTGAATTTTGAGGTCTGGACAATGGGTTGGCTTCACTCGCGGCGTTTGCACTACTGGTTAGCAGGGATAGCAATAGTATTTGTGGCCTTGGCCGCGCTGCGGGCGTTGTTCTTCATTGGCTTCTCGGGTTTTGAATTCAGCGCGCTGAGTGACAGCGATGCCGTCGCGCCAACGCTTGGCATCGGCTTGTTGTTTGACCTTCGCCTGGCAATTTTGGTGATGTTGCCCGTGGCCCTGCTTGCCTGGTTTCCCAGGTGGAACCTTGTGCGCGTGCGCGCCTTGCGTTGGCTGGCGCGGGTGTATCTGGCGCTGGCGTTAGGTGCGGTTTTTCTGGTTTATATCTTCGATTTTGGCCACTACGCCTACCTGGGTGTGCGCATCAACGCCACTATTTTGCGTTTCATTGGTGACGCGCAGATCTCTACCGACATGGTCTGGCAAAGCTATCCGGTCATCTGGATTACCCTGGGTTGGCTGGCAGCAACGGCCCTTACCCTGTGGCTGCTGGTGCTGCTTGAGCGGGTAACCCTGGCGCGTCCGGCAAAGCCGATCAGCCGTTTTTCCCTGGTGTGGGGGAGTGCGCTGATGGTGGTGCTGGTGTTTCTCGGCATACTGGGTCGCTTTACCGATATCAACCTGGAAAACCCGGTGCCGCTGCGCTGGAGCGATGCATTCTTCTCCGGTGATAATCGCATTTCCGCGCTGGGTCTGAACCCGGTGATTTTCCTCTACGACACCCTGCAAGCGACTAATGAAACCTATGACCGCGAGCAGGTGGCAGCGCACTATGATGTGGTCAGCCGCTATCTGGGGGTAGATCAGCCCGATGCGCAGAGCTTGAACTTCATCCGCCATCAGGGCCCGCAGCCTTACGCCATTGCCGCAAGCCCGCCACCGAACGTGGTGTTCATCATGCTCGAGTCTCTGGGCACCAGCGCGGTAGGCGCCTATGGCAATCCGCTGAACCCCACGCCCAACATCGATCGGCTGGCCAAGCAGAGCTGGTTCTTCAAGAACTTCTACGTGCCAGTCACGGGCACAGCAAAAACCGTGTGGGCCAGTATTACCGGGGTGCCGGATGTCTCGCGCGGCGAGACTTCCACCCGCAATCCGTTGATCACCCGCCAGCACACGCTGATCAATGCCTTTGCGGGGTATGAAAAGTACTACATGATTGGTGGTAACTCGGGCTGGGCCAACATGAACGCGCTGGTTCGTCAGAGTATCGACCAGGTTCAGCTGTTCGAAGAGCAGCACTGGCGCTCGCCCATGGTCGATGTGTGGGGTATATCCGACCTGGACCTGTTCAAGGAAACTGACCGTATCCTGAGCAAGCGCGCAGAGAAAAAGCCGTTCTTCGCCTATATCCAGACCGCCGGCAATCATCGCCCCTTTACCATACCGGCGCAAAACGATGGCTTTGAAACGCTCGACCTGCCGCTCGAGACGGTGCAGAACGCAGGCTCTCGCAGTCTGGCGCAGTACAATGCGGTGCGCCTGCTGGACTTCGACATAGGCCGCTTGATGGAGATCGCCCAGGAAGGCGGGTGGTACGACAACACCATCTTCGTGATGTTTGGCGACCACAACACGCGCATCAGCCAGATACCGCACATGCCGCCGGCGTTCGCGCAGCTAGGGCTGGAAAGTAACCAGGTGCCCATGCTGATTCATGCCCCCAAACTGCTGCAGCCACGGGTGATAGAAGAGGCCGTGGGCCTGGCAGACCTGCTGCCCACGGTACTGGGCATCGCAGGCATGGAGTTCACCAATGGCGCCATGGGCCGCGATATTCAACAGCCCGCACCAGAGGGAGAGCGCATGGTGCCGCTGGTGCTGCGCGAAGGCACCTTCCCGCTGATCGGCGGGGTAACCAAGGATTTTCTGTTGCAGATGCAGCACGACGGCAGCGAGCCGACCCTGCATGATCTGGCCTCGCAAGAGCCGCTGACCGACGTTGCAGACCAGTATCCGGAGGAGTTTCAGCGCCTGGAGCAGCTGACCCGCGGCCTGCACGAAACCTCGCGGCTGATGCTCTACCAGAACGTCAGAGCAGACTGAGTGGCCGGCGGTTGAGCTGCCAGCACCGCGCATACCCGGCGAGCCGCAGGCTGCGGGGTGTGACGCGGTCGTTGCTCGGCGCATTGGCGCTGCCAGCGGGTGGCGGTTCAACTGCCCCGGCGCATATCAAACCAATCCCCTCCGTTTAGCCAATGCTCGACGCTTCCCAGGCTGAGTCTGGAGAAGCGTATCTCCTCAGACCTGGCTCTGCTGTTTCTAAGCCTTAGCCACAACGCCACATTGGGTGGCAAAGGCAGGGTGAACTCATTCGCCACCGCGTCCGTCATAAATCCTATGAACCTTGCCCGCTGTGATGCAGGGCTTGCCATACACCCGACCAAACAGGACTTGTCGCCATGTCCGCACATATCACCCGAGATAATCTGACCGAACTGATCAACTATCCGCGGCAAATCTGCCTGTCGCTGTATATGCCAACTTACCGGGCCTTCCCCGATTCCAGCCAGAACATCACCCGCTACAAGAACCTGCTCGGACAGCTACGCGAGCAGTTGCCGGTGCGTTTTCCCGACGCTTACCACGCCACCATGCTGGCGCCTTTCGAGCGCCTGGAGCAGGACCATGATTTCTGGCAGACGCCCCGCGACGGGCTCGCCGTGCTTTGTGGTGAGATGTTCTTCCAGGTGTATAAACTCAGTCGCCCGGTCACCGAACGGGTGGTGGTCGACGACCAGCCCTGTCTCTCGCCCTTGCTGACTATCACCCAGGCGCGTGACCTGTTTCAGATACTCTGCCTTTCTCGTGACCACGTGCGGTTGCTGGAAGGGCACAAGGATGGCCTGCATGCGGTGGAACTGGATCCCCGCGTACCCCAAACGCAGAATGATGCCCTGGGCACCGAGCTGACCTCCGCCGATCAATCCGGCCACCCCGACGGCTTTGGCCCGGCCGGTGAGCGCGGTGATTCGATGATGCACGCCGCTGGTGGGCCGGGCAAACAGGCGGAAATCGACAAGGACCGCGAGAAATTTTTCCGCGCGGTTGACCGTGCCATCGAAGAGCATCACTCCAAGCCCAGCGGCCTGCCGCTGCTATTGGTAGCGCTGCCGGAGAATCAGAGCTTCTTTCGCCAGGTCAGCCACAATCAACGGCTGCTCGAAGAGCGGTTGGAAATCGACCCCGGCGCGCTTGACGCCGAGGCCATCCGCGAGCGCGTAGCTGAGACAATGGCGCATCGGGAAGTCGAGCAGTTGAATGAGGTGCACGACAAATACGGCGCTGCCCAGGGTGAGAACCGCACTTCCGAGGATTTGCGCGAGGTAGGCAAGGCAGCGCTTGCTGGCCGCATTGCCACGCTGCTGGTTGAAGCGGATCGCAGCATTCCTGGCGCTCTGGACCAGGACAGTGGTGAGGTTGGGCTGAATGAAGATACCGACGCCAACTTGTTGGAAGATATCACCCTCTGCGCCCTGCGCAACGGCGCCGAAGTGCTTGTGGTTTCAGGCCAACGCATGCCCACCACCAGCGGTGTGGCGGCCATCTTCCACTTCTGAGGGCTGAGGGCGGGCAGGGTTGCCCGCCGCTTTGCTGCGCAAGACCGGTTCAGTTCGCAGCGCGCAGTTGCCAACCGCTTTGTCCAGGCTGCGACTGACAGGCGCCCAGCAAGTCCTGCCATGCCTGGGTGTGCGCCGCGACGGCGCTTTGATAACGCTGCCACAGCGCTGTTTCGTCACCCACCAGCCGGTCCAGCCCTGCTGCGGTGGCCGCTGGTATGCCCGGTACAGCGCGCAGCGTCAGAATGGCATCGGCCCAGGGCTGGCCCAGGCGTTGCAACTGGGCCAGATAAGGCTGTATCTCGCCGGCGTAAAATCGCACGAAGACGTTCAGCAAAATTTTCGAGCGCGCTGAAGGTGCCTGCATTGGGCACAACAGCCGCGCATCTGTGGCCTGCAGCATAGCCGTGGCCTGCTGCAGGCCGTGGATGCTTTGCGCCAGGCTGGTAATCAACTCGCCGCCGCGCTGACTGGATTGCAGCGCCTGCAGCAGCGTATCTAGCTGTGCGCGTTCGGGTGGCAGATGCCGGGGCAGGCTAGCGCCTATCTCGGCCAGCTGATTGAGGGCTTCGATCGCGGCGCGGTCTGTCAGCGGGGCTGGGCTGACGGGCAGGGGGCGGCTGGCAAAGCGCAGGTACTGCTCGAACTCTTCGCTGGCATTCAGCGCATTCCAGAAGGTAGCCGTCAGGGTGGCGCGTTTGCTGTTGGCGATGCTCTTCAACTGCTCGCGCAAGGGCTGTTGTTCTGGCTGTGCTTTCAGCAGTGCGGTGCACTGATCCAGCGCCCGTAGCAGTTGCCCATCGTAAGCCAGCCTGTGGCTCCAGGGTGCGACCTTGCCCAGCACAGTATTGCGCTCGCTGATACGCTGCTGCAGCACGCGGCAGTCGCCGGTGTCGACGATCAGATCAAGCAGACTGATTCGCAGTGGCGCAATAGCAATCAAGCGTTCACGGCGGGCTGCAAAGCGGTACCGGGCGAGCTGATCGGGCTCGAAAGTTTGCCAGTCCTGTTTCAGCACCCGCGCGACGCGCTCCAGGTAGTTCTGCATCTGGCGCTCGGCCTCGGGCGCGCGCTGGCAGCCGGCCAGGGCGAGCAGCAGCGCCAGCAGCAGAGCGGCGCGCTCAGATAGCGGCAGATTGCGGATCAAACTAGACATGCGCGCAGTATGGCAGCTCCGATGGCGCTCGGCAGCTGCAGTGCGCATGGTCAGTCGGGGGCGCTTGTCGCTGACGGACGCGGGAACCTGAGCTTCTCGCGCTTGCCGACGATGGAGAGCCGTATACCGAGGAACAGGGCAGCGCTGCTCAAGCCCACGATCAGCCCCATCCAGAAACCGGCGGGCCCGCGCGGCGGCCCGAGTAGATCACTGATCCCCAGCAGATAGCCGGCTGGCAGACCGATCAGCCAGTAGGCGATCATGGTCAACAGCATGGGCAGGCGAGTGTCTTGAAAGCCGCGCAGCGCGCCGGCACAGGCCACCTGAATGGCATCGGAGAACTGATAGAGCGCGGCCAGCACAAAGAGGCTGGCGGCCAGGCTGATGACCTGGGCGTCTGTGGTATAGAGCAACGGAATCCGCGCGGCAAAAAAGTACATGCCGGCAGCGGCGATGGTGGCAAACCCCAATGCCACGACAGCGCCCACCTTGGCCGAGAAGAGCGCATCACGGGCACCACTTTTGCCCAGGTTATGACCAACCCGCACGGTGATCGCCAGCCCCAGGCTGAAGGGCACCATGAAGGCCAGCGATGAAAAGTTGATTGCCACCTGATGGCTGGCCACCACCACTGCGCCCATGCCGCCAATCAGCAGTGCAATCACGCAGAACATGCTGGTTTCGGCGAACAGCGCGATGCCAATGGGAAAGCCCAGGCCAAACAGATTGCCCTGGGTGCGCGCTCTGGGCCAGTCGAAGCGCTCGAACAGCCCGCATTCACGGTAGCTGGGCGAGCGTTTGAGATGCATCAGCAGGCAACCCAGCATGACCCACATCACCAGGGCGGTGGCCACACCGCAACCCACCGCGCCCATGGCCGGGAAGCCAAGCTTGCCATACACCAGTACGTAGTTGGCGGGCACGTTCAGCGCCAGGCCGATAAAACCGATCAGCATCGCCGGTTTGGTGCGTGACAGGCCATCGCATAGTCCGCGCAACGCCAGCATGATGCCCACGGCGGGAAAACCCAGCGAGATGGCTAGCAGATAATCCATGGTAACGGGAATGAGATTGTCGCCAATTTCCATCGCCACCAGCACCGGTCGCACCAGATTCAGAAACAGCGTGCAGCCGAGCCCGATAAATAGCCCCAGCCAGACGCCCTGACGCACCAGCGGGCCAGTGTCGGCCAGGCGGCCGGCGCCGTTGGCGGCCGCCACTTTGGAGGTGACTATCATCATCACGCCGGTGAGAAACAGCAGGGTAGGAATCCAGAAGGAGTTGCCGAGCGCCACGGCTGCCAGGGCCTCGGCATTCACGCGGCCGGCCATGGCAGTATCGACAAAGCCCAGCAGCGTGTGCGACATCTGTGCTGCGACTATGGGCAGCACGAGAACGATGAGCGCGCGCAGTTCTGCTACAATGCGCGGCCATTTGGAGTCACTGGGTGTGCTGGTCATTACCGGGTATGCCTTGGAAAAAGCGCTTCATCCTATCAACTTGCCAGATATTGTCTACCAGCCAATGCAGTACCATTGCGACGACCTTGTAACCCTGTTTGACCACTGTTTTGCCGGTGACTACAACACCCGGCTGCAGGGCGGTTTTAGCGAGCCGGAATACCTGCCCGCAGATGCCGAGGCGAGCTACCATCGCATCCATTTCACCCGTGATTACTTTCGCAGCGCCCTGCACGAAGTGGCGCACTGGTGCGTGGCCGGACCGCAGCGGCGGTTATTGCCGGATTTTGGTTACTGGTACGCCCCGGATGGCCGCAGCGCAGAGGAGCAGGGCGCCTTCGAGCAGGTAGAAGTCAAGCCGCAAGCGCTGGAATGGCTGTTTTGCGCCGCAGCCGGGCACCGCTTTGATGTGAGTACCGATAACCTCAATGGAGAGACAACCGACGCAGCTCCATTTCGTGCCAAAGTGCATGCGCAGGCGCTGGCCTACCTGCAAGCCGCTCTGCCGGCGCGCCCGGCGCGCTTTGTTGAAGCCTTGCTGGCTTTCTACCGGCCTGGCGCAGCACTGACCGCAGCGCAGCTGAGCTGATTCCCCGGCTCGCTGAGCGGCAATGCAAAGGCGGCCTTTGCTCCCAACTCAGCCCGCCAGCGGCGCGTTTTGATCCAGTGTGATGCGTGTATAGATGGGCCGGGTAACTGCACCAAACAACTGCGGAGCCAGGTAACCAAGCACAGCTTCACGGGTTTGCGTCCAGGCTTCGCGGCTTTCCATATCCAGGAAATGACCCGCACCACTTACCGACACAAAGCTGCAATGGCGAAGGTAGCGATTGAAGTGCTGTGCGTCCGCCGGCGTCGTGTAACGATCCTGATCGCCATTGATGAACAGTACCGGCACCTCAATGTTGGCGCTGTCCATCAGGTAGCAGTGATTGTCCTGGGTCAGTAGCTGGCTGATGTGAAAGGCCATCTGCTGGTACTCGTGGTCAGCCAGACTGATGATATGGCGGAAGTTGTAGCGCTTGGCCAGCGATGGCAGGTGCTCCCCTATGGTCTCGTTCATCAACAGTGCCAGCTTGCGGCGTTCGTAATTCATCAGCAGATCAACGCCCGATTCCAGATAGCCGCGCATGGCGCTGTTGATCAAGGGCGAAAAGGCCATGAGCACCGCCTTGCGAATGGTTGGCGGGCGCTGCGACAGGGCCAGCAGGGCTGACGCGCCGCCCCAGGAAAACGACAGCAGGTGATCGGCCTGAAAGTGCGCGATCAGCTCCAGCAGAATGCTCGCCTCCTGCTCCTTGGTGATAGGCCGCTGGTGGGTGTTGTGAGCCTTGGATTCGCCTGCATAAGGCGCATCAAACAGCACCACATTGAAGTGTGGCTGCAGAAAACGAAGGGTCTGGGCAAACGCCGCCATAGTCGCAAGCGAGCCATTGACCAGCATGACGGTTCCGCGTGGCGCGGGGCTGGCGTAATAGTGGGTATGGATGCGAAACATCCCCAGTGTTTCGATCACCTGGTGCTCTGGTTTCATATTCCCTGTCTCCGGCGTTGGCTGGACGCGCCGCTGCGGCACGTCATACAGGGCAGTTGCTGGCAAAAAAGGCCGAAAAACGAAACACGCCAAGGCATCGTCTGTTGCAGACAACATTGCTTGTGGTTATGGCGACAGGGTGGTGAGGACAGCCGCAAGATCGGCGCAATGGGCGTTGCGCGGATTGACCATGGGCTCAGGCAGGTCCTGCAAGGGAGAGGTGGACACCCCTCGGGAACGCTTGAAATAATGTTTTGACCATCAGGCCACATTCGGACCTGTTGCGCTCAGTAAAGCAGCGTCGCCGATTGCGTGCAAGCGCATTCTTGCAGTTTCTTTACAGCAATCTGCCCGGCGGCTGGACAGGCCGCAGGGCACCCCCGACAATGCCCAGACTCTGCTATTCAAAGGTGCCGCATGCGTATCGTTGCCGACGAAAACATTCCCCTGCTGACGGCGTTTTTTGCCGGCCAGGGCGAGGTGACCACTCACCCCGGTCGCGCCATCAGCCGCGAGCACTTGCTGCAGGCCGATGCCCTGCTGGTGCGCTCCGTCACGCAGGTGACCCCCAAGCTGCTGGCTGGCACCCCGGTGCGTTTTGTCGGCACCTGTACCATAGGCACCGACCATCTGGACTTGCCCGGCCTGACAGCCGCTGGCGTGAGCCTGGCCAGCGCGCCCGGCTGCAACGCGCGCGGCGTGGTGGAATACGTATTGAGCTGTCTGCTGACCCTTGCCGAGCGCACCGGCCAGCCGTGGCGCAGCAAGCGCGTCGGCATCATTGGCGTGGGTGAGGTGGGCGGGCGGCTGGCAGAAACGCTCACCGCGCTGGGCGTTGATTGCCTGCGCTGTGATCCGCCCCGTGCCGAACGTGGCGAGCAGGGTTTTGTCAGTCTGGATACGCTGCTGGCGCAGGCGGATGTGATCAGTTGCCATGTGCCGCTACAGAAGCAGGGCGCGTACGCCACCCATCATCTGCTGGATGCCGAACGTCTGGCCAGCCTCAAGCGCGGGACCTGGCTGATCAACAGCAGCCGGGGCCCGGTGATTGACAATACGGCGTTGGCAACCCTGCTGCCGCAACGTCCCGACCTGCAGGTAGCGCTGGATGTGTGGGAGCACGAGCCCCAGGTGAACCTGGCGCTGGCCGCCCGCTGCGCGCTGGCCAGCCCGCACGTTGCCGGCTACAGTCTGGACGGCAAACTGCGCGGCACCGAGCAGATCTATCAGGCCTTTTGCGCGCACTTTCAGCAGCCAGCCAGCTTGAGTCTGAGCACACTGGCACCGAGCGCAGGGTTGGCAACGCTAACGCTGGATGCGCAAACACCAGCGGACTGGAGCCTGGCCAAGGCGCTGCGGCTGGTATACGACGTGCGCGACGACGATGCGCGCTTTCGCGCCGCCGTGGCAGGGTTGAACGAGGGGGATGAGCAAATAGCGCAGCGCTTTGATCAACTGCGCAAGCACTACCCGTTGCGCCGGGAGTGCTCGCATCTGCGGCTGCTGAGCACTGCTGGCGCCGATGCCCCGCTAGACTGGGCCGCAGCCGGATTCAGTTGCTAGCGTAGCGGGGCGCCGGCACCCATTGGTGTTCCAGCTCGGCGCAGGCCTGCTGCACCATCTGCTCGGTAATGGCTACTTCGCGGCCGTTTTCATCCAGCAGGTAACCGCCGGTACAGGATGATGGATGAATCAGAATCTCGGCGTTATCACGGCAAGTCTGCATGGCATGTACACTCATGGTCATCTCCCATTGGGTTGTCGCTGAATCACGTCGCTGAATCGTCTTGCTGAGTCAACTGGCCACCCCTCCCGGTGACCAGCTGAGGGCAGGATATGGCACTGGCATGACGGCTTTGTGACAACCCGGCAGCAATCAGACAGGAACGGATAGACTCAATGCAGGCAGTTTTCAGACTCGGGCTCATCATCAATCCACTGGCCGGTGTAGGCGGCCAGGCCGCGCTCAAGGGCTCCGATGGCGTCGCCCAGCAAGCGCTGGCGCAGGGCGTGCTGCCGCAGGCGCAGCGCCGCGTAGCCCATGCGCTGGAACAGCTGCTACCGTTGCGGGATCAGCTTCAGATATTTGCCGCACCCGGTCCCATGGGTAGCGACCTGCTGACCGAAATGGGCTTTGCGCATCAAGTTATCGGCGAGCTGAGCGACCCCGATCAAACCAGCGCCGAGGATACCGAGCGCTGCGCCGCCGCCCTGCAGCAGACCGGCGTAGATCTGCTGCTGTTCGCCGGCGGTGACGGCACCGCCCGCAATATCTGTAACCAGGTCAGCGCCAGTCAACTGGTGCTGGGCATTCCCGCCGGCGTCAAGATTCATTCCGGCGTCTACGCCGTCAACCCGCGCGCCGCCGGCGAACTGGTCGCGTTGCTGGTCAAGGGCGAGCTGGTACGCCTGCGTGAAGCCGACGTGCGCGATATAGACGAAACCGCCTTCCGCCAGGGCCAGGTCAAAACCCGCCACTACGGCGAACTCTCGGTACCCGAAGAAGGCCGCTTTGTGCAGCAGGTAAAGCAGGGCGGCCGTGAAGTGGAAACCATGGTCCTGGACGACATCGCCGCCTGGCTGCAGGAAGAGCAGGATGAAAACACCGGCTGGATCCTCGGCCCCGGCTCCACCAACCTCGGCCTGCTGGAAGCCATGGGGCTGGAGGGCACACTGCTAGGCGTAGACGTACTGCGCGGCGGCGAACTGCTGCTGCAAGACGCCACCGAACAACAACTCTGGGCATTACTGGAGCAAGGTGGCGACTGGCGCATCCTGGTCACCGCCATCGGCGGCCAGGGCCACATACTCGGCCGCGGCAACCAGCAGATATCCCCACGCATCCTCCGCGCCGTCGGGCTGGAGAATCTGCTGGTGGTCGCCACCAAAACCAAACTCACCACCCTGGAAGGCCGCCCCTTTCTGGTCGACAGCGGCGATGCCGAGCTGGACCAGCAGCTCACCGGCCTGCGCCGGGTACTGAGTGGGTATCGGGAAGAGATGCTGTATCCGGCAAGCTGGAAAGCGGAGTAGGGCGCGCAGCCATAATATTTTCTTTACCGCAGATCGCCGTGGCGTTACCTTCGGGTTAAAGCAATAAGCCAGTTCGCAGGAGCCCATGGATGGCCCGTACCCTTCTCGCAATAGACAGCAGCGTAGTCACCCTCGCTGGGTGCTCATCTTCATTCTTGAGCTTCAAAGCCAACCAACCTGTATCTCAAACGGGCGAGCGCCCGCACCCGCTTAGCGGCACGAATGCGCGTGAAAGCATGAGGCCTGACATTTCATCCAGTATTATTGGATTCACAAAATACGGCAGTCACGCGAATACATCTGGCGCTTGGGGGTGCATATCTAAGTTATCGAGTTTTAATGTTTTCTTTATGGTTGGCCGGCTAAAAGGAGTCTTGATATGCGGAAGCGACTGATATGCAATCATAAAGCCGCCGGTCCAGTAAGCTGTTGGGCATCAACACACTCGCTCCGAGGCGACTGACCCCATGAATGCACGCACTCTAGGTACTCTGCTTCAATACGGTGTTGCTAGCGATCTGGCCGAAAAGGCTAACTTAGCTGGGCTAACTGTGACCAAGGCGAGATCACTTAGCCTGAAGGATATGGTTTCAAAGTTCGGTCTTTCCGAGGCTGAAGCGATGACCTTGAGCCACTGTGTACGGCGGGAATCAATCGACGAGCAAATTGTTCAGTTACTGCTGGAAAGCAGTAACTTCGTATGCAGTGTGTGCAAAGGTCAAAAGGGGCCTTCTTACGTCATTCACCACATAGTCGAATACGAAAAGACTCAGGACAACACCTACAACAATCTTATTGTCCTTTGCCCCGTCGATCACGACCTCGCGCACCAAGGCGGCCTCACCCTAAGGCTTACCGAATCTCAGCTGCGCACAACAAAAACGAAGTGGGAAAAACAGGTCGAGGTGGCGAATGCGCAAAGAGCAGCGCAATTAATCGACGTGAATGACGATGCAATTGACTACGTCAATGTGAAACGCATCGAAGAGTTGTGTGTTCGTCTCTTCAAGAAGATACCTCAAACAACGCTTGCAGCCAGCCTTCGCAGGGCAGGGATTTTGGGGGCTGGTGGCTCCTTTGACCAGAAGTATGTTCAGACACACTTGTCGGGAGGGCGCTACCTATTCGACTACATCACGCACCAAGAGACAGAGCACTACAAACAACTGATGCAGAAGATTGCCACGGTAACTAACTTCATCGATCTAGATGAAACTGCTAACGCAGGGCATTCCGCCCTGAAGGCGAGTGAAGGGCGGTATGCATTCTTCATCGGCGGTGTCTGTGCTAAAGGGCCGGACCTGCCTATCACTGCGAGTACGCCGACCATCCTGCTTCACTACTCACGAAAGCACCTTCGTATTGAATGGATACTAGATCCCATCTTCATGATGTCTATGTCAGCCATCACCCGAATTGGTGGCAAGAATCGCTACATCATCTATTGCCTTGTACGTACTGTTGAACTGCAAGCTGATAAGGTCACTCTAGTTCGGGCAAGTCCCCTTCTAATCGCTCAACCCAACAAATGGGTGCATAAGACGCCAGCAATTGCCTACGAACGGGAGTACGCCGAATACATTGATGATGATTTTGCGGACGATGATGCAGATGATGCCGAACCCGGCGGTGCAGGGGACGCTGCGCAGTGAAGCCGCGCAGCGCCCCTGACCTTGAACGTTAGTTCTTAGCCGAGTGAACGGATAACTCAAAATGATTAATGAATTCAAGGCTGACCTTAAAAGTTTAAGCAGCCTTCAAATCTACAGAAAGTACGTTCTTGGGGGAGATTGCCATCTCCTTGATAATCACCGGTTGTTTGAAATTCGCGAAACCATCTGTGAAAAATTTGAAATAGAGTTTAACGATGTGATTATGGTTGGGTCAGGTAAGTTGGGGTTTAGCATAAAGCCTTCGCGAAGATTTGGAATATTTAATGATGACTCTGATATAGATATCGCTATCGTATCAACGAAACTCTTCGAGCGAATTTGGCAAGAGGCTTATTTGTTTAAAAAGAGCGGCGCAGACTGGCCATCTTCAAACAAATTTTTCAAGTATCTTTCTGAAGGATGGATACGTCCCGATAAACTTCCACCAAGCAGCTACTTCGAGTTTACGGCTGACTGGTGGAATTTTTTCAACAATTTAACCAGTAGTAATAGATTTGGACCGTTTAAGGTGCGTGGTGGCTTGTACCATTCAAATTTTTTCTTACAAGAATATCAAATAATATGCATTGAACAGTGCATTCAGGAGGCATCTTAATGGACACATCAGCTTCAAATCGGCGCCTTCGAGTGCTTTTGACTGGCATTGGTAATAAAACCCTTATTCCTCAGCCAGACTTCCAAAGGCGGTTGGTCTGGACTAACAAGGATAAAATTGAATTCATCAAAACAGTTTTAGAAGGCTATCCGTTCCCTGAGATCTATATAGCTGCAGGTAAAGTAGACACTAAAACAGGCGAAGGCTCGGAGGTTCTTGTAGACGGCCAGCAGCGCATAACAACGCTATATCAGTATTTCAAAGCGTCACCAGATATCAGATTAGGTAGCAGTCTGCCAGCTTACTCTGATCTTGACGAAGACAAACAGATTGCCTTCCTTGAATATAAGGTTGTTATCAGAGACATGGGCAATATGCCCATCGAGCATATCAAAGAGGTATTCAAGCGAATCAATTCGACGAGCTATGGATTGAATGCAATGGAGTTGCATAATTCTCGGTTCGGAGGTGAATTTAAGCAATTTGCTGAAGAAATATCCAAGGCCGAAGTTTTCGAGCGCAATAGGGTTTTCACTTCTACCGATATTAAACGGATGAATGATGTCAAATTTTGTCTCGGCCTGATAATCACGATTATGACTACCTATTTCAATCGAGACAAAGAGCTAGAGCTATATCTCGAAAAATTCAACGAAGAGTTCCCCGAAAAAGACCGAGTAGATACGGAAATATCCGCGGTTTTTGAGTTCATAGATCGCCTGAATTTTGATAGTAACTCTAGGGCCTTTAAAAAGGCCGATTTCTACACCTTGTTCGTCGAAATTCACAGAGCTATAGTAAAAAGCGGACTTTCTATAAATGTCAGTGTATTAAGGGGCCGCCTAGATAATTTCTATGTTCGGGTGGACCGGGCAGCGGCTGGGGAGCTTGCTGATGATAAGCAAGCACAGGAGTATTACAACTCCGCACTTCAAGCCAGTAACGACAGAAGCAGCCGTATCACAAGAAGCAAGGCAATTTACGAACTAATCCAAGAGTCTAAAAACTAACAAGCAAAGGCAGCGGACCCGTGGCGCCGCTGCTTTGTGCGTTATGCGAATAAAGGAAAATTTTAGATGACGGTAAGCGTGTTTTTAAGTCATAACCATCGCGACAAGGATTTTGTAAGAAAGCTTGCGAGAGACTTGGAGAGCCATGGTGTTCGTTATTGGCTTGATGAAGCGGAAATGAAAATAGGCGATTCACTGATACAGAAAATACGAGAAGGTATTGATTTTGTAGACTTCTTCGCCGTTGTCTTATCTCCTAATTCTGTTGAAGCACCTTGGGTCGTAAATGAGCTTGATGTTGCTATTAATCACCAGATAAACGGAAAGCCTATTAAAGTGCTCCCTATTCTGCTCAAAGAGTGCGAGCTTCCCGGATTTCTGGTTGGGAAGCTTTATGGAGACTTTCAGAGAGAAGCTCAGTACGAAGACTCATTTAGAACGCTCATTAACAGTATCGGTTTAGTCTTCAATAAAAGCGTTATGAACTCTGAAAGAAGCTTAAACAGTCTTGGTACGGCGCTAGATAAAGCTTTCTTGAAAAGTTTGCCTCTAATGTCAAGACCTTTCCACAGGCCATTTCAGTATATGGGGATGCCCATTCACAAGGCTGAAGTAGAGGTTGGAGCTACTGCGAACTCTGTAGGTAACATTATCGTCGAGAATGATGATTGCAGAATGATCCTAGAGGCTGAAGGAAACTTCATTAGCTATGTAGAAGTTGATCTGAAAGCCACTGCTCCGCATAACCAAAATCAAGAGTTCGACTCAGAGCCCGTTCTTGGTGCTTTAAGCATTGGATTGACGGAACTTGATTTAGAAAGGAAGAAAACCCATTACCACACCTACTATGACCATAGAAGAAAGCTCAAAGTCAGTGTCTCATGCCTTTATGATGGAGCGCCGCTTACAGTGGCATTTAGTTCCAAATACTATGGAATGTAAATAGCATAACAAGTGCTCACCTCGCTCACCTCGCTCACCTCGCTCACCTCGCTCACCTCGCTCGCCGGGACCACGTGCCGCGGCCCCTTAGCTTAATCTTTGAGGCTGAAAAAAAACGGCGTCAGATGAAAATTTCTGATTTAAATTTTCATCTGACGCCAGCTAATCATTTCCATTCTAGCAACCCTTCGTCTGGTGGTGGATTGTGACGCATGACCATTGAGTCAAGCCGATCCCAATTTTCGCAGGCTCTAGGCCTAGGTGAACTGTTACAGGGGGGAGAGTTGAAATTCAAAAGTAGAGAAGAGCTCGCGGAATATGTAAATCACGGTAATAGCGTGAAGTACGTATTTTTTTGGGGGCACAAGAAGTCAGCGTCTGGCGTATCAAAAAGCTGTTTTAGCCAGTGGTACGAGGTGCGATTTGAATGCAACGGCATACAGTTCATGACGGCTGAGCATTACATGATGTATCGCAAGGCGTTACTTTTTGGTGATAGTGATGCTGCACAGAGAGTTTTAAACGCGAGCAATCCCGGAGAAGCGAAAGCCATCGGGCGAGAGGTCAAGGGTTTCGATCAAGAAAAGTGGGAAGCTTGTCGCTTTGAAATAGTGGTCTCCGGCAATTTAGCCAAGTTTAGCTACCATCCTGAGCTTAAAGAGTTTTTGCTTAACACGGGAAGCCGAGTTCTCGTTGAAGCTAGTCCAGTGGACAGGATTTGGGGGATTGGGTTGGAAAAAGGTGATTCGGCCTGCGAAAACCCAAACCTGTGGAAAGGCTCTAATCTATTAGGGTTTGCGTTAATGGAAGTACGTGATCAACTATCGCGTTAGGCTGCGCTCAATCGGGGCATGCACGACGTCTTTTTATATTGCCGCTTCGGCTGCATTTCAAGGCGCGCATTTTATATAGCATTAGGCGTAACCAATGAACCAGCCAGAATACATCCAAACTGTGGACGCGGTTCTAACGGAGCACACTGAATCTGCAGTGGAAACATTGCGTCGCGTACTTGATCTACTCCCCGAGATCGCGCAGGTGGTAACGCTCGACGTGATGGTTGATCAGGGAGCGGAAGGCTTTCTAACGGTTCAAGTCGGACTTGGTGGACCGAACTTGTACGTGCTAAACAAGTCGATCCATGCTCATAGAATCTTGTTCGATACCTTTATGACGCCTGATGGTCTAGTCCCAAACTTGCCGCTTATGGAAGGTAACGAATTCGATGTCGGGGACACCCTTACAGACTGCGCCGCAAGGTGGTTGGTTAAGGTCTGGAGAAGAGCCAACCACGACGCGCGCGGCCTGCCGGTGACTGTCGAGTCCCCAGAACGGTACGGAACAGCGTTGCCGATCAAGCTACAGTAACCTGCTGCCTAACCCATTGAGAGAACCAAGCCCTGCAAGCCAGCCTTGGTTTCATTCAAGCGTAACCATAAAGAGATCACGGAACCATGGAAAAAATCGTCGCGGGTCTGCTGGTGCTGGTAGGTATCATTCACCTGTTACCCGTTTCTGGCGTTCTTGGCGCCGAGCGCCTATCGGCTCTATACGGTGTGGCCCTCGGTGACCCAAACCTTGCGATTCTCATGCGCCATCGCGCTGTGTTATTCGGTCTGCTGGGGCTGTTTATGGTGTACGCCGCATTCAAACCTTCCCTTCAGCCGCTGGCACTCCTGGCAGGTTTGCTCAGTGTGGTGTCCTTCATGGCAATCGCCTGGTCCGTTGGCGGCTACAATGAAGCCATCCGCAAGGTTGTTATTGCAGATGTAGTTGCGGCAATTGCGCTTTGCATTGCCGGGGTTATCTATCTCGTCAGCCGATATCAAAGGTAACAAGGCCAGGCACAGCGACAGCCTTGCAGCTGCAGTTGAGCCTCCATCAAGCCGCGCGCTTGCGGTGTTTATTATGCCGACCCTCAGGGAAACCCTATGGCAATACAGCTGGTTCCGCTTATCAAAGCCCTTACGCCCATCGTGGCCTCGATCGCGAGCGCCGCTATTCCTGCATTCACCTCAAAAAAGTCCGAGGCAGCCAAGGAAGACCCCGTTCTAGCTCAACAGATCAAGGAGCTTCAGGACGCATCGACCGCCAACGCAAAAGAACTGCATGCGCTCGCCGAACACTTGAAGAAGGTAGTGGACGGTGCTGACGAAGCGGCGGCAATGGCTAAGCGCCAGATTGCCACCTATAGAAGGCTACTTTTTGTCAGCCTGGGCACGTCTGCCGCAGCGGTGCTTCTGGCAGTCGCTGCCCTGGTCAAATGAACTGATAATTCATTTACGCCGATACCGCCCCGCACGTGGGCTTCTCTCTGCGGAGAACCTGCAGACCCTGCCAGCTATGCGGTGTCGGCCTCGAAATTCGCGCTTAACGAAACGGGATGTCAGTAAAGGCGGGGGCTTGGCTCTACATCAGGTCTTTACGTGCCAGCGACCGCGCGCTCATTAAGCTGAACCTTTCCTTTTGTGCCGTGTTCAACAGGGAAATACCTACGTCACGCCGTTGACGTATGGCCTGCAACGAGCCTGCGCTCGGACCAATGCCGATGTAAAGGAGACACCATGAGCAAACAGATTGATGAGAATCTGCCCCCCGCCGAGTTTATTGACGATAGCTACAAGGGCTCGGACAAGTTGAAGGGTAAAGCCGTGCTGATCAGCGGCGGCGATAGTGGTATTGGCCGTGCGATTGCGCTGCATTTTGCGCGCGAAGGAGCCAAGGTCGCGATCATTTATCACAGTGATGCCGAGGCGGCGGAACACACGCGCAAGGGTATTCAAGCGGAGGGAGCGGACGCACTGGTAATTCAGGGGAACGTAGGCAGCAGCGCTGATTGCAACGCTGCCATCGCGCAGGTGATGGATGAGTGGGGCGCGCTGGACGTGCTGGTCAACAACGCCGGTTTCCAAAAGCCCTTTGCCAGCTTGAGCGACATCAGCGATGCAGAGTGGACCGCGCACTTTGATGTGAATATCCATGGCATGTTCTATCTGGCCCGCGCCGCGTTACCGCACCTGGGCGAGGGCGCGAGCATCATCAACACCACCTCCATCAATGCCTTTGCCGGTAACAAACATCTGGTGCCCTACACGGCAACAAAGGGGGCCATTAACGGTTTTACCCGTGCACTGGCGTTGCAATTGGCGAGCAAGGGCATTCGCGTCAATGAGGTGGCGCCCGGCCCCGTGGTCACCGGCATCCAGCTGACCTTCAAGGACTATGACGAAGACATACTGAAAGACATGGACAAGATGACGCCCATGCAGCGTGTCGGCCAGCCGCGCGAGCTGGGCGCGGCCTATGTCTACCTCGCCTGTAGAGACAGCGCCTTTGTCACCGGCCAAACCATCCACGTGAATGGCGGCATGATCGTCAATGGCTGAGGTGCCAATGGGCGAGCACGCGCACCATGGTCTGTGGCCAGAGCGCAGCGCGCACCGCGCCTGGCTGATAAGCCAGGGCCAAAGCCTGTTGCAGCACTACCAAGGGGCACAGGTGGCGGGCGGGTTTGGCAAGCTGAACGATGACGCGCAGTTGGAAAGCCCTTCGGCCGCCACCATAGTCACGGCGCGGATGGTCCACTGCTACAGCGTTGCCGCGCTCATGGGTGTGCCTGGCGCTGGGCCGCTGGCCGACCACGGCGTGGCCGCGCTGCTCGATGGCCCGCTGCGCGATCAGGAGCATGGTGGCTGGTTCGAGAGCGAGAGCCAAGGCAGTCGCAAACAGGCCTACGCGCATGCCTTCGTCGCGCTTGCTGCAGCGAGCGCCGTGATGGCGCATCGCACGCGCGCAGGGGAGTTGTGCGCTGCGGTTGTCTCGGTTATCAATCAGCACTTCTGGCTCGCTGGCGAGAAGGTCGTGGCGCCGAGCTTTGGTGCAGATTGGCACGATGGAGAAAACTACCGCGGCGCCAACGCCAATATGCACTCCACAGAGGCTTTTCTTGCGCTGGCCGATGCCACAGGTGATGCGCAGTGGCTGGATCGGGCGCTGAGTCTGGCGCAGCGGTTCTGTCACGATATTGCGCGTACGCACGGCTATCGGCTGCCGGAGCATTTCGATAGTAACTGGCAGGCGATGCCAGATTATCACCGCGATCAGCCAGCCGATGAACTGCGGCCCTGGGGTATGACGCCGGGGCATTTCGCGGAATGGAGCGGGTTGTTGCTCAAGCTGGAGGCTGCGCTGACAGCGCACGGACGCGACGTGCCAGGCTGGCTGTTGCAGGATGCGGTTGGACTCTTTGACAGTGCGCTGGCGCATGGCTGGGGTGCGGACGGTGCACCTGGCATGGTTTATACCCTCGGTTGGGATAATCAGGTGTCCATCGCCAATCGGCCGTGGTGGGTACAGGCGGAGACCGCCAATACCGCCTATATGTTGCTGCGGCGCACCGGTGATGCGCGCTTTGAAACAATCTACCGGATGGTCTGGGACTATATTGCCAGCACCTTCATCGACGACAAAGGCGGATGGCGCCTGGAAGTGGATCGAGCAGGGCAGCGCTCCTGGAGGATCTATCCGCTGCGCGAAGACCTCTACCATGCCTTCCAGGCCACCGTGATTCCCTTGCTGCCCATCAGCGCCTCGCTTGCCGGCGGCATTAAGCGCCATACACTCTGAGCGAATCATTCTGCGGAAAGATATCCTTCGCAACGCGAGGCGCTCATTGAAATGTTCCCTGATTACGGATATGTCAGGCCTGCGGTGTTTTGCTCTTCAGGGCGGCAAGTTGCTTTCCTCATAGTGGTCAGACTATGAGTAATCCGGTCCTGAGTATCAGAACGTGACCATGTCAGGCGAGCTTCCAAACGTCAGCCCGCATCATGCTCTCTGCGCAGGTGGCGAGGCTAGCCGAGAACACGCTAGCGCGGTATGGCGAAAGATTTTCCTGCCGGTACATGCGCAACGAGCTATTCTGGCGTCGGCCCTCTTTTGGGCAGCCTTGATTCGGTTCGGCTTCATCAATACTGCAGTCGAATTTATTCTTTCTAACCCCACCCAGGACCATTAAATTGATCACCCAAATACTCGTGCACACACCGCTCTGGGTCTATGGTCTTTTTGTTGGCTTGCTCGTATTTGGCTTGCAGCAGACGCGCAGCCGCAACGTCAATGTGTTTCTGGCCTTCCTGCTGCCGGTGGGAATGGTCGCGCTTTCCTTATCGGGTATCGGGTCAAGTTTCGGCATGCAGCTCGTGCCCTTGGCAATGTGGGCTTTTGGGCTGCTGAGTATCACCCTCATTGGCTATTTATTCCTGCGGGAAAAAAGCGTTGTTTTCAGCCCTTCCAGCCGTTCCTTCTTTATTCCCGGTAGCTGGGTCCCTCTGGCGGTCATCATGGCAATTTTCTTTGCCAAGTACCTGTTCGCGGTCATGCATGCGCTCGACGCGCAGGTGACCAGCTCCACGGGGTTTGTTGTCTCGCTAAGCCTGATCTACGGTTTGTTGAGCGGTTACTTTGCTTCAAGAGCTATCAACCTAGTATGCCAATACAGAGCGGCTACACTCCGTTGTGACGCTGACTTCAGCTAACCGACTTCAGGGAGGCTCTATGCAAAACCCCGCCAAAAACACAATCTGCCTCTGGTTCAACGGCGACGCAGAAGAGGCTGCGCGCTTTTACGCCGAGACTTTTCCGGATTCCTGGGTGGGTGAGATTCACCGCGCGCCCGGCGACTTTCCTGCGGGCAAGCAAGGCGATGTGCTTACGGTGTGGTTCAGCGTTATGGGCATTCCCTGCCTGGGCTTGAATGGCGGGCCGGCTTTTCAACACGATGAAGCGTTTTCGTTTCAGGTGGCGACTGCTGATCAGGCAGAAACCGACAAATACTGGAACGCCATTGTAGATAACGGCGGACAGGAGAGTGCCTGCGGTTGGTGCAAGGACAGGTGGGGTATTTCCTGGCAGATCACGCCTCTGGTCTTGACCCAGGCAATCAGCGACCCCGACCGAGCCGTGGCCAAGCGTGCTTTTGATGCGATGATGACCATGAGCAAGATAGACGTGGCGGCCATTGAAGCTGCGCGGCGCGGGTAGGGCGACTGGTGGGCGTGCAAGGGCACAGCAGAGTCATCATCGTCACGCGCTGGTGTGTTTAGAGGCCATTGCCATAGCCAGCCCCCTCCGGCCAAACACACGAGCGCAACCTGGAGCAGGTACGACGTCAGGAACAAAGCCTATGACGCAACATGACACCCACTCGGAATTCAGTGCTCGACTGCGCCGCCCGCGCGAAGCAGGCGAGGGCGGAGACGCATGGGCTTTTATCGTTCTCCCCAAAGAGGTCAGCGCCAAGCTGCCCAGGCGCGGCCGCACCACGGTGGCGGGCTGCATCAACGGGCAGGGGTTTCAGGCGCTGCTGGAGCCGGATGGGCAGAAGAGCCACTGGTTGAAGATAGAGGCTCAGCTGCTCAAGACGGCCGGCGCGGATTACGACCAGGTGGCTGAGTTCGAGGTACGCGCGGTCGATCAGGAGCCGGAACCCGAGGTGCCCAGCGATCTCACTGCAGCGCTGCAAGCCTGGCCTGAGGCGTTGGTGACCTGGCAGCAGACCACGCCGGTCGCGCGGCTGGACTGGATTCACTGGATTACCTCCGCCAAGCAAACAAAAACCCGCGCCAAGCGCATCAACGATGCCTGCGATATGCTCGCCTCCGGCAAGAAGCGAGTATGCTGCTTTGACCCTTCCGGCTTCTACAGCAAGGCTTTCAGTCCGCCGCAGGCGGCTGAGTAGCAGCCACCAATTGCGGGCATTCGGTTGGCGCATGGTATAGCGCCGCCCATGCTGACGGTGAGCGCCGTGACGCGAGCCATTTTATCTATCGTTGCGCCAATGAGAGGAATTTGCCGTGGCAGGGAAGTACCCAGACAAGATCAGAAGTTTACCGCTGTACGATGGCCGCTTTGAGGCCTACAAGTTGGCGGCAGAGGGCGCGGATGTGCTGTTTGCGTCCTACCCGGCTGGCACCCGCATTGCTGCGCATACCCACGAGACTGACAACTACGGCGTGATTATTCGCGGCGAGCTGATCCTGACCATGAACGGGCAGGTGGAACGCTTTGGCGTGGGCGATTGGTACCACGTGCCAGCCGGTGTGGAACACGCGGCAGACTTTGAGCAAGAGTCAGACGAGGTGGAGTTCTGGTTCAGGCAAGCGGACTGAGCCGCCGGCCTGATCGGGTTACGAATGGATAACGCAGGTAACCGAATCCTTGGCCAGAGGAATATGCTCAACCGCGTCTATCAGGCCGGTGCCCAAGGCTTCATCTGCGCTGAGAATACGTGGTGAGGCGGTCAGATAACTGCGCACATCCAACGGCTGCTCGGCGCCTTCGGTGCGTTCATCGACGATGCGGGTGTACAGGTCCAGATCGTAATCCAGGCTCATGGCGTATTCCGACATGCGAGCGTGATCCACCGAGCCGTGCAGCGACCAGTGGAAGGGATGGAACAGAAACTTGCTGATGGGCGCTGCGGTACGTCGCTCACCGGCTAGAAAGATGATGTTGCCCATGGATTCCACGGTGCCTAGATTGTGCGTATGCACGGGAACGGGCAGGGCCAGAAGAAAATTGTAGAGGGTGAAGCCGTAACTGCAGTCACCGCCCATGGTGGCGATCTTGATGGTCAGCTCAGTGGCATCGTGGTTGATGGCCTCGGAGCACTTTCTGATTAACTGGCCGCAGCTGCTGGAATTGATCGGCGCGGTGAAGGTGATCACATGACAGGTCATGGGCTTCTCCGTGGGGTTGCGAGTGTCGGTTGGCTGGGAGCGGTTTGACTATCCTTGATGACAGCCTAGCCAATCTGACCGAGGCTCGCAGAACAAAAAGTCGGGCGGGGAATCTAACCCCGCCCGTTCAGCCTCAGCTATTACGTCCGCCGCTGTGGCTGTTCTGGCCGCCTTTGCGGCCAGCTTCGGAAGCCTTCTCACGGTCATTGGCAAAATTGCCGCCGCTGTTCTGGCCGCCCTTGCTGCCTGCCTCCGATGCGCGCTGGGAGTCGTTGGCAAAGTTACCTCCGCTGTTCTGGCCTCCTTGGCTGCCGGCTTCCGATGCGCGCTGCGGGTCATTGGCGAAGTTGCCGCCACTGTTTTGCCCGCCCTTGCTGCCGATGTCCTGATAGAACTCCTTGTCGTGGGTTGAGGCGGTCTGCTGACCCCCTTTCTTGCCAGCTTCACTACGGTTCATGCCATCTCTGTTCGACATGTTGCATCTCCTATCGATTAGCAAAATATGAGTGATATCAAGGAGCTACCAAACAGGTTTGCGCAAGCAAACCATTTCAGGTGCCCTCACTGGGTACGAAAATGGGGTAGTGCAGAAGTTCAGAGAAAATTGAGGGTCAGAGCTCCGATAGCCTTCCCTGACGTATCGCAGGCCGTTATGGCGCTGTGCAAAAAAAAACGGGATCAGGTTTGAATCCTGATCCCGCTTTGCATCTAGCCTTTTTCTTTCAGCTTTCATACGGCCGCGCGAGCGGCTTACCGATAGTTGCCCGCGCGCAGCGCCGCAATACGCTCATCCAGCGGCGGGTGGCTCATCAGCAGACCGGCCAGGCCATGTTTCAAACCGCCGTTGATACCAAAGGCGGTCATTTCGCCAGGCATTTCTACGGGGATGCCTTGCTCGGCTTTCAAACGCTCCAGTGCGGCGATCATTGAGCCAGCGCCCACCAGCTGCGCACTGGCGGCGTCTGCGCGGAACTCACGCTGGCGCGAGAACCACATGACGATGATGCTGGCCAGAATGCCGAGAATCATCTCTGCAAAAATGGTCGCGATGAAGTAGCCGATACCGGGGCCGCTGCCTTCGTTCCTGAACACGGCGCGATCAACAAAATTGCCGATGATGCGCGCAAAGAACATGACAAAGGTGTTTACCACGCCCTGAATCAGGGTGAGGGTAATCATGTCGCCGTTGGCTACGTGGCCAACTTCGTGCGCCATTACGGCCTTGATTTCCGCCGGACTGAAGCGTTGCAGCATGCCTTCTGAAACCGCGACCAGAGAAGCATTCTTGTTCCAGCCGGTGGCGAAGGCGTTGGGCGCGCGGGACGGGAAAATGGCGACTTCCGGCATGCCGATGCCGGCGTTGCGGGCCAGTTCTTCCACGGTCTTGACCAGCCATTGCTCCTGCTGGGTGCGTGGCTGCTCGATCACACGGGCACCAGTGCTGCGCTTGGCCATCCATTTGGACAGAAACAGCGAGACAAAGGAGCCGGCAAAACCGATTACGGCACAGAAGATCAGCAGCGCCTGCAGGTTCATGCCGCCCTGGCCATCGTGAATATTACCCACGCCAAGCAGGCTCAGGGTAATGCTGGCCACCAGCACTACGGCAAGGTTGGTCGCCAGAAACAATAGAATGCGCATCATGATTTGAATCTTTCCTGTATGTAGATAAATCTGCTCGCCGGACGATGCAGGCGAGGCTCTATTCTGAGCTTATATTGGGCACGAGAGGTGAGCTTTCAACGTCGACTCTATGACAAAAAATGTCATGGCCGGTTTTGGATAGAGGATGGTGCTCAGCTGTTGCGGATAAAGCAGCGCTGCACCGTCTCGTACACCAGGCTGCTGGAGCCGCTGTTGATGGCGTCGCGCAGCTGTTGGGCGAGGGTGGCGCGCTGACGGGCAATACTGGCCGGCAGGGCGGGGTCACGCTCGCCAGGCTCGGCGCGTGAGAGCAATACGAATGCACGTTCGCTGAGGCAGGCCTGGTCTATGGCTTCCTGGCGGATGGTGTCGCCATAGCGCAAGAAACCTTCGTCGGCGAGCCAGAGCATGGCGCTGAAACAGGCCAACTGACGCGGGGCGGGCACGCCGAAGGCATCGGGCTCGTGTTCGCCAATCAGATCGCTGACAAAGAGCGCCGCAGGCTGCGGGAAGCGGTTGTACAGCGCCACCAGGATGCGCGCCACATCCTGGTGGAAGTCTTCTATGTGCAGGTCAGCCACGCAGCGCCTTACTGCTTGTAGGTCTTGAGGAAGTTGGCGATACGCCCGATGGCCATTTCCAGATCGTCCTTGCGCGGCAGCGAGACAATACGGAAATGGTCCGGCCAGGGCCAGTTGAAGGCCGTGCCCTGCACGATGAGGATTTTCTCCTGCAGCAGCAGGTCGAGCACCATCTTTTCATCGTTGTGAATCGGGTAGACCTTGGGGTCGAGCCGCGGGAACAGATAGAGCGCGCCCTTGGGCTTGGTGCAGCTGACGCCGGGAATCTCGTTGAGCAACTCCCAGGCAGTGTCGCGCTGCTCGAGCAGGCGACCGCCAGGCAGAATCAGATCGTTAATGCTCTGATAGCCGCCCAGCGCAGTCTGGATCGCGTGCTGCGCCGGCACGTTGGCGCACAGACGCATGGAGGCGAGAATCTCCAGCCCTTCCAGATAGCTTTTGGCGTGCTGCTTGGGCCCGCTGATGATCATCCAGCCTGAACGAAAGCCAGCTACCCGGTACGACTTGGACAGCCCGTTAAAGGTCAGACAAAGCACGTCCGGTGCCACGGCCGCGACTGACTCGTGCTCGACGCCGTCGTACAGGATCTTGTCGTAGATCTCATCGGCAAACAGAATCAGGTCGTTTTCACGCGCTACCTGGGCCAATTGCTCCAGCACCTCGCGCGGGTACACGGCGCCGGTGGGGTTGTTGGGGTTGATGATCACCAGCGCCTTGGTGTTGCTGGTGATCTTGCTGCGAATGTCTTCAATGTCGGGATACCAGTCCGACTGCTCGTCGCACAGATAGTGCACCGGCTTGCCGCCGGAGAGGCTGACAGAAGCGGTCCAAAGCGGGTAGTCCGGCGCCGGGATCAGCACTTCGTCACCGTTGTTGAGCAAGCCCTGCATGGCCATGACGATCAACTCGGACACGCCGTTGCCCAGATAGATGTCATCAATGCCGACATTGGGGATGTTCTTGGTCTGGGTGTAGTGCATTACTGCTTTGCGGGCAGAGAACAGACCGCGCGAGTCGCTATAGCCCTGGGCCGTGGACAGGTTGAGGATAACGTCCTGCAGGATCTCTTCCGGCGCTTCAAAACCGAAGGGCGCAGGGTTGCCGATGTTCAGCTTGAGAATGCGATGGCCTTCTTCTTCGAGGCGCTTGGCGTGCCGCAGCACTGGGCCGCGAATGTCGTAGCAGACGTTGGCCAATTTGTTGGACTTGCTAACCTGCATGGTGCTTACCTTGTGGATCCAGGGCTGATGAGCATGTCAGGGAGGGGGTGATGGACTGCCATCCCTGAGCGATTGGAAAACGACCATCATACGTCTTGCGTGGCTACCTGTGAAAGCCTGTGTTAGTGATTCTGGGTGGGGAAAATGCAGAAAGTGTGCAGCTGTATTGGTGTTTGTGGGTTTTGACTGAAATGCATAAAGGCACGGAGGCTGCGAAGCACTGTGTTAACTTGCGGCGGTAGGCTAATCAGCGTTTTCGCCTCTAGGCGAGTCAAGGGGGCGTGCTTGCCCATGCCCCCTTAACAATCCCCCAGGGCACCCAGCTGCGCGGCGCTACGGGTTCGCTGCGTTGCTCGATCCGCCGGGGATACACCTCGCCGGCCGCTCACAAACTCGTCGCTGTGCGATTCAGCCAGTCCTCATTCGCATCAGCATTGCAGGTGATCGAACCAGCAAAGCACATCGCTTAGAGACAGGAAAACAACTGCAGGGCTTTCTTGCTGATTCAAATCCTAACTGGTGCTTGAGTTTGCCAGAGAAAAGCAGCCGCCGGTTGCGTGCGCTTTCTATGAGCGCCGCCATGCCTATTTTAAGTTGCGCGCAAATAAATTGCATGCAAGTTAATATGCGCTAAGCTGTACTGACCTCACCTAACAATACTCCCAAGGAGCATCCCCCATGGCGGACCAACTGCTACAGATCCCCTGTACCACCATCGACAACCGTGAAAGCTGCCTGGCCGACCTGGATGGCAAGGCCTATCTGGTGGTCAATACCGCCAGCAAGTGCGGCTTTACCCCGCAGTACAAGGGGCTGGAGGCTTTGTGGCAGGACTATCAGGCCAAGGGGCTGCGGGTGGCAGGCTTTCCGTGCAACCAGTTTGGCGCGCAGGAGCCGGGTGATGAGGGCCAGATTTCCGAGTTTTGCGAGCTGAATTACGGTGTGAGCTTTCCGCTGTTCAAGAAAATCGACGTGAACGGCGACCAGGCGCATCCCCTGTTTGTGCAGCTCAAATCCCAGGCGCCGGGCTTGCTGGGCAGCAAGGGCATCAAGTGGAATTTCACCAAGTTTCTGGTTAACGGCCAAGGTAAGGTAGTCAAGCGTTATGCGCCCACCACCAAACCGGAAGATTTGCGCGCCGATATCGAGGCGTTGTTGAGCTGAACTCTCAGCAACAAAGCTGGCTCAGTTGCCCGGCGGCTTGCTGAGCCAGCGCTGCAGAATGCTTTGTAAATCTTCGCGCTTGAAGGGCTTGGCCAGGTAATCGCTCATGCCAGCTTCCTGGCAGCGTTGGCGATCTTCATGCAGCGCGTTGGCTGTGAGCGCAATGATCGGCAAGTGCTGCCAGCGCGGATCGGCGCGCATGCGGCGGCTGGTTTCGTAACCGTCCAGCACCGGCATGTTGCAGTCCATGAGGACCAGCGCGTAATCATTTTCTTCCAGCATGCTCAGCGCGATTTCGCCATGTTCGGCCAGGTCTACTTCGTAGCCCAGGCGGCTGAGCATGCCCTTGGCGACCATCTGGTTCACGGCGTTGTCCTCTACCAGCAGCAGGCGTTGGCCGATAGGCAGTACGGTATTTTCGTTTGCCGGTTGCTTGTCGCTGAGAACGCCGAACAGCTCATCTATTGCCTGCGCCAGGCGGCGCCGGGAAGGCGGTGAGGCAACCTGTTGGCGAATCCCGAACTGCTGGGCCTTGTCGGCAGGCAGCAGGCGGCTGTAGCTGCAAACCAGGAGGCGCGGTGTATCTGGCTGCAATGCCGCGAGCCGTTGCGCCAGTATGGGGCTGTCAATCAGCCAGAAATCGATATTGTCGGATACCTGCGGCAGGGGGCTCAGCGGTTGGTAATCAATCAGCTGACAGGTCATGCCCCAACTGCGCAGTAACTCGTCCAGCACCTGGCCCTGTAAATGGCTGCTCTGGTTCCAGATCAGCACCGAGCGCGGCGCTGGGGTTGGGAATGCCGGCTGCTGTTCGTAGGAGGCCAGCGGAATCAATACGCTGAAGCTGCTGCCCTGACCCAGGGTCGAGGTGACGGTCAGATCACCCGCCATGGCATCGGTCAGGCTCTTGCACAGCGCCAGGCCCAGACCGGTACCGCCAAAGCGTCGTGAAATATGCGCATCGGCCTGGGTGAAGGGCGAGAATATGCTCTCCAGGGCATCTTCGGCGATGCCTATGCCGGAATCGGAGACGGTGATGCGCACGTGCTGATCGGCAGTGCCGCCGCGCTCCAGGCCGAGCGTCAATGCCACATGTCCCTGTTCGGTGAACTTCAGCGCGTTGGACAGCAGATTGCTGACGATCTGCCGGATGCGCGTGGGGTCGCCAAGCAGCATGCCGGGCAGGCGCGGGTCAATGCGGCAGGTCAGCTCGATATCCTGCTTGCCGGCATTCTGCGACAGCAGGCTGGCGGTTTCTTCCAGCAGCGCGCCAAGATCGAAGGGGATGCGTTCGAGCTGCAGTTTGCCGGCTTCGAACTTGGACAGATCAAGAATGTCGTTGAGCAGTGCGACCAGTACCTTGCCGGAATCGTAGGCGATGGACAGTTGCTGTTTCTGCTCGTTGTTCAGCGGGCTGTCGAGCGTCAGGCCGATCATGCCCAGCAGGCCATTGATCGGCGTACGAATTTCGTGGCTCATGTTGGCCAGAAATGCCGAACGCGCGCGCGCCATGTCGAGCGCCTCTTCGCGTGAATACTCCAGATCCTGGTTCGAGCGACGCAGCTGGGCGTTGGTTTCCTGCAGCTCATTGGTGCGCGACTCGACGATACTTTCGAGCTCTTCCAGGTACTTGCGCAGGCGCTCCTCGGCGCGCAACTTCTGGCGCATGTTGACGTCGATGCTTTGCAGCTGACGGTTGATTACCTCGACCAGAGCGCCGATCTCGTCGCGCTCGTGACCATCGGGGCAGGGCAGGCGGCTACGCTCGCCTTCGGTCTTCATGTTCAACAGGTCGTTGATCAGGCGTACCAGCGGCTTGGTCAGCATGCCGTAGAACAGCACCATGAGAATCAGCGACAGCACCAGGCTGAGAATGAAGCCCGAGAGCATGGTCAGCCCGGCGCGGCGCAAAAAGCTGGCGCCCTGGTGGAAGGTGTCTACCTCGATCACCAGGTGGCCCAGCAATTCGTTGGGCGCGTGTTCTACATAGAGCGGATGCGAGTAGTCGCGGCGGCGCTTGAACAGCGCATCGCTGACAACCCGGTAACGGCTGGTGGCCATCGGGCGGCTGACACTGGCCAGGGCAATGCCATTGTTGTCGATGATCTCGGCGCGAATCACCGGCGGCGCTTGCAGCAAGCCGTTCACCAGCTCCAGCGCCAGCTCGGCGTCGATGTTGTAGGCAATGCGCGAAGCCGGCCCCAGGCTGACGTTGATCTGCGCCTGCACCGCCTCGTCTATGGCGGCGTCTTCGGAGCGATAATCGACCATCACCTGTATCAGCCCCAACAAGGTGCCGAGAATAAATGCTGCCAGCACCCCGAGGCGGGTCTGCTTGAATGACAGGCGGTTGGTCAGGCGGATGTCCATATGGGCAACTACGATCCTTTTGGTTCGATCTCAGAAGCTTAGCGCACTATCGGTCCTATGCAGACCCATGCTGTGCCTGGCTGGCCGGTTTTGCTGCGGCGTGGCATTCTTGCATGATTTGGCGTGCCAGGAGAGTGCAATGTCTGAAGTAACTGCGCCGGTTTTCATGCAGCGGGTAATGGATTTTATCGAGCGCTTTGAAACCACGCTACCGGCGGTGGCTGAGTCCGTTGATTGGGAACATTGCTTTGCCGCGCGCTGGAGCTTTGAAGCGGGCCGGGTGTCGCTCAAGCCGTTGCAGGTCGATCTGCAGACGCGGCTTGCGGACCTGGTTGGGGTCGAGCGACAGAAATCAATGCTGCAGGCCAATACGGCCCAGTTCGTTGCCGGGCTGCCGGCCAACAACGCGTTGCTGTGGGGCGCGCGGGGCACTGGCAAGTCGTCACTGGTGCGGGCGCTGCTGAGCGAATATGCCGGCCAGGGTATGCGCCTGATCGAGGTCGACAAGGAAGATCTGGTGCACCTGTCGCCTTTGCTGCCGCTGCTGGCCGGGCAGCCTTGGCGCTTTGTGCTGTTCTGCGACGATCTTGCTTTCGAGGCGGGCGATAGCGGTTACAAAGCACTGAAAACGGTGCTTGATGGAACAGTTGAGGCCAGCCCGGAAAACATTCTCTTGTACGCCACCTCCAACCGGCGGCACTTGCTGCCGGAGCAGGCCAGCGACAATCTGGCAGCGCGCCAGGTGGATGGTGAGATTCACCCGGGCGAGGCGGTCGAGGAGAAAGTGGCACTGTCGGATCGCTTCGGTCTCTGGGTGTCGTTCTACCCTTTCTCGCAGGAGCACTATCTGAACGTGGTGCAGCATTGGCTCGCGCAGTTGGCGCAGGAGCACGCTTTGCAGTGGGAGTGGACCGAGGAGTTGCAGAAAGAGGCTATCCGCTGGGCAACCGGGCGTGGCAACCGCAATGGGCGCTGCGCCTACCAGTTTGCCCGTGCCTGGGTAGGGCGGCAGTTGTTGGGCTGATAGTGCGGGGCTGTGGGCCCCGCGTTGTTACAGATTTAAAGCCGACCGGTGAGCTTGGCTACCAGTTGATGTTCCGCCGGCAGCAGACCAGAGACGCTGGAGCGCGACGTTACCCGGCTGAGCAGAGATGAGAGTCCGGGCCAGCGGTACTCGTCTATCAGCTCGCCACCGTGCGCCATGTTGATCAGCTGACAGCTTACCGCTATATCCGCCATGCTGAATTGCTGGCCCAGAAAATAGGGTCCATTGCCCAACTCGCTTTCCAGATAATCCAGCAGCGGCGGCAGATGCTGCTGCAGCGCTGCGTCAATCAATGCCTGATCGGTCTGCTCGCCATAGTTGGGCGCCACCACCCGCTGAAAAAACACCGCGAAGGTGCTGAAGGGCGCGAGCTCGTAATCGGCGTATTTTTCCAGCCAGCGCACGCGGGCACTCTGAACCGGAGTGGTTCCGTACAGTGGCTCACCGCCGCGACTGTCCTGCAGGTACTGGCCGATAACGGCGGAGTCGGCCAGGGTGAAATCACCGTCCTTGATTGCGGGGATGCGGCCAAGCGGGCTGATCTCGGTGTACCAGTCGGGTTTGCCACGCGGCGGAATGTGTTGGTGTTGGTATTCGATTTGCTGCTCGGCGAGCTGGATGCGAATCTTGCGTACAAAGGGCGACAGTATGGCGCCGTAGAGGGTCAGGGCCATTGGGTTTTCCGTATGGGCTATCTGCGGGCTCGGCGGGCCAGGACCCGCCGCATTTGAAGGTTAATCGTCGTAAACGGCTTTCTTTTTCCAGAGATCGTCAGCGCTCTCCATTTCTTCCATGCCGGCATCCAGTTCGCTGGGCGCTCCGGTAGGTGCCTGGTCCTGCGCAATCACTGCTGCCTGGGCGCGCTGCAACAACGCATGGTACTGCTTGAGATGCTCATTGAATGCCGGGTTGTTCAGTTTGGTCAGGTAGGCAATGGCGCGCTCGTATTGGAGTTTGGCAACGCGAGGCTTGCCCTGTTGCATGCCTTGCTTGGCGGTAGCATTGAAGGTGTCGAGAGTGGCTGTCACCAGATATTGGCGGATCTGTGCCGACCACTTTTTCAACGCCGCCTTGTCGATCAGGCCATCGGCCTCGGCCTGTTGTAGCTGTTTGTGCAGATTCTCCAGCTGGATGCGGGCCTCTTTGCCCTTTGCTTCGGTATCCAAGGTGACTGGCGCGTTGCTCGGGGGTTGGTTCTGCTCAAGCTGCGCGCGAGAAGCGGCCAGACGTTTGTTGACGTCCTCCGCATTCTTGTTGATGCGCGCCAGCTTCTCCAGCAATTGGACCTCAATGTGCAGCAGCAGGGTGCCGAGTTCTGCTGGCAGGAACTGACCGGGCAACGCAGCCATGATGCCGTTGCCAATCTTGATACGGGCAGAGATCTCCGCCGCTTGGCGCGCGCGCTCCAGGCGAGCGCGTTCCAATCCGTGGCTGATGAACCCGATGCTGATAAGAACCAGCAGCCCGGCTGCCAGCAAACCGCCAATTAGAAGTGGTGACACTTTTTCTTCTCTCTTTTATGTGTCCTAGGTTCCGAGCGGGTTCTCTACAGGAGCGGGTTCAGCCGCTACCCACTCGCTCGCCACTGATAGCCCTGCGCTCAGAGCGCTGAATCGCCTTGCTCTGCTATGAGCTATCACTTTCGCATCATGGCTGAGACAGCAACACCGGACAAGCTTTTTTCTACCGTTGGTCCGATGGCCGCCTTCTGTACCGATTTGCCTCAGGCCCTCGGTTGACGCGGCTTTATCTGCAGTGTCAGATTGTTGGCTTGGTCCTGAAGAAAAAAACCTGAAAAAAGATTGGGTTGAGGGGTTGACGATATTTCAGACCATGCATAAAATGCGCGCCACTTGCAGCGAACAACACGCAGCAGGTAGCCAGGGTTAACACCTCGGCACAGAGAAGTCCGGATACGTCCCCTTCGTCTAGTGGCCTAGGACACCGCCCTTTCACGGCGGTAACAGGGGTTCGAGTCCCCTAGGGGACGCCATTTTTACCGGCACATGTGAGTGTGTCAGGGTCGCAAGACCTGGGGCTATAGCTCAGCTGGGAGAGCGCCTGCATGGCATGCAGGAGGTCAGCGGTTCGATCCCGCTTAGCTCCACCATTTTATAAGGCCGGCATTTATGCCGGCTTTTTTTTGTTTGTTTTTTTGGCTTTGCAGTTGGTTTTTTTGGAGCGAGCTTTAAACGTTTTGCCGATCATGTTTAGTGGCTAGCTCATTTCCGTGCCGCTTTTTGTAGCCGGCCTTTCGCCTTTGCCGGCGAGTTACTTTTCTTTGAATGGCCAAAGAAAAGGTAACCAAAAGAAATCCACCCCCCCCCCAAGCTGGCCTTCGGCTTCTCTGCGTTACTCGGTGTTGGGCGGCGTCGCGGAAACTCGCTTCGCTCAAACAGTCCGCCCCGCTATTCGCCCAACCCCTGCGTTACTCGACAGCTTGGAACGGGGACGAAAGGCTGGAGATCTGTATGGCTTTCGGGTTTGGTTATTTGGTCCAATCTTGAACTTCAAAACCCGCAGCTGCACGGACTGCATAGTCCCATCTGAGGGGGCGAGTAGCGCAGAGCTGCCGGGAAAAAGGCGCTTGCGGTGTCTGAGCGAAGCGAGTTTGCAAGCGTCCCCGGCAGCTTGAGCAACGCAGCGGACCCGCAGGGCCGCGCAGCTGGGTGCCCTGGGGGATTGCTAAGGGGGCATGGGCAAGCATGCCCCCTTGGCTCGCCTAGAGGCGAAAACAAAAAATTAGCCAAGCTCCACTAGTTGAGTGGCCAGTATTTCTAACGACCCTACATTGATTTTAAGCTTTAAGCTTCAAGCTTCAAGCTTCAATCAAACAATCCACCCGCCAATTCACCTGCTCATCAAACTGCTCCATGCGCAGCCCATGAATATCATTGGCAAAACCCGGGAACTGCTCTTCAAGCTCGATGGCGGCTGCAAGGTAATCCGCGATGAAGCTGTTGTCGTGCGGGAAACGCTCGCCGGGCATGATCACCGGTATGCCCGGCGGGTAGGGCACCAGCATGACCGCGCTGAGGCGACCCGCAAGTGCGCTGACAGGGACTGACTCCACCTGGCCTCTGACCATCTGCTGGTAAGCGTCGGCGGGGCGCAGGCTGATCTGCGGCAGCGTGGTGTACATCTGCCGCATCAATCTGATCAGGCTGTGTTTCTTGTAGCACTGGTGCAGGCGCTCGCCCAGGGTGCGCAAACCCAGGCCCTGGTAACGCGGATGCTGTGCCAGGCTGGGCAGGGTGACTTCCAGCGGTGCGTCCTGATCATAAAGACGCTTGAATTCGCGCAGCTCCGAAAGCAGGGTGCTCCATTTGCCCTTGGTGATGCCGAGGGAAAACAGGATCAGAAAGGAGTACAGGCCGGTTTTCTCTACTACCAGGCCCCGCTCGGCAAGAAAGCGGGTAACCAGTGCGGCGGGAATGCCGGTCTTCGCCAGGCGGCCCTTTTCTTCCACGCCGGGCGTCAGCAGGCTGACCTTGATCGGGTCGAGCATGGCAAAGTTGTCGCTCATGTGCCCAAAGCCGTGCCATTCCGCCTGATCGTCCAGGGTCCAGTCGGTCGCCTGCAGTTCGGTTTTCGCGAGCGCCGATTCCGGTTCCCAGACATCGAACCACCACTGCTCCTCGGGCATCTGCTCGGCAGTTTGCGCCATGGCGCGGCGAAACGACAGGGCTTCGTCGAGCGTCTCCTGCACCAATGACCTGCCCGCCGGCCCGGCCATCATGCCGGTGGCTACGTCGATGGAGGCGATCATGCCGTAGTGCGGCGAAGTGGAGGTATGCATCATGTAGGCTTCGTTGAAGCGCTCATGGTCGAGCTGCTGCTCGGCACTGTCCTTGGCGAGAATGATCGAGGCCTGCGAGAGCGCGGCCAGTACCTTGTGCGGTGACTGGGTGGCAAACACCAGCGGGTGCTGCGTGCGCGGCGCGCCGGGCTGCTCGCTCATGCCGTGCCGCCCGTGATAGAAGGGGTGAAAGGCGGCGTAGCCGTACCAGGCCTCGTCAAAGTGGAGCACGTCGACGCTGTCCTGCAACTGCTCCTTGATCATCTCGGTGTTGTAGCAAAGGCCGTCGTAGGTGGAATTGGTAAGCACGGCCAGCTTGATCTTGCGCTTGCGCCCGTCAAGTAGCGGGTGCTGGGCGATCAGTTGCTGCAGCGCAGCAGGGCTGAAGGCTTCGCGGCAAATGGGGCCAATAATCCCGTAATCGTTGCGCGAGCCACTGAGGTAGATGGGTATGGCGCCGGTCATGATGATCGCATGCAGAATCGACTTGTGGCAGTTGCGATCGACCAGCACCAGGTCATCGCGGGTGACATAGGCATGCCAGATGATCTTGTTGGAGGTGGAGGTACCGTTGACGACGTAAAAGCTGTGGTCGGCGCCAAAGGTGCGTGCGGTATTGGCTTCGGCTTCGGCGACAGGGCCGGTGTGATCGAGTAGCGAGCCGAGCCCTGGCACGGAGACGGAAAGGTCCGAACGCAGGGTGTTTTCGCCAAAGAAGTCGTGGAAGGCGCGCCCCACCGGACTCTTGCGAAAGGCGACGCCACCGCCGTGACCGGGCGAATGCCACGAATAGCTGGAGCGCGCTGTGTAGGCGAGCAGCGCCTTGAAAAACGGCGGCAACAGCTGGCTCAGGTAGCTGCGCGCGGTGCGGGCAATCTGGCCGGCGATGAAGGGCAGGGTATCTTCAAACAGGTAGATGATGCCGCGAATCTGGTGCAGCTCGCGCAGTTCGGCGAGCAATTCTGGCGCGATGCTCTGGCGCGTGCTCAGAGCCATGATCGGCAGTTCCGGCGAGCGGCTGTGGGCCGCGCTGAACAGAGCCTCGACCTCATCAAGGGCCACGTCGCTGTCGGGCGTAAAGAGAATGCAGGAGAGTCCGCGATGGGCTTCGGCAATCAGCCGGCCTTCATCCAGTGACTCGGCGCCCAGCACTTCAAAGCCTTCGCCATCGAGCGCCTTGAACAGGGCGTCCAGTTGCGTGCCTGCCACATTCGACAAGCCGATAGCGGGGTTGATGACCAGAATAGGGAAATTCAGGTGCTTGAACATAACAGCCTTGTGCATGTGTGAGTATGTGCTCAGCCTATGCCAGATTGCCCGGTCTTGCCTACGTCAAGGCCGTTAAAGAGGTGTCTTTGTAGTACCATCGGACATCCAACCAAGGTGGCCGTACCCGGTCACGTGTGCCTAGGAGATGCGCTTTTGAATTGGGATCTGCACAATCCGCATACGCTGGATATTCTGGTTCGCGCCGCGGACATAGACGAGCTGGGGCACGCCAACAATACCGTTTACGTTAGTTGGCTGGAGCGCTGCGCCTGGGAGCACTCGATGTCGCTGGGGCTGGGGCTGGTTGAATACCGTGAGCTGGACCGGGCGATGGCGGTATTGCGCCACGAAATCGATTATCTGGCTGCCGCCTACGAAGGTGATGAGCTGGTGATGGCAACCTGGATTGTTCACTGGGACAAGAAACTGCGCATGACGCGGCACTTTCAGCTCTGCCGCAAGCGCGATGGCGTGACGCTGCTCAGAGCGCGTACTACCTTTGTCTGTATCGAACTGAGTAGCGGCCGACCCAAGCGGATGCCAGAGGTGTTTATCGAGCAGTACGGCAAGGGGCTGACCGAAGCCAGCCCCGAGTAAACCTCAACCTTGGCGCGGGCTTAGCGGTACTCGCACAGGTAGGCAGTGTCGCGCTCGACCTTGAGATTGAAGCGGCTGTTGGCGGCAACCGTAAACTGCTCGCCAGCCGCATAGGTGGTCCAGCTCTCGGCGTCGGGCAGCTTGACCGTCAGGGCGCCGTTGATCACGTGCATGATTTCCAGCTGGCTGGTGCCAAACTCGTATTCGCCCGGCGCCATGACGCCCACGGTGGCACTGCCTTCTGGCTGTTGGAAGGCGATGGACGCGACCTTGCCGTCAAAATACTGATTTACCTGAAACACGGGGCATACTCCTGGAAGGAAAGGGCGCTCATTATGCCGAGCGGTCGAGGCTTCCGGCAATTGCCCGGCGATTAAAAATGACCTGGATTGCTCGCCATGGCGGGCCGTAGGAGCAAGGACATGGCAAATATCGGTTTTATCGGTCTGGGCGTCATGGGTTATCCCATGGCAGGGCATCTGCAGCATGCCGGGCACAACGTCACGGTGTACAACCGTACGGCCAGCAAAGCACGCCAGTGGGTGGCCGAGCACGCCGGCAGCGCGGCCGATACGCCTGCGCTGGCAGCGGTCGACCAGGACTACGTGATCTTGTGTGTGGGCAATGATGACGACCTCCGCGCCGTAGTTGCCGGGGAGGATGGCGTGCTCAAGGGTGCGCGCAGCGGCCTGGTGCTGGTTGATCATACTACCGCCTCGGCAGATGTTGCGCGCGAGCTGGCCGCGCTTGCGGCCAAACAGGGCGTTGGCTTTCTCGACGCGCCGGTATCGGGCGGGCAATCCGGTGCAGAAAAGGGCCAGTTGACCATCATGGTGGGCGGTGATGAGGCGGTGTTCGACCTGGTGCGCCCGATCATCAAGGGCTATGCCCGCATGCTGCAGTTGATGGGGCCAGTCGGTAGTGGTCAGTTGACCAAGATGGTCAATCAGATCTGCATCGCCGGCCTGGTCCAGGGGTTGGCGGAGGCATTGAATTTTGCGCAGTACGCCGGGCTGAATGGCGAGGCGGTAGTTGACGTCATCAGCAAGGGTGCGGCGCAATCCTGGCAGATGGAAAATCGCCACAAGACCATGCTGGCAGGCGAATTCGATTACGGCTTTGCGGTTGACTGGATGCGCAAGGACCTGGCCATAGTGTTGGCCGAAGCACAGCGCAACGGAGCGCAACTGCCGGTGACCGCGCTGGTGGATCAGTTCTATGCTGACGTACAGGCTATGGGCGGTGGGCGTTGGGATACTTCAAGTCTGATTGCGCGACTCAAGCGCTAGCACTAGAATGCGCGGCCCTTGACCGGGTCAGCGCATCTCAAGAGGTCTTTCAATGCAGTGTCGAGAGGGTTGCGGTGCCTGTTGCATCGCCCCGTCCATCAGTTCGCCGCTACCGGGTATGCCTAATGGCAAGCCGGCGGGGGTGCGCTGCCTGCATTTGCAGGCGGATCGGAGCTGCGCCATCTTTCACTCGCCAGCGCGTCCAGCGGTCTGCGCCGGCTTTGCTGCCGAGCCGGCGATCTGTGGGGAAAACCTCGAGGATGCCATGCGCATCATCACGTGGCTGGAAGCAGAAACTGTTTGAGCGTTGCATTCAGCTGTTCTGGGTGACCACGCTGGGCACGCGGCGGCGGCCGGCAAATACATTGACCGCCAGCCCACCCATGACCATGAGTGCGCCGAACATTTGCAACTGACCAAGCTGCTCTCCCAATAGCAGTGCGGCAGAGCTCAGGCCTATCACCGGTACCAGCATGGAAAAGGGCGCGACTTGCGCCGCCGGGTAGCGCGATAACAGACGGCTCCACAGGCTGTAGCCCAGCAGCGTCGCCCCGAACGCCAGGTAAATCAGCGCCAGAACCGATTGCAGGCTGAGGTTGGTCAGAGCATCACCTATGCGCTGCGGCCCTTCCAGTAATAGCGACATCGCCAGAAAGGGCAGTGGGGGCACCAGGCTGCCCCAGACTACCAGGCTGACCAGGTCGACCTGGCCCACGCGCTTGGTAATGATATTCCCCATGGCCCACATTGCGGCAGCACAGATGGTCAGCATGAAGCCGGCTAGCGTCATGCCGATTCCGCTGTTGAGGCCGATCAGCAGCAGTCCGGCAGCAGCAATCAGCAGCCCGATCAGGTTGTGTACGCGGAAACGCTCACCCAGCACCATGGCAGCAAACAACAGCGTGAAAAAGGCTTGCGACTGCAGCACAAGAGAGGCGAGGCCGGCGGGCATACCCACCGACATGGCCGAGAACAGAAAAGCAAACTGGCCAAAGGAGATGGTCAGTCCGTAAGCCAGTAACCAGCGCAGGGGTATCTTCGGACGGCGAATGAAAAATACCGCTGGAATGGCTGCGAGCGTGAAGCGCAGAGCGCCCAGCAGCATCGGCGGCAGCTCGTCCAGGCCGAGCTTGATAACGACAAAATTGAGTCCCCATACCAAGATAACCAGCATGGCGAATCCGAGATCTCTGGCGGGCATGGTGCGGCAGGCTCCGGGATGAAAGGCTTTAGTCAGCGGCTTATACAAGCATGTCTGAGTGGCACTGCTGCGATACAGTGGCGCCCGCAAACACCTGTACAGTGTCGGTGGCAGGGGGGGCGGTTGTGCTGTAACGGGCGCGGCATTCTGCGCCAGGGAGGTGCTTCATGGAGCCCTGGGCGCGTAGTAGGCGCGCATAGGCTGGCGAGGTCTACAGCGTTTCGAAGCTTTGGCTGACGAAGCGGTTCAGGGCATCGATCAATGGGCCGGTATTGCTGCCTTGTTCCAACAGTATCTGATAGCTCCCGAGCGGCGGCAGCCCCGCTGCCAAATCCACTATCTTTAGTGGCTTGCTGATCAGTCCACGCGGAAAGGGCGCTATCGCCAGATCAGCCAGCATGGCTGCGCGTTGCCCCGTGCAATGCTCGCTTACATAGGCGATCCGGTAGGCGATGTCGGCACCGTCAAGTGCCGCCAGCGCGGCCTCTCGCCATACGCAACCGGAGGCGGCCAGCGACAGCGGCAAAGGCCTGCGATTGGCCGCCTGGCCGCCGATGCATTCGGCCCAGACCAACTGTTCGGTATATACCACCCTGCCGCTGGCGGAAGGCATTCCAGAGGTTATCAATGCGAGGTCCAGCTCGGCGTTGTTGACCTGCTCAAGCATGTCGAGACTGCGTCCCACTACCACATCCACCTGCACGCCGGGATAGGCACGGGCAAAGCCGCTCAATACGGTGGGCAGTATCCGTGTGCCCACGTCGTCGGATGTGCCAAGACGAACGCGGCCGGTGAGTTCGGGATGACGGAACTGGCTCAAGGCTTCTTCGTTGAGATTGAGCATGCGCCGGGCAAAGCCCAGCAATGCTTCACCCTCGGTGGTGACTCTGGCACGCCGTGGCTCGCGCAGCAGCAGTTGGTATCCAAGCATCTCTTCCAGGCGTTTCATCTGCATGCTGACGGCGGAAGGAGTGCGATGGACTTGCAGGGCGGCGCGCGTGAAGCTGCCGGTCTCGGCGATGGCGACAAAGCTTCGCAGCACATCCAGCTCAAGCAGGGGGAGGGCGGCGTTGGCGGGAAGAGTCACGGAGGTCTCGTTCAATTAAATTGAAAGCTCATGTTATTTAAATTCGTTGGATTGAACAAGCTAGGCGCGCGAAGCTGGCATTTCATTACCAGAAGAGGTTGCCAGCATGGGAGTCGAGGAAAAAAACGATACCGAAAAAAGAGAGATGCCCGTTCAACGGCCAATGCATGAATTCTATATGCCGGCCATGCCACCTTTTGGTCTTTGCAAGGCAATAGCGCGCGGGGTGCGAACGCTTTATCGCTATATGAAGCGCCCGTCAGGCCGTTAACTGCGGTAGGGCTCTAATATTGGTGTTAGAAAGCGGAGCTTGGTGCAGCCCCTGCCACGGGGCTCACGAAATAAAAAACCCGCCGGAGCGGGTTTTTTATTGCCAGGCAGCGATTTACTTGGAAGGGTAGTCGCGCTGGGTTGGGCCAGTGTACAGCTGGCGCGGACGGCCAATCTTGTACGGCCCGCTGATCATCTCGTTCCAGTGGGCAATCCAGCCCGGCGTGCGGCCGGTGGCGAAGATGACCGTGAACATCTCGGTCGGGATGCCGATCGCCTTGAGGATGATGCCCGAATAGAAGTCTACGTTCGGATACAGGTTGCGTTCCTTGAAGTAGGGATCGTTGCGCGCGATCTCTTCCAGCTTCATGGCCAGTTCCAGCTGCGGATCGTTGATCCCCAGTTCGGCCAGCACTTCGTCGCAGGTCTCTTTCATGACCTTGGCGCGCGGATCGAAGTTCTTGTAAACGCGGTGACCGAAGCCCATCAGCTTGAATGGATCGTCCTTGTCCTTGGCCTTGGCAACAAACTTCTCGATGTTGGATACATCGCCGATCTCATCCAGCATGCGTAGTACGGCTTCGTTCGCGCCACCGTGAGCTGGTCCCCACAGCGCGGCAATGCCGGCTGCGATACAGGCGAAGGGGTTGGCGCCGGAAGAGCCGGCCAGTCGTACGGTGGAGGTGGAGGCGTTCTGTTCGTGATCTGCGTGCAACACGAAAATGCGGTCCATCGCCTTGGATAGTACCGGGCTGATCGGCTTCTCGTCACAGGGTGTGTTGAACATCATGTGCAGGAAGTTTTCGGAATAGCTCAGGTCGTTACGCGGGTACATCATGGGCTGGCCCATGGAATACTTGTACACCATGGCAGCCAGGGTCGGCATCTTGGCGATCAGGCGAATGGCCGAAATTTCACGGTGGTGAGCATCATTAATGTCCAGCGAATCGTGATAGAAGGCAGACAGGGCGCCAACCACACCACACATGATGGCCATCGGGTGCGCATCGCGGCGGAAACCGTTGAAAAAAGTCTTGAGTTGCTCGTGCACCATGGTGTGATTCTTGATGGTGCTGTCGAATTTGGCTTTTTCTTCGTCGGTGGGGAGTTCGCCCTTGAGCAGCAGGAAGCAGGTTTCCAGGAAGTCGGCTTTTTCTGCAAGCTGATCAATAGGATAGCCGCGGTGCAGAAGTATGCCCTTCTCGCCGTCGATATAGGTGATTTTGGATTCACAGGACGAAGTGGCCATAAAGCCAGGGTCGAAAGTGAATACGCCTTCTGCAGTGAGGCCGCGAACGTCCACAACATCGGGACCCATGGTCCCTGAATAGACCGGTAGGTCAATGGGGGCAGCGCCCTCGATGATCAATTGCGCTTTTTTGTCAGCCATTGATGGCCTCCTGTTTTGCTGTATCGAAAAGGTGACCCCCCACGCAGGGCCCGCATCACTATAAGGTGATAAATCGGTTTGTCAATTGTACCGATAGTGAAAGGAAATAAGCCCAATTAAAAGCTTTTAATGGACTTGTAAATGTGTTTTGGCAGATAGCGGGTATCGGCGATTCTAAGCGCTCTGCAACAAGCTGTTGCATTGTAATCAATGACCCAAGTCTCTATACTCCTTGACCGGCAAAGTGACTCGCAGGGCCTCTGAACAGTGGCTGCAGTGCAGGGTTGCACACCTTCCTATAATCCAGCCCTGCCCACAGGGCCATGAGTGTGAATATAGCCGTGAATAGCAAAAGACCCGTCAACCTAGACCTCAGGACAATCAAACTTCCTGTCACAGGCGTTACCTCATTTCTTCACCGCGTCTCGGGCATCATCCTGTTTCTTTCCATTGCGATTCTGCTGTGGATGCTGGATGTTTCCCTGAGTTCTGAAAGCGGTTTTGAACAGGTACAGGATTGTCTTCAGCACCCCCTGGCCAAGCTGGTCATTTGGGGCATTCTCTCTGCGCTGCTCTATCACCTGGTCGCCGGTGTGCGCCATTTGATAATGGACGCTGGCGTAGGTGAAGGGCTCGAGAGCGGCATCCTCGGCTCGAAGATAGTGCTCGTTGTTTCTGTCATTCTGATTGTTCTTGTGGGGGTGTGGATATGGTAACCAGCGTCACCAACCTGTCGCGCAGTGGTTTGTATGACTGGATGGCACAGCGCGTGTCTGCCGTTCTGCTCGCCGCCTATGTGCTTTTTCTGCTCGGTTATCTGATTGCTCATCCCAACCTGACCTACGCCGACTGGCAGGGGTTGTTCAGCCAGAACTGGATGCGCATCTTCAGTCTGCTCACCCTGGTTGCCCTCAGTGTTCACTCCTGGGTCGGCATGTGGACCATTTCCACCGACTACCTGACTCCCATGGCCTTGGGCAAATCTGCCACCGTAGTCCGCTTCCTGTTCCAGGCGGCCTGTGGTCTTGCCATGTTTGTATTGTTTGTCTGGGGCGTGCAGATCCTGTGGGGAATTCAATAAATGTCTAACATGCGTACTTTGACTTTTGATGCCATCATCATTGGTGGTGGCGGTGCCGGCATGCGCGCAGCGCTGCAACTGGCTCAGGGCGGTCACAAGACGGCCGTGGTAACCAAGGTGTTCCCGACGCGCTCGCACACCGTATCCGCCCAGGGCGGCATTACCTGCGCCATCGCTTCTGCCGATCCGAACGATGACTGGCGCTGGCACATGTACGATACCGTCAAGGGTTCCGATTACATCGGTGACCAGGACGCTATCGAATACATGTGCTCCGTTGGTCCGGAAGCGGTATTCGAGCTTGAGCACATGGGTCTGCCGTTCTCGCGTACCGAGCAGGGCCGCATCTATCAGCGTCCGTTCGGTGGTCAGTCCAAGGGGCCGGACAATCCTACCCAGGCTGCCCGTACCTGCGCCGCTGCTGACCGTACCGGTCACGCGCTGCTGCACACGCTGTATCAGAACAACGTCAAGCACAACACGACCTTCCTCAACGAATGGTATGCGGTCGATCTGGTCAAGAACCAGGACGGCGCCATCGTCGGTGTGATCGCGATCTGCATCGAAACCGGCGAGACTGCCTACATTCGCTCCAAGGCCACTGTATTGGCCACCGGTGGTGCGGGCCGTATCTACGCCTCTACTACCAATGCCCTGATCAACACGGGCGACGGTATTGGCATGGCGCTGCGCGCTGGTGTGCCGGTGCAGGATATCGAAATGTGGCAGTTCCACCCCACCGGCATTGCTGGCGCCGGCACCCTGGTGACCGAAGGTTGCCGTGGTGAAGGTGGTTACCTGATCAACAAGGATGGCGAGCGATTCATGGAGCGCTACGCGCCCAACGCCAAGGATCTTGCCGGTCGTGACGTGGTTGCCCGTTCCATGGTCAAGGAAATTCTCGCCGGTAACGGCTGTGGCCCGGATGGCGACCACGTGATGCTGAAACTGGATCACCTGGGTGAAGAAGTGCTGCACAGCCGCCTGCCGGGCATCTGTGAGCTGTCCAAGACCTTTGCCCACGTTGACCCTGTTGTGGCCCCCATTCCGGTGGTTCCGACCTGTCACTACATGATGGGTGGTGTCGCTACCAATATCCATGGTCAAGCGATTACCCGCGACGCCGCCGGCAACGACAAGATCGTCGAAGGCCTGTTCGCGGTAGGTGAAGTGGCTTGCGTATCGGTGCACGGTGCCAACCGTCTGGGCGGCAACTCGCTGCTTGATCTGGTGGTATTTGGTCGTGCGACCGGCCTGCATCTGGAAAGCGCACTGAAAGAAGGTATCGACTACCGTGCCGCTTCTGCATCGGATATCGACGCTTCCATGGCCCGCCTCGCTGGCCTGAACGAGCGTAGCGCCGGTGAAGAGGTTGCGCCACTGCGTAAAGAGCTGCAGAACTGCATGCAGAACTACTTCGGTGTGTTCCGTACCGGCGAGTTCATGCAGAAGGGTATCTCTCAGTTGGCCGATTTGCGTGAGCGCATTGCTACCGTCAAGATCGACGACAAGAGTCAGGCATTCAACACTGCGCGTATCGAAGCGCTGGAACTGCAGAATCTGCTGGAAGTGGCTGAGGCCACTGCGATCGCCGCGGAGGCCCGCACCGAAAGCCGCGGTGCGCATGCGCGTGAAGATTACGAAGATCGCGACGACGTGAACTGGTTGTGCCACAGCCTGTACATGCCCGAGACCAAGCAGCTGGAGAAGCGTGGAGTCAACTTCTCGCCGAAGACAGTGCCTGCCTTTGAACCTAAAGTGCGTACCTACTAAGGGTGACCGATATGTTGCAAGTAAGTGTTTATCGTTATAACCCCGAAACCGACAGCGCTCCGTTCATGCAGGACTTCCAGGTCGACACCGGTGGCAAGGATGTCATGGTTCTGGACGTACTGGCGCTGATCAAGGAGCAGGACGTGGGCATGGCCTATCGCCGCTCCTGCCGCGAGGGCGTTTGCGGCTCCGATGGCATGAACATCAACGGCAAGAACGGTCTGGCCTGCATCACGCCACTGTCTGCTGTAGTGAAGAAAAACAAGCTGGTACTGCGTCCTTTGCCCGGTTTGCCGGTAATTCGTGACTTGGTTGTAGATATGAGCATCTTCTACAAGCAGTACGAAAAAGTTCAGCCGTATCTGCAAAATGACACGCCGGCGCCGGCTATCGAGCGTCTGCAGTCTCCCGAAGAGCGGGAAAAGCTGGATGGCCTGTACGAGTGCATTCTCTGTGCCTGCTGTTCCACCTCCTGTCCTTCTTTCTGGTGGAATCCGGACAAGTTCATTGGTCCCGCTGGTCTGTTGCAGGCTTACCGCTTCCTCGCGGATAGCCGTGACGAGAAGACTGATGAACGTTTGGCATCCCTGGATGATCCGTTCAGCGTATTTCGCTGCCGTGGCATCATGAACTGCGTCAATGTCTGCCCCAAGGGTCTCAACCCGACGCGGGCCATTGGACATATTCGCAACATGTTGCTGCAAAGCGGTACCTGATCGGCTGTAATTGCATTAAGTTGGCCTGAGCCGACTCCTGCTACAAGGAGTCGGACAGTTTTAAGACGGACCGCTAGCCCAAAAAGCCGCGGTTTGTATGTACCTAAACCAACAGGGGCAATCGGGTAACACCCGAACTATCTGTCGGGGCCGGCAATTTTCCGTACGACGGAATATGTGGCAGCAAGGCAGGAGGCAGCGACACTGCCCCCGCGACCACAACACATATTTCTGCGCGGATGGCAGAGCGTTACTTGCCAATTAATGGTCTTTGCGCCAGATGGTGTCCCCGATAAAAGGGTGACCAAGCATGCCAGACAGCGAAATGCAGCAGCTGTGGAGCACGTCTCACATATCCGGTGGGAATGCCTCCTATGTTGAAGAGCTTTATGAGCTCTACCTGCAAGATCCGAACAGTGTTGCCGAAGAGTGGCGCGGCTATTTCCAGAAGCTGCCGCAAGTCAACGGTCATGCCGGATCCGATGTTCCTCATTCCGTTATTCGCGACCATTTTCTCTCGCTTTCCAAGGGCAATCGACGTCCGCAGGCCACCGCTGGCCAGGTCAGCAGCGAGCACGAGAAAAAGCAGGTCGACGTCCTCCGCCTGATCCACTCCTACCGCATGCGTGGCCACCAGGCTGCCAAGCTCGACCCCCTGGGCTTGTGGAAGCGCGAAGAGATTGCTGACCTTACGCTGTCTGACTACGACCTGACCGAAGCTGATCTGGACACCGTGTTCCGTACCGGTGAACTGCAGTTCGGAACGGGTGAAGCAAGCCTGCGTGACACCCTCGAAGGTCTGAAGACCACCTACTGCTCGACCTTTGGCGCCGAGTACATGCACATCGTTGATTCCAGCCAGCGTCGCTGGTTTCAGCAGCGCATGGAAAGTGTGCGCGGTCGTCCGCAGTTGGGCGCCGACACCAAGCGCCATCTCCTGGAGCGCCTGACCGCCGCAGAAGGGCTGGAAAAGTATCTGGGTACCAAGTACCCCGGTACCAAGCGCTTTGGTGTGGAAGGCGGTGAAAGCCTGATCCCCATGCTCGACGAGATCATTCAGCGTTCAGGCTCCTACGGCAACCAGGAAGTCGTGTTGGGCATGGCCCACCGCGGTCGCCTTAACGTGCTGGTCAACACCCTTGGCAAGAACCCGCGCGAGCTGTTCGACGAGTTCGAAGGCAAGAAGAAAGTGGACATGGGCTCGGGTGACGTCAAGTACCACCAGGGCTTCTCCTCCAACGTCATGACCTCTGGCGGCGAAGTGCATCTGGCGCTGGCATTCAACCCATCTCACCTGGAGATCGTTTCTCCGGTAGTCGAGGGTTCGGTGCGTGCCCGTCAGGACCGTCGTCTGGATACCACCGGCGACAAGGTGTTGCCGATCAGCATCCATGGCGATGCGGCATTTGCTGGTCAGGGTGTGGTCATGGAAACCTTCCAGATGTCACAGACCCGGGCCTACAAGACCGGCGGCACCATCCACATTGTGGTCAACAACCAGGTAGGCTTCACCACCAGCCGCCAGGACGATGCGCGCTCTACCGAGTACTGCACCGACGTGGCCAAGATGATTCAGGCGCCGATTTTTCACGTCAACGGCGATGATCCGGAAGCCGTGCTGTTCGTTACCCAGCTGGCGGTCGATTACCGCATGCAGTTCAAGCGCGATGTGGTGATCGACCTGGTCTGCTACCGTCGTCGCGGTCACAACGAAGCGGATGAGCCGTCCGGCACCCAGCCGCTGATGTACGACATCATCACCAAACACCCCACCACTCGCGAGATCTACGCTGACCGTCTGGTAAGCGAAGGCATCCTGACCAAGGATGAGGTTCAGGAGTACTTCGAGGAGTACCGCAACGCGTTGGACAATGGTGATCACGTAGTCAAGAGTCTGGTCAAGGAGCCCGATAGCAGCTCTTTCGTCGATTGGGCTCCCTACCTGAACCACAAGTGGACCGCGCGTCACGATACCAGCTTCGACCTCAAGACCCTGCAGGAGTTGGCCAACAAGCTGACTGACCTGCCGGATGGCCTGGTACTGCAGCGTCAGGTCAGCAAGATCGTCGAAGACCGTCGCAAAATGGCCGCCGGCGCGCTCGCGCTGAACTGGGGTTTTGCCGAAACCATGGCGTACGCCACCTTGCTGCATGAAGGGCACCCAATTCGCATCACCGGTCAGGATGTGGGCCGTGGAACCTTCTCGCATCGCCACGCGGTTCTGCACAGTCAGAACGATGGCCGAGCCTACGTACCCTTGCGTAAGCTGAGCGACAACCAGCCACGTTTCGACATCTATGATTCGTTGCTGTCCGAAGAAGCAGTACTGGCCTTCGAGTATGGTTACGCGACCACCACGCCCAATGCGCTGGTCATCTGGGAAGCCCAGTTTGGTGACTTCTTCAATGGCGCACAGGTGGTGGTTGACCAGTTCATCACTAGCGGCGAGCACAAGTGGGGCCGTCTTTGCGGTCTGACCATGCTGCTGCCGCACGGTTATGAAGGGCAGGGGCCTGAGCATTCCTCGGCTCGTCTGGAGCGCTTCCTGCAACTGTCTGCGGAACACAACATCCAGGTTTGTGTACCGTCCACGCCGGCGCAGGTTTATCACATGCTGCGTCGTCAGGTGATACGCCCGCTGCGCAAGCCGCTCATCGCGCTTACGCCCAAGTCGCTGCTGCGTCACAAGCTGGCGACCTCAACGCTGGAAGATCTGGCAGAAGGCTCGTTCCAGACCGTCATCCCCGAGGTCGATGCGATTGATCCGAAGAAGGTTGACCGCGTGGTCATGTGCAGCGGCAAGGTCTACTACGACCTGCTTGAAAAACGGCGCAAGGAAGAGCTCGAGAATATTGCCATCGTGCGTATCGAGCAGCTCTATCCCTTCCCCGAGGATGACCTGGGCGAAGTGCTGGCCCCCTACAAGAACCTGAAAAAAGTGATCTGGTGTCAGGAAGAGCCGATGAACCAGGGTGCCTGGTATTGCAGCCAGCATCACATGCGTCGGGTACTTGCTGAACACAAGACCAAAAATCTGTATCTGGACTACGCTGGACGAGAGGCTTCTGCCGCGCCGGCCTGCGGCCATCCTTCCATGCACGCGGAACAGCAGGAAAAGCTCCTGCAAGACGCTTTTACTGCCTGAGCAACGGCGACAACAGAGAATTTATAAGGATCGACAATGGCTATTGAAATCAAGGCCCCTACTTTTCCGGAATCGGTTGCCGACGGCACCGTCGCTACCTGGCACAAGCAACCGGGCGATGCGGTAAAGCGTGACGACCTGCTCGTCGACATCGAAACCGACAAGGTGGTGCTGGAAGTATTGGCCGAAGCTGACGGCGTGATGGGCGATATCGCCAAGGCCGAAGGCGACACCGTACTCAGTGGTGAAGTGCTGGGTAGTCTGAAAGACGGAGAAGCCGCTTCGGCTTCGGCACCAGCTGCCAAACCCGCTGAAGCCAAGGCCGAGGCTGCACCTGCTGCCACTGAGTCTGCCGAAGAGCCCATGCTGTCTCCCGCTGCGCGCAAGCTGGCTGAAGAGAACGGTCTGGCTGCTGCCGACATTACCGGTACCGGCAAGGGCGGTCGCGTCACCAAGGAAGATGTACTCAACGCCGTAGAAGCCAAGAAGAATGCACCTGCCGCTGCGCCCGCTGCCAAGCCGGCCGCTGCTGCTCCGGCTGCGAGCGTGGCGCTGGGCGAGGGTGATCGCGTCGAGAAACGCGTTCCCATGACCCGTCTGCGCGCCCGTATCGCCGAGCGTCTGGTGGATGCTCAGTCCAGCATGGCGATGTTGACTACCTTCAATGAAGTCAACATGAAACCGATCATGGATCTGCGCAAGAAGTACAAGGACCTGTTCGAGAAGAAGCACGACGGCGTGCGTCTGGGCTTCATGTCCTTCTTCGTCAAGGCGGCTACCGAAGCGCTCAAGCGCTACCCGGCGGTCAACGCTTCGATCGATGGCAACGACGTTGTTTATCACGGCTATCAGGACATCGGTGTAGCGGTATCCAGCGATCGTGGTCTGGTTGTGCCGATTCTGCGCAACACCGAGCACATGGGTCTGGCCCAGATCGAAGGCACCATTGCCGACTACGGACGCAAGGCGCGCGACGGCAAGTTGACCATGGAAGAAATGACCGGTGGTACCTTCACCATTTCCAACGGCGGCGTTTTCGGCTCCCTGTTGTCTTCTCCCATTGTCAATCCGCCGCAGGCCGCCATTCTTGGCATGCACAAGATCCAGGAGCGCCCGATGGCCGAGAACGGCCAGGTGGTGATTCTGCCGATGATGTACCTGGCGCTGTCCTACGATCACCGCCTGATCGACGGCAAGGAAGCGGTGAGCTTCCTGGTCGCCATCAAGGAATTGCTGGAAGATCCGGCGCGCCTGATTCTGGACGTCTGATACGGCTGCACGCTTTCAGCGGCAACACTAGACGCTGCTCGACACCTCCGGTGTGTTGAGCAGCCTTCGGATTATTGCTGCCAACAGAGGATTTGGTTATGAGTCAGAAATACGATGTGGTAGTTATTGGTGCAGGTCCCGGCGGCTATGTCGCGGCTATCCGCGCTGCGCAGCTGGGTTTGAAAACCGCCTGTATCGAAAAGTATGTAGGCAAGGATGGCAAGCAGGCGCTCGGCGGCACTTGCCTCAACGTCGGTTGTATTCCTTCCAAGGCCCTGCTGGACAGCACCTGGAAGTATCACGAAGCCAAAGAGGGCTTCAAGATTCATGGCATCGACATTAAGGGCATCAATATGGATGTTCCGGCGATGGTCGAGCGCAAGGACAAGATCGTCAAGCAGTTTACCGGCGGTGTTTCCACTCTGTTCAAGGCCAACGGCGTGACCAGCATTGAAGGTCACGGCAAGTTGCTGGCCGGCAAGAAGGTGGAAGTGACGGCACCGGATGGCTCTACCAGCGTCATCGATGCAGAGAATGTCATTCTCGCTTCGGGCTCTGTGCCGATCAACATTCCGCCAGCACCCCTGACCGACGACATTATCGTTGATTCTACCGGCGCGCTCGACTTCACCGCCGTACCCAAGAAGCTGGGCGTTATCGGCGCGGGTGTGATTGGCTTGGAGCTGGGTTCGGTATGGCGTCGTCTGGGGGCTGAAGTCGTGGTTTTTGAAGCCCTTGATACCTTCCTCGGCCTGGCCGACGAGCAGGTGGCCAAGGAAGCGCTCAAGACCTTCACCAAGCAGGGTCTGCAGGTGCGTCTGGGCGCCCGCGTCACCGGCACCGAAATCAAGCGCAAGCAGGTGGTGGTTTCCTTCTCCGACTCTGAAGGCGAGCAGCAGCTGACCTTTGACAAGCTGATTGTCGCGGTTGGCCGTCGTCCTTACACCGAAAATCTGCTGGCCTCCGATTGCGGTGTCGATCTGGACGAGCGCGGCATGGTGTTTGTTGATGATTACTGCGCTACCAGCGTACCCGGCGTTTATGCTGTGGGCGACATGGTGCGTGGCCCAATGCTGGCCCACAAGTCCTCGGAAGAGGGCGTGATGGTTGCCGAGCGCATCGCCGGCCACAAGGCGGCGATGAACTACGACCTGGTCCCCTCGGTGATTTACACCCATCCGGAAATCGCCTGGGTCGGCAAGAACGAGAAGCAGCTCAAGGCCGAAGGCGTCGAGTACAACGTGGGTGTGTTTCCGTTCGCGGCCAGCGGCCGTGCTGTGGCCGCCAACGATACCGGCGGCATGGTCAAGATGATTGCCGACGCCAAGACCGACCGCGTGTTGGGCGTTCACGTTATCGGGCCAAGCGCAGCCGAACTGGTGCAGCAGGGCGCGATTGCCATGGAATTCGGCACCAGTGCTGAAGACCTGGGCATGATGGTGTTCTCTCACCCCACGCTTTCCGAAGCGCTTCACGAAGCTGCTTTGGCGGTCAATGGTCACGCGATTCACATCGCCAACCGCAAGAAGCGTTAATATAGCGACCCAGAGACCGGACGGTTACGCAGTGACCCTCCGGTCTTGCGCAAAGAACAACTTTGACCGAGTGATCGGTCAGGCCACAACGAGGTGGTCAGCCAACCTGGCTGGAAACAGGTGTTCCCGAGGCCCTCAGGGCGCCAGCGGTTACAAAATGTAACCCTAGAGTGGTAAGCAGTGTTTACCATGTTCGGGCTGACAGGCTTCCGGCAGGACGGCATCGGTGGCGGCAACTCGCAGAGTGGCGGCTAGAAAGTAATTCCTACACGATCAAAACGGTAGATAAGCATGAATCTTCACGAATATCAGGGGAAGCAGCTGTTCGCTGAATACGGTCTTCCAGTATCCAAGGGCTTTGCTGTTGACACTCCGGAAGAAGCGGCAGAAGCCTGTGACAAGATTGGCGGCGACATGTGGGTCGTCAAGGCGCAGGTTCACGCGGGCGGTCGCGGCAAGGCTGGTGGCGTAAAGCTGATCAAGAGCAAGGAAGAAGCCAAAGCCTTCGCCGAGAAGTGGCTGGGTCAGCGTTTGGTAACTTACCAAACTGATGCCAGCGGTCAGCCGGTCAGCAAGATTCTGGTTGAATCCTGCACTGATATCGCTCAAGAGCTGTATCTGGGCGCCGTAGTCGATCGCTCCACTCGTCGCATCGTTTTCATGGCCTCCACCGAAGGCGGTGTTGAAATCGAGAAAGTGGCTGAAGAAACGCCCGAGAAGATCCTCAAGGCAACTATCGATCCGCTGGTTGGCCCGCAGCCATACCAGGGCCGCGATCTGGCTTTCCAGTTGGGTTTGAAGGGCGATCAGATCAAGCAGTTCACCAACATCTTCGTAGGCCTGGGCAAGCTGTTTGCCGACTACGATCTGGCACTGCTGGAAATCAACCCGCTGGTGATCAAGGAAGACGGCAACCTGCACTGCCTGGATGCCAAGATCAACATCGACGGCAACGCCATGTACCGCCAGCCCAAGCTGCGCGCCATGCACGACCCGTCTCAGGATGACCCGCGTGAAGCCCACGCTGCCAAGTTCGAACTGAACTACGTTGCCCTTGAAGGCAACATCGGTTGCATGGTCAACGGTGCCGGTCTGGCCATGGGTACCATGGACATCGTCAACCTGAACGGTGGCAAGCCTGCCAACTTCCTGGATGTGGGCGGCGGCGCGACCAAAGAGCGCGTGACCGAAGCCTTCAAGATCATTCTGTCCGACTCCAACGTCGCTGCGGTTCTGGTCAACATCTTCGGTGGTATCGTTCGCTGCGACATGATTGCCGAAGGCATCATCGGCGCGGTGAAGGAAGTGGGCGTCAAAGTCCCTGTGGTCGTTCGCCTTGAAGGCAACAACGCCGATCTCGGCGCCAAGGTACTGGCCGAAAGTGGCCTGAACATCATCGCTGCAACCAGTCTGACCGACGCTGCCCAGCAAGTCGTCAAGGCCGCGGAGGGTAAATAATGAGCATCCTGATCAACAAAGACACCAAGGTAATCTGCCAAGGCTTCACCGGCTCGCAGGGCACCATGCACTCCGAACAGGCTATCGCCTACGGCACCAAGATGGTCGGCGGCGTTACCCCGGGCAAAGGTGGCACCACGCACCTGGGCCTGCCGGTTTTCAACACCGTACGTGAAGCGGTAGAAGCCACTGGCGCTGACGCCAGCGTGATCTACGTGCCCGCGCCGTTCTGCAAGGATTCCATCCTGGAAGCAGCCAACGGCGGCATCAAGCTGATCGTGTGCATCACCGAAGGCATTCCTACCCTGGACATGCTGGACGCCAAGGTACGTTGCGACGAGCTGGGCGTACGCCTGATCGGCCCCAACTGCCCCGGCGTAATCACCCCCGGCGAGTGCAAGATCGGCATCATGCCCGGTCACATTCACCTGCCAGGCAAGGTCGGTATCGTTTCCCGTTCCGGCACCCTGACCTATGAAGCGGTCAAGCAGACCACTGACGCCGGTTTTGGTCAGTCTTCCTGTGTTGGTATCGGCGGTGACCCGATTCCGGGTTCCAACTTCATCGACATTCTGGAAATGTTCGAGAAGGATCCGGCGACCGAAGCCATCGTCATGATCGGCGAGATCGGCGGTAGCGCGGAAGAAGAAGCCGCTGCCTACATCAAGGCCAACGTCAGCAAGCCGGTTGTGTCCTACATTGCGGGTGTGACTGCTCCGGCAGGCAAACGCATGGGCCACGCGGGCGCGATCATCTCCGGCGGCAAGGGTACTGCCGACGAGAAGTTTGCCGCGCTGGAAGACGCCGGTGTGAAGACCGTGCGTTCGCTGGCCGACATCGGCAAGGCACTGTCCGAGCTGACCGGTTGGGCCATGAAGTAAACATCTGATTCCGTCAGATGCTGAGCAAAACCCCGCCAAGGCGGGGTTTTGTTTTTCCCGTATCCTATTTCGGCGGCAGGGCAGCCTGACGCCAACTGAGCTATAACCAGCAAACACCCATTGTTTGCCACGGCAAAGCAACCCATAAGGATCCAATGATGCCGGGGTTTGACCGCATCAACAGCCTGCATCTGATGGTAGGCGGTTTTCAGGCAGTGCTTGCCTACGGTTTGTATGAGGCGGCTGACCGAGCTGTGTGGCCGGCAACGCACGCTGCTGCCTTCATACCGCTGTTCATGCTCATGCTGTTTTTTCCCTTCGGATTTTACTGTGCCAGCCGCGCGCTCACGGTACGGCGCTGGTTGATCAGCTTTGCCGTTGCCTTGCTGGCCTCGGCGATCGGCCTGTATCAGGGCTTGACCGTCAGCGGCCTGGCCGTCAATGGCGCGGTACTGGGCGCGGACTGGTCTCCGGACCATCCGGGCGATTATCTGATGCCGGCGCTGATCCTCGGCCTGGCGTTATTCCTGCTGGTCCCGGCGCTGGCGCTGTATCGGCGTGGAGTGCGCATGGAATACCCGCAGTGGATGCAAGCGCTGCAGCAGAACGCCCAGTTGCTGATGCAGGCAGCGCTGGTGCTGGGGCTGTTCTGGGCGGTGTTGCTGTCGGCCTCGGCGCTATTTGACTTGATCGGTCTGGTGTTCCTCCAGGAGTTGATCGAGCGCAGTTGGTTTTCGATTCCGCTCAGTGTGCTGGTGTTCTCGCACGGCGTATCGCTGGCGGTACGCAGTCACAGTGTTTCTGATTATCTCACTGCGCATGCGGGACGTTTGTGCGGCTGGCTCTATCCGCTCGCGGTGGCGCTGAGCGTGGGTTTCGTACTCAGTTGGCTGCTGCAGGGCGTGACTACGCTGCTGGCGACCGGGCACGCTGCCAACCTGCTGTTGTGGTTTGTGACGCTGAATCTGTTGTTGCTGATTCTCAGCGTGCAGGCGGCTGATGACACTGCGCCGCCTCGCTGGGTTGGCTGGATGATGCTCGCCGGCGCACTGGCATTGCTGCCAATGGTGGCTGTCGCGGGCTACGCGCTGGGGCTGCGGGTGGAGCAGTATGGGCTCACGCCGGCCCGTATCTGGGCCATGTTCGTCAATCTGGTGTTGGCGGTCATGGTGATGGGTTATCTGCTGCATGCACTGAAGTCGGCGCGCGGCGCTACATCTCCCTGGTTGCGGGTAACCAGTGCCTGCGCCGCTGGGGTGGTGGTGCTTGGCATCCTGCTGATGCTCGGCGGTCCGCTTGATCCGCGGCGCATCAGCGTTGCCGGTCAGATGGCACGCCTGGCGGAGCCTGAGCTGGACAACGCGGGGCTGGTGCGTTTTCTGGCCCGTGACGGCGGTCGCTTTGGCACCGCGGCGCTGCTCCGGCTGGCCAAGCAGACCGACGATCCGGGCAGTGCTGCGGCGGTACGCGCCGCCCTCGCGCGCGACGCGCTGGAGCGTGCCGACGACTCTCCCGGTGAGGCCCTATTGGCCATCATCAGTAGCTTGCCGGTATTTCCTGCTGGCGTTGTCGCACCGTCCGGGTTGCTGGAAACCTTGGCCGAAACTCCTGACCTGGCTGGTTGCGTTGCTGATCCAAACGCCGGCAATGCCTGCCTGATTTGGCAACTGCAGCTCAGCGACAACGGGCCGATGCGCTATCTACTGCTCAGTCGCAATGCTGCGGCCTACCCACATGGCATGTTGTGGCAAGGCTCGGTCAATGGCGATTGGCGACAGGCCGGCAATATCGATTTGGGTGGCGACTGCGGTGCTGCGGGGCTGGATGCCGCTACGCTGTTTGACGCGGTGGTTGCCGGTGAGATCGAACTGGTGCCGAAGGCGCGCAAAGATCTGTCGATAAACGGCAGACGAATCACCACCGTGCTCTGGGAACAGACTGACTGCGACTGAGCCGGTAATAATGAATGCGTTCGAGGCGCATGGACGTGGTACTCGTGCAGCGAACAGGTAACTGAAAACTGATGAAAACATTGAAAGCGTTTGACCTGCTGGCCCTTGGCTTTATGACTTTTGCGCTGTTCCTCGGCGCGGGTAACGTCATCTTCCCGCCGAGTGCCGGTCTGGCCGCAGGTGAGCACATGTTGCCAACCGCCCTGGGCTTCATGCTGACGGCGGTTGGCTTGCCGTTGTTGACGCTGATCGCGCTCGCGCGGGTCGGTGGTGGCCTGGCTGAATTGACCACGCCACTGGGGCGTTGGCCTGGCCTGTTGTTGAGCGTAGCTGTGTATCTGGCCATCGGGCCCTTGTTTGCCACGCCGCGCACGACGGTGGTGTCTTACGAGCTGGGTGTCGTGCCCTTCGTGCAAGACAGCTGGCAAACGCTGCTTTGCTACAGCGTGCTGTATTTCGCTGCGGTGATCTTTCTGGCGCTGAAACCGGGTCAGTTGGTGCAACGTGTGGGTATGTTCATAACGCCAATCCTGCTGCTTGGGCTGGCGCTGCTGGGGGCGGCAGCGGTGCTGTTTCCGGCCGGCGAGATGGCCGCTGCCAGTGCGGCCTACCGCGAGGGCGCAATGCTCAAGGGCTTTGTGCAGGGCTATCTGACCATGGATACATTGGGCGCTCTGGTGTTCGGCATCGTGATCACCACAGCCATTCGTGACCGCGGCATCAGTACCGAGCGTCTGATTACCAGATATACGGTAGTGGCGGCCCTGATTGCGGCGCTGGGGCTGTCGCTGGTTTATCTGGCGCTGTTCTATCTTGGGTCCACCAGCAGCGAGCTGGTAGACGCGCAGGCCAATGGCGGCGACATACTGGCAGCCTATGTGCAGTTCCGTTTTGGCACCGCCGGTAGCCTCTTGTTGGCGGTCGTCATCATTCTTGCCTGCATGACCACGGCAGTAGGGTTGTTGACCGCCTGCGGAGAGTTCTTCAGCAAGCTGCTACCGGTGCGTTACGCTCAGGTGGTTTGGTTGCTGGGCGGGTTCAGCATGCTGGTGGCCAATCAGGGGCTCGATTCGCTGATTCAGGTGTCCATTCCGGTACTGGTTGGCTTGTACCCGCTGGCGATTGTGCTGGTATGCCTGAGTCTGGTGGGCCACAGCTGGGCCAGACCGCAGAATGTTCTGCGACCGGTGATGCTGGTCACGCTGGTATTCGGTGTGGTCGACGGCCTCAAGGCTGCGGGCTTTATGGCCACAGAGGGTGGCTGGCTGGATGCCTTGCCGCTGGCAGATCAGAGCCTTGGCTGGCTGATGCCGGTCTTGATCACGCTTATGCTGGCTATACTGGTGGAGTATCTGCGCCATGGACGTTTAAGGCGCAGCGCAGAATGATACCGCGGTGCGTTGCAAAGACCGATTTTTTCAATGAACGCAGGGAGAATAAATGCTGTCTTTTCCGGATGCGGGTAGTCTTTGGGTCAACTTGCTGGCCATCAGCTGGTTTCTGTTTTGCTGGGTAGGCTATACCTATTACGCACAGCATAAGGGGCGCGATACCGCCTGCCTGGCCAGTGTCCTGCACTTGTATCGACGTGACTGGATGAACCGTCTGCTGCTGCGTGAGCAACGCATGTCAGATGCCAGTGTGATCGGTAACCTCGAGCGCAACACGTCTTTCTTCGCCTCCAGCACGTTGCTGATTCTGGCTGGCTTGATTACTGTGCTGGGCGCTACCGACCGGGCCCAGAACCTGTTGCACGAGTTGCCCTTCGTGGCGCATGTCAGCCGGGAAATCTCCGAGCTCAAGTTGCTGGTGCTGATCACCATCTTCGTTTATGCCTTTTTCACCTTCTCCTGGGGTCTGCGGCAGTACAATTTTGCCTCGGTACTACTTGGCTCGGCTCCGCTGTTAGGTGAAAAAAACGTAACCGAGGCGGAGAAGAATGCGTACGCCGAGCGCATGGCGCGGGTCATTTCCATGGCGGGTAATGAGTTCAACCTGGGGTTGCGGGCGTATTACTTTGCGCTGGGTACCCTGACCTGGTTCATCAATCCGCTGTTGTTTATCATCACCACGGCCGGAGTGGTGGTGGTACTGTACCGACGCGAGTTTCGTTCGGATGTGCTGAATATCATGATGTTCAGCCCGGCGCCGGTGCCCACTGCAGTGAATCAGGAGAAGGTTGAATGAGTTTTCCCCTATGGTGTCTGTTTTTCGCGGCCCTGCTGCTGGTTTTCACCAAGGTGCCGGTTGCCATTGCAATGGCCCGCAGTGACGAGAAGGGCTACGACAATTCCCATCCGCGTGCCCAGCAGAACGCGTTGACTGGATGGGGCGCGCGGGCGATGGCGGCGCACGCTAACATGTTCGAGGCGTTCCCCCTGTTTGCCGCAGCCGTGCTGGTGGTACAGGTGTCTGGAAGCATCGGCATGCTGGCCAACGTGCTGGCTGCGGTATTTATTGTTGCGCGGGTGCTCTATACCTTGTTGTATCTGGCTGATCGCTCAACCCTGCGCAGTCTGGTATGGGGTATAGGCTTTGTCAGTTGTCTGATCATGCTGGTGCTGCCGGCGCTGCGTTGAACAGTGGCGGTAGCGCAGGTTCGGAGTAGGGCGGGGTAAGGCGATTGCTGAGCGCGGGACCAATAGTCTGAAGAGGCCTGCGAGGTCAATCGTAGCGGGATTATGCAAGGAATGTTGTGCAAGGAAAGGGCACGCCAATGGCGTGCCCCCGGTCGATCAATCAATTACTCTTCCATAGCGCGTTCCAGATCTTCCTTGGATTCTACGGCAGCGTCCTTGACGGCTTCGCTTTTGTCTTCGACGTAGTCAGCTGAAGTGTCGTAGGCGTCTTCGATGTTCTCGCCAGCGGCGTCCATCTTCTCTTCCATCACTTCGCCAGTGGTCTGCTCATTGTTGGTCATTTCACGAGCTTTCTGCTCGGTGGCAGCGCCAGCTTCTTCCGCGGCTTCGCCCAGATTATCGACCGCTTCGGAGACGTTTTCTTCGGCGCGCTCCATCTTGTCTTCCGGCTCGTCCTGACAACCTGCTACCAGGCCTACGGCACTGACCAGCATCGCAGCTGCAAACAGTTTTTTCATCTGAATCTCCTTGAAGATGAAAACAGGCTCATCTTTATAATGGTTTTTATCGATTACTGCGCTTCTTGGGCTTTCTGTTCGATGGCTTCACCGGTGTCCTCGGTAGCCTCACCCAAGTTGTCTACGGCGTCAGACATGGAGTCTGCTGCGTCTTCCATCTTGTCTTCCGGCTCATCCTGGCAACCTGCCAACAAACCCATGCCCGCCATCAAGATAGCTGCTGCGGCTAATTTCTTCATCGTAATTCTCCATACAGATGATTGAATGTCAGGCATATAGGCCACCGCGGTTAACCGAAGTTCCGTTGATTCTGTGTTCTGGAGTCGAAACTGTGATCTGGGTACTATGCTCTTCTTATAAATACAGGCTGCCACGGGCGGTATGGATGCGGAAGAACAGATGAGCGGTATTCTAGAGCGAGCGCAGAATTTCCTATCGGTGCTGCGGCATTGCCAACACCTTGGCATGAGCGTTGAACAGGCTGATGAGAATGGGCTGATCATCAAGTTGCCGTACAGTGACAAGATAGTGGGCAACCCGGTAACCGGACTGATTCATGGTGGCGCCATCACTACCCTGATGGACACCTGCTGCGGCATTTCTACCGTCTGTTATCTGCCGAGTTTCGAGATATGCCCCACTCTTGATCTGCGCATCGACTACATGCGGCCCGCCAAGCCCGGTCAGCCCATCTTCGGATTTGCCGAGTGTTATCGGGTTACCCCTACGGTGATCTTTACCCGGGGTATTGCCTATCAGGATGACCGTGAGCAACCCATAGCGCATGTGGTGGGTACCTTCATGCGCATGGGCAAGCCGGCAAAGCAGAGCGAGTTGAGCGGCAAGGTCGATGGAGGCCAGCCATGAGTCCGAACGAACTCACAGCCATGAGCCTGGATGAACTGAAAGTTCAGCAGGTGGTGGCCAGCTCGCACCAGAGCGGAGATTACAGCCCGCTGGTCGAGTTGATCCCCTACGCCAGCATGATCGGCATGGAAGTGACCCGCCTGGGTGATGAGGCCGTATTCCGCCTGCCCAAGTCGGAAGACAATATCGGCAACCCGGTATTGCCTGCCTTGCACGGCGGCGTGATTGCCGGTTTCATGGAACAATCGGCCATGCTGCATCTGATGATTTTCATGAACAGTGCGGTATTTCCCAAAATCATCGACTTCTCGGTAGATTACCTGCGGGCCGGGCTGTACCGTGATACCTATGCCACTTGCCAGGTCTGGCGCCAGGGCCGGCGCGTGGGCAATGTGGCGATCACGGCCTGGCAAACGCGCTCCAAGGAGCCGATAGCCACCGCCAGGGCGCATTTCAAGCTCGATTAGCAGCCAACGGGAGTAGTGCAAAGACATGGAGGCCTTGTTGATACTGGGTGGCGCGGTCGTTTTTCTGTGCGCCTGGGTATGGTTGGCAGTCACCAGCCGCCGGTTGCCCGTGGGGCTTTTTGTAGTGGCGCTCGCGTTGCCGATGCTTACCCTGCTGTTGCGGAGAAAGGGTTACTCGCGGCCGGCTCGCCTGCTACTGCTCACAGGAATTTTGATTAGCGCAGCAGGTGTAGCCCTGTTGTATCGGGAGCAGCCAGAGCAGTTCGATCAGTTGATCTCCGGTAGTTGGGTCACGCAGCCGAGCGACAGCGCCTTGAGCGGTACACTCATGCAGCAACCCTTTGTGCCCAATGATGTGCGTTGGCAGGGTAAACATCTGATTTTTGCAGAGAAGGCGGGGGAGCGTATACGCCGTTCTCTGGTAGTTAAATTCGACCGTGCTGAAGCCTTGCTGCAGGGCACCGCCATAGATCTTTTGCCCGGCGATACGGGTCCCTGGCCTGAGTTGGTCCTGCAATGGTACACCGGCGCTCTTGAGCAACCTGGCTTGCGCCGACTCGATGGCGGCTACAGTATGAGCCTGGCGCTGGCAGCTCAAGGACCAGGGCAAACCGAAATGGTGGTGCATCTGCATCTGCCGTCAGAATTCGGTACCCGTCTGACTGGCGTGGTGGTGATCGACGGCCAACCGCAGTGGTTGGGGAAATCCGCTGCGGTACCTGAACCACGGCCTGCGCCTGAACCGGCACCCGCGCCGGAGCCTTCCCGCACCTGGCAGGAAGTCAGCATACTGGCGCTGCTGGATGAGCCGCAGATGTATGTGGGGCAGGCCGTGCGACTGACAACGACCTCAGGCAAGGAGTTTGCCGGCACTCTCACTGCCGTTACTGATGACAAACGCGTGGTGCTGGCACTGCCGCAGGGCGCCAATCAGGTCGACTTCCAGTTTCATCCGGTGGACATACAACGGCTGCAAGCGCGTCCTCGTCAGTGATCGGATGCAGACGCAAGCCTTACTCTGTTTGAGCGGTGGGTAGCCGCTGGACTGTGGTGGCCAGTTTGGCTTGCGCGTCCAGCGTAGCGATCAATTTATGCTCCGCGCTGGTGCAGACCTTGAAAAAAAAATCACCGCCCCCAAATCCTCTCCATTGCCGGTCCTATCTATTCGGTAGGGCCACGTTTCAATCGAACGCTATGGAGACAATTCGACATGACCGTGGAAAGCCAAAAGGAAACGCTCGGGTTCCAGACTGAGGTGAAGCAACTGCTGCATCTCATGATCCATTCGATGTATTCGAACAAGGAGATCTTCCTCCGCGAGCTGGTTTCCAACGCATCCGACGCATCAGATAAACTGCGTTTTGAAGCGATCGCCAACCCCGAGTTGCTGGAAGATCAGCCCGACCTGCGCATTCGCATCAGCTCCGATGAGAAGGCCAACACCCTGACCATCGAAGACAACGGCATCGGCATGTCGCGTCAGGAAGTGATCGACCACCTGGGTACCATCGCCAAATCCGGCACCGCTGCCTTCATGCAGCAGCTGACCGGCGACCAGAAGAAAGACGCCAGCCTGATCGGCCAGTTCGGCGTGGGCTTCTACAGTGCCTTTATCGTTGCCGACAAGGTTGAGGTGTTTACCCGTCGCGCCGGTCTGAGCGCTGCCGAAGGCGTCCATTGGGAATCGGCGGGCGAGGGCGAGTTCAGCATCGCAAATGTCGAAAAGCCTGAGCGTGGCACCCGCATTGTGCTGCACCTCAAGAGTGCTGAATCCGAGTTTGCCGATGGCTTCCGCCTGCGCAACGTTATCACCAAGTATTCCGACCACATTTCCCTGCCCATCGAACTGCCCAAGCAGCACCACGGAGATGAGGCCGACAAGCCCACCGAGCCCGAGTGGGAAAGCGTCAACCGCGCCAGCGCGCTCTGGACCCGTTCGCGTACCGAGGTCAAGGACGAGGAGTACCAGGAGTTCTACAAGCATGTGGCACATGACTTCGAGAACCCGCTGAGCTGGAGCCACAACAAGGTCGAAGGCAAGCTGGAATACACCAGTCTGCTGTACGTGCCGGGCCGTGCGCCCTTTGATTTGTATCAGCGTGAAGCGCCGCGTGGCCTCAAGCTGTATGTGCAGCGCGTGTTCATCATGGACGACGCCGAGCAGTTCCTGCCGCTCTACCTGCGCTTCATCAAGGGCGTCGTGGACTCAAACGACCTGTCGCTCAACGTCTCGCGTGAGATCCTGCAGAAAGATCCGGCGATCGACAGCATGAAATCGGCGCTGACCAAGCGCACGCTCGACATGCTGGGCAAACTGGCCAAAAACGAGCCGGAGCAGTACGCCACCTTCTGGAAGGCCTTCGGCAGCGTCTTGAAGGAAGGGCCGGCTGAAGATTTCGCCAATCGCGAGAAGATCGCTAGCCTGCTGCGCTTTGCCTCCACCCAGCAGAACGATGACAGTGAAGTGGTCAGCCTGGATGCCTACCTCGAGCGCATGGTTGAAGGTCAGGACAAGATCTACTACCTCACCGGTGAGCGTTACAACCAGGTCAAGAACAGCCCGCACCTGGAAATTTTCCGCAAGAAGGGCATCGAAGTACTGCTGCTGACCGACCGTATCGACGAGTGGCTGATGAGCCATCTGACGGAATATAACGGCAAGCAGTTTGTCGATATCGCCCGCGGCGATCTGGATCTGGGCAAGCTTGAGGGCGAAGAAGACAAGCAGGAGCAGGAAAAGCAGGCCGAAGCCAAGGCCGATCTGGTCAAGCGCATTCAGGATGTGCTCAAGGATGAACTGCAGGAAGTGCGCGTTTCCCACCGTCTGACCGACTCGCCGGCCGTGCTGGTGATCAATGAAGATGATATGGGCCTGCAGATGCGCAAGATTCTGGAAGCCACCGGCCAGAAGGCACCGGAGAGCAAGCCGATTCTGGAGATCAATACCAGCCATCCGCTGCTCGACAAGCTGGACGCCGAGCAGGACGAGGCGCGCTTTGGCGACCTCAGCCGGATTCTGTTCGATCAGGCCGCACTGGCCGCAGGGGAGTCCCTTCAGGACCCGGCTGCCTATGTGCGCCGGCTCAACAGCTTGCTGGTTGAGCTCAGCCGCTAAGCGGCTGAAAGGCAACTGGCGGGTAGCCGCCAGTTGCCACAGACAATGTTACGAATGATGCCTGCGTAAGCAGGCATTTTTTATGCGTATGGGGTTATGCTTGGGTCTTTCTCGCGGATGCTGAAAGGAGATGGCAGATGAAAAAGACCCTGAGCACACTGGTAATGACCGGGCTGGCCAGCATGGCGCAGGCCGAGATGACCGTGCAGAGTGTGGCCTATGAGATCGACGGCGAAGCCTATGAAGGGATGCTGGTATTTGATGACAGCATCGCCGAACCTCGCCCTGGCGTGCTCATGGTACCCAACTGGATGGGCGTTACCGAGCAGGCCGCAGAGAAAGCCGCCAAGGTAGCCGGCTCTGATTATGTGGTCTTTGTCGCCGACATGTATGGCAAGGATATTCGTCCGGCCAATGCCGATGAGGCCGGCGCGGCAGCAACCAAGGTTCGCTCAGACCGGCCGCTGATGCGCCACCGCGTCAATGCGGCCTTGGATGTGCTGCGCCAACAAGCCGCCAAGATGCCCTTGCAGACCGACAATCTGGTTGCCATTGGTTTCTGCTTTGGCGGAGGCACCGTGCTGGAACTGGCTCGTTCGGGTACCGAGATTCAGGGCGTGGTCTCCTTCCACGGCAACCTTGATACGCCAGACCCGAAAGACGCCCAGGCTATCAAGATGCCGGTGCTGGTACTGCACGGCGCCGATGATCCTTTTGTACCCCCCGAGCAGGTCAGCGCCTTTGAAGAAGAAATGCGCACGGCCGACGTCGACTGGCAACTGATCAGCTATGGCGGGGCGGTGCACTCGTTCTCCGATCCCTACGCCAAAATGGCAGGCAAGGCCGAGTATCACCCGGTGGTGGCGAAACGGGCCTTTGGCGCCATGCGGCAGTTTTTCAATGAGGTGCTCAAGCCCTGATTGAATAGCGTGACAGCGCCATCAATTCAGGGATGACATGAACGCCGGTGGGTAACTTGATGTTTGTAAAAGAGAAAGGATTTTTGGCGGCGCTGGTAATAAGCCTGCTTCCTACGCTGGTTGCGGCGCAGGAAGCCCGTTTTCCGGTCATAGTGGCGTCAGTCGAAGAGCGAACCCTCAACAGTGACATCCACGCCCTGGGCACGTTGCAGGCCAAGGAAACGGCGCAACTGGCAAGCCCGATTTCAGCAATCATTTCGCGCATTAATTTCGATGATGGTCAGCGGGTCCAGGCCGGGCAGGTGCTGGTTGAGCTCACTAACAATGAACAACTGGCTGAACTGGACGAGGCCAGAGTTGCTCAGGATGATGCCGAGCGCCAGTTACAGCGGTCCAGGCAACTGGTCGACAAAGGCTTTGTTTCGTCTCAGGAGCTTGATCTGCGTCAGCGCGAATTCGAATTGGCGCAGGCCAGGCTGGGTGCGGTGGAAGCGCGCCTGGCAGACCGTCTGATCAAGGCACCCTTTGCCGGCGTGGTGGGGCTGCGGCAGGTGAGCGTGGGTAGCTTGTTGTCGCCGGGCACACCGGTGGCCACGCTGCTGGATGACAGCCTGATGAAGCTGGATTTCAGTATCCCGGAAACGCGCATGGGGCAACTGCGGCCCGGTCTGGGCGTACTGGCAACGGCCAGCGCGTTTCCTGGGCAGACCTTCAGCGGCGCCGTAGTGTCGCTGGACAATCGAGTGGACCCTGTCACCCGTGCCATCCTGGTGCGGGCGCACCTGGACAACCCGGGGCGTATCCTGCGCTCCGGCATGCTGATGAGCGTCAATGTGGCCAGTGCGCCGCGCCAGACGCTGGTCATTCCCGAAGAAGCGCTGTTGCCCTCGGCTGACAAGCAGTTTGTCATGCGTCTGGAAGGGCCCGTCGAAGCTCCCCATGCACAACGTGTGCGGGTGGAAATCGGTGAGCGGCTGCCGGGCGTAGTTGAAATCGTCTCCGGACTGCAACTGGGTGACCGCGTGGTGACCCATGGCGGCTTTCGCATCGCTTCCGGTCAGGCGGTGCGGATAAAAGCCGAAGTGGCGGCGGGCGACCCGGTTCGTTCGGCGCTCAGCGCGCCTGCGTCACCTTGAGGCGCGAGCGATGATTCTTTCCGACACGGCAGTGCTGCGTCCGGTATTTGCGACGGTTCTTTCCGTTTTACTGGTGGTCTTTGGTCTGGTCGCGTTTAACGAGCTGCCGCTGCGCGAGTACCCGGACATCGATCCCCCGGTTGTGACTATTGAAACCAACTATGTTGGCGCTTCATCGAGTGTGGTTGATTCGCAGATCACCCAGGTGATCGAGGAGCGCATAGCGGGTATCGAAGGCATCGAGTTTATCGAGGCACAAAGCGAAGACGGTCGCTCGCAGATCACCGTGCGCTTTGCCATCGACAAGGATATCAATGAAGCCGCCAATGACATACGTGATCGCGTCTCCAGCGCCGCTGGCAATCTGCCTGTCGAAGCCGAGCCCCCCGAGGTACAAAAGCTCGACGCCAACGAAGATGTCATCGTCTGGTGGAATCTGACCAGTGATCGCTTGTCCCTGCCCGAACTGACCGACTACGCCGAGCGCTATCTGGTGGATCGCTTCTCGACTCTCGACGGCGTGGCGCGGGTACGGGTGGGCGGCTCACAACGCTTCGCCATGCGTGTGTGGCTGGATGCTGAGGCATTGGCGGCGCGCAATCTGACCACCGAGGACGTGGAGCAGGCGCTGCGCCGCGAGAACGTAGAGTTGCCGGCTGGCTCGGTTGAGTCAATCAACCGACAATTCACCGTGCGGGTAACGCGCGCCTTCAGCAATGCCGAGCAGTTCAATCGTCTGGTCGTGGCGCGTGGCGACAACAATTACCTGGTGCGCCTGGGCGAGGTCGCGCGGGTTGAGCGCGGCACGGAGGAGAGTCGCAACTTATTCCGCGGCAATGGCGTGCCCATGGTGGGTGTTGGCCTGACGCGGCAATCTACCGCCAACACGCTGGAGGTGTCGCGCGCGTCCAAGCAACTGGTGGCGGAACTCAACCCGACATTGCCCGAAGGCATGGAGATTCTCCCCAGCTATGACAGCGCCGTCTTTATCGAAGGCGCGGTCAAGGAGGTCTACAGCACCTTGGTTATAGCGCTGATACTGGTGGTGGTCGCGATTTTTATCTTTCTCGGCAGTCCGCGGGCAATCCTGGTCCCGGCGGTGACGCTGCCGGTGTCGATCATGGCTACTTTTATCGCCTTGTCGCTGTTCGGCTTCACCGTCAACCTGCTTACCCTGCTGGCACTGGTGCTGGCGATAGGTCTGGTGGTGGACGATGCCATTATCGTGCTGGAAAACGTGCGCAGGCGAATCGACGAGCTGGGTGAAACGCCCTTGGTAGCAGCGTTTTACGGTACCCGGCAGGTGGCGTTCGCGGTGGTGTCGACCACCCTGGTACTGATTGCCGTGTTTGTCCCCATCGCTTTTTTGAAGGGCGACGTGGGTCGCCTGTTCTCCGAGTTCGCGCTGACCATGGCCGCAGCGGTGGCCTTCTCCAGTTTCGTAGCGCTGACCTTGTCGCCCGTGCTGGCAGCCAAGGTGCTCAAACCGCATGACGAAGGTCGGCTCAGCCGTCTGGTGGAGCACGTGCTGCAGCTCAGCCGGAAGATCTATCGCCGCATGCTGTCGGCTGTCCTGCGTCTGCGCTGGGTGGCGCTGGTGGTCTTTATACTGCTGGCTGGCGGCACCGGCTGGCTGTTTCAGACGCTGCCGACCGAATATACCCCGCGTGAAGACCGCGGTGCGTTCTTCATCATCGTCAATGGTCCCGAGGGCGCGACCTTTGAATACATGAACCACTACATGAGCGAAATTGAAGCGCGCATGGCCCGCTATGTCGACCAGGGTGAGGTCACCCGCATGCTGGTACGCGCGCCACGCTCCTTCGGCGGGGTAACCACCTTCAATACCGGCATGGTGATAGTGGTACTGGATGACTGGGAGCGGCGCCGCTCCGGTTGGGAAATCATGCAGAACGTGCAGGCTGACATGGCCGATCTGACCGGTGTGCGAGTCATTCCCATCATGCGGCAGGGGTTTGGCGGGCAGCAGTTGCAACCGTTTCAGTTGGTTATCGGTGGGGCAGGAAGTTATGACGAACTGGCCCAATGGCGAGACCTGCTGCTCGCACGCATCCAGCAGGACAATCCGGGGCTGGAAAACATCGATACCGACTACAAGGAAAACCAGCCACAACTGCAGGTTGATATCGACTACGACCGCGCTGCAGACCTGGGCGTCAACGTCAGCGTGGTGGGTCGTACGCTGGAAACCATGTTTGGCTCCAGACGCGTCACTACCTACATCGACGACGGTGAAGAATATGACGTTATTCTGGAGGGCGAGCGTGCCAGTCAGCGTAGTCCTGCTGCGCTGGAGAACATTTACGTACGCTCCGATACCAGTAGCGAACTTATCCCTCTGTCCAACCTTATCAGTCTACGTGATCAGGCTGGCTCCACTACGCTGAACCGTTACAACCGCGCCCGCGCCATTACCATCAGCGCTTCTCTGGTGGACGGTGTCCCGCTCGGCGCCGCGCTCGAGAAGGTCGAACAGATGGCGCGGGAACTGTTGCCGGAAACGCTGGTGCTCGATTACAAGGGCGACTCACTGGATCTGCGCAACGCCGGCAGCTCCATGCTGTTTATCTTTATTCTGGGTCTGCTGGTGGTATTTCTGGTGCTGGCCGGCCAGTTCGAAAGTTTTGTGCATCCCTTTATCATCATGCTGGGTGTGCCCATGGCTATTGGCGGAGCGTTACTGGGACTTTGGGTGACCGGCAACAGCCTTAATCTCTACAGTCAGATCGGACTGGTGATGCTGATTGGCCTGGCCGCCAAGAACGGCATCCTGATTGTCGAATTTGCCAACCAGTTGCGAGATGAAGGCATGGACTTTGATCTGGCGTTGACCGAGGCCAGCGTGCTGCGCCTGCGCCCGATTCTGATGACTGGCGTAACTACGGTAGCGGGTGCGATACCCCTGGTACTGGCATTTGGCGCTGGCGCAGAAACCCGCGCCGTGATCGGTATTGTGGTGATCTCGGGTGTGAGCATGTCGATGTTGCTGACGTTGTTCGTGATCCCGGTTTTATACAGTTTTCTGGCCCGCGGTACCGGCTCACCCCAGGCCACTGCCCAGCGCTTGGCGGCAGAGCAGGGTAGCCATTCACGCGCCGACTGAGCCAGTCTAGCGCAACGTCATAAGTATGCCGGCACAGGCGCCATAGTTTTGAGTGATAGCCGTGCAAATGCCTGACGTAGAGGGTTTTACACCGGCATAATGCGTTACACAGGCGGCCCGACTGCCAATAACAAAAACAACAATCATCGACCCGGAGAATGCAATGTCTCGACCTGAACAGCCCGGCTGGCGCTGGGGCCCCTTTACCTTTCGGTTGCCCTTTTATCACACCCGCTTCCACTGGCAGGAAGCGCTGCAGGGTTTCTTTGTAGCGGCTGCTACCGGTCTGGCCCTGGTTCCCATCATGACCGGCGCTTTTGGCTTGAGCTTTGAAGAAGCCATCGCCGTGTCGATGATTCACTCCATTCTGATTGGCTCGGCGCTGATCTTTTTCGGCGAACCCTACGCCCCGGGCTGGATCACGCCGGCGCTGCCGCTGGTACTGACCTTCGTGCTCACCGGCTATGAAGACCCGGTCAGTCGGTTCCAGGCCATGACGGCACTATCGCTGAACTTTGCGGTGTTGCTCATCTTGCTGGGCATTACCGGCCTGGGGAAAAAGTTTGTCATCTGGCTACCCGATACGCTGAAAGCCGGCATCATTCTCGGGGCGGCCATCGCCGCGGTCTACCGGGTATTTGTGGGCGATGAAAGTAGCCCCTCGATCATCTCGCACCAGCCGGTCAGCATCATTCTGGCTTGTGGCGTGTGTCTGATTTTTTCGTTCTCGCTCCCGCTGCAAAAGCTCAAGGAAAAATCCAGGGCGATCGCACTCATTGCTGCGCTTGGCCTGTTGCCGGGCTTCTTTGTCGCCGCGCTGGTTGGCCCCCTCGTCGGCGAGATCGACTACAACCTGCAGTGGGGCATTCTGTTTCCGCCGGTGGCAGACGCCTTCGCCAAGATGTCGCCCTTTGCCATTGGCTGGCCCAGCGTAGAGATGTTTGTGCAGGCCATTCCTCTGGCCGTGATTACCTACGTTATCCTGTTTGGCGATATCGTCACCGGTAACGAGGTGATTCGTGACGGCATGACCAAGCGCAACGACGAGCACATTGACATCAACCCTACCCGCACGCATCTGTCGGTGGGCATCCGCAACGGCCTGCTGGGCATGTTCGCGCCCTTCTTCCCGACCCAGGGCGCCATGTGGACCGGTGTGCAGGTGATCATCGTGCAGCGCTGGGCGCAGGGCAAAGCCAGCATGGACAGCCTGCACAGCGGTTTGATCAGCTACTACATGATGGGCATCCCGCTGTTGTTTTTCCTCAAGCCGCTGCTCACCGGGCTGCAACCTTTGCTGTACGTCGCGCTGGCACTTACGTTGATGCTCACGGCCTTTGCCTGCGCCTATGTGGCCATGTCGATCCCGCGCAACAACACCTCGCGCGGTACCGTGCTGCTGATCGGTGCGGGCCTGGCCTTCTTCGATCCCTGGACCGGTCTGGCGTTGGGTGTTGTCGCCACAGTGCTGATGGTGGGCTGGGATCGCAACAGCGACCCAATACCGCACGAGGACTAAAGCCGCTTCACGGCGGCTGGAGGTTGAAAACGAGTGCTGGAATATAGTCAGTAATGCGCCGGGATACTTGACCAGGGTATCCGGCGTAACCACACTGCCGAGCTTCCAGCTTCCAGCTTCCAGCTTCCAGCTTCCAGCTTCCAGCTTCCAGCTTCCAGCCGAGTCCGCTAATCATGCGCCCCCGTTCCGATAACCAATACGCCTCCGGCCCCACCAACTGGCGAATCATCCTCAGCCTCTTGCCTTACCTGACCGAGTTTCGCGGCCGGGTGCTGCTGGCCATGCTGTGCATGATGGTGGCCAAGCTGGCTGGCGTCACGGTGCCATGGTTGCTGAAGCTGATCGTGGATCACTTCGATTCGGCTACCGACGCCCTGATACTGGTGCCCGTGGCGTTGCTGGCGGCTTACGGCATAGTGCGTTTTTCCTCCGTCTTTTTTGGTGAGCTGCGCGATGCCGTATTTGCCCGCGTGGCCGAGCGCGCCATGCGGCGCATTTCCCTGCGCGTATTCGAGCATCTGCACCGGCTTGATCTGGGCTTCCACCTGTCGCGGCGTACCGGCGGGCTGGCGCGGGACATTGAGCGGGGCACTACGGGCATCAGTTTTCTGCTGCGCTTCATGGTGTTCAACATACTGCCGACGCTGATTGAAATTGGTCTGATCACCGTCATTCTGCTGGTCAACTTCAGCGTCTGGTACGCGCTGGCGGTGCTGGGCGCTGTGGTGTTGTATTGCGGGTTTTCCATCTGGTGTACCGAGTGGCGCAACCGCTTTGTGCGCGAAAGCAATCAGTTGGACAACCTGTCCAATACCCGCGCCATCGATAGCTTGCTCAACTTCGAGACGGTCAAGTATTTCGGTAACGAGGGTTTTGAAGCGCAGCAATACGACAGCAACCTGCAAAGCTGGGAAGCGGCGCGGATGAAAAACCGTCTGTCGCTGGTTGCGCTCAACTCCGGCCAGGCGCTGATTATCGCGGCTGCGGTAACGCTGCTGATGTTCATGGCCGCAGGGGAAGTGAGTGCTGGCAGCATGACGGTAGGCGAACTGGTGATGATCAACGCCTACATGATCCAGCTGTTTGTGCCGCTGAATTTTCTGGGTTTCATTTACCGTGAAATCCGCGAGGCGCTGACCAATATCGAGCGGCTGTTCGGCCTGTTGGATGCGCCAGCCAAGGTTGTGGACGCCGCTGATGCCGTGCCGCTGCAACTGAACGGTGGTGGCGTGGCGTTCAAGCAGGTGGCGCATGCCTATGATCCCGCGCGGCCCATACTGCAGGACGTCAGTTTCAGTATTCCCGCCGGGCATACGCTGGCCGTGGTCGGACCCAGCGGCGCCGGCAAGTCCACCCTGGCGCGTTTGCTGTTTCGCTTCTACGACGTGGCGGCAGGCAGCATCCAAATCGACGGCCAGGATGTGCGCACCCTGACCCAGCACAGCCTGCGCCAGGCCATAGGTGTGGTTCCGCAAGATACCGTGCTGTTCAACGCCAGTATCGGTTACAACGTGGCTTATGGGGCGCCGGGCGCGAGCGAAGAGGATATCTGGCGAGTATTGCGGTTGGCGCAGCTGGAAGACTTTGTACGCGGTCTGCCACAACAGTTGGAGACGCCGGTCGGCGAGCGCGGCCTGAAACTTTCCGGTGGTGAGAAACAGCGCATCGCCATCGCCCGCGTGCTGCTCAAGGACCCGCCTATCCTGATCCTGGACGAGGCGACCTCGTCGCTCGACAGCTACGCCGAAAGGCGCATCCTCGATGCCCTGAACCTGGTTGCCAGCAAGCGCACCACCTTGGCGATTGCCCATCGGCTCTCGACCATCGTACACGCCGAGCGCATTCTGGTGCTGGATCAGGGCAGGGTGGTGGAGCAGGGCACCCACGCTGAGCTGCTTATGCACAACGGCGCCTACGCCCGCTTGTGGGCCGATCAGCAACGTGCAGACCCATACGGCGAACAGTCTGATCCGCTTGACGCCTGATTCAGCCGCTGAATCTCCCTTGCCCGTCAGGCCGAACAGGCTCAAGAATGAGCCAGACTCAGAACAACAAGACCAGACAGGAGCACGGCATGAGTAGCGTAATCGAACAGTGGCACCACATCGTCGAGAATCTGGACGCCAACGGGCTGGACAAACTGCTGGCTGAGGATGTGGTGTTCCACTCGCCCGTAGTGCACACCCCGCAGGTGGGCAAGCACATCACCAAACTCTATCTGGCCGCCGCCATGCAAACGCTGAACGCGCCCGGCCACTTCAAATACCTGCGCGAAGTGATCGACGGCAACAACGCGGTGCTGGAGTTTCAGACCGAAATCGACGGCATCATCATCAACGGCGTCGACATGATTCAGTGGAACGACGCCGGGCAGATCATCGACTTCAAGGTCATGGTGCGGCCGTTGAAAGCGGTCAACGCCATTCATGCGGCCATGGGGCGGATGCTGGAGGCGATGAAGCCCAAGGGCTGATCTGTGAAGGAGGTGGAAGCATTCTGTCGCTGGAGTGCTTGCATTCCCCCTTGCCTACTGCGGTATCCAAATCTAGTTACTTCTTGACTCTTTCCGGACTGGCTCGCGCTCACTTGGCTTGGGCGCTGCTGCTCAGAAAGGCAGAGGGCGACTGACCGAATTGCCTCCTGAACGCCGTCGTATAAGCGCTGTGGCTGTCGTAACCGCTTGCCAAAGCAACTTGTGTGATGGGCGTACCTTGTATCAGCAAGCTCAGTGACGACATCAGGCGCAGTTGTTGGCGCCATCTGCCGAAGGTCATGCCGGTACTCTTCAGAAAGCGGCGTTGGAAGGTCTTTGCGCTGATGGCTAGCCTGTTGGCCCAGTCTTCGGTTGTGCCGATATGCCCCGGGTCATCTGTCAGTCGTTGGCAGACGTCCCGTATCTGCGGGTGCTCGGGCCAGGGTAGATGAAAGGGCCGCGGCGGCGTCGCGCGCAGTTCTTCAATCAGCAACTCTCCCAGCAGATAAGCATGGCGCGAGAATGGCGCTGCGGCGTCCAAGGACGTTAGCTTCACAATGAGTTCCCGGGCCAATCCGGACACTTGCATAACACAGTCCGTCAGCGGCAAGTTGGCGCAGACATCCTCGCGCACGAAAATCCCATGGGCTTGCAACGCGACTGGGACCACTAGCCGGTGTGGCACCTGTGGGCGCAGCCACACGGCAGAGGTGGGAGGCACCAGCCACTGGCCGGTCTCGGCTTCGACCCGCAGCAGCCCTTGATCTGCGTAGATCAGGTGTCCGCTGCAGTGCTGGTGCGTGGGAACGACATGGCCTTGCGGATAGCAGACGGCAACACCGCTGACCGCCAGCTCGGCGGTCGGCGTACTACCCAGGTCAAGATGATGGCCGCCATCTGCGGGGGAGGCATAGCCCATATCGGCTATTCTGTCCTTATTGATAAAGTTAATGTCTATTTTTATTGAGATGGACACTGCGTGCAAGGCTAATATGGGCGTTCTTTACGTTCAGGGCTCATTCAGCAGATGTCGCCACTCATTTACTCATACCGGCTAGTACGCCTGACCTCCGGTCGGGGTCAGTACGCATTTGCTTGCGTAGTGACCCATCCTGATTCCCCTGACCCCGACCACAGTCAGCATTCTTGCCAGGGGATCGGGTGACACTTACGCCAACAAGAGCACCTTCCATGCTGACTGATCCCTCACAGAAATATCGTCCGTTCCCACTCGTTGATCTGACTGACCGTCAATGGCCCTCGCGCGCGTTGACCCATGCACCTGTCTGGCTCTCAACTGACCTGCGAGACGGCAACCAGGCTTTATTTGAGCCTATGAACCCCGAGCGCAAGTTGCGCCTGTTCCAGGAACTGGTAAGTGTCGGTTTCAAAGAGATAGAGGTCGGATTTCCTTCAGCTTCACGGACTGACTTCGAGATCGTGCGCCACCTGATTGATGCCCAACTGATTCCCGACGACGTCACGCCGATGGTCATCACTCAGTTGCGTGAGGATTTGATAGCGGAGACGGTGCGCAGCGTAGCGGGAGCACGTCGTGTGATCGTGCATCTCTACAACGCTATCGCACCGGTCTGGCGCGATGTAGTTTTCAATATGAGCGTGCCGCAGATCATGGCGATGGTCGAGCACCATATTACCCTGTTCAAGCGGCTGACGGCGGCACACCCGCAGACGCAGTGGGTCCTTCAGTATTCGCCCGAGACTTTCTGCATGGCCGAACTGGAGGTGTCGCTGGCAATCTGCAATGCGGCTATACGAACCTGGGATGCGGGCCCCCAGCGCCCCATGATAATCAACCTGCCTACGACAGTGGAAGTTTCCACCGCCAATGTGTTTGCTGATCAAATCGAATGGATGGATCGGCGGCTGGAGCGGCGGGAGCACATTGTGCTATCCGTTCATCCGCATAATGATCGTGGAACGGGGGTTGCCTGTGCCGAACAAGCTTTACTTGCGGGGGCTCAGCGCGTTGAGGGCTGCCTGTTCGGCAATGGCGAGCGCAGTGGTAATCTTGATGTCGTGACCCTCGCGTTGAACCTGTACACCCAGGGCATAGCGCCGGGGCTGGATTTTTCGGATATCGCCGCTGTTGCCCGCGTGGCTGAGGCATGCACTTCTCTGCCCATTCATCCGCGCCATCCTTATGTTGGCGATCTGGTGTTTACCGCATTCTCCGGTTCTCATCAGGACGCTATAGCCAAGGGGCTTGCCGCTCAGCAGCAGGATGAGCACTGGCGCGTGCCCTACCTGCCCGTGGACCCGCATGACCTGGGTCGAACCTATGACAGTATAGTGCGCGTCAATAGCCAGTCCGGCAAAGGTGGCATCGCCTTCCTGTTGCAGCGTGATCATGGCATCTTCATGCCGCGCCGAATGCAGGTGGAGTTCAGCGCCATCGTTCAGGCATTGGCTGAAGCCAGTGAAACCGAGTTGAGCAGCGAGCAGATTTGGCAGATTTTCGAGCGAACCTACCTTGCACCCCCGCATGAGCAGCCAGGATTTCTCTATCGCCATCACCGCCTGTTCGAGCATGCGCAGGGGCAAGGTGTCGAGCTGGACCTTGTTGCCGCCGATGGCAGCCTGGTGAGTTTGTGTGGGGTGGGCAACGGTCCGGTGGCTGCTGCGGTTGCTGCGCTGGGGTTGCCACTGCGCATTGACAGCTATGAGGAACGCAGTCTCGCAGGTGGCGCGGATGCCGTAGCAGTGGCCATTGTGGAGGCGGCCACGCCTGGCGTACCCGGATCGCGGTTCGGAGTGGGTCAGCATCCCAATATTGTGACCGCCTCTATACTGGCCCTGCTCAGCGTAGCAGCGAGATTCGCGGTGGTAGACGCGCCAACTGGCTGATTTAGTCTATGCTTTCGCGCGCTACTTGCCGCGCGCGAAAGCATAGCTATTGAGTGAGAGCCACTCTGGCCACGGCAGAAACAGCAACTGAATGCGGATCAGGCTCGTCCTTGGGCGGGTCGAGCCGTCAGTTCGAAGCGCTATGGACCGCTGCGAGCATTGATGGATCAGCCTTCGAGTCGAAAATACATGAAGGGATTGCCGCAGCATTCACTACGTCGCCAATCACCAACACCGCCGGGCTCTGCAACGCAAAGGCCGCAGCCTGTTCGCACAGGTCATCCAGGCGGCAGGCGTGCTGGCGTTGTTGCGGCGTGCTGGCCTGTTCGATCATGGCAATGGGTGTGCTGGCCGGCATGCCGCCGTTGAGCAGGCCTTGCTGGATTTGCTGCAGGCGCGCGACGCCCATGTACACCACCAGGGTTGTGCCGCCCCAGGCCAGGCCCTGCCAGTTCAGCTCGCTGTCGTCCTGGGTGTGGGCGGTGACGAGGGTGACGCCGCGGCTCACGCCACGCAGGGTCAGTGGAATGCCGCATTGGGTGGCGCCGGCCAATCCTGCGGTGATGCCGTTGATGATTTCCGACTCCACCCCGCGTTCACGCAGCCACTGGGCTTCTTCGCCGGCGCGGCCAAAGATGCAGGGGTCGCCGCCCTTGAGGCGCACCAGGCGCTTGCCTTGGCGGCCATAGCGCAGCATCAGCCGGTTGATAAATTCCTGCGGGGTAGAACGGCAGCCGCCGCGTTTGCCCACACGAATGAGGCGCGCCTGCGGGCAGTGCTCGAGGATCTCCGGGTTGACCAGGTCATCGACCATGACAATCTCGGCCTGGCTCAACACGCGCGCTGCTTTCAGTGTCAGCAGTTCCGGGTCGCCGGGGCCAGCACCTACCAGCCATACAGTCGGGTTCATGGGCGTGTACTCCTTGGATTCAGTGGTCTTCATGCCGGCACCGCCAGGCTGCTGATCAGTCGTTTGATTTCCGGTACGCAGGAGCCGCATTGGGTTCCGCAGCCGAGTTCCTGCTTCAGGCCATCCAAATCCAAACCGCGCTCGATACCCGCGCAGATCTGGCTTTGGCTGACGTCCATGCAATTACACAGGGTCTTGTCCTGCTGGTTGCTCGCACCGCCGGGCGGGGCGCTGACCGGCGCGAGGAACCAGCGGCGCAGCTCGGCATCGGCTTCACCGCTTTGCCACAGGCTGCGCAGCCAGTTGCGCGCGGCGGTTTCTCCGCTCAGGCGAATGGCGGTAATGCGGTCTTCTTCAATCCTTATGCGCTTGCCGATGGCGCGCTGTGGATCGTCGTAACGCATTACCGGTCCGCTATCCAAACCGGTCAGGCGGTCTATGGTGCTCACAAGTTCGTTATCCGGGGCTTGAGTTGCGGCTGCGCGCAGCAACAGCGCGGGGCGTTCACGGCCAATCAGTCCCATGCTCAGATAATCCAGCGATTCACAAAGCGGACGCAGCGCCTCGAAGCGCTGCTGTACATCGCCTTCCACCAGCACGAATAACTCCCAGGGCAAGTCGGCGCGGCGAATATTGACGCTGCTCTGCTTGAGCTCAGGCTGTTTGGATAGCGGGTCGAACGCCGGCTGGGTAAGCACGTTGCTGCCCAGACCCTTGAGAAAACGATCGCCCCAGTGCATCGGCAGGAAGGCCTGTCCGGGGCGCAGCTGCTCATCGCTCTGTACCGGCAGGATCAGCTCACCGCGGCGGCTGCTCAGGTGCACCAGATCACCGTCGCTCAGCTCATGGCGTTCCAGGTCGTCCGGGTGCAGGCCGAGCAGTGCCTGCTCGACATGCCCGAACAGCTGCGCCGCGGTGCCGGTGCGGCTCATGCCGTGCCAGTGGTCGCGCAGGCGTCCGGTGTTGAGGGTCAACGGAAACTGCGCATCGCGCTGCTCCTGCGGGGCGCTGTAGGCTTCTGCGAGGAAGCGGGCTTTGCCGTTATCCGTGGCGAACACGCCATCTGCGTACAGGCGCGCTGTGCCTTGCCGGCTGCCGGTCTTGAATGGCCATTGCTGCGGGCCCAGTTGGTCAATCAACTGATGGCTTAGCCCGCTGTAATCCAGATCGCGGCCGACGGTCAGCAATTTGTATTCATCAAATATTGCTGCCGGTGAGCTGAACGCGAACAGGCTGGGCCGGCCGGGTCGCAACTGCTTTTCCAGCCGACGGGCAAAGTCGCAGACGATGGCCCAGTCCGGGCGAGCTTCACCTGGTGCAGGAATGGCCGGACGCACATGGCTGATGCGGCGTTCAGAGTTGGTGACCGTACCTTCCTTTTCACCCCAACTGGCGGCGGGCAGCAGCAGGTCGGCGTAACGGCAGGTTTCGGTCGTGAAGAAGGCTTCCTGCACTATTACGAAGGGGCAAGCAGCGAGTGCTTCATGAATCAGCCGCTGGTTCGGCATCGACTGTGCGGGATTGGTACAGGCGATCCACAGCGCCTTGATGCGTCCGCTGCGCACAGCCTCGAACAGCTCGATGGCCGAGAGGCCGGTGGTAGCCGGTAGTTGGTCCACGCCCCAGTAGTCAGCGACCTCGGAGCGGTGTTCGGCATTGGCGGCCTCGCGGTGGCCGGGCAGCAGATTGGACAGGCTACCGGTCTCGCGCCCGCCCATGGCGTTGGGCTGTCCGGTGAGCGAGAAGGGACCGCTGCCCACCTTGCCGATTTGCCCGGTAGCCAGGTGCAGGTTGATCAGGGCGTTGTTCTTGGCGCTGCCGGCGCTGGACTGATTCAGCCCCATGCACCAGAGCGAGAGGAAGCTGGGCGCATTGCCGATCAAGTGCGCGGCGGTTTGCAGGTCATCTTCGCTGATGCCGCACAGCTGAGCTGTGTGTGCCGGGCTGTACTCGAACACTAGTGCCTGCAATTCGACAAATCCCTGGGTGTGAGCCTCGATAAACGCGCGATCGATCCGACCCTGCTGCAATAGCAGATGCAGGATGCCGTGGAACAGCGCAACGTCGGTGCCCGGCTCTATGGCCAGATGCAGATCGGCGATGTCACAGGTATCAGTGCGTCGTGGGTCGACGACGATGACCCGCTTGCTCGGATCGGCAGCCTTGGCTGCTTCCAGCCGGCGAAACAGTACCGGGTGTGCAAAGGCCATGTTGCTGCCGGCGATCAACAGGCAGTCGCTCTGCTCTATGTCTTCATAGGAGCAGGGCGGCGCGTCTGCGCCCAGGCTGCGCTTGTAGCCGACCACTGCACTGGACATGCACAGACGGGAGTTGCTGTCGATATTGTTGGTGCCCACCAGGGCGCGCGCCAGCTTGTTGAAACTGTAGTAGTCCTCGGTCAGCAACTGGCCCGAGATGTAGAAGGCGACACTGTCTGGGCCGTGCTCGGCGATGGTTTCAGCAAACACCTGCGCAGCATGGCCCAGTGCGCTATCCCAATCGGTACGGCTGCGTGCCAGCTGCTTGCCAAGGCGCAGCTCGGGGTAAAGCGCGCGCGCGGCGAGATCGCCGGTCTTGTGCAGGCTGGAGCCTTTGCTGCATAGACGACCCAGGTTCGCGGGGTGCGTGGGGTCGCCTGCCACATCCTGTATGGTTTTGCCGTCGTGCTCGATCAGCACGCCGCAACCGACCCCGCAGTAGCAGCAGGTAGAGGCGGTGGTCTGGCTGCTCATCGATTCTGATCCTGGGAGCGGATGGCTGCGCTGATTCTCATGCACTGACCTCCAATGGCTCACTGCTGACAGTCGGCTGTGCCGGCGGCGTGTTTTGCAGGCCCGATGATTTGGCGGCAGCTGGCTCGCTGGCCGCTGGGCTGGCATCTACTGTGCCGGTCGCACCGGCGCAGGTCGCACCAAACATTAGCGAGTCGCGGATCTGGCTGATGTTTTGGTTTTCCCTGACCAGCTTGAAGTACCAGCTGCCATCGACGGTATCGCCAAACAGACAGGCGCCCACCAGCTTGTCGTCCTTGACCACCAGCTTCTTGTAAACACCGCTGATGGGGTCATTGAGGGTGATGGTTTCGGTGCCTTCGGCGCCCATGAATTCGCCAGCGGAAAACAGGTCAATGCCGGTGACCTTGAGCTTGGTGGAAGTGACCGACCCCAGGTAGCGGCCAAAACCGAGCATGGCCAGATGATTGGCGCAGACCTTCGCCTGCTCGAACAAGGGGGCTACCAGGCCGTAGGCCACACCGCGATGACGGGCGCACTCGCCGATGGCATAGATGCGCGGATCAAAGGTCTGCAGCGTGTCGTTGACCAGAATGCCGCGATCACATGCCAGGCCGGCAGCCTCGGCCAGCTCGATGCAGGGGCGGATACCGGCCGCAATCACCACCAGATCGGCGGGGATCTCCGTACCCTCGGTAAATCTGACGGCGCTGACACGCCCGGCGCCGTCATCCAGCAACGCCTCGGTGGATTGCGCCAATCTGAACTTCAGGCCGCGCTGCTCCAGCGATTGCTGCAGCAGTTCACCGGCGGTTTGGTCCAGTTGGCGATCCAGCAGCCATTGGCCGATGTGGACTACGGTCACATCCATGCCGCGCAGCTTGAGGCCATTGGCAGCTTCCAGGCCCAGCAACCCGCCACCGATCACCACCGCGTGGCAGTGGGTTGCGGCGGTATCCATCATCAATTGGGTATCAGCAATATCGCGGTAGCCGATGACGCCAGCCAGCTGGTTGCCCGGCATTGGCGGTATGAAAGGACGCGAGCCGGTTGCCAGAAGCAGCCGATCATATTCGGCTTCGGTGCCGTCTTCGGCGATGACCTTGCGTGTTCGGCGGTCGATCTTTGCTACCCGCTTGCCCAGATGCAGGGTGATGCCGTTGGCGCGGTACCAGTCCAGATCATTGAGCACTATCTCATCGAAGCATTGCTCGCCGGCCAGCACTGGGGAGAGCAGGATCCGATTGTAATTGGGGTGCGGTTCGGCACCGAATACCGTGATGTCGTACAGATCGGGGGTCAGGTTCAGCAGTTCTTCCAGGGTACGTACCCCGGCCATGCCATTACCGATCAAGACGAGTTTGAGCTTTTGCATTGTGCGTGCTCCGCCTGAAGCCAAAAACAAAAAAGGCGCCCCTCTGCTCACGCAGTAGGGACGCCTTTGTCCAGGTCCTGTTCGATCAGGAAGGCAGGGTCATCGCCATTGACAGCCCCGCATTGTAATTAACGCTATGTTAACCAGAGCAGGTTCCGTGCCAGCTCGTAAAACGCCTGAATATCAGTAATCTGCAGCGGATTGGCGGGGCTTTTGGCGGTCCTCGTGCACTGTCGTGTGGCGTCTCGCACTGCGTTGGGGCGTCAGGGCTGCAGCAGCATGAAGGCCAGCCACAGGTTGAGCCCCAGCGCAGCGAGCGCCAGATAGCGCCAGAAGCGCAGCGGATCGCGATTCAACAGCGGCTGGTGAGCACTATGCAGTGGGCGATTTTCGGCTTGACTCAATTCCAGCAACCACTCTTCGGCGGTCTCGAAGCGCGCTTCGGGTTCCAGCGCCACCGCGCGCAGCAGCAGGTCATCGATCCAGGGCGGCAGGTCTGGGCGATAGCGGCTGGCTGGCACGGGCCTGGTAAAGCGCGGACGCTGAAAGGCCTCGACTTCACCGTAGGGATAGTGCCCGGTGAGCAGAAAATACAGGGTCACTCCTGTTGCGTAGATATCCTGCTGGCGGCTCGGCTCGGCGCCATTGAATACCTCCGGTGCCTTGTAGCTGGGCGTGCCAGGCGCGTGGCCGGATTCCTGCGCGGTCAGGCCGGGGCAGAATGTCAGACCAAAATCGAGCAGGCGCAGCTGGCCATCATCACCCTGATGCAGGTTTTCAGGTTTGATATCGCGGTGGATGAGATTGCGCTGATGCAGCTTGCCCACGGCCTTGATCAGCTGTGCGGCCAGCTCTCGCCAGGCTGGGATGCTCAACAGTCCGGTTTGGCGGCGCTGCTCTTCCAGCGTGACGCCGGAATACTCGCGCATTACGTAGTACAGATGACGGCGGTGCGGCAGCGGGTGCAGTTCCGGCGTGGAGGCGCTGGCCACCCGGCGCATGAACCATTCTTCCAGTACCAGCGCCTGGCGGGCTTGCTCATCCTGATGCAAGCTGGCGGGCAGGGTCTTCAGCAGCCAGGTCTGATGCAGTGGGTCGCGCACGCGATACAGCATGGACTGCCGCGACTCGGCACGCACATTGACTATCTCCCAACCCTCGAACTCCTGCCCGGTCTTCAGCGGTGGCGGCAGCGCACGCTCGTCCAGCGGCGCCAGCGCGTCGCTGAGCGAGACCTGGGGCAGCGCATCCACCCGCACCAGCAAGGCGCTGGCGTTATCCTGGCTGCCTGCCTTCCAGGCACTATTGAGCAGCGCCTGGCAGAGTTGATCAAAGGGTTGCTCCTGCAGCAGGCAATGAATCTCGCTGTCCTTGAGTGAGGCCCATACGCCATCGCTGAGGATCAACAACTGGTCGCCTTCGCGCAGCTCACCTTCGCTGTAATCCATCAGCAGATGTTCATCCAGGCCCAGAGCCCGCTTGAGTACGTGCTCCATGCCAGGCTGTTCCCAAACGTGCTCTGTGCTCAGGTGACGCAGCTTGCCGCCGCGCAGCAGATAAGCGCGGCAATCGCCGATGTGCGCCAGGGTATAACGGCAACCACGCAGCACCAGGGCGGTCAGCGTGGTAAGCAGCGGCTGGCCACCGCCATTGGCGCGCAGCCAGCGATTGTGGGCGGTCAACAGTTTGTCGAGGGCGTGGGTTATAGCCCAGGTTTCCGGCGTGGAGTAGTAATCCAGGGCCAACGCCTGCAGCGTTGCGTTGGCAGCGAGGCCGCCGTCCTGGCATTGGCTTACGCCGTCGGCCACGGCCAACAGATGCCCTTTGCTGGCCGCCAACCGTGGGGCGGGTGTTACCACGCGTATTGCATCCTGATTCTGCGCGCGCGGGCCCTTGCCGCTGGCCTCGCTGATGCTCAGCTGCAGCCCCATGTCAGACGCGCGCCGCCGTCATGGATGAGGCGCCCCAGGTGGTGCGCCAGCGGCGCTTGACGTTGAACAGGCCAAACCACGCCAGAATGCCCAGGCTGGCAAACAGCCACAGCCCGATCTGGTAATCGCCAGTGTGCTGTTTTATCGCGCCGAGGCCGGCGGCGAGAATAAAACCGCCAACCCCACCGGCCATGCCGATCAGGCCGGTCATCACGCCGATTTCACGGAAGAAACGCTGCGGCACCAACTGGAAAACCGAGCCGTTGGCAGTGCCCAGGCCCAGCATGGCGGTCACGAAGAAGGCCAGTGCAGCATAGGAATTGGGCAGGTTGAAGCCGACGATGGCAATGCACACGGCGGCGAGTGCGTACATGTACAGCAGCGAGCGAATACCGCCGATGCGGTCGGCCAGGGCACCGCCCAGTGGACGCATCAGGCTGCCAGCCATGACACAGGCAGCGGTATAGTAACCGGCGGTGACCGGGCTTAGCCCGTACTGGTCGCTGAAATAGCCGGGCAGGGCGCTGGCAAGACCGATGAAGCCGCCGAAGGTGACGCTGTAGAAAAACATGAACCACCAGCTGTCGACGTCTTTCAGGGCTTTGGCATAATCCTTCAGTGCTTTTGGAGCCGGACGCTGGGGCGCGTTCCTGGCCAGCATGATGAACAGAACAAGCGTGATCACCAGCGGAATCAGCGCCAGACCAAAGACATTCTGCCAGCCAAACAGGTAGGCCAGTCCCGGCGCGAAAATGGCGGCCATCACGGTGCCCGAGTTGCCCGCGCCGGCAATCCCCATGGCCTTGCCTTGATGCTCCGGTGGATACCACTGCGATGCCAGCGGCAACGCCACCGCAAAGGAGGCACCGGCAAAGCCCAGCCCCAGGCCCAGCAGCAGGGTGTGCTCATAGGTGTTGATGCCCAACTGCCAGGCCAGCAGCAGGGTGCTGATGACGATAACCTGGCCGATAACCCCTGCCGTTTTGGGCGAAAGGCGATCGGCCATGAAACCAAGCACCAGGCGCAGCAGAGCACCAGCCAGGATCGGCGTGGCGACCATTATGCCCCGTTCCTGTGCACTGAGCCCCAGATCGGTGGCAATCTGCACCGCAAGCGGGCCGAGCAGGTACCAGACCATGAAGCTGAGGTCGAAGTACAGGAAGGCGGAAAACAGGGTTGGTGTGTGGCCGGCTTTCCAGAAGCTCGTGTTCATATGGCAGTCCTCTCAGCGCCGCATGGCGCGCTTTGCAGCATGTACTACCCGCTAGCTAGGGGCAAAAAAAAACGTCACCCCCGCACCCGGATTGACTCCGGAGCGAGGATGACGTCGTTGTCTGTGCAGGCAACCGCCTTTGGCTGCCTGCTATAGAGCTAGCAGGATGTGTGCCAGAGCTTAGTCGCCGAGCATCTCGTGCATGGCGATGATCTGTTCGGCTACCTGGATCAGCTTCTGTTGGCGGCTCATGGCCTGGCGGCGCATCAGCGTATGCGCTTCGGCCTCATCGCAGTTCTTCATCTTCATCAGCAGGCCCTTGGCCTTCTCCACCCGCTTGCGCTCATTGAGCTGCTGCTCCCGGGCCTGCAGCTCGGCACGCAGCTGTTGGTCGGTCTCGAAGCGGGCCATGGCAACGTCCAGTATCGCCTTGAGTCGCGAGCTTTCCACGCCTTCGACGATATAGGCGCTGACGCCGGACTGGATGGCCTGGCGCATGATGGCCGGGTCCTGTTCATCGGTAAACAGAGCTATCGGGTGAGGCAGGTCGCGGCTGAACAGGCAGACCTGTTCCATCACGTCGCGGCCGGGCGAGTCGCTGTCAATCAGGATGACGTCGGGTTTGGCGCTCTGTACCCGCGCCGGCAGATCGATGGTGAGGCCTGATTCGTCGATGACCTCGAAGCCTGCCTCCAGCAGGGCGCCCTTGAGCTTGCCGACTTTCTTCACGGTGTCGTTGATCAGCAGTATGCGCAGCATGATTTATCAAACAATCCTTGATGACAAAGTTCAGTTGGCCTGCTGCAGCGCAGCGGCGTTGGTCATGGCGTGTAGCTCGAAGCTGCCGGCATAGGCAGTAGGGTCGTTGCCATCCCAGACTTTGCCGTCCATCAGGGTGCTGCTGCGCAGCGGGCTTTCAGGCACGCTGATGCCCAAGGCGCCAGCGGCCTCGCGGTACAGCTGCAGTTGTTGCACCTGATTGGCTACAGACTGATAGTCCGGTTCCTCGCGCAGTAATCCCCAGCGGCGAAATTGGGTCATGAACCAGAGACCATCTGACAGGTAGGGCATGTTCACTTCACCTGCGCCATGAAAACGCAGCCTGTGCTCATCGCGCCAGGCGTTACCGCGCCCATCTACGTAATCCCCCAACATGCGCGGCTGCAGGGACTCCAGTGGGGCATTGACGTAGTCGGCGCCGCTGATCAGCTGCGCGCTGCTACGGCGGTTGTCGTCGTTATCGTCGATGAAACGGCTGGCATCGAGAATGGACATGATCAGCGCACGCGCGGCGTTGGGGCATTCCTCGACAAAACGCTGGGTGGCGCAGAGGACCTTTTCCGGATGATTCGGCCACACTGATTGGCTGGTAGCCAAGGTGTAGCCCATGCCATCCTCAATGGCGTGGGCGCCCCAGGGCTCACCGGCACAGAAACCGTCGATACGGCGAGCGCGCAGGTGCTCGACCATCAGCGACGGCGGCACCACGCGGGTATCCACGTCGCGCAGCGGATGAATGCCATTGGCCGCCAGCCAGTAATACAGCCACATGGCGTGGGTGCCGGTAGGGAAAGTATGTGCCAGGCAGAGTCGGGTGTTGCCCAGCAGCGCGCGCTCCACCAGCGCCTGGCTGCTGTCTACTCCGGTTTCCAGCATGCTCTGTGACAGGTTGATGCTCTGACCGTTCTGGTTCAATCCCATGAGCACGGCCATGGGAGTGGAGGCGCTGCCCAGGCCCAACTGTATGCCGTACGCCAGACCATAAAGGCCCTGCGCTGCATCCAGCTCGCCGTTGAGCAGGCGGTCGCGCAGCGCCGACCAGGATTGCTGTCGCTGCAGGTTGAGAGTCAAGCCGTAGGGTTGAGCAAAGCCCTGAGTAGCAGCGACAATCAGCGATGCCGAGTCGGTCAATGGCATGAAGCCCAGATTCAAAATGTGCTTTTCCGGGGCATCGCTGCCGTTTACCCAGGCGAGCACATCCTCGCGCTGGTGGTCTGTCTGCTTCATCTGTCAGTCCCGCTGCTGCATGAAAAAAGCGCCGCACATCCAAAGGCAGCGGCGCATCTTATCGATAGATGCAAGTGGCTGCCAGCTGGAGGTACGACGCCGTTGTCGTGGTATGTGCCTTGCGCGCAAGGCACTGGAGTCACGAAAGAGGCAAATAGTGTGCCAGTCAGCGCACTATCATCACCGAACGCTTGGATTGCTGTACCACCCGCAGAGCATTGGTGCCCAGCAGGTAGTCCTCCAGACGCTTGCGTTTGTGTGATGCCATGATGATCAGATCAACGTCGATCTTCTTGGCCATGCGCAGTATGGCTTCGTAGGCTTTGCCATCGGCGACTATGCGCTGCACCTTGACGTCTTTCGGTATATTCTCCTTGACGAAGGCGCGCAGGTTTTCAGTCATGGTCTTCTTCGCCTGGTCGGCATATTCCTTGGGAAAGAAGCCACCCACCAGCGGCATGCCAAAATCGGGTAGCACTGTGATCACATGCAAGGAGGCGTCGTAGGTCTGGCAGAAATTCAACGCCGTGGGTAGCGCCTTGCTCCAGGACTGTTGGTGGTTCAGGTCGATCGGCAGCAGAATCTTGTTATACATGGCCGTTACCTCGCGCAGTTGCAGGGGCTGCGCCGGAGTCAGCAGGGCGCCGACGCCATTGCAAACCGAGTACCAACAGGAAGATCGCCAGACCGGGTAGCCACATCCATTCCTTGGCCCAGCGGTCTACCGGCGCAAGAATCTCGACAATCTCCTGATCGAACTGGAAGCCAAGGTCGGCGGCAACACTGCCGTAGGTAACCATATCGACTATGGTGCGGTCGCCGTCTTCCATCAGCATCAGCCCCAGGTTGTCCATGCGCTCCTGCGCTGTATCGCCCTCAGGCACGGGTACCAGTACGAAGAAGGTGCGCGGCTGACCAATATCGTCCTCGCCATTCACCTGTACGCGCAGGTTGCTACCCTTGTCGACGTTGCCCAGCGCCTGTTCCAGCTGCCCTGGCGGAATGCTGCGATAGGGGTCATGCAGCATGTCCATCCAGAAGCCGGGGCGGAACAGGGTGAAAGCCACCAGCAGCAACAGCAGGCTTTCATACCAGCGACTCTTGACCAGCATCCAGCCCTGGGTGCCGGCGGCAAAGATCAGCATGGCAATGGTGGCGACGATGAAGATCAGTATGCCTTGAGCCCAGCTCACATCGATCAACAAAAGATCAGTGTTGAAGATGAACAGGAACGGCAGCGCGGCGGTACGCAAACTGTAGTAGAAGGCTTGAAAACCGGTGCGTATCGGATCGCCGCCAGATACCGCGGCGGCCGCAAACGAGGCTAGCCCCACCGGCGGGGTGACGTCGGCCATGATGCCGAAGTAGAACACGAACAGATGCACGGCAATCAGTGGCACCAGCAGACCGCTTTCCTGGCCCAGGGTAACGATCACCGGCGCCAATAGCGCTGATACCACGATGTAGTTGGCGGTGGTCGGCAGGCCCATGCCGAGAATCAGGCTGAGCACGGCGGTCAGCGCGAGCATGAGCAGCAGGTTGCCCATCGAGAGTATTTCGACCAGATCCGCCAATACCAGACCCACGCCCGTTTGTGAGACCGCGCCGACGATAATGCCGGCGGTGGCGGTCGCGATGCCAATGCCGATCATGTTGCGGGCGCCGGCTACCAGGCCCTGCCAGAGATCGTTGGCGCCGTGCAGCAGGTCTGCACGCATGCTCGACTGGTTGCGGAACAGGGCCATCAACGGACGTTGGGTGAGAATGATGACGATCATGAACACCGTCGCCCAGAACGCCGAAAGACCAGGGGAGAGCCGCTCGACCATCAGACACCAGATCAGCACTATGACCGGCAGAATGTAATGCAGGCCGGACATGACGGTTGGCTTGGTTTGCGGCAGATGGACTACCGGCGAGTCCGGGTCATCCAGTTCCAGTTCCGGATAACGCGAGCCGATTTTCAGCAGGCCCACGTACACGGCTGCAAGCCCGGCGGCAATTACCCAACTGGCGGCCTCACCAAGCGCCGGTTTCAGCCAGCCTAGGCCGTAATAGACGCCGAAAGACAAGGCCATGAGCAGTAACAGACCAGTAAGAAAACCAATGATCTTGCGCAATAGCGGCTTTGGCGGGTTGCTGCTTTGCAGCCCCTGCATGCCGGCTTTTATGGCCTCAAGGTGCACGATGTAAATCAGCGCAATATAGGAAATCAGGGCCGGCAGAAAGGCGTGTTTTATAACCTCCACATAGGAGATGCCCACGTATTCGACCATCAGAAAGGCCGCAGCGCCCATCACCGGCGGCATGATCTGGCCGTTGACCGAAGAGGCGACTTCGACGGCGCCAGCCTTTTCGGAAGAAAAGCCCACACGTTTCATCATCGGAATGGTGAAGGTGCCGGTGGTGACGGTGTTGGCAATCGAGGAACCGGAGATCAGTCCGGTCATGCCAGAGGCCACTACGGCCGCCTTGGCCGGGCCGCCGCGGTAATGTCCCAGTAGCGAGAAGGCTACCTTGATGAAGTAATTACCGGCGCCGGCGTTATCCAGCAGAGAGCCGAAGAGCACAAACAGAAACACAAAACTGGTGGAAACGCCCAGTGCAATACCAAAGACACCCTGGGTAGTCAGCCACTGATGGTTGGCCAGCGATTCGAGGCTGACGCCGCGGTGCGCCAGAATGCCGGGCATATGGGGGCCGGCTACCGAGTACACGATGAAGATCAGCGCCACTATCATCAGCGGCGGGCCGAGCGCGCGCCGGGTGGCTTCCAGCAGCGTCAGCAGACCGATGACCGCAATCACCACATCCTGGGTAATCGGCTTGCCCGGACGTGTCGCCAGCTCGGCATAGAAGAAATAAAGATAGGACGCGCAGAAGGCGGCGACCAGCGCCAATACCCAATCGATTATCGGGATGTAATCGCGTGGCGAACGTTTGAACGCGGGATAGGCCATGAAGCCAAGAAACACCGCGAAGGTCAGGTGGATAGAGCGTGATTCGGTACTGTTGAACACGCCGAAGCCCAGAATGAACGGCAGCGGCGAGGCGATCCAGAGCTGAAAAAGAGACCATAGAGCCGCTATCGAGAGCAGGAGCTTGCGTGCCAGGCCAGTGGGCTTGCGGGCGCCGGTGTCGCTGGTGGCGACCAGGTCTTCAAGGTCGGTCGGGGTCTTGCCCGTTGCGTCGCTGGGTTGGCTCATGGCTGCGCGCTACTCCTGTTCTTTTATCTTATGGTGCCGCAATTGGCAGGTTTGGCAGATACGGTGGTAATGCTGCCGGCACACCGGGCGGCTCTTGTGAAGCGCCGGTTGCTGCAATAGTCCATTGGCAAAAGGGCCGACGGAAAGAAATCCTGTTTTCAAGTTTCAAGTTTCAAGTTTCAAGCTGAGCACAAAACCCGAAGGTAATATGTATAAATCTTTGTTCCAAACAAAGGAGCCGCCCGGTGGGGCGGCTCGCAGTGTGGCTTACATCCAGCCACGTTCCTTGTAGTAGCGCACTGCGCCATCATGCAAGGGGGCGGAGAGGCCTTCCTTGATCATCTGTTCTTCCTTCAGGGTAGCGAAGGCAGGGTGCAGACGCTTGAAACGATCAAAGTTCTCGAATACGGCCTTGACGGTCTGATAGACGGTTTCGTCGCTCACCTCATCAGAGGCGACCAGGGTAGCGCGAACGCCGAAGGTGTTTACGTCTTCGTCGTTACCACGATACAGACCACCAGGAATGACTGCCTTGGCGTAGTAGGAGCGATCACCTACCAATTTATCGATCTCGGGACCATCAACCGACACCAGGACCGAGTCCACCGTGGTAGTGGCTTCCTGAATCGAGCCATTCGGATGGCCTGCCACGTAGACCATGGCGTCTACGTTGTTGTCGCCCAGTGCGGCAGCCTGTTCGGCGGCGCCCAGCTCCGAGGCCAGAGAGAAGTCCTTGACTGTCCAGCCGAGGGCTTCCAGTACCACGTCCATGGTGTCGCGCTGGCCTGAGCCAGGATTGCCGATGTTCACGCGCTTGCCCTTGAGATCCTTGACGCCGGTAATATCGGCATCGCGACGGGCAACGATGGTCAGTGGTTCACCGTGCAGGGCGAAGAGTGCGCGCATGCCTTCAAAAGGGCCGTCGGCCTGGAAGTTCTGTACGCCCTCGTAGGCCTTGTACTGCACATCCGATTGCACCACGCCCATATCCATTTCACCGCCACGAATGGCATTTACGTTAGCCACCGAGCCGCCACTGGATGGCGCGTTGCAACGGATGCCGTGTTCTTCGCTGTTGCGGTTGAGCAGGCGGCAGATCGATTGGCCGACTACGTAGTAGACGCCGGTCTGACCGCCAGTGCCAATGGTGACAAATTCTTCCGCCACCGCCGGGGTAGATGCCAGCGTGGCGTAGCCTATGGTGGCCGAGAACAACATCGCGAGGGATTTGCGCTTCATGTGGAATAACTCCTTTTCTTCTGATTATTCGTGGCTGCGGTGTGGTTGTCCGCAAGCCAGGGGTTGATTCAATGCCGTTGTACAGCAATGAAAGCAATTAAGGTCCCGATGGTTGTGCATGTTCATCTGGTTGATTGCACAAACGCTGATGGATAACGGTGATCATGAACAACATGAACAAATAGTGTAGTGGATGATTTCACTTCCATCCGAACATACCTTTTGCTCGTGGTACGGGCAAGGAACTCTGCGGGCGGGATGCTGGCAATGTGCGCTCAGGCTCAATCCGGGGGGTGGGATTCCTGGAGAGTGAGCCTGCAGGCTGGCCGGTCTTGCTCAATCTACCGGTGGCCAGCCTCCCATCTCGCGCCAGCGATTGACGATGGTACAGAACAGCTCGGCGGTTTTTTCGGTGTCATAGCGGGCCGAATGAGCTTCGCGACCATCAAAATCCATGCCCGCCGCACTGCAGGCCTTGGCCAGGACGGTCTGTCCGTAAGCGAGTCCACCAAGGGTGGCGGTATCAAAGCAGGAGAAAGGATGGAACGGGTTACGTTTGATCTGAATACGCTCGACCGCAGCATTGACAAAACCCAGGTCAAAAAACGCATTGTGGCCCACCAGCACGGCGCGCTTGCAACCGGCTGATTTCACCGCCTTGCGCACATGCTTGAAGATCTCCGTAATGGCGTGCTCTTCACTTACCGCCTGGCGCAAGGGGTGGTCCAGCTTGATACCGGTGAACTCCAGTGCGGCGGCCTCGATATTGGCGCCTTCGAAGGGTTCGACGCGAAAGAAGTGGGTCTGGTCCGGGTAGACCATGCCGTCTTCATCCATGGCGATGGTGGTCGCGGCGATCTCCAGCAGCGCGTCGGTGGCGGCGTTGAAACCGCCGGTTTCGACATCCACGACCACTGGCAGAAAGCCCCGGAACCGATAGGCCATCGGTGATTTGGGTTTGCCAGGGGCGGAAGCATCCAGGCTATCGTTGTCGCTATCAAAGTCGAACTCACTCACGCGTAATCCTTAGCTTCGCAGAAAAAGGGATGTCAGGTCAGACGCCATTGTAGGGTTTCGCCTGCACGCAGCGGAATCACGCACTGATCGCCAAAGGGTAGCTGCTCCGGCGCCAGCCAGCTATCACGAACCAGGGTTATCTGATCGCTGTTGCGCGGCAAACCATAGAAATCTGGACCGTGGAAGCTGGCAAAACCCTCCAGCTTGTCCAGGGCCCCCAGGTTATCGAAGGCCTCGGCATAGAGTTCAATGGCGGCGTAGGCGGTATAGCAACCGGCGCAGCCGCAAGCCGCCTCTTTGGCATGGCGGGCGTGCGGTGCAGAGTCGGTGCCGAGGAAAAACTTGCTGGAGCCCGAGGCCACGGCTTCACACAGCGCCTGCTGGTGTCTCTCCCGCTTGAGGATCGGCAGACAGAACAGGTGCGGTCGAATGCCGCCTACCAGCATGTGATTGCGGTTGAACAGCAGATGATGTGCGGTAATGGTAGCGCCCACATTGGCTGGCGCCTGCTTGACGAAGTCGACAGCGTCCGCCGTGGTGATGTGCTCGAAGACAACCTTGAGAGTAGGGAAGCGCTCGACCACCTTCACCAGCTGCTGGTCGATAAAGGCCTTCTCACGGTCAAATATATCGACCGCAGCGTGGGTCACCTCGCCATGCACGAGCAGCGGCATGCCGACCTCGGCCATGGCCTCCAGCGCGGGATAGATATTCTCCAGCGCGGTAACGCCGGACTGCGAATTGGTGGTGGCGCCCGCCGGATACAACTTGGCGGCAATCGCCTGGCCGCTCTGGCTGGCTTCGCGCACGATCTGCGGGCTGGTCTGGTCGGTCAGGTAGAGGACCATCAGGGGTTCAAACTGCGAGCCCGCGGGACGGGCTGCCAGGATGCGCTGTTTGTAGCCCGCGGCCTCGTTACCGTCGCGCACCGGCGGCACCAGATTGGGCATGATGATCGCTCGGGCGAAGGTGCGCGCGGCGTCGGCAACCGTGTGCGACAGCACCTCGCCATCGCGAAGGTGAATATGCCAGTCATCCGGCCGGGTGATGGTAAGGCGGTCAATCATGCGGGGCGTCCAGAGCAGAGTAATGCCGCAATGCTACCGTAAACGACGGTCTTTTCACACCGGATGCCAGCGGTGGCCGCGCTCAAGACAGGCTTGGCTGCCAACACGGGTAATTTATTCTCGTCGCAACGGTAAAGATTCAGTGCCAGCCGCCGACTAAACGGGCAAGAGAGATTGTTAGGTCGGTGCCCAGCCGGCCGCTGAAGAGGTGACAAGCGTGGTGACGCGAACATACCCGGCACTTTTGCTGGCGCTGGCTCTGCCGGCGCAGGCACTTACCTTCCAGACGCGGATGGAAGATGTGCAATGGCAAGTCACGGGTGACCAATTCGCTTGCCGGCTGAGCCAGTCAGTCGCGGGCTATGGCGAGGCGACTTTTGTGCGCCTGGCCGGTGAGCAGCCGGCCTTTGAACTCAAGGCCTGGGACAACCCCATGACCCCCGGCGCCGCGCAGCTGTACAACGAAGCGCCGCCCTGGCGCCCGGGCAGCAACGCGGTGCCGGTGGGGCAGATGACCGTGCATCAGGGCGCTGGCGTCATGCAGGTGCCTTACCAGCAGGCCGGACGCATGCTGGCCGGGCTGGCCTCCGGCCTGCAGCCGACCATCATGCGCACGGGCTACGCCGGCGGCGATCCGGTGCGCGTGGTGGTATCCAGCGTGGGTTACCAGCAGGCCTGGCTGGACTTTCAGAAGTGCGTCAGTGGCCTGCTGCCGGTGAGCTACGCGCAGATATCCGAAAGTCTGATCAGCTTTGCTTCCGGCGGCGATAAGCTGAGCGCGCAGGCCAAGGCGATGCTGGACGCGGCCGTGATCTATATAAAGGCGGATGCCGATATTCAAGAAATCCTGCTCGACGGGCATTCCGACAACCAGGGTAACCGACTCGACAATCGCGAGCTGTCACGCCAGCGTGTGCTGGCCGTGAAGGACTACCTGGTGGAGCAGGGCGTAAACGAAGAGCTGTTCGCGCTGCGCTTCCATGGTGATCGCTATCCGCTGGCCAGCAACCGAACCGAACAGGGGCGCGCCGCCAACCGCCGGGTGATGTTGCGCCTGGAGAAGGAATAGCCGCGCCCAAGTCTGATCGCGGATGGCTTCTTCCCCCTCGTGGCCATAAACACTGGCCGGCTCCCCTGTGATTCCTTGTGCCTTGACGCTAGAATAGCTGCCTTTCGTCCGCTCCTGCGGGAGTGGCGGTACAGTCTTGTTAAGGGAGCACCTCATGGCAGAAGTCAATAAAGTCGTCCTCGCCTATTCCGGCGGCCTGGATACCTCGGTCATCCTCAAGTGGCTGCAGGAAACCTACAACTGCGAAGTGGTGACCTTCACCGCCGACCTGGGGCAGGGCGAAGAAGTGGAACCGGCACGTGCCAAGGCTCAGGCCATGGGCGTGAAGGAAATCTACATTGACGATCTGCGTGAAGAATTCGTACGCGACTTCGTGTTCCCCATGTTCCGCGCCAACACCGTGTACGAAGGTGAGTACCTGCTGGGTACCTCCATCGCCCGTCCGCTGATTGCCAAGCGTTTGATCGAGATCGCCAACGAAACCGGCGCCGATGCCATTTCCCATGGCGCCACCGGCAAGGGTAACGACCAGGTGCGGTTCGAGTTGGGTGCCTACGCCCTCAAGCCCGGCGTCAAGGTGATTGCGCCCTGGCGTGAATGGGATTTGCTGTCGCGCGAGAAGCTGATGGACTACGCCGCCAAGCACGAGATTCCGATCGAGCGCCACGGCAAGAAGAAGTCGCCTTACTCCATGGACGCCAACCTGCTGCACATCTCCTATGAAGGCGGCGTGCTGGAAGACACCTGGGCCGAGCACGAAGAAGACATGTGGCGCTGGTCGGTCTCGCCGGAAAATGCCCCTGACCAGGCGACCTATATCGAGCTCAGCTACCAGAATGGCGATATCGTCGCCATCGACGGTAAAGACATGAGCCCGGCCACTGTGCTGGCTTATCTGAACAAGGTGGGTGGCGACAACGGCATCGGTCGACTGGACATCGTCGAGAACCGCTTTGTCGGCATGAAGTCTCGCGGTTGCTACGAAACCCCCGGCGGCACCATCATGCTCAAGGGCCACCGCGCCATCGAGTCCATCACCCTGGACCGTGAAGTGGCGCATCTGAAAGACAGCCTCATGCCCAAGTACGCCGAGCTGATCTACAACGGATTCTGGTGGAGCCCCGAGCGCGTCATGCTGCAGAAGATGATCGACGCTTCCCAGGCTCAGGTTAACGGTGTGGTACGCCTGAAGCTCTACAAGGGCAATGTGATCGTGGTGGGCCGCAAGTCCGATGACTCGCTGTTTGATGCCAACATCGCCACCTTTGAAGACGACGCCGGTGCCTATGACCAGGCCGACGCGGCGGGCTTTATCAAGCTCAATGCCCTGCGTATGCGCATTGCTGCCAACAAGGGCCGCAAGCTGCTCTGATTCGGCTGCAGTCACTGAGCAAAACGCCCGGGATACCGGGCGTTTTGCTGTTGGGCTGGCAGAAGCGGCAGTAAGCTTGTAGCTTTAACTTTATCCTTCAAGCAAAGGTTGTGATCATGCGAATTCTGCACACCATGCTGCGCGTCGGCGATCTGGAAAAGTCCATTGCCTTCTACACCGAAGTGCTGGGCATGACGCTACTGCGCCGCAAGGATTACCCCGAAGGGCGCTTTACCCTGGCTTTTGTCGGTTACGGCAATGAGGCCGAGCACACCGCGTTGGAGTTGACCCACAATTGGGACACCAGCGAGTATGATTTGGGTACCGGCTACGGGCATATCGCTATTGAGGTGCTCGATGTCTACAAGGCGTGCGAACAAATCAGCGCCGCTGGCGGCAAGGTGGTTCGTGAACCGGGACCGATGAAGCACGGGCAGAGTGTGCTGGCCTTTGTCGAGGACCCCGACGGCTACCGTATCGAGCTGCTTGGCAAGAAGTGATCTGAAACCATTCCACCGGCCAGCCAGGACGTCCGGCAATGATATGGACATTGTTCATCGCCATAGTGGTGCTTTGCGCCATTGGCCTGTACCGCCTGCGTCAGCTGCGCCAGCGTGCGCAAAGACAGCAGCGTCAGCAGGCGTTGTCGCAGATACGTTTGCTGCGCCAATTGCTGGAGCAGGCGCAGCGGCACCGAGGTCTGTCGTTTGGCTCGATGTCGGGCGAGCATGCGCTGGAGGCCCGACGCTGGTCGGTGCATCAGCAACTGCAACAGCTGCTGGCCAGCACAGCCGAATACGAGGCAAGTCTGTACTGGTACGACAGCTGGCACCAGGCGCGTGATCTGTGGCGGCAGATCGAAAGTGGCTTCGAGCATGAAAGTGCCGAACAACTGCTGATGCTGCACAACCAGATGATCGGTTGTCTGTTACAGACTGTAGAGGCACTGGCCAATCGTTTTGATCTCGTCTGCCTGGGACGTCTGGCACCACAGGCGGAGGGTTTGTGGCTGGAGCTGTTGCAGAATATCGAGCTGCTTGGCCAGAGCCGTGCGGTAGGCACCGGCATCGCGGCCAACCGACAGAATCTGCCGCGCTGGCGGGATGCTCTCGACGCACTCAAGGTGCAAATACAAGCGCAGTCCTATGCTGCGCTGGCGCGGCTGATTTCCGATCCTGACTTACGCACTCTGGTGAGCCAGCCGGTGCGCGAAGCCGAGGATACCCTGGATATACTGCTCGAGCGCATCCGGGTGCTTCTGGAGCGCCAGCCTTCCCCTGGCGTCCATTCGTTGGACTTCTTTCAGGTCGCCACGCAAGCCATCAGTGCTCAGTTGCTGCTGGTAGACATCCTGTTGGAGCGCCTGGCCGCTGGCGGCAGCCAGCCCCGCCGATCCGAGCCCTCTGGAATACGCTGATTTGCTGCACCAAAACAGGGTTGTTCCTGTTTATCGCACCCTTCTGGTTCATTTTCTCTGCCTGTTCCCAATGCCTAACGCCGCTGCAGGCACGGTCATGCTCAGATTCAATTTTTGTCTGTAAGTGACTGTATTTAAATTAATTCCAATTTTTATACCAAGTTTCCTCTGCTGCAACAATCGGCCAAATCTCCGCGCTGGCACAGCTATTGCTTCGGTCTGCTCAACGGCAGCGTTCAACTCTGTCAAAGCTTCCTGTGGTCATCGATGACCATACCGCCTGCGGGCGAGGAAGCGGGTGATCCGGGCAACGAGGCTCAGGCAAACACCCAGCACAATCCAGTGAATACCAGGCAACGGCGCCTGGAGTCCCGAAAGAGGACTCCAGGCGTTTTTTTTTGTTTTTTTGCCGGCCCGTGCCGGCTGCGGCTTTGACTGAGGAAAGGCGATGAACTCGATAGTGACTCCGATCAAGAACGAAATACTGGTCGTCATCGGCAACGGTATGGTCGGCCATCATTGCGTGGAACAATTGACCGAGCAGGGCGCGCTTGCCCGCTACCAGGTGCATGTGTTCGGCGAAGAGCGCCAGCGTGCTTATGATCGCGTGCATCTTTCGGAATACTTTGGTGGCCGTGATGCTGAATCCCTCGCGATGTGTGAAGCCGATTTCTATGCGCAGCATGGCGTGCATCTGCACCTGGGGGTCGCGGTGCAGGAAATCGACCGCGAGCGCAAGGAAGTGGTTACCAGTGAAGGTCGCCAGCGCTATGACCAACTGATTCTGGCGACAGGTTCCTATCCCTTTGTGCCGCCCATTGCCGGCGCAGAAGGCAACTCCCGCCTGGTCTACCGCACCCTGGACGATCTGGACGCCATTCGCGCCGCTGCCAAGGGCGGGCGTCGCGGTGTGGTTGTAGGTGGCGGTCTGCTGGGGCTGGAAGCGGCCAACGCACTCAAGTCCCTTGGGCTGGAAGCGCACGTGGTCGAGTTTGCACCGCGCCTGATGCCGGTACAGCTGGATGCCGACGGTGGCGCTGCGTTGAAAGCGCGCATCGAAGAGCTTGGCGTGAGGGTGCATCTGAACCGCGCCACCAGTGAGATCGTTGCTGGTGATGATTACAGCTACCGCATGAACTTCAGCGATGGCGAGAGCCTGGAGACCGACCTGATCGTGTTCTCCGCGGGTATTCGCCCGCAGGATGCGCTGGCGCGTAGCGCCGGCCTGGCTCTGGCCGAACGCGGCGGGGTGGTGATCGACAACGACTACCGCACCAATGATCCTGCCATTTACGCCATTGGCGAGTGCGCCTCCTGGAATGGCAGCATTTTCGGCCTGGTTGCGCCCGGCTACACCATGGCGCGCAATCTGGCTGCACTCTTGGCGGGCAAGCAGCACGAGAGCTTCTGCGGCGCCGACATGTCTACCAAGCTGAAGCTGCTGGGCGTGGATGTGGGCTCCATCGGTGACGCCCACGCCGCCACGCCCGGTGCCAAGAGCTACCGCTTCAACGATGAGGTCAACGCCAGCTACCGACGTCTTGTGGTGTCGCCGGATGGCAGCAAGGTAATCGGCGCTGTGCTGGTAGGCGACAACAGCTACTACGACACGTTGCTGCAGTACGCGCAGAACGGCATCAAGCTGCCAGCCGATCCGGCCAGTCTGATACTGCCAGCCGGTGAAGGCGCGCCAGCGCTGGGCGCCGATGCCTTGCCAGACACCGCTACCATCTGCTCCTGCCACAACGTCAGCAAGGGCGCGGTATGCTGCCAGGTGGATGCCGGCTGTACCGATCTGGGCGAGCTGAAGTCCGCTACCAAGGCCGGCACCGGCTGCGGCGGCTGCAGTGCGCTACTCAAGCAGGTGTTCGAGCACGAACTGAACGCCCGCGGCGTCGAGGTCGACAAGAGCCTGTGCGAGCACTTTGCCCATACTCGCCAGGAGCTGTACGGCATAGTGCGCGTGGAAGGCATCATCAGTTTCGAAGAACTGTTGGCCAGGCACGGCCGCGGGCACACCGGTTGCGACATCTGCAAGCCGGCGGTGGGCTCCATTCTGGCGTCCTGCTGGAATCAGCCGATTACCGATCCGCTGCTGGTGCCATTGCAGGATACCAACGATACCTTCATGGCCAATATGCAGAAGAACGGCACCTACTCGATAGTGCCGCGCATTGCCGGCGGCGAGATCACACCAGACAAACTGATTGCCCTGGGCGCTGTCGCCAAAAAGTACGATCTCTACACCAAGATCACCGGCGGCCAGCGTATCGATCTGTTCGGTGCCGAGCTGCACCAGTTGCCGGATATCTGGGGTGAACTCATTGCCGCCGGGTTTGAAACCGGTCACGCCTACGGCAAGTCGCTGCGCACGGTGAAGTCCTGTGTCGGCAGCACCTGGTGCCGCTACGGCGTGCAGGACAGCGTCGGCATGGCGCTGGTACTGGAGAATCGCTACAAGGGCCTGCGCTCACCCCACAAGATCAAGTTTGCCGTCTCCGGCTGCACCCGCGAATGCGCCGAGGCGCAGAGCAAGGACGTGGGTGTGATTGCCACCGAGAAGGGCTGGAACCTGTATGTGGCAGGCAACGGCGGCATGCGTCCGCGCCATGCCGAGCTGTTTGCCACCGATCTGGATGACGCCACCCTGATCCGCTACATCGACCGCTTTCTGATGTTCTATGTGCGCACCGCAGATCGCTTGCAACGTACTTCGGTCTGGCGCGAAAGCCTGGAAGGCGGCCTGGATTACCTGAAAGAGGTGATCATCGACGACAGTCTGGGGCTGGGCGCCGAACTGGAGGCGCAAATGCAGCTGGTGGTGGACCGTTACGAATGTGAATGGGCCAACGCCTTGCAAGACCCCGAGAAGCTCAAGCGTTTCCGCACCTTCGTCAACGACGAACGCGGCGATCCGGATATTCATTTCGTCAAGGAGCGTGATCAGCGCCGGCCAGTACAGGCGCACGAGCTTCACCTGATTCCCGTAGCCGAGGAGGTAGTCTGATGACCCACACCAATAGCCAGATCAACAGCCAAACCATGCACAGCGCATCTGCTGCCAATGCGGCCTGGCGCCCGCTGTGCGCGCGCCAGGACCTGGTCGCCAACTCGGGCGTGGTTGCGCTGCTCGATGACGCTCAGGTGGCACTCTTTCACTTGCCGCAAACCAGCGAGGGCGAGCAAGTGTTCGCCATCGAGAACCGTGATCCGAAGTCCGGCGCCAATGTCATTGGCCGCGGGATCGTTGGTCACCTCAAGGGCGATCTGGTCATTGCCTCACCGCTGTACAAGCAACACTTTCGTCTGGCCGATGGCAGTTGTGTCGAGTACCCCGAGCAACGCTTGCGGGTCTGGCCGGTGCGCCTGAACGGCGATCTGGTGGAAGTCGGCTTGCAGGCAGACTGATCCGGACGGTACTGGCAGGCCGCCGTGCCACCTGCAGCGGCGGCCACCCTTAACGCAAATCATAGAGAGAGTCCCCCATGTCCTACCTGGTTCCTTCAGAGTTCGTCACCAAGATGGTCGACGCCGGCGAGTCGAAGGTCTTCATGTCTACCCGTGACACCCTGATCCGCTCCTTCATGGCCGGTGCGATTCTGGCCTTGGCCGCCGTGTTCGCCATTGCCATCACGGTGCAGACAGGCAATCCGCTGTTGGGCGCCATTCTGTTCCCGGTGGGTTTCGTCATGCTCTACCTGATGGGCTTCGATCTGCTCACCGGGGTCTTCATGCTGGTGCCACTGGCGCTGCTCGACAAGCGCCCCGGGGTAACCATGGGCGGACTGTTGCGCAACTGGGGGCTGGTGTTTGTCGGCAATTTTGCTGGCGCGCTGACCGTCGCTTTCATGATGGCCTTTGTCTATACCTACGGATTTTCGACCGAGCCGGGCGCCATTGGCGAGAAGATTTCGCATATTGGTGAGGCGCGCACCCTGGGCTACGCTGAATACGGTGTTGCGGGCTGGGCGACGATCTTTTTGCGCGGCATGTTGTGCAACTGGATGGTGTCCATGGGTGTGGTGGGTGCAATGATTTCCACCTCGGTCAGCGGCAAGGTGATCGCCATGTGGATGCCCATCATGCTGTTCTTCTACATGGGCTTCGAGCACTCGGTGGTGAACATGTTCCTGTTCCCCTCGGGGATCATCATGGGTGGTGACTTCTCGATCATGGACTACATGATCTGGAACGAGATTCCCACCGCCCTGGGTAATCTGGTTGGCGGTCTGGCGTTCACCGGCCTTACGCTCTATACCACGCACGTGCGCACAGCACCCAAGCGCGCAATCTGAGCGGCGCTTTCCGGCTAACGACCCCAGCCTCGCAAGGGCCGGGGGTTCTGGGTGACAAGGCATGACGAAGCAACTGGCAGTGCGTGTTGGGCAATGCTCGGACAAGGGCCGCAAGACCATCAATCAGGATTTCCACGGTGCCTGGTTACCCGCTGAGCCGCAACTGAGCAGCAAGGGCATTGCGGTGGCCCTGGCGGACGGGATCAGTAGCAGCAGTGTCAGTCAGGTCGCCAGTGAAGCAGCGGTCTCGGGCTTTCTGGCGGATTACTATTGCACCTCCGAAGCCTGGACGGTGAAGAAGTCGGCGCAGCGGGTACTGATGGCCACCAACTCCTGGCTGCACGCCCAGACCCGCCAGAGCCAATACCGCTATGACAAGGATCGCGGCTACGTCTGTACCTTCAGCGCGCTGATCATCAAGGCGAGCAGTGCGTATCTCTTTCACATCGGCGATGCGCGTATCTATCGCGTGGCAGGTTCGCAACTGGAACAGCTTACCCAGGACCACCGGCTGTGGCTCTCCCGGGAGCAAAGTCAGCTGTCCCGTGCTCTGGGCGTCAATCAGCAACTGGAAATCGATTACCAGAGCCTGCCGGTAGAGCAGGGCGAGATCTTCGTGCTGGCGACCGATGGGGTCTATGAGTTCGTCAGCGCCGCTTTCATCACTCAGACCATCCATGAGCAACAGGCGGATCTGGACGCTGCAGCGCGCCTGATAGTAGCGCAGGCGCTGGCGCAGGGCAGCGACGACAACCTCACCATTCAGATCGTGCGGATAGAAAGCCTCCCCATTGTCGACGCAGCGAACGGCCGTTGGCTCAGTCAGGCATCGGCTACGCTGCCACTGCCGCCGGTACTTGAGCCGCGCATGCGCTTTGATGGCTACCGCATCATGCGTGAGGTGCACAGTAGCAGTCGCAGTCATGTTTATCTGGCGGTGGATGAACAGAGCGAAGAGCAGGTCATTCTGAAAATCCCGTCCATCGACATGGGCGCAGATCCAGCCTACCTCGAACGTTTTCTGCTGGAGGAATGGATCGCCCGGCGCCTGAACAGCCCGTACGTACTCAAGCCCTGCGCCACGGAGCGGCGCCGCGAGTACCTGTATGTGGCAACCGAGTACGTTGAAGGTCAGACGTTGCGGCAATGGATGATCGACAACCCCAAACCGAGCCTGGAGCAGGTGCGCAACATCGTCGAGCAGATTGCCAGAGGCTTGCAGGCCTTTCATCGCATGGAGATGCTGCATCAGGATCTGCGGCCGGACAACATCATGATCGACCGTACCGGCACGGTGAAGATCATCGATTTTGGTTCAACCCGGGTGGCCGGTCTGGTGGAAATAGCCGCGCCAGCGCAGCAGGAGCAGATGCTTGGCACGGTGCAATATTCCGCCCCGGAGTGTTTTCTGGGCGAAAGCGGCACTGTGCAGTCGGATCAGTTTTCGCTTGCCAGCATCACCTACCAGATGCTGGTCGGCAAGTTGCCATACGGCACCCAGGTGGCCAAGACGCGCACGCGCGCTGCGCAGAACAAGCTGGTCTATCAGTCGGTATTGCATGAAGACAGAGACATACCAGCCTGGATTGACGATGTGCTCAAGCGCGCTCTGCAGCCCAGTCCGCATAAGCGTTACGAGGCCCTTTCGGAGTTTGTCTTTGATCTGCGTCAGCCCAGCCAGGCCTTCCTCAGCCGCACGCGCACGCCGTTATTGGAGCGAAACCCGCTGCTGTTCTGGAAGGGGCTCTGCTTTGTGCTGGTATTGACCATCGCCGCGCTACTGGCCTGGTAGGCGCGCGGCGCGGATTCAGGGCAGGTTGATGCCGCGGATACGGGTGGCCAGATCGGCCGCATACAGATCGGTCATGCCCGCAATAAAATCCACTACCCGCAGGTAGCTGCGGTAGGGGTCCCAGTCCGCTTGCGGAATGGTGTGTCCCAGCAGGTCAAGTATGCGCTGATGCTTGAAGCTCAGATTCTGACCGGCGTGCAGCTCGGTAACCGCTCCGCAAAACGCATTCAGCAATGTTTCCAGCGTGCTGTAGGCGCCGATCTCGACCACGGTTTTGCGCTTGTCCTGGAAGATACGCTTGCGCGCCATCTGCTTGGCCTCCAGCACACAACGCCGCGCAGCGCCGTGCATGTGTTCGACCAGGTCTCCCTGGAGCTCGCCAGCAAGCAAGGCCGGCTGCTGTTCAATAAAGGCTTCGGCTGCAGCGTTCACCAGGTGCTCAATGGCCTTGCCGCGCAGGATCGCCAAGCGGCGACGTTGCGAGTCCAGCGGCCCGAGCTGGCGGTAGGTCTCGGGCAAATCGTCGCCCACCAGGTCGAGCAGCACCTGTTCCACCTCTTCATAGCCCAGCAGCTCCATTTCCAGGCCGTCTTCCAGATCGATCAGGCCGTAACAGATATCGTCGGCAGCCTCCACCAGATACACCAATGGATGGCGCGCCCACTGCTGTTCACCCTGAGCGGGCAGACCCAACTTGTCGGCAATCTGTTGCAGCAGGGGATATTCGGCCTGATAACAGCCGAACTTGTGTTTCTTGTAGCCCAGGCTGTCAGCGTGCTGCGCGGTCCAGGGGTACTTGAGATACGCGCCCAGAGTGGCGTAGGTCAGGCGCATGCCGCCCTCCGCCTGGTGATACTCGATCTGGGTGAGTACGCGAAAACCCTGCGCGTTGCCTTCAAAATGCAGAAAGTCCTGCCGCTGCGCCTCGCTCAGGTTATCCAGCATTCCGTGTTCGGCTGCCTGCCGGAACCAGTGGCGAATGGCGTCTTCACCGGAATGGCCGTAAGGCGGGTTGCCGATGTCGTGGGCCAGGCAGGCGGCCTGGACTATCACGCCCAGATCGGCCGGCTGGCACCAGTCCGGCATCTCGCCGCGCAGCATTTCGCCCACGCGCATGCCCAGCGAACGGCCGACGCAGCCTACTTCCAGGCTATGGGTAAGGCGGGTGTGAATGTGATCGTTGCTGGAGACCGGGTGCACCTGGGTCTTCTTGCCCAGGCGGCGGAAGGCGCCGGAGAAAATGACGCGATCATGATCCTTGTGGAAGGGGGTACGCCCCAATTCGTCAGCGCTGGCCAGCGGCTTGCCGAGACGCTCGCGGCACAGCAGTGTTTCCCAATCCATAGATGTCTCCGTAGTAGTGCGCTGAGTATGTGGGATGCGGCCGACGCTGCCAAGGCCACGAAGCCTGTCGTTTTGCGCCCGAAGGTGGTCGGCAGCGGCGGGGCAAAGGGGTAGAATGACGACCCGTTTCGACCACCTCAGAGCAATTGCGACCGGCATGACACTTATTACGCTTTACGGCACCAGCGCCTGCCATCTGTGCGAGATGGCCATGGCTGAACTGGCGCCCCTGCAGGCAAACGGCGTGCAGGTGCGCGAGCTGGATATCAGCGATAGCGATGAGCTGATGCAGCGCTATCAGTTGCGCATACCGGTAGTGCGCCGCGAGGATACCGGCGCCGAGCTGGACTTTCCCTTCGACCTGAACCGTCTGCTCGATTGGTTGCAGGACGTGCTGGCAGAGGAGGGCTGAGCCATGGCCATGCGCGTACTGCCGTTCTGGCAACGCAAATCTCTGAGCGAGATGGATCAGCAGGAATGGGAATCGCTTTGCGACGGCTGCGGTTTGTGCTGCCTGCAAAAGCTGGAAGATGAAGACGAGCCTCAGGTGTTCTATTACACCCGTATTGCCTGCAAGCTGCTGGACCACAAGAGCTGCCAGTGCAGTGACTACCCCAATCGGCAAGCCAAGGTACCCGACTGCATTCAGCTCACGCCGGGCGCCGCCGCCGATTTTGCCTGGTTACCGCCCACCTGTGGCTATCGTCTGGTAGCAGAGGGCAGTGATCTGCCACCCTGGCACCATCTGATTTGTGGCGATCGCAACGCGGTACACAAGGCGGGTATCTCCCTGTCTGGCCAGATGCTGGCCGAGGGCAGCGTGGCGGATGATGACTGGGAAGATCACATCATCTTTCGGGTTGGGTAGCGGAAACGGGCGGCGCCGAGGCCGCCCGGCAACTCAGTTGTCGACCTGAAATTCGCGCAGCTTGGTGTACAGGTAGCGCACCTGGTCATACTCGAATGGCGTGTCCAGCGCGCCATAGCGGAATGGAGTCTGATAGCGCAGATCAATCGCCCACAGAGCCCAGGTGTAGGGGTTATCGTTCATATAGTCGCGGTGCCCCATGAGATCGACCTTGTCGTCGATAGCCCAGTCAACCAGGTAGCCAGTGCCGTCACGCAGGTTCGATGGTCCCAGAAAGGGGATGACCAGATAGGGTCCGGGCGGCACGCCATAATGCCCCAGGGTCTGGCCAAAATCTTCCTGCTGTTGCGGCAGCCCCATGGCGTCCGCAACGTCAAACAGACCGCCTAACCCGAGAATGGTGTTGAACAGCAAACGGGCAGTAGTACTGGCGCTGCGCTCGAACTTGAGCTGCAGCAGACTGTTGGCCAGATGCGGAACATCGCGCAGGTTGTTGGTGACGTTGGACACACCGGTGCGCACAAAGCCGGGGGTCGCCCAGACGTAGCCACGCACAACCGGCAAATACACATACTGATCAAACTCCGCATTGAAGCGATAGATGACCCGATTCATGCCCTCCAGTGGATCCTGCACGTTCAGCGCGCGCAAACTGGAGCGTTCAAATTGATAGCGATTATCGCGCTCATCAATCTCCAGCTCGGTCAGTGGGTCCTGGTAGGCAGGAAAATCGATAGTGCTCCCATGGGTACCGCCCACGGAGAAGAACTTTTCATCATCGGCAGCCTGCGCCGTGCTGTAACACAGACAGCCCATCAGGCCGATCAGCCAGACCTTATTCATGGTTGCCTCCTTGCAGGAACGTCATATAGCGCTCGGCTACCGGCTTGTAGTCGAGATTGCCGCCATGCCCGCCGTGCGGATAGAGGTAGGCACGCTCGGTAAAGGTAGTAGCGAGGAACTGGTAATCTTCACGGGTCAGGATAAAGTCGTCGGCGTTACTCACCACCGCCACTTTTTCATTGTCCTGGAAGAAGCTGTGCAGGCTGCGCAGGCTGGTTTCATAGGCCATGTCTTCTATGCTGCGACCGGCGTTCTTTGCTTCCCAGGCGGGCCACAGTTGGCTGTTGATATAGCAGGTGAAGTCGCAGAACAGTGCGCGTCGCAGATAGGGTGTCAGGGATGTACTGACCTTGAGCTCCTTGTCCACTGGGGCGAAGCGCCCACCATTGTTGATCAGATCGCTCATGAAGTTGAGGTCGGCGGCGGAGAAGCGGAATACCGCGCCAATCAGCATCGCCAGCTCAGGATCGGTCAGGGCTTCTGGTGAATTCTGGATCTCATAGAACAGGGTGCTCTGGATATCGGCATCGCCGCGCTCGGCAAAATGCCGGGAAAGCTTCTGGAAAATGTGCTCATAGAAACTCTCGGTATCGCTGACACCGTCAATACGGGTGTAGGACAGTTCATCCAGCCGGCCAACCGATGCGTACAGATCCACCGGCGGGTTGAGCAGCAATACCTTGCTGAAGTTGAACTGCCCCAGATGGGTATCCAGCTCCGCCACAAAGGCAGCGTGCAGCGCGCCCAGACTGAAGCCGGCCAGGCGATACTCGGTCACTTCAAATCCCTTCTGGTCCTGAGCTTCCTGCAAGGCCAGTGTCATGGCGGTATGCAGGTCGCGCGCGTCTTCCGCGCCCATGCCCGGCATGCCGGTATTGGAGGCGGCAGCGATGAAGTCGTAATTCGAGGGTGAGGACAGCACTATCACGTGCATTCCGGCCTGCCAGAACAGTCGCTTGAGGTAGTCCATGCGCGCACTGTCAAAACCTGAGCCGGTCCCGGCGATCAGAAAAATCAGTGGAGCAGGGTCGTCCTGCCAGGCAACACGGAAACGCAAGTCGCGATAACGTGACAATGCCGGGGGCAAGACACGATCGGGCAACACGCGCACCGACAGGTCATCCTGCTGGACATCGACTTCGTCGGGAACCGGAGCCCGGAGTTCTTCCGGCGTTCCGGCGACAGTCGCCATGAAGGGATTGGTTTCCGGGTAGGCAAAGGGCTCTGCGGAAGCGGCAAGCGATAATAGTGAGAACAACAGACCGGCGCAGAGATATAACGGATGGTGCAGCTTGATTCGGGTCATAGACATTTCCATGTGGCTACAGGGAATATACCCCCAAAATGGCCGGAAAGTTCCCGCTTAATGCTGGCAAAATACCGTCACGTGCTATTACACCGCTGCTTTGCACCTTTTCCGGGCGGTCGGGCTCGACTTACGCCTGAAACACAGGCGAATTGGGATGCAGCTTGAGTTGCTTGCGCTGCTCATAACGCTTCCAGACTTTTTCATGGAAGTAGAAGGCCACGGTATTGACCGAAGGTTCTACCAGCGCCACGGCGCCGCCGATGAGAACACTTCCGGTCATCAGGTAGACCACGCCGAAGGCGATGGAAAAGTGCATGCAGGCAAAAGTGATGGTTTTCAACATGGGACACCTCTGGCAATCAATCAGATAATGAGAATCATTACTATTGATGTGCAGAGTAGCCTGCTGCGTCGATTACTGAAAGCGAAAAAGCCTAATGGTTGCGATAGGAGCCGTTAATCAGGCCGGATCGCTTTGCAAGGGCTTGCCGCTGCTGCGGGCTTCGCAGCAGCAAGTGAATGTCAGTCGAAATCGAAGTCCGATAATTCCCGTTGCAGGCGGCGTTCTTCCAGATAATTGTCGATCAAGCGGCGCTTGGTCAGACTGGCCTTGGAATTGGGCGCATTGTCGGTATCGGGGGTGTCGTCTTCTTCGATGAACTCGTCATCGTCCAGTTCTATATCGCTTTTTGCTTTGGCCATGACTCAACTCCGCAATGATGATGCCATTTGCGCACCTTATAAACGGAGTCCGAGTTTTGCGGAAATAGATTTTTTCAATCAAATATGCAGGAAAATTCGAAGACTCTTACTCGCCGGTTTTGTACTTGTAATCGCAGAGGTCTTCAATGCGGCAACTGCCGCACTGCGGCGTACGCGCCTTGCACACATAGCGGCCGTGCAGGATCAACCAGTGGTGGGCGTCAACGAGAAACTCCTTTGGCACAAAGCGCATGAGCTTTTTTTCGACTTCCAGTACGTTCTTGCCCGGTGCGATACCGGTGCGATTGCTGACCCGGAAGATGTGCGTATCCACCGCCATGGCGGGATGGCCAAAGGCGGTATTGAGCACCACGTTGGCGGTCTTGCGGCCGACGCCCGGCAGCGCTTCCAGCGCTTCGCGATTGTCCGGCACTTCGCTGTTGTGCAGCTCTATGAGCATTTTGCAGGCGGCGATCACGTTGCGCGCCTTGCTGTTGAACAGCCCGATGGTCTTGATGTATTCCGACAGCCCATCCACCCCGAGCGCGTAGATGGCTTCGGGCGTATTGGCCACGGGAAACAGCCTGGCGGTCGCCTTGTTGACGCCCACATCGGTTGCCTGGGCAGAGAGGGTGACGGCGACCAGCAGCTCGAAGGGCGAGCTGAAGTTGAGCTCGGTAGTTGGGGTGGGATTATCCTCACGCAGTCGGCGGAAGATCTCGTAGCGCTTTTCCTTGTTCATCCGCCGCCTCAGCTGATGGTGCCGGTGACGCGAACACGCTTGCTACCGGCAGCGGGCTTGGCCTCGCGCGCTGCGGCGCGTGCCTTGACCTTGGCGTCAATCACATTCTTCAAGGCAATCAGCAGCCCCATGAACAGGAAGGCGCCGGGCGGCAGAATGACGAAAAGCACATCCTTGTAGTTGGGGAATACCACCAGTTTCCAGTCCGCAGCAAGCGGGCCGAGCAGCAGATCCATGCCGGCGAACAGGGTGCCGTGGCCCACCAGCTCGCGCAGGCCGCCCAGTACAACCAGTACCAATGCAAAGCCCAGGCTCATCATGAAGCCATCCACCAGCGAGGGTAGAATCGCATTTTTTGAGGCGAAGGCGTCGGCGCGGCCGAGAATCACGCAGTTGGTCACAATCAGCGGGATGAAAATGCCGAGGATCTGGTACAGCTCGTAGGTGAAGGCCTGCATCAATAGTTCGATGCAGGTGGTCAGCGCGGCGATGATCATCACAAAGGCGGGCAATCGCACGGCATCGGTCACCGCGCTGCGGATCAGCGAGACGGCCAGATTGGAGCCGGTCAGTACCAGCATGGTTGCCAGGCCCAGGCCCAGGGCGTTGACTACCGAGCTGCTGACGCCCAGCAGCGGGCACAGCCCGAGCAGCTGCACCAGGCCCGGATTGTTGTGCCAGAGGCCGTCTGCGGTGATTTCGGATAGCGACTTAGTTGCCATTGGCGGGCTCCTCGGCGGACAGCAACAGGCTGTCGCGATGCTCTGCAAAGTAGTTCAGGCTCTGGTACACCGCCTGGACCACGGCGCGTGGGGTGATGGTGGCGCCGGTAAACTGGTCGAATTCGCCGCCGTCCTTCTTCACTGCCCAGTTTTCCGGGACCGGCATTTCCAGACTCTTGCCATTGAAATCGAGTACCCAGGGGCTCTTGGTCACTTCAATCTTGTCGCCCAGACCGGGCGTTTCGCGATGATTGACCGCGCGCACGCCGGCTATCTCGCCATTGGCGTAGATGCCCACCAGCAGATCGATACGCCCACTGTAGCCCTCGGGCGCGACCACCGGCAGTATCACCGCTGTGACTTCGCCATTTTGGCGGGCACGGTAGCCTTCACGCGGCTCACTCAGGCGCAGGTACTGATAATCGTCGACGGCAAAACTGTCGGCTAGCAGGTCATTGTCGTGTTGCTCGTGCGGCAGAATCTCGTTCAGGGCGCTGAGCTGCACCCTGCGCTGGGCCTCGCTGATACGCTCGGCCGTGCTCTGCTGGGTAATGGCGATCAAGCCCACGGTAGCCATGGCGAAAAGGCCCAGAATAATGCTGTTGCGCAGTACCGAGCTGCGGGTGCTGATAGGGTTTTCCATGCTCAGTCCGTTTTGCCCATGCCGCGCTTGGCCTTGCGGTGACCGTAGGTGCGGGGCGTGCTGTAGTAGTCGATGGTCGGTGCAGCCAGGTTCATCAGCAGCACGGCAAAGGCCACGGCATCGGGGTAGCCACCCCAGGCGCGAATGCAGTAGACCAGTATGCCGACGCCGGCGCCAAAGATCAGCCGCCCCAGCTTGCTGGTGGCGCCTGAGACCGGGTCGGTGACGATGAAAAAGGCGCCCAGCATGCTGGCGCCGCTGAGCAGATGGAACAGCGGCGAGCCGTTGGAGCCCGAACCGCTGCCGTTCCAGAACAGCAGGCTCATGACCGCCAGGGCGCCGAGCATGCCGACCGGCGCGTGCCAGGTATAGATGCGCTTGTACAGCAGGGCGATGCCGCCGGCCAGATAGGCCAGGCTGACCCATTCCCAGCCGTGGCCGGCCAGGCTGCCGAATACCGGCTTGCTGGCTTGCAATTCGCTCATGGTGAGGCTGGTATTGGTCTTGAGCACATCCAGCGGCGTGGCCATGGTCCAGGCGTCAATCGCCTGGCTGGCGGGCAGGAATATGCGTGCCAGGCCGTCAAACAAGCCAAGCGTGGCCTGCACATCGGGCAGCACGGACTCGACGCCGCGCCAGGCCGGCCAACTGGTCATTTCGACCGGGAAGGAGATCAGCACCACGGCATAGCCCAGCATGGCCGGGTTGAACGGATTCTGACCCAGGCCGCCATACAACTGCTTGCCAAACACGATGGCGAAGGCAGTGGCTACCAGCGTCAGCCACCAGGGCGCGTAGGGCGGCAGGGCGAGGGCCAGCAACCAGGCGGTGACCAGGGCGCTGCCATCGCGCAGGTAGAAGGCAATGGGACGTTTGCGAATCCACAGGATCAGGCTCTCGACCGTTAGCGCGACCAGACTGGCGAAGCAGATATTGATCAGGGTGCCGAAACCGAAGAACCAGGTCATGGCCAGCACGCCGGGCAGCGTGGCGCCCAGCACCCAGAGCATAATGGTCTGGGTGTGGTTGTTGCCCTTGGCGTGGGGCGAGGTCATGCGTACCAGAGCCATCAGTCGGTCTCCTTGCTGGCCATGTAATCGGCGAAGGCCTTGGCAGCGGCATCCAGTTTGGCGCGGGTGGCGGTGAGCTGTTCCTGCGCGGCAGTGGTATCGGTCTGTGCATCCTTGGCGGCCTGCAGTTCGCGCTCGGCGCGTTTGAAATCGGCTTTGCAGGTGGCGAGATTGGTTTTCAGTTCGCGCAGATTTTCATCCACCGGTTTCTTGTCGACCTTCTGACGTTCGGGCGGCGCAATGGGGCTGCTGTTTTCAGCTTCATGCAGGGCCTGCTCGGCAGCGGAATAAACCTGTTGCTGGCTTGTGAGCTGGGCCTTCAAACTCTCGTCGTCCGGATTGTTGGCCAGTTCGCGCTCGGTCTTTTTAACTGCCGCACGGGCCATCGCCAGGTCCAGTTTGGCTTTCTTCAGGTTCTCATCGACCGGTTTTTTGGCAACTGGCGCAGCAGGTACCCGCGCCTCCGCGGCCTCGGCCTCTTCGCGCAGTTTGGTCAGCTCCGCCTGTTGCTCGGCGCTGGGGTTGTCACCCGCGGCGCGTTCGGCCTTCTTCAGATTGGCGCGCAGCATGGCGGCCTCAATCTTAAGCTTCTTGGCATCGTCCGCACCGGCCACGGGTTCTGCCGCGGGCTGGGTGGCGACCTCGCCCTGGGCCTTGTCGAAGGCTTCCTGCGCTTCGCGCGCGGCTTGTTCCAGCTCGGGTATCTGCGCCTGCAGGTCGGTGTTGTCCGGGTTGGCAGCGAGCTGCTTGTTGGCTTTTTTCAGCGCCATCTGCGCGGTAGCGGCAGCGATCTTCAGCTGCTTTTGCTCGGGGCTCAGGCCGCTGGGTTTCTGCGCTTGCAGGCGCGCTACGTCTGGTTCGGCAGAGGCGCTGTCGCTGCTGTCGCTCTCGGCGCTTGGCTTGGCGGCTTCGGCTTCCTTGGCCGCCTTCAGGCGTGCGGCTTTGTCTGCCCGCGCCTGACGATCACGTTCCTTCTGCTCGGCTTCACGTTGCAGGCGCTCCTGGCGGTGCTCAAAGCGCTGCTTGGAGTGATCGGCCTTGTGCTGCTGCAGGTCGAGCGCGCGGATGTCGGACTTGGCCGCACGGTAGTACTGCACCAGCGGAATGCTGCTGGGGCAGACGTAGGAGCAGGCGCCACACTCGATGCAATCAAACAGATTCTGCCGCTTGAGCTGCTCGTAATCCTTGCCCATGGCGAAGAAATGCAGCTGTTGCGGCAGCAGCTCCGCCGGGCAGGCCTCGGCGCACAGGCCGCAACGGATGCAGGGCTGCGCCGGGGGTGGCGGTGGCAATTCATCGCGGGTGCCGGCCAACAGGCAGTTGGTGGTCTTGATGATGGGCGCAGCGGTGCTTTGCAGGGTAAAGCCCATCATCGGCCCGCCCATCACCAGACGGTACAGGCGCTCGGGCTGCAGGCCGGCAAACTCCAGCAGGTGGCTGATGGGCGTGCCAATCAGCGCTTCCACGTTGGTGGGATGGCTCAGGGCGTCACCGGTCAGGGTGGTGATGCGCTTGATCAGTGGTTGCCCGAGCAGCACGGCATCGTGGATCGCCAGCAAGGTGCCGATGTTCTGGCAGACCATGCCGATGTCAGCCGGCAGACCGCCGCTGGGCACTTCCTTGCCGGTCAGGATCTGGATCAGTTGCTTCTCGCCGCCCGAGGGGTATTTGGTCGGGAAAACCACCACCTGCAGACTGCTACGATCACCCACGGCAGCACGCATGGCGCTGATGGCTTCGGGTTTGTTGTCTTCAATGCCGATCAGCACCTGCTCGGGGTGCAGAATGTGCTGCAGAATTTCGATGCCGGCAACAATCTGCTCGGCGCGGTAACGCATGGCGCTGTCATCGGCGGTGATGTACGGCTCGCACTCGGTGCCGTTGATGATCAGCGTATGAATCTTCTGCTCGGGCCGCGCCTTGAGTTTTACCGAGGTCGGGAAGCCGGCGCCGCCCAGGCCGCTGATCCCTGCCTGGCGGATAACTTCCAGCAGCGTCGCGGCTTCCAGTTCGTGATACTTGCCAATGGGCGCGAGCTCGATCCATTCGTCCTGGCCATCTACCTCAAGGGTGATGGCCCACTCTTCCAAGCCGGAGGCGTGGGGGTAGGGCGCCGGGCCGATAGCCGTGACTGTACCTGAGGTCGGCGCATGCAACGGGCAACTGATCATGCCGCTGGCTTCGGCGATCAACTGACCCTTGAGGACACGCTCACCGATTTGCACCGACGGCTCGGCGCGGGCACCGAGATGCTGTTGCAGCGGCAGAATCAGTGTGCCGGGCAGCGGCACCGTCTCAATACCGTGGCGAGTGGACTGCTGCTTGTTCTCCGCAGGGTGAATACCACCGGGAATGTCCCAGATGCGAATGGGGCTGGCAGCGGTCATCAGGCAGCTCCTCGCTGGGCATCGGTAGCAATCACGGCAGCGCCGGGCAAGGGAAAGTCCCACTTCCAGTTCTGCGGTGTGGTCGGCAGCGGCAGCATGTCAATGCAGTCGACCGGGCAGGGCTCCACGCACAGGTCGCAGCCGGTGCATTCATCCACGATTACCGTGTGCATCTGCTTGGCGGCGCCAAGAATGGCGTCGACCGGGCAGGCCTGGATGCACTTGGTGCAGCCGATGCATTCTGCCTCGCGGATATAGGCGACCATCTTGGGCTTTTCTTCGCCGTGCTCGGCATCCAGTGGCAGTACTTCCACATCGAGCAGGTCGGCCAGCGCCTGAATGGTTGATTCACCGCCTGGCGGACACTTGTTGATCGGCTCGCCATTGGCGATGCCTTCGGCGTAGGGCTTGCAGCCGGGGTGGCCGCACTGACCGCACTGGGTCTGCGGCAACAGATCGTTGATCTGATCAACGATGGGGTCGCCCTCGACCTTGAAGCGAATGGCGGCGTAACCCAGGATGGCGCCGAAAATCAGCGCCAGGCCCAGCAGAACGACTACGGCAGTGAGAATCATCGACATGCTTACAACCTTATCAAGCCGGTGAAGCCCATGAAGGCCAGTGACATCAGCCCGGCGGTGATCATGCCGATGGCCGCGCCGCGAAAGGGGGTGGGCACATCGGCAATGGCGATGCGCTCACGCAGGCCGGCAAACAGGATCAGGATCAGCGAGAAACCAATGGCCGCGCCCAGACCATAGGTAGCCGATTTCATGAAGGTCTGTTCGGCGCGGTTAGTGTTCAGCAGGGCGACGCCCAGTACTGCGCAGTTGGTAGTAATCAGCGGCAGGAAGATGCCCAGTACCCGGTAGAGAAGGGGGCTGGTCTTGTGCACGACCATTTCGGTGAACTGCACGACCACGGCGATCACCAGAATGAAGGAAATGGTGCGCAGAAACTCCAGATCCAGTGGCACCAGAATGTACTGGAAGGTCAGATAACTGAGGATCGAAGCCAGGGTCAGCACAAAGGTGGTGGCGGCCGACATGCCAATGGCGGTTTCCAGCTTGCCGGACACGCCCATGAACGGACAGAGGCCGAGAAACTGCACCAGCACAAAGTTGTTGACCAGAATGGTACTGACCAGAATGAGGGCAAATTCAGCCATGTTACCCAACCCCATGTGTGGAATCGGCGTGCGGTTCTGCTGACCACTGCGGCCGATTCCGGCTAATCAGAGCGGCAAGGCCGCTCCCGGTTTTGTCGTTATGCTCGGTGTTACTTGACCCGCTGGCCCGGCTTGGCGCCTTCATCGGGGCTCAGCAGGAAGATCTCTTCGCCGCCAGGGCCGGCCGCCAGCACCATGCCTTCGGAGACGCCGAACTTCATCTTGCGCGGCGCCAGGTTGGCCACATAGAGCGTTAACCGGCCTTCGAGCTTGCTCGGGTCCGGGTAAGCGCTCTTGATGCCGGAGAACACGTTGCGCTTGGCGTCGCCAATATCCAGCGACAGGCGTAGCAGTTTGTCGGCACCTTCAACGAACTCGGCCTTTTCGATCAGCGCAACGCGCAGGTCAACGGCGGCAAAGGCGTCGAACTTGATCTCGGCTTCCAGCGGTTCCTTGCTCAGTTCGCCGTTACCGGCTGCGGGCGCAGGTGCTTCGCTGGCGGCGGCCAGATCTTCCCTGGAGGCATCGATCATGGCTTCAATCTTGGCCGGTTCAATGCGCGCCATCAGCGGTTTGAAGGCGTTCAGCTGGTGGTTGGCCAGCAGCGTCTGGTGATCATCCCAGCGCAGCGGCGCCACATTCAGGAAGGCTTCGGCATCAGCGGCCAGGTGCGGCAGCACCGGCTTGAGGAAGATCACCAGCTGGCGGAACAGGTTGACGCCCAGCGAGCAGATGGCCTGCACCTCGTCCTGCTTGCCGTCCTGCTTGTTCAGCGACCAGGGCGCCTTGTCAGCGATCCAGGCGTTGGCCTTGTCGGCCAGGCCCATGATCTCGCGCATGGCGCGGGAGAAGTCGCGCTTCTCGTAGGCATCGGCAATCAGCGGCGCACCAGCGGTAAAGGCGGCGGTCAGCTCGGGTGCCGGGTTGGCATCAACCATCACGCCGTCGTTACCCTTGTGGATGAAACCGGCGCAGCGGCTGGCGATATTGACGACCTTGCCGACCAGATCGGAATTGACCTTCTGCACGAAGTCTTCCAGGTTCAGATCGAGGTCTTCCACGCCACGGCCCAGCTTGGCCGCGTAGTAATAGCGCAGGTATTCAGGCGACAGATGGTCCAGATAGGTGCGCGCCTTGATGAAGGTGCCGCGCGACTTGGACATCTTCTGGCCGTTGACCGTCAGGTAACCGTGCACGTTGACGGCGGTCGGCTTGCGAAAACCCGCGCCTTCCAGCATCGCAGGCCAGAACAGCGTATGGAAGTTGACGATGTCCTTGCCGATGAAGTGGTACAGCTCGGCGGAGGAGTCGGCATTCCAGAAAGCATCGAAGCTCAGTTCCGGGCGACGCGCGCAGAGGTTCTTGAAACTGGCCATGTAGCCGATAGGCGCGTCGAGCCATACGTAAAAATACTTGCCGGGCTCGCCGGGAATTTCAAAGCCGAAGTAGGGCGCATCGCGGCTGATATCCCACTCGTGCAGGCCGCTGTCGAGCCACTCGGCAATCTTGTTGGCGACGGCTTCCTGCAGGGTGCCGCTGCGGGTCCACTGCTTGAGCATGTCGCTGAAGTCTTGCAGGCGGAAGAAGAAGTGCTTGGAATCCTTGAGCACCGGCGTGGCGCCGGAAATGGCCGAGCGCGGGTCTTTCAGCTCGGTCGGCTCGTAGGTGGCACCGCACTTCTCGCAATTGTCGCCGTACTGGTCTTCGGCCGCGCACTTGGGGCAGGTGCCCTTGATGAAACGGTCGGCGAGAAACATCTGCTTCTCGGGATCGAAATACTGGGTCACCGAACGGGTGCTGATATGGCCAGCTTCTTTCAGACGTTCGTAGATCAGTGACGACAGTTCGCGGTTCTCGTCCGAATGGGTCGAGTGGAAGTTGTCGAAATCCACCAGAAAATCGGCAAAGTCAGTGGAATGCTCCAGCTTGACGTTGTCGATCAACTGCTCCGAGGTGATGCCTTCCTTTTCGGCGCGCAGCATGATGGCCGAGCCATGGGCGTCGTCAGCACAGACGTAGATCGCCTGATGCCCGCGCAACTTCTGGAAGCGAACCCAGATGTCGGTCTGAATGTACTCAAGCATGTGCCCCAGATGGATAGAACCATTGGCATAGGGCAGGGCGCTGGTAACGAGGATCTGACGAGTTTGGCTATGGCTGGGCATGGATCTGCAGTTTCTGTTGGTGACGGAAAAAGGGTGAGAATGATAGCAGAGTGGGGCGGGCGGGGGTATGCCGGGCATAGTCATTGGCTGGCGATAGACAGGACCCCTCGTTTCGCCGGTGAGCAGCCTGTGGCTGAGTAGACCTGGCCGATCAGGCAAAGCCGATCCATCTGCCGGCAAGCAGAACACTGAGCCAAAGGGCAATCGAGGCCGCAGCCTGCAGTTTGGTCCCGCTATTCGGCTGGCTGCCGGGCCCGCTGCGTGGCCGCATGCGCCAGTGCAGCAACGCGGCGTTGGCCACGGCCAGCGCCAGCAGGCCCAGCTTCAGCTGAAAGGCGCGATTGTGCGCATACTGCTCGGCATTGACGCTGAACAACCAGAGCCCGGTGAGCGCTACTAGCATCAGCCCGGCTGCGGCCATGCGGCTTAGCACAGTCCAGAGCGGCGGCAGCGGCACTGAGGCAAAAGCGCCCAGCAGGCGCAGATCGAGGGTGACTATGCAGCCGACCAGCAGGCCCAGCGAGGCGATATGGGCCGCATTGACCAGAATGTAGGCCAGCGAAACATCCCGCAGCCATTGGGCCGGCGGCAGCGCTTGTATGGCTGCCCAGAGTTCGTCCATGGCGGGGCTGATCCAGCCAGCAGCCGCGTGGCGTTACTGGATACGCTCGGGATAGATATCGTAGGTCTTGTCGTTCACCTTTATCTGTACCGCCTTCATGCGCAGTTCTGACTGATCCTTGCTGCGGTTGCCAATCGCGGTAACGCTGTCGCCGACGCTGGCTGAATCCTGGTTGAAGCCCGAGCGCTCGGTGTTGCGTGGATTGCCCAGCTCTACGCGCCAGGTGCCTTCGTCGGTTTGCACTTCCAGCCATGGGTGCGGTGGCGCGATCTGCAGCTCAAGAATCTCGCCGGTCAGCTCCATCTGCTGGTCCTGCGCCCAAGACCAGCCGTGATGCGCCAGCGCCGCTGAAGTCCAGAGGGCGGCCAGCAATGCCAGACCCAGGGCGAGTGGATGGGTGACCGAGCGCATAGGCGAAAACAGTTTCCAGCACATGCGGGGATTATTCATGCCGTTCTCCGGTTAGGTTGGTCAGGTCCCTGACAAGTTTCTGATCGTGCGAAATGATTCTCGTGCATACATGCATAGAGCCTGAGTATAGGAAAGGCTGGGCTGGGCCTGCCGCTCAGGCGCCACGGGGTTGTATCAAGATACGTCGCGCCGAGTGCCTGTTTTTTATTGCATACGGCTGTCGAAACGCCGCGCCTCAAGCGACTTTGCCTGTAGCCGTTCAGCAATAACCGCTGTACCGCCGCAGGTAGCTGCAGCTGTATCTTGCGCAACTGCGAACGCCGCTCTATAAGACATATCCTTTCACCGGACCCATAGCTGATGACCTCACAGATTCTGGCAGATGCCCCAGGCGCACCGCGCGCCAGCCGCCGCGAATGGTTTGGCCTGGCCGTACTGGTGCTGCCGACCTTGCTGCTGGCACTGGACATGACGCTGTTGCATCTGGCAGCGCCGCACCTCAGTGCAGACCTGCAACCGACCAGCTCGCAGCTGCTGTGGATTCTGGATATCTACGGCTTCATGGTGGCCGGTTTTCTCATCACCATGGGTACTCTGGGTGATCGCATAGGGCGTCGTCGTGTGCTGTTGGCCGGGGCGCTGGCCTTTGGCCTGGCGTCGATAGCCGCCGCTTTCTCGACCTCGGCGGGCATGCTGATTGTCACCCGGGCCTTACTCGGCGTGGCGGGCGCAACGCTGATGCCTTCGACCCTGTCGCTGATCCGCAACATGTTCCATGACGAGCGCGAGCGCACGCTGGCGATCACCGTCTGGATGACCGGCTTTATCGTGGGTAGCGCCATAGGCCCGCTGGTCGGCGGCATCATGCTCGAGTTCTTCTGGTGGGGTTCGCTGTTCCTGCTTGGCGTCCCGGTGATGGCGCTGCTGCTGCTTGCCGGGCCCCTGTTGCTGCCGGAGTGCCGCGAGGCGCAGGCAGGGCGGCTGGACATACCCAGTGCTTTGCTCAGCATTGCAGCGCTACTGTTGATTATCTACGGGCTGAAAGATACCGCTCGCGACGGTTTCAATCTGCTTGCCGGCATGTCGGTGCTGGCTGGTTTTGCACTGGCGCGGGTGTTTGTGCTGCGCCAACGGCGGCTGGCCGATCCCATGCTGGATCTGGCGCTGTTTCGCCGCCGCGCGTTCACTGTCTCGGTGGTATCCATGTTGTTGGCCATATTTGCGCTTTCCGGCGCCTGGCTGATGATCTTCCAGTACCTGCAGGGTGTCGCGGGGCTGAGTGCACTGGACGCCGGTCTGGTGATGCTGCCGGCGGCAGCGCTGCAGACGGCGGCTTCGCTGTTGGTGCCACGCATTGCCCGTCGCCTGAAACCCTCGGTGTTCGTCAGCCTTGGGCTGGTGATGGCCACCGTGGGGCTATTGGTTTTGTTGCTGGTGCACGGGCGCGAAGGCGTGGCACTCATGGTGCTGGGGACGGTGCTGCTGGGTGTCGGCATCATGCCGGTAATGATTCTGGGTACCGACCTGGTGGTTGGCTCGGTACCACCGGAAAAGGCCGGCGCGGCTGCAGCAACATCGGAGACCGCCACCGAGCTGGGCATGGCGCTGGGTATCGCGGTGATTGGCAGCATAGGCGCGGCAATCTATCGGCAGCACTTGAGCGAAGCTCTGCCTGCCGGGCTCACCCCGGCGCAGGCCGAGATAGCCAGCGATACGCTGGGCGGGGCGTTGGGCGTCATGCAGCAGTTGCCCACCGAGACGGCTGCGGCTTTGCTATCGGCTGTACAACAGGGCTTTGCTGACGCCCTGCATGCCAACGCGCTGATTGGCGCTCTAATAATGGCGGCCACGGCACTGCTCACGTCCGTCTACCTGCGGCAGGCCAAGCTGGAGCCTGCGCCGGCAGAATAGTCGTCGTAGCGCCCAGGCTTACAGCCGACCCCGGCTCTACGGCCCGGCCAGATCAGCAGAGAAAATATGGCTATCCGGGGTTGCCGTCGGGCTGGAAGATCGCTAGGTTCTGAGGCTGTCTTCTAACCATAACAATGGATCTGTCATGTCCAGCGACAATACCCCCTACATTCTTTATGGCCTGCCGCACTCCCTGTATACCGGCAAGGCGCGCTGCTATCTGCGCAATCAGGGCATCGCCTATATCGAACGGCCCACTTCCCACCCTGACTTCACCCAGCGCATCCAGCCGCAGATCGGGCGGGGCATCATCCCGGTGCTCGAGACGCCGGAAGGGCAGGTGATTCAGGACACCATCGACATCATCGATTATTTCGAGCAGCGCGGCGTGAGCTACCCGGCTTATCCCGGTACGCCTTTGCAGCGCGTCGTTGCGGTGATCGTCGAGTACTACGGTGGCCAAGCGATGCTCAAGCAGGCGATGCACTATCGCTGGTCATATCGCATCGAGCAGGAAGCCTTCCTGTTTCACGCCTTCAGCAGCGGTTCTGACCCGGAGCTGGCCAGCAAAATCATGGGCCGTATGAACTCCTATTTACCGCGCCTGGGGGTAAATGAGCAGAGCGTGCCGCTGATTGAGCGCTCCTTCGAGACGCTGCTGGATTTGCTGGAGGCGCATTTTGCCGAGCATGCCTACCTGCTAGGCGGCCGACCTTCGATTGCCGACTATGGACTGATTGGCCCCATGTTTGCTCATCTGGGGCGCGATCCGGTGCCAGCCGGCATCATGAAACGGCGTGCGCCGCGGGTTTATCGCTGGGTAGAGCGCATGACCGCGCCGGGGCTGGATGTGGTGGAGTACGCCGATTACCCTGCCGAGTTCTGCGCCGATGATGAACTGCCGCGCACCTTGGAGCCGGTGCTGCGGCATATCGCGGCGGATATCTTTCCCGAGCTGACCGATAAGCTGGCATTCCTGGAAGACTTTGTAGCGCGTATGCAACCAGCCGACGGCAGCCCGGTGTCGGATAAGCCGCAGGTCCGCCAGGTTGGCATGGTCACAACGCATTACCATGGCGCGGCTATTGAAGTGGGAGTGGAGCCCTACCTCTGCTATGTACTGCAGCGCGCTACCGATACCCTGCAGCAACTGCCTGCCGAACAGGCAGAGCGCGTTATGACGCGACTGGCGGAGTTGGGCCTGGAGGCCGCCGTGCCGCGCAATCAGCGCTGTCGGGTGGCGCGTGAGAATAACCTGGAGGTATGGCGCAACGTCGAGTAAGGCTCAGGGTTCTGCCCAGTGTACCGAGGTGGGCGCCGGTTCGAGCGCTGGTGCTGCAACCTCGGGTGCTGGCGCTTGCTGAGCGGCCAGATGCCGCGCCAAGGCGGCGTCCAGCTTGTCGGCAATCAATTGCGCCTGTGGGTTGCGCAGAGAAATCACGTATACCAGCGGCCACTCGTCAAGCGGGTTGCAGCGCGTCTCGCGCAGGGGATAGTCCTGCAATACCTGTTGCATGGGGTGACCGTAGCTGATCAGGTATTGACCGCGCCCCTTGACCAGCAATTCCATCGCGGCTGCATGATCCGGCGCTACTATTGGTCGGTATTGCGCCTGATCAAACACCTTTTCCAATTGCCCCCGATAGGTGTAGCCGCGAATCAGCACCAGTTGCTTGTCCGCCAGCTCGTTGGGGTTGTTGAGCACCGGCTGGTCGGGTAACGAGAAAGCGCAGAGTTTGACGCTGATGCCGAGCGGTTTGGATGAAAGGGTAAAGTTCTGCAGGGCCGGCACTGCCGGCGAACCTGGCCAGAAGTCGATATCGCCAGTACTCAGGCTGTGATAAATCCGGTTGATGGGGTAATTGATCCAGTTGATTTGATAGCCGCTGTCGGCGGCCAGCGCATTGGTGAGATCGATGATGCTGCCCTGGGCGTTGCCATCGGCGTCTGTATAAGCAATAGGCGGGAAGGTGATATAGCCTGCATTGAGCACCGGCAGATCATTTTGCGCATATGCCTGCCCGGCCCACGCGAGCAAGGCAAACAGCGTGGCGGCTACAAATGAAGACCCAGACTGCAATGAAGGATGAGTCATATTCTTATTGTTTTTTGTCGGGTGTAATTGGGGTGTAACAAACCAAGACTAGTCGGGTTTTGAGAGCTGGTCGAGCTATGGCATCTCGATTGGCCTTTGTCAGGCCCGGTTGCCACGTCTGTTGCAGATCATTGGCACATTTACCTGCACGCGGTCATTGCAAACGCCCGTTTCGCCCCCATCAAGTCGGGGACAAGAATGCGCCTTGCCAATGGGTACCCTCTACCAAATCGGAACAGGAGCGCGGTACTGTCACTATTCCTGTCTCGTTCAGGAATATTATTATGATTGCCTACCTCATTCTGGTGCATCGGTATCCAGAACAGTTCAAGCGCATGTTCAAGGCCATTTACCACCCGCTGAATCACTACCTCATTCATATCGACAAGAATTCCGGTAGCGAACTTTCAGAGGATATTCAGCGGTTCCTGAGTGATTATCCCAATGCCCGTACGCTGAAACCGGAAAAGGCGCTCTGGGGTGGCTACAGCCTGGTGAATATCGAGCTGCGTGGTATCGCACAGCTACTGGAAGAGAATAGTTCCTGGACTCACTTCATCAACCTCAGTGGTCAGGATTTTCCGCTGAAAACCCAGGAGTTCATTCGTCAGTTTCTAGGCAAGCACCCTGAACGCGAGTACATCCTGGCTGCCAACCAGCAGGACGTACGCCCGGACACCATGCACCGCGTGCTCGACATCTGCTTTGAACTGGGCAGTCGCATATTCCGGCCTAATCTGTCACGCAAGTTTCTCAAGGGCGTGACACCGCACATAGGCACGCAGTGGATGATTGTCAGCCGGCGTTTTTGTGAGTTCGTATCCACCGCAAAGGAAGCCAAACGCTACAAGCGGTTCTATAGAAACAGCTTCATCGCCGATGAGGGCTTCTTTCAAACGGTAATGATGAACAATGACTGCCACGGGCAGATAATGCAGGACGATCTGCGGCTGATTGACTGGATTCCCGACGGCGATATCAAGCTGCGGCCGCGTACCTTTACCTCAGCCGACTCTGCTCATCTGATTGCCAGCCATCATCTGTTCGCCCGCAAGTTCGACGCCACCGAAGATGATGCAGTGCTCGGCGACATCGAGCGGCATCTGCAGGCGGTGCCGGCGTTCATCCGCCAACCCTTGGCTGAACCGGCGATGCTCTGCTGATCTTATCGGCCCTGTCGACAGGGGCCGTTCTCTGGCACCCAGTTGCGAGGCACTATCGCAGTAGGTACTTCAATGCGGCGCTTCGAGCAATTCCTTGAGCCGCTTCAGATCCGTCTCTATCGCCAGCTTGTCCGTAGCGAACTGATCGTCGCTCATCTCGGGCTGGCGCAGCAGCGTGAAGATGAACTCGCTACCCGCGCCATTGGCAATGACTCGCATGGGGTTGTGGAAAGTCTGGCCGGATTCGAGTTCGACGTCGTGATCCATTACGCCGAATGCGTTGGGCTCGGCAAATGTTATCTTCACTGCGCCAAAGGGTGCCTGCGCTATCCAGGCATCGCGCTGCCAGCGGATTTCGGCAGTGGCCAGACCGGTAGCCCAACGCGGCAGGTTCAGCGGGTTTGAGGCGAAGGCATAGACCTCGGTAGGGCGCCGAGCGATGAAGAGGCTGATGTGCGTCGCTTCAAACATGGGGTTTCCTCAAGGTTGCAGCAATATCTTGCGCCAGGCATCGTCTTGTATCTCATAGCGTTCACGCAGATGGAGCCTGCTTTCGCGGAACGTCAGGAACTCTACGCTGATCGGCTTTACCCGATAACCACTCCAGTATTCTGGCCTGGGTATTCGGCGTCCGGCCCATTGGGTATCACATTGCTGCAGTCGATCGATCAGTTCTGCCTCATCGGCCAGCGCTTCGCTTTGCGCAAAGGCGACGGTGGTGAGCCGGGCGCAGCGATCTCGGTGTTCCCAGAACTGATCTGCTTCAGCATTCCGGAGTTGCTCAGCATGGCCCAGCACGCGCACCTGGTAGCCTAGGTGGTCCCACCAGACGGTGATGGACGCCTTGTTGTTGTATTGAAGATGCTGGCCCTTGGCGGAATCAAGGCGGGTACAGAACACAAAACCCTCGCGGTCAACGGCTTTCAGATCGACAAAACGGCCGCCGGGAAATCCCCTCTCATCAAGGGTGGAGAGGCAAATTGCGTTTTTCTGCCGCAAGGGGCTGTCTGTTCGCGCCTCGCGCCACCATCGTTCGAACTGGTCTATTGGATCATCCATGATCGCTGTCTCTGCAGAGTCGGTTTATTTGACCGAGTCCAGAATCGGACTCAGATATGGCTTGTGCTCATCTATATCGGCGCGGCTGAGGCCGTTCATCTCGTAGGGGAAAACCAGCCAGTCCTCGGTGGTGTGCAGGCAGAAGTCAGGCTCCAGTTCGGTCTGTCTGGCGCCGAGGCGCTTGTACAAGGTTGCTATGCGGGTGTCAGTCGGCATGTTGCGTTTGAGCTGTTGCTGCAGTTTGTTGAGTACTGCCTGCATGCTGTGACCGGTACCGAAGGCGTCATCGACGATCAGCAGGCGATCGTCCTGGTTGATGTTGTCGAGCAGGTAATGGGTACCGTGCACGCGGATTTCGGCCTCCGGGGAGGCGATCATGGCGTCATAATGGTCCATGCCCCGGTAGGAGGTGCGCAGCGCGATATGGTCGGTCTTCACGCCCAGGGTTTGCAGGCATTCCTGCACGTAAATGCCGACGGCGCTGCCGCCGCGCCACAGACCCACAATGAAGTTGGGGCGAAAGCCGCTTTCGAATACCTGCACGCCGAGACGAAAGGCATCTTCGATCAGCTGGTTTTCGTCGAGAAAGCGGCGAGGGCGAGCGGTTTTTTGCGTGCTGCTGGGTTGGGTCATGGCTTGCCAGAGGGCTCCGTCTGGTGGGACTATGTCGCGAATTCACAAACGCTAACGGTCTTATGGCTGATAAACAATACCTCAGTGCACAAAGCCTGCTGGAAGATGCCTTTCATCTTGGTGCGCAAGTGCTGAATTCGGGCTTTCGTCCAACCTTCATCATTGCCGTGTGGCGTGGTGGCGTGCCCATGGGCATCGCGGTGCAGGAGTTTCTCGACTACCACGGTGTGCACACCGACAACATCGCCATCCGCACCTCCTCCTACCACGGCATTGATCAGCAGAGCAGGGAAGTGCGGGTGCACGGCCTGAACTACTTGGTCAAGCACGTGACCCACGAAGATTCGCTGCTGATTGTCGACGATGTGTTCGATACCGGCCGCTCGGTGGAGGCCATCATCCAGGAACTGAAGAGCAAGGCGCGGCTAAATACCCCGCACGACATCCGCGTGGCGGTGCCCTATTACAAGCCGAGCCGCAATGAGGTTGATTGGGAACCGCACTATTACCTGCACAGCACTGACGCCTGGCTGAAATATCCGCATTCGCTGGAAGGGCTGACAGTGGATGAGATCAAGGCCAATCGCCCCGTGTTGTATGAGATTCTGAAGCCGAACTTGCCTTGATATTGCCGTTCTGAGGTTAATTTTCGACGTTGATAATGTAGGCGTCCTGGCGACGAATGAAGTCATCGTACTCAATTGAGTTGTAGATGCTCAGGCATGCAATCATGGGATTTTTGCGTTCCTGTGATTGAGTCTGGGCATGGGTAGTCGGATAGACCCTGGCGATGAATTCCGCAGTGGACTGATAGGGGTCGTGGGTCACGTCCAGGATTTCTTCGTCTTGCTGTATAAAATGCGCACCGCTACCCATGTAATGATAGGCAGCGCCGGCAGCGGCAAGGTCGTCATCGAGGGGCTGGCTATCCCGGTATGCCGCGTCGAGGCAGCGCACAAAACCATAGTTTTTGAGCGAGCTCCTTGCCTGTTCGGTTGTCGCCTGTTCCATGGTCGTCGCGACAGCTGTGGTCGGTGGCGCGAGCAGAAAAACGATTGCAATGCCGAGTATGCTGGTGGTTCTCACTATTTCAATTCCAGTACAAAATGTGCTTTGGCGATACCGCCGGACTGTCCAAGGCATGGCTGCGCGGATTCTGGTGGTCGCTACCGTGTAACGCGGTATGGCTTTCGCCGTAGCTCCAGTACAGTCGGCTCACGGATTTTGCGGGTCACTGGCCTGCGGCGGTCTCGGCGGCGGCTGGCGCTGCCAGGCCGCCCCCCTAAGAGCCGATGCTGACAGTACCCTCGCCAAGCAGTACATTCGAATTTGGCGGACAGCCACAGGCCACATAGTCGCCTGCCCTGGCAGCGAGTCCTGCCGGCAGCATGACGCTTCTCGGGCCCAGCGACGATCTCGCCGACCCCTTTCTTGCACGCGGGACAAGTCGCTTTGTGGCCGACAGAGCTGGCGACCAGACCGTCGAAGTCAAGTCCGCTGTTGCCTTCAATAACAACGCCGCCGGTGGACGTCTTTGAGCCGATTCCTATTTTCAACATACTGATAAGCGCCAAATGTCGTGAGTAATTGTGAAAGGGTCGCTGACAATTGGCTGTGCTTATACGCGGTTTTGCGGCGGGCAAAAACCAGGGGGCCGGTATTCTGCAAAACGCGTCACGCTGCGTGGTCGGTCTTGCCGCAATGTACAAACCCTGCGGCCGGAATAGCGACAGTGCTGAGCTGTTGAAAGGGGAGCTAACCCCTGGGCGGTGCGTAGGTGGAAGAACCTTGAAAGCGCGGGTCTGGCTGACAGAAAGGCCCCTGGGTATAGAACTGTAAAATATCGCGAGTGCGCTTTTGATAGGGCAGGCTGCGGGTTTCGCCGGAGGTGGTAGTGCCGGTTACCGATACATCGCACTGCGTCGAGTTGCCTTCGGTCCTGAGGGTGATGTCGCTAAGCTCCCGGCTGTCGATGGTGGCGGTGATCTCGCATTCGACCGTATCGAGCCCCACTTCGGCGGGCGCATGGCTGATCCATTTGCTCTGGAACGTGGTATAGGCTTTGTGTGGGATCTGTGCCGAGGCTTTGCTGCTGCGCTCGTCCAGCTCAACGCTGATCACGCCGAAGCAGTCGTAGTCATCGTTATAGAAGGTGAGCGTCGGGCGCTTGTCGTTGCCGTTCTCTATCCAGACCTGCAGCTGGCTGGGGGGCAGGGCCCGCTGTGGCATGGATAACGCGCAGCCTGCGGCTGAGACCAGACCCAGGCAAACCAGGGTGAGGGGCATTAGACGAAATTTACTGCGCATGTACAGTCCCTTGAATTGAGTTTTTATACTGTTTCGCCCGGTCCAGTGCTTTCGCTATCTACGCGGGCCGTCCGCCCGGGCATCGTCCGCGCCTGCGCGGGAGTACTATGGACCGCTAATGTATTCAGGGCTACTGCTTCCTTGGCGGTGCGCAGCAGTGCATCCAGAGCCCGCCAAGGGGGCCGATGCACTGCTGCGCCAGCGTGGCCGGCTATGCCTAGATGCGGAATTGCCTTACCAGCGCACCCAGACGCTCACCCAACTCGGACAGACTGCGGGCGGTATTAGCACCGTGTCGGGTCTCTTCGGCAACGCTTTCCACTGCCATGGCGATCTGGTGCACGCTGCGGTTGATCTCCTCGGCGACGGCGGTTTGCTCCTCTGCCGCGCTGGCAATCTGCGCGTTCATCGAGTTGATGGTGCCAATCAAACCGGCAATGGCGTCCAGCGAGCTGCCGGCCTTGTTGGCGTGCTCGCTGGTCAGCTCACCGGTATCGCTGGACTGGCGCATGGATCTGACCGCGCCTTCAGTGCCCTGCAACAGCCGGTCGGTCATGCTTTGAATTTCTTCAGTACTGGTCTGGGTGCGACTGGCCAGCGCGCGCACTTCATCTGCTACCACCGCAAAACCACGTCCTGCTTCACCGGCCCGAGCTGCTTCGATCGCTGCATTCAGGGCCAGCAGGTTGGTCTGGTCGGCAATCGAGCGAATGACGCCCAGCACGCCGACGATGGACTGCACGTCTTCATTCAGCTTGTCCAATGAACCACCGCTGGCGCGCAACTCGGTTACCAGCGAGTGAATCTGCTTGATGCTGCCGTCGACGACCCGCTTGGCGTCCTGGCCTTCACGGTCGGTTTGCTGCGCTGCTTCGGAAGCGCCCTGGGCGCTACGGGCAACTTCATGCGCGGCCGATGACATTTCGTTGATTGCCGCCGCCACCTGGTCTGTCTCATGCCGTTGCTGCGACATGGCCTTCTCCGAGCGTTGTGCCTGCGCGCTGACTTCTGCGACCAGTTGCGTCAGTTGGCCAGTCATGTCCACCGTTTGGCGCACCAGAACATGGACCTTGTCGACGAAGCGGTTGAAGGCGTTGGCCAGGTCGCCCAACTCGTCATTGCTGTCTACCGGCAGGCGGCGGGTGAGGTCACCATCGCCCTCGGCGATATCGTCGAGGTTCTGCTTGAGTCGCTGCAGCGGACGCAGCAGCGTGTTGGCCAGGGCGACGCCTACCACACCAAAGATGATCAACATGACCACGGCCACCAGCACAATGCTGGTCACGATGTTGCGGATACGCTGATCAATCGCCGCTTCGACAGCAGCGACCTGCGTATCAATGTTGTTCAGGTTGATGGCGGTACCTACTGCCATGTCCCATTTCGGCAGGTAATAACTATATGCCAGCTTTGGTACGTACACCGATTCATTGCCCGGCAGGGGGGATGCATAGTTGACGTAGTAGGTATTGTTCTTGGCAACTCGCACCAGCTCGCGGTTGATGTAAACGCCGTTCGGATCCTGGCGGTTGCTCAGGTTGCTGCCGACATCCGTTGGACTGGTGCCGCGGAAAAGACGAACAACATCGGAGTCGTGGGCGAAGAAGTAGCCGTCTTCGCCGTACTTGATTTGCGACAGTATGCGTATCGCTTCGGCGCGGCTAGTCATGTCGCCATCGGCTGATTGCTCGTAGAGCGGCTGAACGGCGCCGAGGGCAATCTGCATGTAGTTCTGCAGCTCGTCGCGGCTTTCCTGCAGCAGCCGTTCACGGGTCTGCTCCACTTCCACTTCGGCCAGGCCTTGCAGGATTTTCACCGCCGCGCCGCTGATCACCAGCGCAAACAGCAGCGTAGGTATCAGAGCCAAGAGAACAACTTTGGTTTTCAATGTGAGGCGCATGGCCGTCTCCGTAAAGTACTTGGGCGGCGCATGCCGTTGGCTGCGCTCATAGGAGTATCGGCCATGGGGGGCACAACTGAAGGTGAGGGGGCAGATTAAATGGAAATACAGCGGCGTTAAAATGCCGCCCGGGTTAAAAGTCAGGCAGCAGGGCTCTGGTCTCTGATGCTAGGTCAGCGTCTGAGAGGCTTTCAAACTTGTACGATATGTATTTCGTCGTACAAGTATTGCATTCTAGTGGCGTATCGATAGTATGGCTCTCGGCCACTAATGGCGGGGAGAGACTTATGTTCAATGCGAAGCTGAAGGAGTTGTACAGATCACAGGGATTGGATCTGGCAGAAAAGAAGGCCCAACTGGACGCCATGAAGACGCACATGGCGTTTATCGAGTTTACTCCCGCCGGTGTGGTGCTTGATGCCAACCCCCGCTTTTTGCAGCTCATGGGGTACTCCATGGAACAGATAGTGGGCCAGCCGCATCGCAAATTCTGCTTGCCTAGTGATACGAGCACTCCAGCCTATCAGCGCTTCTGGGCCGATCTGGCACAGGGCAAGGCATTCTCCGATACCTTTGCGCGGGTGCGCGCCGATGGTCAGCAGCTCTGGCTTGAAGCGACCTACTTCCCGGTGACGGACGCCAGTGGCAAGGTGGTGTCGGTAGTGAAGCTGGCCTCCGACGTTACCGCCGTCAGCAACGAACTGAAGGAAAAGGATGCCGTCATTTCGGCCCTCGATAAATCACTGGCAGTGATCGAGTTCTCCCCGAGCGGCGAGATACTCAAGGCCAACCGCAATTTTCTCAACGTCATGGGCTATTCGCAGAGCCAGCTCGTGGGCAAGCATCACCGCCTCTTCTGCACCGACGCCTTTTTGCAGCAGAATCCGAGGTTCTGGGCGGAACTGAGCGCGGGTGCGCACAGAAGCGGCCAATTTGACCGCATCAACAGTCGCGGCGAGGTGGTGTGGCTGGAAGCCACCTACAATCCGATTTTTGATATGCATGGCAAAGTGGTGAAGGTGGTCAAGTTTGCCAGCGATATCACCGCGCGGGTTGAACAGGGGCTGGCCATTCGGCAAGCGGCCGAAGTAGCCAGTAGCACCTCGGAAGAAACCGCCCTGATTGCCCAGCAGGGGATGACCTCGCTGCAGGCAGCGGTGGATACGTCGGCGCGTATCGCTGCACAGGTTGCGGATGCGACCCGCCTGATAGGCCAATTGAACGCCCAATCGAAAAGCATCGAAGAAATTGTTGCGACCATTTCAGCCATCGCCGATCAGACCAATCTTCTGGCGCTCAACGCGGCGATTGAAGCCGCCCGCGCGGGAGAGCAGGGGCGCGGCTTTGCGGTGGTGGCGGACGAGGTGCGCAGTCTGGCGGCACGCACCAGCAAGTCCACCTCGGAAATCGCATCGGTGGTGCAGAAGAACCGCGAACTCACGCACCAGGTAACCGAGACGGTGCATTCGGTTAGCCTGACCGCCGAACAGGGTAGTGAGCGCACGCAGCAGGTCTCATCGATCATGGATGAGATCTACCAGGGTGCAGAGAATGTCTGTCGTACTGCCTCGGGTTTACTTAACGTTAACTGATTGTCAGGCAGAACGGAAAACGCCGGGCCGCTAATAGGCTGCCCGGCGTTTCTTCAGTTCCCCTCGCGGCGCAACGCCTGGGGCGAGAAATCCCTGGGGTTGATATTGGCATTGAAGTTGTACATAGGCTCGTTATTGTCCAACCCATCTACAAAGTAGTTGCCGTCCTTGAGGTGATAGAGCGTTTCCAGCGTGCTGCCGACCATGGGCACTTCGTAATAGTTGATTGGATGCGCTTCCTGCAGCCCAATCAGTTCGCCGTCGGCATCACGCAGATCGACCGCCAGGATCTGCCAGCTGTCTTCGTCTACGTAGAAACGGCGCGCGGCATAGGGGTGGCGATAGCCGGTGCGTAATACCGCATTCACTATCCAGACGCGGTGCAGCTCGTAGCGCAGCAGTTCGGGGTTCAGTGTTTTCGCCTGCACTATCTGCTCGTAGGGAATACCTTTCTGGTGTACCGCGTAGCTATTGTAGGGCACCAGCATTTCCTGTTTGCCGACCAGGCTCCATTCGTAACGGTCCGGTGCGCCGTTATAGGTATCCAGCACATCGGCAGTCGCCAGGTCGCTGGTATCAGGTTGCACCGAATCGTAGGCCAGGGTGGGCAGGCGGCGCACGCGGCGGTTATCCGGGCTGTAGCGCCAGGCCTTGCGGGTGGTCAGTACCTGATCCAGCGGGTCCTGTACTACCAGGGCGGTATTGGCGAGCTTTGCCGGTGCGGTCACCACGTATTTGTACAGCAGCAGGGTGTTGTCGAGCTGATCGGTAGTCATGCCTTCGCGGCCATAGACGTAATAGATCTGACGGTCGCGCTTGATCAGGTTGCTGTTGCCGTTGATCACCACGGCCTGATTGTTGATGAAGTGGTTCTGGTCACCCTTGTAATGCAGGATGTGGTTCCAGATGATCTCGATGCCATCCTGCGGAATCGGGAAGGGGATGCCTGCCGCTGCACCGCGAATGCCATTGCCGTTGGCGATCAACTCGGCCCTGACGGCGTTGGCTTTGGTGGCGTCATAGATGCGCTGCGGGGCGGACGCGCTACGGCGAGTCGGGAAGACGCGCATCGCATAGTCTGGGTGGCGCTGCAACAAATCGCTCAAACCTGCGGGCAGCTGTGCCTTGTGCTGCTCCATGTTCTGCGCGGTGACGCGAAATGCCTCGCTATCTGCCGCGTAAGGATCGGGATGATGCATGCCGGGACGATAGCTTGAGGGCGTGCTGACGCCGCCGGCCCAGGCGGGAATACTACCTTCGCTGTTGCCGGCCTGTTCGGCACCTAGAGGGGTAAGGTCTCGACCCAGACGGTCGGCTTGCAGCGGATCGACCTGGGCCACTGTTTGAGCCGAGGCAAGCGTCAGCAGCACGGCGGCGAACGTCCTGTACATGGTTTTGCTCCTTGCGACGCGCAAGCCTGGCCGGCGCGTGACTGTGGTAGGGGTAGGAATAGAGTAGGGCAGATGACGCAGGCGGCCCATCTCGTCTCACGCGGGCTCACGCTGGAACGCGGGTGCTCGCGCGGAGCGCATTGTAACGCCAAAGCCACGTCAAAACCCGGTTCTAGCGGGCCTGGCTACAAAACGCTACAGAGTCGTGGTGGCGCGTTAGCCGGCGCGGCGCCCGGAGTAGATCAAAGGGTGGAACAGGGCGATAGCCGAGCGCAACACGGCCGCACCTGGACGCCTGGCCGTTGCCACGCTGAGGCGCCATGAACTGCTTGCGTGGCTCAGTTCTCCTCAAACCAGGTGCCAAGATGAACTTTGTTCTTGCCGCCCTGTTTCGGTTTCTTTGGCTTCTTGGGTTTTTTCACCAGCTGGCCACCGATGCGTGTTTCCGGGACCCGATGCTCCGGCGAGAACTCTGGCTGCTCGCGACGTTCCAGTAGCTGTTGAGTAAGGGTTTCGATCGCAGCCAGCTGCCTTACTTCATCGGCGCTTACCAGCGAGACAGCCTGTCCGCTGCTGCCGGCGCGACCGCTGCGGCCAATGCGGTGAATATAGTCTTCGGCATTGATTGGCAGGTCAAAGTTGACCACCAGCGGCAACTGATGGATGTCGAGTCCACGCGCGGCAACATCAGTAGCCACCAGTATCTGTATCTCGCCGGCCTTGAGTCGCGCCAGCGCTCGCAGCCGCGCAGGTTGCGGGCGGTCGCCGTGAATGGCATCGGCGCTCAGACCTTCGCTCTCCAGCCGTTGTACCAGTTGCTCGACGCCCTTGCGCGTATTGACGAAGACCAACGCCTGAGCGCCCGGCTGCTGCCTTAGCAGCTGCAGCAGCAGATCCCCTTTGCGTTTCTTGTCGACTGGAACCAGCCATTGCTCGACGCTGGTGGCTGCACTGTTGCGCGGGCTGATGTCGAGTATCAGCGGATCACGCAACAGGTCATCGGCCAGTTGCCGTATGGGCGCGGTGAACGTAGCTGAAAACATCAGCGTCTGGCGCCGGTTAGGCAGTGCGCACACCACCTGGTCCAGCTCGTCGGCAAAGCCCAGATCGAGCATGCGATCAGCTTCATCGAGTACCAGCATCTGCAACTGGCCGAACTTGATGGCATTCTGGCGGTAGAGATCAAGCAAGCGACCGGGGGTGGCGATGAGCACATCCACGCCCTTGCGCAACGCCATCATCTGCGGGTTGATCGATACACCGCCATATACTGCGTAACTGCGCAGCGGCAGGCTTTTGCCATAGCGCTGAAAACTCTGCAGCAACTGCTCGGCCAGCTCACGCGTGGGTACCAGCACCAGGGCGCGCGTCGAGTTGCTGGCTAGCTTGGGACCCTGCTGCAGCAGTATTTGCAATAAGGGGAGCGCAAACCCCGCCGTTTTTCCGGTCCCGGTTTGTGCGCTGGCCAGCAGGTCACGGCCCTTGAGCACGGCAGGGATCGCCTGGGTCTGGATGGGCGTGGCGCTGCTGTAGCCAAGCGCTTGCAGATTACACAGCAGAGGATCGATCAGGCCGAGGGCGGCAAAGGTCATAGTGTTGTCATGGTAGAGAGTAGGCCGGCCAGTTTACCTGTTGCCAGGCCCGGACGGTTAATCGGGCTTACCGACGGGCAGGTGTGCAGGGGTTTTAACTGGCGGGCATTCGTGTTCTGCTAATGCGAGACTCGCGTTGCTGATAGCGGGTCAAAGGCCAACAACACCCGGACGGACGACAGACAATGAATACGCAGCGTTTTCGATACACCTGGCAAGTGGCAATTCTCCTTATGTTCAGCAGCCTGTTGGCGGGCTGCGGCATCAACAACATTCCTACCTACGACGAGCAGGTAAAATCGGCCTGGTCGCAGGTGGAAAACCAGTATCAGCGCCGCGCTGACCTCATTCCCAATCTGGTGGAAACGGTCAAGGGCTTTGCCCGCCAGGAGCAGGAAACCCTGACGGCGGTGGTCGAGGCACGGGCCAAGGCAACCTCGATCAATATCAGCGCCGAGGATCTGAATGATCCGGCCAAGATGCGCCAGTTCGAGCAGGCGCAGAGTCAACTTACCGGCGCACTCAGCCGCTTGATGGCGGTTTCCGAACGCTACCCGGACCTCAAGTCGAATCAGAACTTTCTGGCCCTGCAGTCGCAGCTCGAAGGCACCGAGAATCGCATTGCGGTGGCGCGTCGCGACTTTATCGCTTCAGTCGAGCGTTACAACACCGAAATTCGTACCTTCCCCGGTCGTATCTGGCACAGCCTGATGTACAGCGACATGCCGATCCGTGAAAACTTCAGTGCCACCACCGAGAACGCCGAGCAGGCGCCACAGGTCAACTTCGAATGAGGTGTTTCCTGCCACTGTTGTTGAGTTTGCTGCTGTCTCCGTTGCTATGGGTAGGTGCTGCGGTGGCACAGACTGATGAAGCGGCTCTGCCCAAGCTGACCGGCCGGGTAGTAGATCAGGCCGAGTTACTGGGGCAGGGCGCAGAGCAGCAGCTTACCCAGATGCTGGCGGCCCATGAGCAAGCGACCAGCGAGCAGGTTGTGGTGGTCACCGTGCCAAGCCTGCAAGGCCAGAGCATCGAGCGCTTCGGCGTGGAGCTTGGCCGCGCCTGGGGCATCGGGCAGAAGGACGAAGACAACGGCGCGCTCCTTATCATCGCCCGCGACGATCGCAAGATACGCATTGAAGTAGGCTATGGCCTGGAAGGGCGGCTGACCGATGCACAGTCCTCGACCATCATCAACAGCATCATCACTCCAGCCTTTCGCCAGGGCCAGTTCGAGCAAGGCATAGTGCAGGGCGCGGGCGCCATGATTCAGGTGCTGGGCGGCAATCCTCTGGCGGTTGCCGAGCGTGGCGAGCGTGCCGAGGGCAAGAAGAAGCCCGCCGGCGCGATACTACTTGTGCTGATGCTGATTGTGACCACCTTTATCGGCGGCGGTGGCCGTGGCGGCATGGGGCGAGCCTTGCTGGCCGGGGCGGTACTGGGCGGCATGAGCGGGAGCTCGCGCGGCGGTGGTGGTTTTGGCGGTGGCGGCTTCGGCGGTGGTGGCGGCGGCTTTGGCGGCGGCGGGGCCTCCGGCGGATGGTGATTTCAATCAAGGATGCACAATGACGCTTCTTTCAAGCAGTGAACAACAACAGGTTGCCGATGCGATTGATCGCATCGAGCAGCACACCGATGCCGAGGTGGTCACGGTATTGGCCCGCCAGGCGGATGACTATCGCTATATCCCGCTGTTATGGGCAAGTCTTCTCGCCCTGGTAGTACCGGGCGCTGTGGTGTATTTCAGCGGCTGGCTGAATCTGATGGAGCTGCTGCTGGCGCAATGGGCCACGTTCGTGGTGCTGGCGCTAGTGTTTCGTGTACCGCGCATCACCACTCGGTTGATTCCACGGTCGGTACGGCACTGGCGCGCCGCCAATCTGGCGCGGCGCCAGTTTATCGAGCTCAATCTGCATCACACCGATGGCGAAACCGGGATGCTTATCTTTGTCTCCGAGGCCGAGCGTTACGTCGAGATCATGGTAGATCGCGGTATTTCCAGTCGCATCGACAACGCCCGCTGGGAGTCGATCGTCGCTGCGTTTACCGCTCAGGTAGGCAAGGGTCAGGTATTGCAGGGTTTTCTTGATTGCATCGAGACGTGCGGGGAGCAGCTGGCGCAGCACCTGCCAGCCACGCATGAACGCAACGAATTGCCCAATCGCCTGGTAGTGCTTAACTGAGGTTGATGACATTTCCATGCCAGGCCATGGCTGGATTGCCATGGCCTGCGCGTTTTGCGACCGGCCGCGCAATTTTGTGGCATCGATCGGCTTTTTTTTTCCTCGGTTCACCTGGCTGTCATCCGTCACGCCAAAGCTATGCAGGCACATCCACTCATTTCAGAAGGAGTCTGGTATGACGTCTCGCATTGGGTTAACCCTGGTTCTGGCCGGCAGTCTCATGACTGTCAGCGGCATGGTTGGCGCGCAGGGCTGGTTTGCCGGTCATGATCACAACGACAACGCAGCGCGTGGGCTTGAGCGCTTGCACGAGAAACTGGCTGAGCTGAAGCAGCGGCGCAACAGGCGCGCCGATGTGCAGCTCGGGCCACGGCCACAATGGCTGGTCGACGATATGGACGAAGGCCCGCTGAAGACGCGTCTGCAATCCTGCCGCACCGACAACATGAAGCGCACTGATTTCTCGATTGGCCATCGTGGCGCCCCGCTGCAGTTTCCCGAGCACACCCTGGAGTCCTATGTCGCAGCGGCGCGCATGGGCGCGGGCATTGTTGAATGCGACGTAGCCTTCACCAAGGACCGCGAGCTGGTCTGTCGCCACGCGCAGAACGACCTGCACACCACCACCAATATCGTCACCATCCCCGAGCTTAACGCCAAGTGTACCCAGCCCTTTGTGCCGGCGGATTCAGTCAATGGCACGCCGGCACAGGCCGAATGCCGCACCAGCGACATCACCCTGGCCGAGTTCAAGACTCTGGAAGGCAAGATGGATGCATACGACCCCCTGGCGACCACGCCTGAGGAATACGTAAAAGGCACCGCCGACTGGCGCACCGACCTTTACGCCAGCCGTGGCACGCTGTTGAGTCACAAGGAAAGCATCGAGCTGTTCCGATCGCTGGGCGTCAAGTTCACCCCGGAGCTGAAAACCCCGGTAGTCGAGATGCCCTACGAGGACGATTACAGCCAGCACGATTATGCGCGGCAGATGCTGGAGGACTACCTGGAGGCGGGATTGAAGCCGCGCGATGTCTGGCCACAGTCGTTCCAACTGGAGGATGTGACCTTCTGGATCAACGAGATGCCCGAGTTTGCCGATCAGGCGGTATTTCTGGATGAGTCGCCGATCACGCCCGAGACCTCGTCACTGGCCTACATGGAAGACCTTCATGCCCAGGGTGTGCGCATACTGGCGCCGGCGATCTGGAAGATGCTGACACTCGATGGCCATGGCAACATTGTGCCCTCCGAGTATGCCCGGAACGCCCGCGCCGCCGGCCTGGATCTGATTGCCTGGTCGATGGAGCGAGCCGGCCCGCTGGCCCAGGGTGGCGGCTGGTACTACCAGAGCGTAACGGACGCCATCAACAACGATGGCGACATGTTGACGGTAATCGATGTGCTGGCGCGGGATGTGGGGGTGATAGGCATTTTCTCTGACTGGCCCGCTACCACGACCTTCTACGCCAACTGCATGGGTATGAAGTAGCCAGGTCGCATCTCAGCTGAGCGGCATGGTGAGCCGCCACAAAACGCCGGGCCGGAGGATCGCTCGGCGTTTTGCTGTCTGTCAGCGATGACCGCCGGTCTTGAACTGGCTGATCAAACGATCCAATTCTGCAGCCGCGTCGGTGAGTTGTCGCGCATTGCCGGCGGTATCCTGCAATTCGCGCATCACCCGCCCGCCCAGGGTGCTGAGCTGGCTCAGGCTGGAGGAAATCTCGGTACTGGTGCGCGACTGCTGCTCGGCTGCAGCGGCCACCTGGCTGGTCATGTCGGTAATGGTGTCCACCGAGGCGGCAATCGACAACAGCGCGCTATGTGAGCTTTCGACCTGATGCTGCATGGCCGCAGACTGGGCGTGACTGCCCTCCATCGAGCTGACCGCCTTGGCGGTGCCGCTTTGCAGTGCATCAATAAGGCTGCGAATTTCTTCTGTCGAGGCCTGGGTGCGGCTGGCAAGGGTGCGCACTTCATCGGCTACTACGGCGAAACCTCGTCCTTGCTCGCCTGCGCGCGCGGCCTCGATAGCGGCATTCAGTGCCAGCAGATTGGTTTGCTCGGCCACCGCGCGTATTACCGCAAGTACCGAGTCGATGGTATGCGACTGGGCGTTGAGATCGGCCACGGCTTGGCTTGCCTCGCCGATGTCCCGAGCCAGCATTTCCATGCTGCGCGAGGTTGTGGTGGCAGTCTCCTGACCCGTGAGCGCCTGTTCATTGGCCTGTCTTGCCGCCTCGGCTGAGTCGGACATGCGCTGTGCGACTTCATCGGAGGTGGCGCTCATTTCTTCTACCGCCGAGGCGATGGTATCCAGCTCGCTGTTTTGCTGGTTGTAGGATATTTCAGCCTTGCTGATGGCTGCCCCCACCTCATCGGCAATCCGCCTGTTGCGCGCAACCACCTGGCGCAAATCATCGATCACCTGCGCCAGTTTGTCGGTAAAGGCATTGAAACCGCGTGCCAGGCCGCTGATCTCGTCGTCGCCGCTGGTATCCAGGTGGCGTGAGAGGTCGCCGTCTCCGGTGGCAATGTCATTCATCGCCGCTACAGTCTGAGCAATGGGCCGAGCGATGCTCATGGCAATCATCAGGTTCACGGCCACCAGCAGTAACAGGCCAAGCGCCGCCAGGGTGAGCTTGGGCGCCATGTCTGCCCAGAATGCTTGATTAACGTCATCCAGATAGATGCCAGAACCCAGGATCCAGCCCCAGGGGGCGAAGCCGGCGACGTAGGAGATCTTCGGGACAGGGTCGTTAATGCCCGGTTTGGGCCACATGTAATCGACAAAGCCGGCCGAGTCGGCTTTGACCACGGCAACCATATCGCGGAACAGGTATTTGCCGTTCGGATCCTGCACGTCGGCCACACTGTTGCCCACCAGCTTGGTGCTGAAGGGGTGCATGATCATCGTCAGATCGTTGGAGTGGATCCAGAAATAGTCGTTGTTGCCATAACGCAGTCCTTGCAACGCACTGGCGGCAGCAGCCTGCGCCTGCTGCTCGCTTAACTCTCCGCTCTGTTGCTGCTGGTAGAAGTATTCGATCACGCCCATGCCTGATTCGACCAGGTGCTGTGTCTTCATCGCCCGGCCATCCATCAGGCTTTTGCGGTAGTCCAGGGCAAAGCCGGTAACCAGCCCCAACACCAATAGCAATACCAGCAGGGTAACGGCTACCAACCGCTGGTAAATGGAAAAACGGCGCAGCATTTTCATGACAAAGCTCCAGGCTTGCAGGCAGCGCACCAAGGTGGTGGCGCAGAGCCATTGTTATTTTTATCTGTTGTCAGACTAGCAGTGGAGCACAGATGCGCTATGGAAAAATGTGGTGGCAGGCGAAACGGGGAAAGAGCAGGCGGTAGAAACTGCATGAGCTTATGTCATTAAGCTCATGCAGTTCAGCGGCTTGAGTGCTTTATTGAATGTAGTCTTTAAACTGCACCGAGCTTGACCGCACCTCGTCGGAAGGCCAGTTCGGAATGGTGATGGTCTGGGTTTTGCCTGTTCCGCCGCGCGGGGTCAGCTCGATCACAATGGGCTGGCTGGCGTTGGCAGAGGCGGGGATAAACAGATCCAGGCCGGAGATAAAGGGCAGCGCGTTGAAGAATGGGTCGGGGCCGGGTAGCGTGCTCAGGCCATCGCTGTTGCGATCATGCAGAAAAATGCTGCTGGTGCGCTTGAGCAGCGGGGCGGTGGCACTGGTGACTATCTGCGTTTCTTTTTCTCCGTAACTCACCGTAAGGCTGTCGTTCTCCTCGCCCTGGTCCCCCCACAACTCACGGTCGCGCGCGATCATGATATTGGTGTGGTTGGCGCTGCGGTGTAGATAAGCTCCGACCCCCGCGCCCGGGAGTGAGGTATTCAGGCGAACAAAGACGCTGTCCTGTAGATAACCTTCGCGGTAGAAATAGTGATCGGCACCGGCTACATCGCGTACCAGCCCAAACTCGTAGCTTGCGCCCTTGGTCAGCTGGAAGGGGCCCCAGTTGCCATCGCTGCCGATGCGGGCCAGGTGCTCAGGGGTATCGCTCAAACGTATGCCGGTGGCTGGGTCAACTTCAAAAATGCGCAGTTCGGTACCTTCGGCGCCCAGGTTTTGCGGAAACAGGCTGGCGCGACCCGCGAGCCACACTCTGTCGCCTTCGGCTTCGGGGATCAGCTTGGTAGCCGGCTGGCTGCCGTTGAAGTGAGCGTATATGCGCGCGAAGGAGTCAGCCGAGGTGGCCACTTCAATATGCCCGAGGGGCATGTCTTCGGCAGGGTAGACGTTCTGCGCACCGGTCACCTCACGATCGACGTACTGCCCCCAGAGTGCCAGGGTGGGCACATCGCCCGGTTGCGCTTCAAGTGCGGCGCCGTCGATGCTGGCGTAGTGCGCTACCTTGGCGGCGTTGGCTTCCTCGCCCAGGTACATCAGGCTCACGCCTGTGCCCATGGAGTGGGCCATGAGATCAATCTCGTCCGAACCGGATATTCGCCGCAGCCGATCAACCATTTTATTGATCGCAATATTGCGTTCGGCGGCCTGGGTGGGATCCAGCGCACTTTGCCCGGTATTGGTGTTGTACTCATACACCGCCAGATAGGAACGCGGGTAGCCATTGGCACGAAAGCGCATGGCCTGCGATTCGAACTGCGAGGCCGAGCCGGCGCCGCCATGGATGAACAGTACCGGTCGCAGGCTGAAATCGACGCCGGCATCGGCCTGGCTATCCAGTGAATCGAGCAGATGATTGAACGCGTCCAGCCTGGCTGTGAGCGCCCGGTCGCTGTCCGCGGCGTTTTCGGTGAATACTTCGGCGTCATTGAGCGCCGCCAACAGAGCCTGCGCCTGGCTTTCGAAGCTGGCTGTATCACTGAAATCGAGCGAGACACCGGGATTGGAGGCCAAGTAGTCACTGATCGTCTCGCGAATTTCAGCCGAGATATCAATCCCGTTAGCCAGGTTGCCATCGGCATCCAGCGACTGCAGAAAACGCGAGATATTCAGCACGGCCGGGTCGTTGATGGAGGCGGCGCCCTCGACTATATCCAGCGGCGTGATCTGGCTGGCGCCGGCGGCGGCGACCAGGGTAATGCCGGCTAGCGAGAAGGTGATGGTTTCATCGGGCAGGTATTGAAAAGTACCTTCGCTGTCGGTTTCGCCGCTGCGGCTGCCGGTTGCGTAGTGCAGGCCGGCGACCGGAGCGTCGATGAATACGCCGCTGGCGACGCTGGGTTCGTCGTCACTGCCACCACCGCCAGACAGGCAGCCGGTGAGAAGGAGGGCGGAAAGTCCCAACAGCGGCAGGGTGCTGCCGCGCGGGGTTGGGCTGAAGCCGGGTTGGCTTGTCATGGGAGGCCTCGATTTTTATTGGTGTTGTAAGTTTCTACTTGGGCTCAGCTGCAGCCAGGCAGATGCGCTCGGTTCACGCTGGTTGCAGGCTGCTGTGCAGAGGTAAGAAAGTAAGTGCACAACTGTATACTGTCAAGCGTATCTGAATGAGCGTTCATGTTTCGCTGGGCTGTCTGATTGCGGTCGGTCGACGTGTCGCGGGTTATCAGCCGTAACAATTGGCCGGTCTTGTTGCTACCTGTCGCGCCCTGCAGACATGCTAATCTGTCGGCTCATGTGGGCAGGATTGAACGGAGGTGCGTATGCGGGTGATTTTTCCACGGTGGGTGCTATTCACGCTTGGGGCGCTGCCGTTGCTGGCGGCCTGTAACGACCCGGTTCCTGAGAAACCTCAAACCCTGGGCGGCGCAGAGCCAACGCAGAACCAGTCGCTGTTGGCAGAGCCCGCTACCGGTAATCTGTTGCAGGTATTCAAGAGCCCGACGTGCGGCTGTTGCGAAGGCTGGATTGAACACGCAGATCAGGCGGGCTTCAGTACCCAGGCGCAGCATCCTGCCGATATGGCTGCGCTGAAAACCGAGCACGGTATCGCTCCGCAGTACCGTTCCTGCCACACCGCCGTATCAGCCGATGGCTATGTGTTTGAAGGTCACGTACCGGCGCGCTACATAGAGGCTTTTCTTGCTGCGCCACCGGCCGGTGCTCTCGGGTTAGCAGTACCGGGTATGCCGGTAGGCAGCCCGGGAATGGAAATGGGGAAGGACTTCATGCCTTACCAGGTATTGCTGTTGAAGCAGGGCGGTGCTGCCGAGGTGTACGCGCAGGTCGAGAGTCCGGCTGACCAGTAATTGCCTTATAGTGTTTTGCCAATCGCAGTGATAGTGCTAATCGATTTTATAAATCAATCGCGCTGGCAGATGATGCTCCCCGTGTCCAAGACAACCCACAGGGAGCATTACCATGGCCTTACTCAAGCGCATAATCAAACGCACTGGTTCACCGACTCAAGCCGTTGAGGCGCACCCGAATTTCTGGATGTATCAGTGAGCGGAGCTCTGGGAGGCGGTGATTGATAACCCCCGCCCGTCCCGCGCGCTTCAGGCCTCGGCGCCTTCCTCACTCAGACTGGCCAGGGCTTCAGGGTTGCTCTTGAACGCCTTGGCAAATACATCGCGATGCCGCGCCATGTAGATGCTGACTTCCTCGGCCAACTTTTCGCCCAGCTCGGGCACCGCCTGTTGCAACACTTCGCCCAGGGTTTCTGCCAGTTCCAGCATCTTGTCGTGACGGTCTGCTTCGGCTTTATCCATGAACAACTGCTCCGGGTCTCTGCTGCTGCGATATACAATTTCAACGGCCATACACACCTCAGGCTTGAATGCGATTCTTTAGATTGCTGCGGTTTCGGCTACACCGGCCGAGCGGGCAAGTGCTGGTCATTGTACTGGATGAAAATACAGTATCAAGTGCTTTGCGTAGCGGATTCGTCTGTGGCAGCGGTTTCGTAGCCCTGGCCAAAGCGTTGCAGTTGCATTTCCTGCAGGCGGCTGCGGGTGCGCTCGAAGGCGAAGGCCAGATAACCCTGGGTGTAAAGCTGCTCCAGAGGCACTGCTGCTTCCAGGTATAGCGGGATATGCCGGTCATAGCATTCATCAACTAAAGCAATGAAGCGGCGTACGCTGTCATCGTGCACCGACAGGCTGGGCAGCTCGCGATCCCCGGCCTCCACTCGTTCTGCGCTGTCTTCGGTGCCGCGGGCAATGATGCCAGCGCGCTGCGGGCTGCTCAGATTGGGCACTTCGCTCAGCAGGATGGCCGGGAAGCGGTCACACAAGCCGATGAAATCCAGCGCCGACAGGGAGTTGTTGCACAGGGCGTGAAAGCTGAACCAAGCCACCTTGCTGCAGCGCTTTACACAGGGTATTTGCTGATGGCCGAGCAGCACCGGCTCCTGACTGGCCGCGCGGCCGTCACACAAATTGCAGAATACAGCCTCAAGTGGCGATTGCTGCTGGCGTGCTTCGCTGACCCAGTAACGCTGCAAGGCCTGACCGGGATGCAGGCGATGGTCCTGCTCACCGTCCAGCGAAGCAACCCACATGTGCTCCTCAATGGCCTTGATTGCCGGTACGAAGCGATCACGGTTGAAACCGTCGGCATAGAGGTCTTGCGGCGGCAGGTTGGAGGTGCAGACCACCACTACGCCCTGCTCGAACATCTGCCGCATCAGGCCACCCAGTAAAATGGCGTCGCCGATGTCGTTGACAAAGAACTCGTCGAAACAGAGCACTCGCACTTTCTGCGCCATCTCCCGGGCCAACGCGCGCAGCGGATCGGCCGTGCCGGTGATCTGAAACAGACGCTTGTGAACCCAGCCCATGAAATGATGAAAGTGCAGGCGTTTGCTGGGCACCGTCAGGCTTTCATGAAAGCGATCCATCAGCCAGGTCTTGCCCCGGCCAACCGGCCCCCAGAGATAGACACCCCGGGTTTCGCGGCCCGCCTGTAGCGCCTGATAGCATTCTTCCAACTGCCGCGCAGCCTGCAACTGGGCCTCATCCGGGACAAAGCCCTGATGTTCCAGTGCGTGCTGATAGGCGGAGAGTGGCGAGAGAGCTGTCATGGGCCTAGATACTGACCGAAAGCAGCGTCAACCCGCAAGGCTCAGCTGCGAGCGCTTTGACGCCGCAGCACAAGCGAGCGATGCTTAGGGCAGTTGAGTTTCTTGCGGAGGTGGAAAATGGCAACCGGCTGGGCCCGCGAGGGCGCTGTACAGGAGCAGATCGACGACACCGTGGACGAAGCGGTACAGCGCGCGCGCAGCCAACTGCCGCGCGGTGAAAGCCTGCAATTCTGCGAGGCCTGCGATGAACCCATCCCGGAGGCGCGCCGCCAGGCACTGCCCGGCGTGCGCTTGTGCGTCAGTTGCCAGAGCGCCGCCGACCAGCAATCAAAGGCGTCTGGTATCAATCGCCGTGGCAGCAAGGATAGCCAGTTGCGTTGATCTGGCTCAGTTGACGGATCAGGCGTGCCGGCAGGGGAGGCGGCCGCCAGTGGTCTGATTATTGCTCGTTGTCTGCTTTGCCAAGGGGGTGTTGAACACCGCTTTGGATAATCGGAACAGGACAACGGGCTATGCGAATGCTGGGGCGGGTCAGTGAAATATGGCGTTACCCGGTCAAGGGCATGGCCGGAGAGTCGCTGACAGTCTGTCCGCTCACCGGCAAGGGGCTTGAGGGCGATCGGCTCTGGGCTGTTCGCGATATCGCCCGCAACGAGATTCAGAGTTGCAAGTTCAGACCGCGCCTGTTGCAGGTGATCGCGCGCCAACGCGCTGCGGTGGGTCAGACAGTGGAATTGCTGTTGCCTGATGGTGCACAGGTCAGCAGCGACGACCCCCAGGTACACGGTTTGATTTCACGCCTGCTTGGCCATGAGTCGCGTCTGGAGCCGTTGTCGTCACAAACCGAGCTGGCAGCGTTCAGGCGCTACAAGGCCGAGGGGCACGCCTGGCTGGAAGAGCTCAAGGCCACATTCGCGCGAGAGGTTGGGGAACCCCTGCCGGACTTTACCGATTTGCCGCAGGCGATGGTCGATTACGTTTCGCTGCCCGGCAGCTATTTTCTGGTATCGCCGCTGCATCTGCTGACTACTGCCAGCCTGGATTACCTGCGCGCGCGCCACCCGCAGAGCGACTGGGACACGCGGCGTTTTCGCCCGAACCTGGTGATAGATACGCTCGACAGCCAGGCCGGCCTGGTCGAGCAGTCCTGGCTGGGCGGCAAATTGCAGCTTGGCGAGGCAGAACTGCGCGGCACTGCCGCGGCGCCGCGCTGCGGTGCGGTCACTCGCGCGCAGCAGCGGCTACCCGCCGATAGCAGGCTGTTGCGCGCGGTGGTGAGCGAGGCGGATCAGAATCTGGGAATCTATGCCGATACGGTGCAGCCCGGAATGCTGCGGGTAGGCGATGCAGTGTATCGGCATCCCTGAGCTGATTTTTGTAAAGCGTTGCGGTGGATGCTGGCGCTTCAGCGGCGACGCGCGGTCAGCACCTCCTGCAGGACACGCGACTCTATCCTGAAGGGGACCGACATGTGGTCTTCTCCGGTTTCTATGTGCAGGCTGCTGCGCAGGCCCCAGGCAGACAGCGGCTGCAAGCGTCTGTGTAGCGCTTGTGAGTCCTGTATTTCCTGCGGTGAATCGTACTCACCCAGGATCAGCGCCAGGCTGCTGTGGGTGACGTCGATGGTACCTGCCTGAATCGCGGTGCTGAAGGCACGCTCCGGGCCCAGCAGGTGGCGGTCATGCCACCACAGGCTGGGGCTGGCAGCGACCACATGATCAAAGAGCGCGGAGCGCGTAAAGAGCGCATGGATGGCAAACATGCCGCCAAAGGAATGCCCGAACAGGCTTTGTTGGTCGGGATCTACCGGGAAGCGCTCGGCGACGGCCGGCATGACCCGCTGCTGCAGGAAATCCAGCAGTTCGTCCTGCCCACCCTGGGGCGGGTCGTTACGCTCTTCCGGCACCGGCGGGGATAGATCATAGGCGCGGCGCAGGAAGTTCAGGGGTTCTTCGCCGGGATAGGCGATGCCGACAATGATGGCGTGACGGAACTGTTTCTGCGCCCGTTTGGCTTCGTGAAAGGAAGCAAAGTAGGCATTGGCATCCAGTACATAAAGCACCGGGTAGCCACCGGTGTAGGGCACGTCACCCTCGGGTTTGCTGATCAGAATGCGGTAGGGGTGACCTTGGTCGTTATGCATCTGCCACTCGATGCTGCCGCTCAGGGTGACTGGCTGTTCGCTTGCCTGTGCCGGGCTGCTAATTACCAGCAGGCAGAGAGCGAGCGCCATGAAGTTGAAAGTCCGTACAGCGGGGATCGATAACAAGGTCTGGCTCCTCAAGCGGGCCCCGTATAACGGGGCCCTGATATGGTCACCAGCGATAGCTGACGCTACCGATCAAGGCACGGCCGGCACCGCGATAGCAGTAACCCGCCTCACAGGAGATGTACCGCTTGTCGGTGACGTTTCTGGCGTTCAGGCCCAAGCGGATGCCGTCGGCCGAACCTCGCAGGTCGTAGTGCGCAGCTACATCCACCAGGGTGTAGGCTTCATTCTTCTCGGTATTGCTGGCATTGGCATAGCTGCGGCCGTTGTAGCGTGCGCCAGCAGAGAGGCCCAACCCCTGCAGGGCGCCACGCGGCAGAGTGTAATCAAGCCACAGTGAGGCCAGGTGCCGTGGGGTCAGAATCGGGGTGTTGCCCTTGTCGCCATCGTTGCTCTCGGTCACCTCCGCATCATTGAAGGCGTAGCTGGCGATCATGTGCAGGTCTTCGCCAAGGTCGGAAACCGCTTCGAGTTCCAGCCCGCGTGAGGTTTCTTCGCCCTTCTGTACGCTGAAGGCGGTACCGGGCAGCGTGGTCAGCGAGTTGGACTGCACCAGGTGATAGAGAGACGCGGTCAGCAGCGTGCTACTGCCTGGTGGCTGGTATTTGATGCCGAGCTCGAACTGTTCGCCTTCGGTCGGCTTGAAGTCGTCCCCGCCAACACCTGTGCCAGTCTGCGGCAAAAAGGATTGTGCGTAGCTGGCATAGGGCGCCAGACCCGAATCAAACAGGTAAAGCGCGCCGAGCTGGCCGGTGGTCTTGTCATCATGGGTCTTGCTCTTGATGCCGTTCAGGTTGTTGGTTTTCTCGGTGTTGGCCCAGTCCTGGCGCAGGCCAGCTGACAGGCGCCAAGCGCCCACGGCGACCTGATCCTGCAGGTAGACGGCGCTGCGGTGGGTGGTGCCACTCTGGTCTACCAGCACCGAACGCGGGCGAGCGATTGGCTGGTGATAGTCTGGATTGTTGATATCGATGGAGGGTGCAACGCCCATGGAATATTCGACGTCAAAATCCAGATAGGCGTAGTCGAGCCCGGTCAGCAGGGTGTGATCCAGGGCGCCGGTGGCAAAGTGCGAGACCAGACGGGTGTCGGTGGTGACCGAGTCCATTTGCTCGTAGATGCCCCAGGCCGTGCGATCCAGAACGCTGGTGCTGCCCGCTTGCAGGCTGGCGCTGGTGTACTGGTTGACGGTGTCAGTGGTGCCATAGCGCAGGTTGTGTTGCAGGCTGAAGGTGTCGTTGAAACGGTGCTCGAACTCGTAGCCAAACTGCGCTTGCTGCTGGTCAAGCTTGTCGAAGTCTTCATCGCCAGCCCAGAAGTGGGTGAGGGTATCTCCTGACTGGTAAGGCCTTGGTGAGCCTGAGGTTTCTCGGTCCTGGTATTGGGCCAGTAGCGTCAAGTCGGTCTGCTCGCTGAAGCGCCAGGTCAGTGAGGGCGCAATCAGACCGACGTTGTTGGGGACCTGTTCGATGTCGGTATCGGCATCTCGCGCAATAGCTACCAGTCGATAAAGCACATCGCCGTTTTCATTCAGTCGGCCGCCAATATCGAACTGGCCTTGCATGTGGTCGTTGCTGCCGTATTGCAGCTCGACCTGCTCTACGGCTTCTTCGCTCGGGCGTTTGCTTACGCGGTTGACCATGCCGCCGGGGCTGATCTGGCCATAGAGTACGGAGGCTGGCCCCTTGAGGATTTCGATGCGCTCGAGCGCAAAGGGATCAGTGGCGAAATAGGAAAGCCAGCCGCTGTTTGCCTGACGCATGCCATCCAGATAGTCGGCGTTGGTTACTGCGGCATAACCGCGAATATTGATCTGGTCGAAACGCGGGTCCAGGCCGGCGCCGCCCACGCTGACACCTGCAGAGTAGGCGACGGCTTCTTCCACAGTGCCGGCCTTGCGGTCGGCAATCTGCTCGGCGGTCACCACACTGATGCTCTGCGGGGTTTCCAGCACAGGGGTGTCGGTTTTGGTCGCGGTGCGGCTGGTGCTGGCAAAATAGCCCGGCACGGGTGCTACCCCCGACTGGGTGCGCTGCGCCTCTACCGTCAGCGGATTGAGTCGGTAGGCGCTGCTATCTGTTTGTGCTGCCACCACTACGTAGCCAGAGCTGCTTTTCTGCGCGACCAGGCCGGTACCACTGAGCAATTGTGCCAGCGCTGTGTCTATCGAAGGGGCATTGCGCGCACCCGGGCTGCTCACCCCTTGGACCTGGCTAGCAGCGAAGGAAAGGTTGATGCCGCTTTGCTGGGCCAGGCTGCTGAGCGCGCTCGCCAGCGGGCCAGCCGCCACCGAGAAGCTCTGTTGATTGCTGGTGGCGCTGCTGGCTTCCACCGCCAGCAGCGCGGGGCTGGCAGTGGCCAGTGCCATTGCCATGCAAATGGCGGCGCCGCAGTGGCTGGTCAGGCGGAAGCCGCTATGGCGGGGGGCGTTTGCTAGTGCGCGCATAAATGAAATCCGTTGGCAGTTGAGTAGTGGTATCTGACTAACCGGACGAGCGCGCTTAAGCCGACAAAAAAAGATTTATTTTCCTCGCCCCCAGACTGTCCGTTCAAATGGAGGGCCGGGCGCACGAAAGAGCGCGGCCTTAGGCGGCAAGCTCAGGCGCAGCCACTACCCGCACCCAATAGCGCGAGCGCGAAACGATACGCACCGGCAGGCTGCGCGAGAGATTGTCGAGCAGGGCATCCTGGTCAGCCAGCTGGAATACCCCCGACAGCAGCAGCTCGGCCACCGCCGGGTCGCAGCCGATGATGCCGTTGCGATAACGCGCCAGCTCGCGCACAAAGTCGCCCAGACGAATGTCATTGACCACCAGCATGCCGCGCGTCCAGGCGGCCGGGTCGAGGCGCGGCGCTGTTACGGTCTCAATCCCGCCGGGATGCAACTGATACTGCTGGCCCACCGTAGCCAGACGCTCTTCGCCCGCGTAGGTGGCCAGTGCCAAGGTGCCCTCTTGCAGTTGCAGCTCGCTATAACTGCCCTGGTCGCGGAGCAGGAAGCGCCCGGCATCGCTTTCGCACCAGCCGTGGCGGCATTCCACCCGCAACGGCCTGGCGCGCAATCTGTCCGGATCGGCGCTGCTGTGGATTTGCACTTCGCCTTCGCGCAGTACCAACAGGCGTTGTGTGGCACTGAAGCGCACATCCACTGCCGAGCCTGTGTTGAGCAGCAACTGGCTGCCGTCGGCCAGAGTAATATGTCGGCGTTCGCCGGTGCCGACGCTGTAATCGGCGACCAGGCGGCTGTTCTGACTGGCCAGCCAGCCGGCAGGTCCGCCAACGGCAACCGCGAGTGTCAGCAACTTGAGTGCCCGGCGGCGCTGCAAATCAACGCTGGCGCGCTGCAGCAGGGGTATGCCCAGTTCGCGGCGGGGCAGAGTCGCGGCATAACCGGCAAACTCCGCTTGCAGATTGCCTAGCCGTTGCCACGCCAGGGCATGTTCCGGCCGCTTTTTGCACCAGCGCTGAATACGTGCACTGACCAGCGCCTGATTGTCGGCGGTATCCAGTTTCAGCCGCCATTCGATGGCCGCGCGCACCACGGCGGTGGGAATGATCTGATCGGTCTGCGCGGCTGTGTGCACTGCTCAACACTCTCCGTAACGTAGTTGATAGCAATGCAGCAGCGCCTCGGCCACGTAGCGTTCCACGCTGCGCGTGGAAACACCCAATTCAGCGGCAATCTGGGCATGGCTCAGGCCGCCCAGTTGGTAAAGCAGAAAGGCCGTACGCACCTTGGCCTTGAGCCCATCCAGTAGCGCCGCGATCTGCTCGAGGGTTTGCAAGGTCTGATGTTGCTCTTCGGCAGACGGATAATATTGCTCGGGCAACTGGGCAAGCGCTTCGAGATAGGCTTTTTCCAGCGCACTGCGGCGCCAATGGTCAATCACCAGGCCGCGGGCTATGGTCGAGAGAAAGGCCTTGGGTGCCTGATTGCTGATGATTTCATTGCGCACCAAGACCCGCACGAAAGTATCCTGCGCTACATCTGCGGCCTGATCGGCGCAGCCAAGCTTGCGTCGCAGCCATGCGAAGAGCCAGCCATGATGCTCGCTGTAAAGGGCGGTGATACTGATGCTGGAGGTGTTTTCAGTTGCGGGCATGCTTGGTCGAAACGGCAGGTGTATGGAGGCGGCAATTCAGGTAGGAAACATTAAAAGAGAATGATTCCTATTACAAGGTAATTTTTGTGCGCTACACGCCGCCTGGCGCTCTCGCAGGTGCTGGCGCATTAATGCGGCTCAGCGAGCAAAACCGGCAAGTAAATGCGGGCGGCCGCTCGACATCCAGACGGGATGCCAGTGTAATGCGCCTTTTAATCATGCCTGTTGCAATCGTGCCCGGGAGGCAGAGTGTCAGACCCAACCCCCCAATTGAGAACGCTGTCGCGCGCCCTTGATGTGCTGGAGCTTATCGAGTCATCGTCGGCACCGATCTCGCTCTCGGAGTTGGCGAAAGCCATGGATGAGTCGACCCCGATCGTTTTTCGTATATTGCAGACGCTGGAGGCCAGGGGTTATATCCGCCGCCGTCCTGAAGACAAGCGCTACTCGCACACCGGCCGCTCCACCGGGACGGGGGCCGTGCGTCGTGCGGTCATGCTGCTGAGGAGCGCTGCCGGCTCCTCCTTCGCTGGCAGCAGTGTTGATGAGTTGGCCGAAAAGGCCGTTCTGGAGCCCGCTGCGGTAGCAGAGTTGCTCGGTACACTGGAACAGGAAAAGCTGCTGGAACCAGCAGCGCAGGGGCGCTGGCGTCTTGGCTATGGTCTGATGGAATTGGTGCAGCCGTTTCTCAACAGCGACGACCTGATCCAGCAGGTACGTCCGCTGATGGAAAGTCTGCACGCCAGGACCGATGAGACGGTGTCGCTGTTCAGGCGCGCCGGCGAACGCCAGTTTGTGGTCACCGCCATCCCCAGCAGCAAACCCATTCGATACATGCTGGATATCGGCTCCTCCTTTCCGTTGCACCTGGGGGCGGCGGGCAAGGCTGAACTGGCGCTGATGTCGGCGGCAGACCAGCACCGCTGCCTGGAAGCCATCATGGATGAACAGATACCGGAGCGCAGTGATGGGCTGGCGCGCATCCTGGAGGATCTGGCCGAGACGCGGCGACGCGGCTACGCCATGTCCATGGGAGAGCGCATCGAAGGTGCTTGCTCCGTGGCGGTGGCATTGCGTGATCGGGCAGGCGAAGTACGGGCGGTCATGGGTTTGATGATGCCGGCCTTTCGAGTGACCTCGGCTGAGCTGACTGCGCTGGGAGAGCTGCTGGCAAGAGAAGTTCAGGCGCTGCAACTGCCCCCGCACTGGCCGTTGCAAGGCTGAGCAGAATCGCCAGGCCAGTGCTCAGATAGCTGCCAGATGGGGCTCTGGGCAAGCAAGGTGCTCCAGCGCCTGCAGGTCAGTGGCAAAAAGGCGCCTCTCGCCTAACTCTGCCAATAATCCGGATCGGTGCAGTGCCTCGCGGACCGGTCGTTTTGCGCTGGATAAATACAGCGCTATACCCTGAGCAGCCAGCAGTTGATGCAGATCGCGCAAGGTGTCCAGGCCGGTGGAATCGATCTGATTCAGTGCCGAGGCACAGACCAGCACCGAGGTGATGGCATGATCGGCGCCCAGTCGTCTGCGGATGTAAGCTTCCAGTACGGGCGCCGTGAGGTAGGTAAGGGACGCATCCATGCGCACAGCCAGCACGTGACCTGCAATCGGCGGCAAGTCATACAGGTGCCTGTCGCGCAGTGCACCGCTTTCATGCAGGGATACTTCTACTATGCGGGGTGCCACGTGGCGCGCCAGAAAGAGGCTGAGCGACAGCGCCAGCCCCACGATGACGCCCCAGTACAGGTGTGGCCCGCTGAGCAGGGTGGTGATCAGCGTGGCGAGGGCGACCAGGCCATCCCTGGGATTGTCGTGTAGCAGCCTTCTGATTCCTTTCAGGTCAATCAGGCGCCACACCGGCACTATGATGATGGCGGCCAGCACGGCTTTGGGTAAATGGTAAAGAATGCCGGTAAAGCCGATCAGACAGCAGAGCACCACCGTTGACGCGACCAGCGTTGCGCAGCGCGTTCTGGCGCCACTGTAGACGTTCAGCGCAGTACGGGAAAATGACCCGCTGACCGGAAAACTGCCGCACAGGCCGCTGGCGATCTTGGCCAGCCCTTGGCCCAGAAGCTCCTGGTTGGTACTCCATGGCTCGTGGGTTGCGCGCGCTACCGTGCGGCAGCTGGCCATGGCCTCGGTAAAACTCAACAGCGCTATGACCAGCGCCGGCAGCAGCAATCGCAGGTGGGTTTCCAGGCTCAGCGTCGCTGGGAGGCTCGGTTGCGGCAGGCCGCCGACGATCTCACCCACCACTGCGCCGCCCCGTTCGGCAAAACCCAGGTATTGGCTCAGCATCAGCGCGCCCAGACATACCAGCATGATCCCGGGCAATCTCGGCAGGTAATGCTTGCATGCGAGCAATGCCGCTACTGCGCCAAGTCCGACCGCTGCGGCGCTCAGCGCAGCCTCCAAGTCGAGCCAGCCCTGTAGCGGCAGGCTGCTCCAGCCTAGCCCCCACAGGTGCGTCTGGCCGAGCAGTGCGGGCAGCTGCGATAGCGCAATGATAATGGCTGCCGCCGTCACAAAGCCCTTGATGACGGCATTGGAAACCAGGTTCGCCAGTACGCCCAGGCGAAAGGCGCCCAGCAGGAACTGAAACAACCCAGAATAGATGGCAAGCCAGATAGCGAGGGTGACCCACTCATTCGAAGCCGGCACGGCCAATGGTTGCAGTGCGGCAAAGGTCAGCAGACTGCTAAGGGCCACAGGGTCCACCGCCAATAGGGCCGATGAGCCAAAGAGCGCGCCCACCACACCCGGGAGCAGCGCCGCGTAGAGGCCGGTCACGGCAGGCATACCGGCCAACTGGGCATAGGCGAGGGCTTGCGGAATGAGCACCAGGCCCACGGTCAGCCCAGCGATCACGTCGCTTCTTAAAACGGCCATGTGCGGTGGCCGCCGCTGCAGAAAAGGCAGCAGGCGGCGCAGCAACGCGAGGCAGCGATAGTGCAGCGGCATCGAATGGGTCCAGAGCAAGTAGTCAGGTCAGCGTAGGAACGACGGATAATGGTTGACAGTTTTTGGTAAAGATTACGAATATAGTAAACGATTACGTTGAGTGTAATAATTGCCGCCTGCAAAAGCTAGCCAGCGATAGCCCCGGCAAGCTGAAATCCCAGTCAAGGAGATCCCTCGTGTCAGTCGAAAATGCTTCTGCGAATGCTCTGCTACCCAAAGACGCCTCCGCCGCCACTACCCGGCTTCACCACGCCTGCATGAGCTCCATGCCCTTCGAAGACGATGCCGATTTTACCGATGCCTGGCGTGGCCTGGTGGCCAAGCCCTCCGCTGCACGGGTCGAGCGCAAGAGCGGTGCGGTGGTTTGGGATTTTCATGCCTATGCCTTTGAACAGGAGGTGCGAGCGCCTTTGACAGTCAATCCGAGCCTTTGGCGTCTGGCGCGGCTGAACAATATTGCCGGCCTGTTCAAGGTGACTGAGCGCATCTATCAGATTCGCGGCTTTGACCTGTCCAACATGAACATCATTGAAGGCGACACCGGGTTGATTATCATGGACCCGCTGATCTCCACCGAAGTGGCAGCTGCCGGTCTGGAGCTGTACTTTCAGCACCGCCCGAAAAAGCCGGTGCTGTCGGTGATCTACACCCATTGTCACGTTGATCACTTTGGTGGCGTGAAGGGCGTGGTAGACGAGGCCGATGTTCAGGCGGGCAGGGTCAGCGTGGTGGCCCCCTTTGGTTTCATGGAAGAGGCGGTGAGCGAGAATGTGCTGGCGGGCCCCGCCATGGGGCGCCGCGCGCAATACATGTATGGCGGCTTGCTGCCCAAGGGTGAAAAGGGGCAGGTGGATGCTGGTCTTGGCAAGGCAACATCCAAAGGCACGGTTACGCTCATCCCGCCCACCGTGCTGATTCGGCAAGAATACGAAACCCAGGTCATTGATGGCCTGGAGATCGAGTTTCAGCTGACGCCGGGCACCGAGGCGCCGGCGGAAATGAATCTGTTCTTTCCCTCATTGCGCGCCCTGTGCGTGGCGGAAAATGCCTGCCGTTGCCAGCACAATATTCTGACTATTCGCGGCGCGCAGGTGCGTGACCCGAAGATCTGGTCCTACTATCTGGGCGAAACGCTGGAGCGTTACGGCGCGCAATCCGATGTGCTTTTCGCCCAGCATCACTGGCCCACCTGGGGGCAGGACAACATCCGGGTGTTTCTGGAAGACCAGCGCGACATGTACGCCTTTCTCAATAACGCCACGCTGCGCCTGCTTAACCACGGCCTGACGCCACTGGATATCGCCGATCAGCTGCGCAAGCTGCCCGATTCTCTGGCGCGCAAGTGGTATAACCGTGATTACTACGGCTCGGTGAGCCACAACGTACGCGCGGTTTATCAGCGTTATCTGGGCTTCTACGACGCCAACCCGGCCAACCTGAATCCTTTGCCCACACGCGAGTCCGCCAGCAGGCACATCGAGTGGATGGGCGGCGCGGCCGCCGTGCTGGCCAAGGCGCGCCAGTCATTTGCCGAGGGTGACTACCGCTGGGTAGCCGAGATCGTCAACAAGGTGGTGTTCAGCGAGCCGGACAACGTCGAGGCGCGGCACCTGCAGGCCGACGCGCTCGAGCAACTGGGCTATCAGTGCGAAAACACCACCTGGCGCAATGCCTATCTGACCGGCGCCATGGAGTTGCGCCACGGCGTGCGCAAGGGGCCTTCACGCGGCGGCCTGGGCGTGCCGCCCGATCTGATGAATGCACTCACGCCCGAGCAGTTCTTCGACTTTCTGGCGGTGCGCCTCAATCCGAACAAGCTGACCCAGCCGCGTACGCTGATCAACTGGTCGTTTTCCGACACTGATCAGGATTATGCGCTGACGCTGCGCGAGGGAGTGCTGACCTATCTGTCTCACCGCAAGCATGCGGAGCCGGATGTCGAGGTGGCCATGACCGCTGCGCTGCTGGTGCCGCTGGGCGCGCAACCGGAAGATTTTCCGGGCATGCTGGAGCAGGGCGATATTCAGGTCTCTGGTGATAGCGATAAATTGAAGCAGATGCTCGGCGCACTGGATCGGTTCTCCGGCAGCTTCAACATAGTGACGCCGCAGGGTCTGGAGAGCTGAAGTAGCAGTCCCCGGCCGATCATTATGAAAAGCCCCGGCGAGTCTGCTGACTGGCCGGGGCTTTTTTCGGGTGGCGTTAAAGCTGCAACGCCTTACTCGAAAATGATCACACCGCGCGCGTTCTTGCCGTCAAGCATGTCGGCAAAGGCCTGGGGTGCATCGTCGATGTTGTAGGTCTGGGTGACCAACTCATCCAGCTTCAGGCGGTTGGCCTTGTACAGGTTGAGAATCCGCGGGAAGTCGTACTGCGGACGGGCCGAACCCAGCCAGCTACCCTTTAGCGTGCGCTCGTCGGCCGGCAGGGTGAAGGTATTGATCGAAGTGGTGTCCTTGCCGTCGGCCACACCCACGACCACGACGGTACCGGCTCGACCCAGAGCCTTGAATGCCTGCTCGACCACCTTGCCATTACCCACGCACTCGAAGGCGTAATCCACACCGCCACCACTGAGTTTCTTGATCGCCTTGCTGGCGTCATCCACTTCGGTGATGTTGATGGTATGAGTAGCGCCAAACTCTTTCGCCATTTCCAGCTTGGTCGCGTTGGTATCGACTGCGATGACCATTTCAGCGCCGGCAGTCACGCAGCCCTGAATGGCATTCAGACCCACGCCGCCAATACCGAATACGGCGGCGCGCGAGCCGGGCTCGAGCTGGGCGGTATTGAAGACTGAACCCACCCCAGTAATGACCGCACAACCCACCAGCGCGGCGCTCGACATGGGTATGTCGTCGTCGATCTTCACGCAGTTGTCGACGTGCAGAGTGGCGTATTCGGCCATCACGCCGCAGGCACCAAATACGTTCAGGTCTTCGCCGTCCTTGCCGTGGGTGCGCACGGTACCGTCGGGCAGGGTAACCATCGACTTGCGTGCGTTCTCGCAGAGTACCGGGCGGCCGCGCACACAGTTGCGGCATTTGCCGCACATGGTAATGAAAGTGCTGACCACATAGTCGCCTTCCTTCAGTGCGGTGACGCCTTCACCTACTTCTACCACCACGCCAGCGGCTTCATGGCCGAGCACCAGCGGAGCAGGGTAAGGGATCTTGCCGGTAGTGGCTGAATGATCGCTGTGGCAGACGCCACAGGCCGCTACCTTGATGGTTACTTCGCCACGCTTGGGGGCATCGACGGTAATGGTTTCCACCTGAATGGGCTGGCCCCATTCACGACAAACGACGGCTTTTGCCTGACGACTCATTATTCTTCTCCTTTAATCTACTGATGCTGGCTTGGCTAATGTGTTCGTGCGGTGCTGAAAGCTGCCTGTTAAAGCCGATCGCTCCCAGATCACCAGGATGAAGCATTTTACGTTATTGGCTCGGTTAATTACTAAAGCGAATTGTGTTTTATCTGCAGTTTTGAATGCCGCCGGCATTTGTCTTCACGGCGTTCAGACGTGCACCTGGAGAGATTGTCCCTGTCTGGTGCCTGCTTGGGCAAGATGTAAATGTCTGCCGCGGGTTGGCGGAATATCTGTACGATGTGCGTAACTGCTTACGATAAAAGTAACAGGATGCTAGTTCTCTTGACGCCGGGCTGTCAACGAGCACAGCCAGAGTTCAGGAGGCGGTGCAGCAAATGCGCGCTTGTGCAGTCAAATGATAATAACTATCATTTGCCGGCCGCGCAGCCTGCATACTCCCGCCAAGCTTGGCTGACGCCTGGGCAGACCTGCCGGGAGGTATAAGCTCCATCTCCTCCAGCGGCGGTGCCGCTGGCGCTGTGGTCGAGATGGAGCTCGACCGGATCAGGCAACCACAGGTCTGACTCGGGACGGTTGCGGTAACGCGTCGTAAAGGAAAACTTATGTAAAGCCAAGGTAAAGGTATGTAAATTCGCTACTGCTCTAAATCAAGCTTCCCTAAAGTCAGCTTCTCAATTCGCTCGTCCACTGTCACGCACGCTGTAAACCCGGATATTGATCTCATGGCCCAAGCATTTTCCCTTCGCCGTCACGGCAAGCTTCTGATTCTGGTTGCCGGTATTGCGGCTGTCATTCTGTTTGGCTGGTATCAGTTTGGGGGTGAACCAGCGCCCACCCAGGCAGAAAGCTGGCGGCGTATGGGCTGGGATGCGCCCGCAGTGGTGCGCGCCGAGCCCGCCGTGCTGGGCAGTCTTGAAGTTCAGGTCAAGTCGATTGGCACGGTGACGCCGCTGAATACGGTAGTGGTACAAAGCCGCGTTGACGGTGTGCTTGATCGTCTGGTGTTTGAAGAGGGTTCGGCAGTAGAACAGGGCGACCTGCTGGCGGAGATCGATCCCCGGCCTTACAAGGCGCAGCTGGAACAGGCTGAAGGTCAGTTGCAGCAGAACCGCGCCAAGCTGGAAAACGCCCGCGCCGACCTGGTGCTCTATGAAAAGCTCTGGGAGCAGGATTCCATCGCCAGGCAGCAGTTGAGTGATCAGCGCGCGCTCGTCAACGAGCTGGTGGGTACCATCAGAGCCGATCAGGCGCAGGTCGATGACGCGCGTCTGCAGTTGTCGTGGACACGGATCGAGGCGCCCATTTCGGGCCGTCTGGGTCTGCGCCGCGTGGATCCGGGCAACCTGATCTCCAGTGGCGATACCGAAGGCCTGGTGACCATCACTCAGATGCAACCCATCGCGGTCAACTTTACCGTGCCGGAAGTCGAGCTGAACACGCTGCGCAGCGCCTATAGGGGCGAAGGCAAGCTGCAGGTCGAGGCTCTGGACCGCAGTGAAAGCGAAGTGCTGGCTACCGGCGAGCTGACCACACTGGACAACCAGATTGACACCACCACCGGCACCCTGCGCGTGCGCGCCCGGTTTGAAAACGACGACTACGCGCTCTTTCCCAACCAGTTCGTCAATGTACGTCTGCGCCTTAACACCCTGGCCGATGTGGTCACCATTCCGGCGGACGCAGTGCAGTTCGGCACCGACCGCAATTATGTTTACGTGATCAATGAAGGCAAGGCGTACGTGCGCGAAGTGGTGCTGGGCGCGGCGGCCAACGACCGGGTAGCTGTCAGCAGTGGGCTGGAAGCGGGTGAGCTGGTGGTGTTGGAAGGCCTGGACCGGCTGCGCGACGGCAAGGAGGTGACCATCCCGGGCGCCGAGCCTGAGGCCAGTGCTGCAGAGGCAAGTGAAAGGCCTGCCGGCCCCCGCGGCGCACCGGGTGAGCGACCAGCCCAGGGTGAGCGTCGGGGCCCGCCGCGCTCCGGCAACTGAGCAGGCCCTATGAAAAATCTTTCTGCTGCCTTTATTCTGCGACCCGTTGCCACCTCGCTGCTGATGCTGGCATTTCTGGCGGCCGGGCTGATGGCCTGGCGCATGTTGCCGGTGGCTGCCTTGCCGCAGGTGGATTACCCGATCATTCAGGTGTTCACCTTCCAGCCGGGCGCCAGCCCGGAGGTCACCGCGCGTACCATTACTGCCCCGCTGGAACGGCATCTGGGACAAATTCCCGGTCTCAAGCAGATGTCGTCCACCAGCTCGGGTGGCGCCTCGGTAATCACCCTGCAATTTGCGCTGGATGAAAATCTGGGTGTGGCCGAGCAGGAAGTGCAGGCCGCAATGAATACGGCGGAAAGCCTGCTGCCGAGTGATTTGCCCACGCCGCCCATCTACCGCAAGGTCAACCCGGCGGATGCGCCCATTCTGACCCTGGCGATCACCTCCAACAGCCTGCCGCTGCCGAGGGTGCACGACCTGGTGGATACCCGCATGGCGCAGAAACTGGCGCAGCTTTCCGGCGTGGGCATGGTCAGCCTGGCCGGCGGTCAGCGGCCGGCCCTGCGGGTACTGGTCAATCCGCGTGCGCTGGCCTCCTATGGGTTGAGCCTGGATACCGTGCGCCAGACCATCGCCGCAACCAACGTCAACCAGCCCAAGGGCAGTTTCGACGGGCCGACCCGCAGCACCATGCTGGATGCGAATGACCAGATTCGGTCGGTCGAGGATTACCGCAAGCTCATTGTTACCTGGGTCGATGGCGCACCGCTGCGCCTGGGCGATGTGGCGACCATTGTTGACGGTGCCGAAGACCGCTTTCTGGCTGCCTGGGCCAATGGCGCGCCGGCGGTACTGCTGAACGTGCAACGTCAACCCGGCGCCAACGTGATCGAGGTGGCCGACCGGGTGCGTGAACTGCTGCCGCAGCTGACCGCCAGTTTGCCGGCGGCGGTAGACGTGCAGATCCTGACCGACCGCACCCACAGCATTCGTGCCTCGGTACGCGACACCCAGAAGGAGTTGGTGTTTGCCATCTTCCTTGTTGTGTTGGTGACCCTGGTATTCCTGCGTAACTTGCAGGCGACGTTCATCCCCAGTATCGCGGTGCCGCTGTCACTGGTGGGCACCTTCGCCTTCATGTATCTGATGAACTTCTCCGTCAACAACCTCACGCTGATGGCGCTGACCATTGCCACCGGCTTTGTAGTGGACGACGCCATCGTCATGCTGGAGAACGTGGCGCGTCACCGCGAAATGGGTGAGACGCCCATGCAGGCGGCGCTCAAGGGGGCATCCGAAATCGGCTTTACGCTGATGTCGTTGACCTTCTCGCTGGTGGCGGTACTGATCCCGCTGCTGTTCATGCCGGACGTAGTGGGGCGCCTGTTCCACGAGTTTGCCATTACCCTGGCGGTGGCCATCGTCATTTCGCTGGTGGTTTCGCTCACGCTCACACCGATGATGTGCGCGCGCATGCTGAAAAGCCCGCCGCAGGAGCACAAGGACGATCTGCTGCAGCGGGTGATCGTGCGCTATGGGCGCGGGCTGGACTGGGTTCTCGCGCGCCAGGGCGCGGCGCTGCTGGTGATGCTGGCGACCATCGTGCTCAGCGGTCTGCTCTATCTGGCGGTCAACAAGGACTTCTTCCCGGTGCAGGACAGCAACGTGATCCAGGTGGTCACCGAGGCGCCGCAGGACATCTCGTTCACCGCCATGGCCGAGCGTCAGCAGAATCTGGCCAAAGCCTTGATGGAAGACCCTGGTGTGGAAAGTCTGTCGTCTTTCATCGGTGTGGATGGTACCAACGTGACCATCAACAGCGGTCGCCTGCTGATCAACCTGCCACCGCATGACGAGCGCAGCGAAAGCCTGTTCGAGGTGATGGATCGTCTGCGCGAGCGCAGTGCCCAGGTGCCTGGGATTACCGCCTGGTTCCAGCCGGTGCAGGAGCTCAGTATCGAGGATCGCGTGAGCCGCACCCAATATCAGTTCAGTCTCACCAGCCTGGACAGCGACGAGTTGCACGACTGGGTGCCACAGATGGTCGCCGCTCTGAGTGACCGTCCCGAACTGGTGGACGTGGCTTCCGATCTGCAGCAGCAGGGCATGGAAGCCTATGTGGATATCGACCGTGACGCCGCCGCCCGCCTCGGGCTGGACGTCACCGACATCGCCGATACGTTCTACAACGCCTTTGGTCAGCGTCAGATTGCCACGCTCTTCACCCAGGCGAACCAGTACCGGGTCATCATGGAGGTCGATCCGCAGTTTGCCGGCACGCCGGAAAGCCTGGGGCAGGTGTACATGACCAGCGCCGATGGCAACCCGATTCCGCTGGCCAGCGTGGCCAGCGTTCACCAACGCCGCGCGGCTCTGCTGATCAATCATCAGGGGCAGTTCCCGGCGGCTACGGTGTCGTTCAACCTGGCGCCCGGTGCTTCGCTCGGTGAAGCGGTGGCGGCGATTGAACAGGTGCAGACGCAGCTGGAGCTGCCGGCTTCGGTCGAGCTGCGCTTTCAGGGCGCGGCAGAAGCGTTCCGCAACTCGCTGGCCAACACCTTGTGGCTGATTCTGGCGGCGGTGCTGACCATGTACATAGTGCTGGGCGTCTTGTACGAAAGCACCATTCACCCGATCACCATTCTGTCGACCTTGCCCTCGGCTACCCTGGGCGCGCTGTTGGCGCTACTGCTGACCGACCGCGCCCTGGACATGATCTCGGTGGTCGGCATCGTGCTGCTGATCGGTCTGGTCAAGAAGAACGGCATCATGATGGTCGACTTTGCCCTGGATGCTCAGCGCAACCTGGGCATGGCCCCGCGCGAGGCGATTCATCGCGCCGCCATGCTGCGTTTCAGGCCGATTCTGATGACCACCCTGGCGGCACTCTTTGGTGCGCTGCCGTTGATGTTTGCCAGTGGCTCGGGCGCCGAGCTGCGCCAGCCGCTGGGTGTGGTCATGGTCGGTGGGCTGCTGGTCAGCCAGGTGCTGACGCTCTTTACCACGCCCGTGGTGTACCTGTTCTTTGATCGACTCACGCGCAAGGACGAGTCGCCGGCGCCGGTTGAGGTAACGCCTTGAACGCCGCCAATACCTTCATCCAGCGCCCGGTCGGCATTTCGCTACTGGCCCTGGCGCTGGTGCTCTGTGGCTTGCTCTGCTGGCGCCTGCTGCCGGTAGCGCCGCTGCCACAGTTGGATATTCCCATGATCGTGGTGACCGCCAGCCTGCCTGGCGCCAGCCCCGAGAGCATGGCGACCACGGTGGCCACGCCGATGGAGCGCGCACTGGGCAGTATTTCCGGGGTGACCGCCATTTCATCGTCCAGCAGCCAGGGTAGCGCCCAGGTGGCACTGACCTTTGAGCTGGAGCGCGACCTCAATGAGGCTGCGCGTGAGGTGCAGGCGGCGATCAACGCCGTGCGTGGCGATCTGCCCGCCGGCATGCCGGGCAATCCGCAATACGTAAAAATTGACCCCTCGCAGGCGCCCATCATGGGGCTGGCGCTGAGCTCGCCCAATCTGGCCTCCAGCGAACTGTATGACATCGGCGCGAGCATTCTGGCGCAAAAGCTGGCGCAGATCTCCGGCGTCGGCGAGGTGACAGTCGATGGAGCCTCGCTACCTGCGGTGCGGGTGCAACTCGATGCCGGCGCGCTATTGCATTACGGCTTATCGCTGGACGAGGTACGCAACGCCATTTCACGTAGTAATGCACTGCGTCCCATGGGGGTGATCGAAGAGGGCGCCCACCGCTGGCAGGTGCAGACCAGTGATGCGCTGCGTACGGCCGAAGCCTATCGCGATCTGGTGGTGCGCTATGACGAGGGCGCCGTGGTGCGTCTGGGCGATGTGGCCCAGGTGAGCGATTCGGTGGAGAACCGCTACAGCAGCGGCTTTCACAATGATCGTCCGGCCGTGATTCTGAATATCAGCCGCCAGAGTGGCGCCAATATCGTCGAAACCATCGACAACATCTATGACCGCCTGCCGCAGTTGCTGGTATTACTGCCGGCGGATGCCGAGCTGTCGGTGATCATGGATCGTTCGCCGGTGATCCGCGCCACCTTGCGCGAGGCGCAGATATCGCTGTTGCTGGCGGCCTTGCTGGTGGTCGTGGTGGTCTGGCTGTTTCTGGGTAACTTCCGCGCAGCGTTGATCCCGTCAGCGGCCATTCCGGTCTCGCTGATCGGCAGCTTCGTGGTCATGTATTTCTGGGGCTTTTCGCTCAATAACCTCTCGCTGATGGCGCTGATTGTCGGCGCTGGCCTGGTGGTGGATGACGCCATCGTGGTGCTGGAAAATGTGCAAAGGCATATGGCCAACGGGCTGTCGCCACAGGAAGCCGCCGCGCGCAGCGCGCGTGAGCTGAGCTTTACCCTGATTGCCATGACGCTGGCACTGGCGGTGGTGTTTGCTTCCATCCTGCTGCTGGGCGGCCTGGTCAAGCAGCTGTTCGAGGAGTTCTCCATCACCCTGATCGCTGCCATGTTGATCTCGCTGGTGGTCTCGCTCACGCTGACGCCAAGCTTGTGTGCGCATTGGTTGCAGCGGCGCGCCAGCGTTGCTGGAGGGTCAGGGGCTGAAGGCAAATCGGAGTCCCTGTTTGCCGACCTGCAGCGCGGCTATGGCCGCTCGCTGAACTGGACGCTCAACCATCGGCCGCTGGCCTTGCTGACGCTGCTGGGCGCAATACTGGCCAGTGGTTACCTTATGTTCAATCTCCCGGAAGAGTCCCTGCCGCAGCAGGATACCGGACAGATTCGCGGTTTTATTCGCGGCGACGATGGGCTGTCGTTCCAGGTGATGCAGCCGAAGATCGAAGCCTATCGGCAGTACATTTTGTCCGACCCGGCGGTGCAGGATCTGACCGGCACCAGCGGCGGCAATGGCGGGCTGACCAATGCGCAGTTGGCCATTCGACTGAAGCCGCTGGCCGAGCGCAAGGTCTCGGCGCAGCAGGTCATTGATCGTCTGCGCGCCAACGCGCCACAGGTGCCAGGCGTGATGATGTATCTGATGGCCGATCAGGATCTGCAGTTCCGCGGGCCCTTTGGCAACAGCGAGAATGAAGTGGTGTTGCGCTCTGATTCGCTTGAGGCACTGAAGGTCTGGGCGCGCAAGGTGGCGCAAGCGATGGAGCAAAGCCCGCTGCTGACCGACGTGGACAACGTGGACGGCGACGAAACCCGGCAGATGGTACTGAACATCGACCGTGAAGCCGCGCGCCGGCTGGGCGTGGATATGCAGACCATCGCCTCGGTGCTCAACAACTCTTTCTCGCAGCGTCAGGTGGCGACGCTTTACGACGAGCTGAACCAATACCGGGTGGTGATGGAGCTGGCGCCGCGCTACACCGAGCGTCCGGCGGTGCTGGATCAGCTTGAAGTATTGACCAGCGACGGTCAGCGCGTGCCATTCTCCAGCTTCGCCACCTGGGACTACGGCATGGCCGAGGACCGCGTGCGCCACGAAGGCCAGTTTGCTTCCATGGGCATTGGCTATTCGCTGGCGCCGGAGGTGACGGAGGGCGAGGCCGATGCCGCCATAGAGCAGATACTCAATGAAGTCATGCTGCCCAGTGAGGTACATCAGGCGCCGCCATCGCCGAATGATTTCGGCAACGCGCTGAACGATCCCTGGGCCTTTGTTGCGGTGCTGCTGGCGGTGTATCTGGTGCTGGGTGTGCTCTATGAAAGCACACTGCATCCGCTGACCATTCTTTCCACCTTGCCGCCGGCCGGCCTGGGTGCGTTGCTGGCGCTGAAACTGGGCGGGCAAAGCCTCAGTCTGATTGCCATGCTGGGGCTGTTTCTACTGATTGGCATCGTGATGAAAAACGCCATCATGATGATCGATTTTGCGCTCGATCTGCAGCGCCGCGAAGGCATGACGCCGCAGCAGGGTATTCACCGCGCGGCGCTACTACGGCTGCGGCCGATCCTGATGACCAATATGGCCGGCATGCTGGGCGCGGTGCCCTTGATTCTCGGCTTTGGCGAGGGCGCAGAAATGCGTCGCCCGCTGGGGATCACCATTTTCGGCGGTCTGGCGCTGAGCCAATTGCTCACGCTCTACACCACACCGGCGGTCTATCTGTATCTGGAGAACCTGCACCAGCGCTGGCTCAAGCGTAGCGCCGCAACTACCCAACCCGAATCCGAATCTTCCAACTGAATCCTGGCCGTCATCGATGAAATCTCTGTCTCTTTCCACCGCCGTATTGCTTGCCGCCACAGTCTCTGCCGGCTGCACCATGGGGCCTGACTACGTTAAACCGGCGACGGTCTCGGTACAGCAGCTCAAGTACGACGAGGGTTGGCAGCCCATGCCGGCGCAGGGCTGGGCCGACAGCGGGGAGTGGTGGCTGGCCTTTGGCGATGATCAGCTCACTGCGCTGGTGCAGGAAGCCAATGGCAACAACCAGACACTGGCGCAAGCCGAAGCGCGCTACCGCGCCGCCCTGGCCCAGCGACGCCTGTCGCGTGCCGATTACAGTCCCACGCTGAGCGCAGCGGTGGATGCCGCGCGCAGCAGCAACAACGACTCTGCCATTGGCGAAAGCAGCAGCGCCAGGCTGGGGATCAGTTGGGAGCTGGATCTGTGGGGCAGGGTGCGCCGTCAAGTGGAAGCCAGCACTGCTCAGTTGGAGGCCAGTGCCGCCGATCTGGCGGCCGCGCGGCTATCCATCCAGCTGGCGGTGGTGAACAGTTACATCAACCTGCGCGCGCTGGATGTGCAGCACCGCATTCTGACGCAAACACTGAAATCCTTCGCGCGTTCTTCCGAGCTGACGCGCAACCAGTATGACGCCGGTATTGTGTCGCGCGCGGATGTGATCCAGGCCGAGACTCAGCTGCAATCGCTGCGCAGCGATCTCTACGATCTGGAGAACCAGCGCGCCATTGAAGAAAACACCATAGCGGCGTTGCAGGGCAAACCGCCAGTGGCCTTCGAGCTGCCCCGGGTAGAAGCCTTGCCCGCCGTACCGGCGATACCCGCCCAACTGCCCGCCGAGCTGATTGCTCGCCGTCCGGATGTGGTGGCGGCCGAGCGCAACGTCGCGGCAGCCAACGCGCAGATCGGCGTGGCCATCACCGCCTGGCTGCCAACGCTCAGCCTGGATGCCAGCGGCGGCGTGAACGGGGAATCCTTCAGCGATCTGTGGAATGCCCCGGTGCGTTTCTGGACGCTGGGCCCCAGCCTGGCGCTGACGATTTTCGACGGTGGGCGGCGCAGCGCCGCAGAGGATGCGGCCGTCGCCAGTTATGACGAGCAGGCCGCAGCCTATCGCCAGACAGTCCTCGATAGCCTGACCGATGTGGAAAATGCCCTGGCCACCACCAGCATTCTGCGTGAGCAGGCGGTGCAGCAAGCCAAGCTGGTCGAGCTGGCGGAAGAGAACGAGCGGGTAATCACCAACCGTTACCAGTCGGGGCTGATTTCCTATCTTGAGGTAGCAGTGGCGCAGAACACCACCCTAAACGCCCGACGCGGCCAGGTCAGCGTTACCGCCTCGCAATTGGCCGCTGCTGCTGAACTGGCTGCCAGCATTGGTGGCAGCTGGCAGGTGGGCGATGATGTGGGAGATGCCGCCGAGCGGCCAGAGCAGCCCTGAACGGGTTGCTCAGCGGCTGGTGGCGGCGAGTCCTAGCCCAAAACACAAGAAGGTGCCGCCGCCCAGGCGGTTGACCAGACGCCCGCCGCTATCGGAAGCCAGCCACTGCCGCGTGGATTTTGCCAACCCCGCATAGATTAGATGGACCACAACCAACACCACGCTGTAGGTACAGACCAGCAAGGCAAACTGGCCGACGTGGGCGCTATCGTAGGTCACGAACTGCGGCAGGATGGACAGAAAAAAGAACACGGCCTTGGGATTGGTCAGCTGCAGGCCAAGGCCTTCGGCAAACTGCCGGCCCAGGCTGCGGCTGCTGACCCGCAGCTCAATGGTGGCTGGCGGCGCACGCCACAGCTTGATGCCCAGATAGATCAGATAGGCCGCGCCAACGAATTTGAGCGCGGTAAAGGCCGCGGCCGACGTCGCCAGCAAAATGCCGAGCCCGGTGGCAGACGCTCCGGCAATCAGAAAGGCGCCCACCGCGAGCCCGAGAATGCCGCCAATAGCGCCTTGTACCCCGAAACGGATGGCGTTGGTCAGCGTTAGCAATACGCCGGGGCCAGGGCTCATGACAGTGGCTACGGTGATGATCAGAAATAGCAGGTAAGCGTCCATTTAGCGCTCTAGTTCGACCTCACAACAGGTTTCGGCGTCCCTCTGATTGTGCTGCAGTGTTCGCCAGACGGAAAGGGCTGGCGCGAAAAAAAAGGCCTACCAGACTGCCGTGCTGGTGCGCGCTACGGATCTTTCGGAAAAGTCTCAGCACCGTCGGGAATGGCAAACCAATCCTGCTTCTCACTTACCCACACGTGCTTGGTCGGCTGAATAACGCGGGTATCCGACAGGTTGCTGGGCTTGAGCTTGATCGTCTGCGGGATGTCGGGATTGACGTGATAGATGCGATTACCGCAGGTGCCGCAGAATGCCGCCGCGTTGGTGTTGCCGCTCTCGGCCACACGGCTCCAGTGCTGCAGGGGGCCGTGGAAGCGCAGGTCTTCGGCCTTTACCAATGCGGTAATGCTGAAGGCGCTGGTAGAGAGCTTCTGGCATTCGCGGCAATGGCAAGCGATCACCGCCTGCGGCGGGGCGAGCAACTCGTAGGTTATGCCGCCGCATTGGCAGGCGCCAGAGATGGGGTAATGGATGTCCGGCATGAGGGTTTCCTGATCTATTGGCCGGCCAGTGCCCGGCTGACGGTGGCGGCTGCGTGAATGGCGGTGGTGTCGTACAGCGGCACGCTGGTGTCGGTTTGCCTCACCAGCAGGCCGATTTCGGTACAGCCCAGGATCACAGCCTGCGCGCCACGCTCGGCCAGTGCATCAATGATCTGCAGATAACGGCTGCGCGAGGCATCGCTGACGGTACCCAGGCATAGCTCCTGGTAAATGACGCGGTGCACCTCGGCGCGTTCTGGCGCATCGGGCACCACCACCCCGATGCCTTGCGCTTCCAGACGCTCACGGTAGAACGCCTGTTCCATGGTAAAGGCGGTACCCAAAAGCCCCACTTTCTGCACGCCATGCTGTTGTAATACCCGCGCTGTGGCATCGGCGATATGCAACAGAGGAATGCTGATCTGCTGTTGTATCTCGGGCGCGACCTTGTGCATGGTGTTGGTGGCAATCACCAGAAAGTCGGCGCCGGCCGCCTGCAGCGATTGCGCGGCCTGGCCCAGAATCTGCGCCGCTGCGGCCCAGTCGCCACGCTGTTGCAGGGCTTCTATCTCGGCAAAGTCGACACTGTAGAGCACCAGCTTTGCCGAGTGCAGGCCGCCCAGATACTGCTTGATGCCCTGATTGATTGCCGCGTAATAACTTTGCGTCGATTCCCAGCTCATGCCGCCGAGCAGGCCGATGGTTTGCATGTTGTGCTCCTGTTCACGGCCCGCTTGGCCGATGCGGGCGATGCGGGCGATGCGGACAGTCTAGCGCTCAGGCGGCGCATGTGAACAGTACAGCTGGTAAGGCTTTGGCCTGCTGCCGGTTGTTTGCTACTCGCCGCCGCCGCCGCCGCTGTCGCCATCGCTGGAGTGATTGCTGTGGGAGCCGAGGTCGATTTCCTGCCCAAAGGAAATATTCGACCTGGGCCAGTAACGGCCAATCAGCCAGTTAAGCGCAGGCAGCACCAAGAAGCCGATGATGATGAGCGACACGAAACCATCGCCAGTGGGCATGAATAGCCACCAGATGAGCAGGGAAATAACGAGAGCGAACGCGAATTGAAGCATGGTTCTTCCTTGAGCCAGGAGTAAGTCGGGCCTCAGCAGCGACGGCTGATGCCCGGGTTGCAGCTTAATGTGGCCCAGCTTCAGGCAAAAATCCAGCGACAGCGTATCCGTGCTGCCGCCCGTGCGGCCAGGGCGCTGGCTGCCAGTGCGCGCCCCGCCCGCAAGAGCGCCGGTGTCAGCGCTTGCCGGTACCGGTGAACTGGATGATGTTGTTGGGGAACTCCAGGGTCTCCACCTCGGCGGTAAAGTCGCGCGCCACCTTGAGGATGGTGTCGCTCACGTGGGCGTACTGCTTGGAGAAGGGCGGCCAGTAATCGCCCAGTCCCAGCGCATCGTTGATCACCAGCACCTGGCCGTCGCACTCGGGGCCCGCGCCGATGCCGATGGTGGGGATGCTCAGTGCGCGGGTGATCTGCCCGGCAAGCGCATAGGGGATGTGCTCCAGCACCACCATGAAGGCCCCGGACGCCTCGATCAGCTGCGCTTCCTGCAGAATACGCTGCGCCTCGGCCTCGGTGCTGCCCACCTTCTTGAACGAGGTAGCGGTTTGCGGCGTCAGCCCGGTATGGCCTACTACCGCAATGCCGTTGTCCACCAGATGCCGGATTACTTCGGCTTTTGGGCCTTCCAGTTTGATGCTGTTGGCACCGGCAGCAACCAGGCGCTGCGCGCTGGCCAACGCGGTTTGCGGATCGGTATCGGTCAGGTAGGGCAGGTCACCGATGATGTGTGTGTCGCGGGCACCGCGGCGCACCGCGCCGATGTGATACTCCATGTGCTCCAGGGTCACATCACGGGTGCTTGCAAACCCCATCTCCACCATACCCACGGTATCGCCCACCAGAATCACCGGAACGCCAGCCGCCTCGATGCCACGGGCGACCGGGCAGGTGTAGGCAGTCAGCATGGTGATCGGCTTGTTGCCCTTGCGGGCAATAAAATCAGCTGCGTGCAGTGTCATGTGATGTCTCCCAATTGGCTGGAAACGACGCGGGGTCACATTGCTTAACCCTCTGCCACCGCTACAGGAGATGCGGCGGCAGGTCAGCATGCCGTGTCGTGCTGATGAAATACCAGCAAACGCGGCAGGGCTCAAGCATCATTGTTTGCAGTTATGCTGGGATGCATCGGGAATAAAGCCAGAAGCTTGCGGGCGGCGCGGTCGAGTGAGGTTACTGCGCGCGGCTAGCTCCGTCGTTATCCAGATGTTTGTTAGCGGCTTCTGCCTGGAGGCGCTCTACCAGCCAGACCTTGATGATCGACTGGCGGGTAACGCCAATGCGTCCCGCTTCCCGATCAAGGGACTCTACTACCCAGGCAGGAAAGTCGACGTTGATTCGCTTCTGCTCCTGATGGACGCGGCGGGCAGTTGAAAGATCAAGATCGTTAACAACATCCTGGCCATCGTCAAATTTCGTGTCGAATTTTTCAGCTTTCATAGAGTTCAATCTCCTTTCTGCGCGAGCGTCGTGCTGATATGACCCGGATACGCCCATTCCGATAGGTGACGACAGCGGATCAGTGTTTGTCGTCTATTTTGCCTATGAGTAAAAACCTGGGCTCGTCGTCGGATTTTGCGCGTATTTCCAGCAGGTTCGGGTCTTTCCATAATGCCTGCACCTCAGTGAAATCCACGCCATGTATGTCCCGATTGGCCCGGCTCTTCGGTGCGTCGAACTCGAACAGGTCCATGAGTAAAAACTATTCCTTTTCTACTTGTCTGGCAAGTTGGCTATTGCCGGAAGCCCCGGCGCTGCGTAATGGATGGTTGGAGATACCAAAACACGAGACGCAGCAGAACATGAACCCGGAAAGCAGGAACTGCGTGACGCTTCACAACCAGTGCTGATCAGAGGCTGATTCCCGATTTGAACGACGGCGCAATTCAGGTCGAACGCAAGATTCGATTGGCAGCCATAATCGCGCCTGTAGAATTACGCGCACTGCTAATCTGAATATTCCTTCTCCCCTGAACAGAGCACGCGATGGCCCGCAAACTTGATGAGAACAGCCAGGGCATTGCCTATGGCGCAAGTGCCTATTTGCTATGGGGCTGCTTTCCGCTGTTCTTTGCGTTGTTTGATGGTGTGCCAGCCTATGAAATATTGACGCATCGGATTGTCTGGTCCTGCGTTTTTCTCGCCCTGGTCATAACCCTGATGCGCCGCTGGGCGCCAGTGGTTCAAGCCTTGGCGCATCCCGGCCGGCTGGGCCGGGTCTTGGGCTGTGCGCTGCTGATCGGGTTGAACTGGGGCGTTTACATATACGCGGTGGAAACGCGCCACGTGCTGCAAGCCAGCCTGGGCTACTTTCTGACGCCGCTGGTGAATGTTGCCCTGGGGATGCTGGTACTGCGTGAAAGCATGGCGCGCTTGCAGGGCGTGGCGGTTGCGTTGGCAGTGGTGGGGATACTGGTGCAGTTGGTATTGCTAGGCACCATACCCTGGATATCACTGATTCTGGCGCTCAGCTTTGGCACCTATGGCCTGTTGCGCAAACAGGTGCTACTGGATGGTTTGTCCGGCCTTTTTGTCGAAACGCTGCTGCTGTTGCCGCTGGCTTTGCTGGCGCTGGCAGCACTGGCGCAGATGGAGCTGTCGCACTTTACCCGGGATTCGCGCACGCTGATGCTGCTGGTGGCCAGTGGCGTGGTGACCGCTATTCCGCTGTTGGCGTTCGCTGGCGCAGCGCGGCGGCTGCGTCTGGCGACACTCGGCTTTCTCATGTACATCAATCCGAGCATGCAGTTTCTGATTGCGGTATTCGTGTTCAAAGAGACCGTGAGCCTGGTGCAGCTGGCTAGTTTTGCGCTCATCTGGCTGGCCCTGTTGCTGTATTCCTGGTCAGCCTGGCAAAGCATGCAGAGCGCGAAAAGACGTACAGGGCTCGAAAGTTAAACAACTATCCCCAGGAAAACCCAAACGGGGTTGCCCGGGACGGCCGGGTTCCATCCCGGCCTGGGGTGGTGTGGTTGAAGCTGCTGGCCGAGATGGAACTCGGCCTGCCCAAGAGGAACAGCCAAACCGGGTAGTCTGAGACGGTCGGAATCTGGCTTTGCGACTTAACGGACATAAAAAAATCCGATACCAGCAACTGGAATCGGATTTTTCAGGAAGCCCGGCGGAGGCCCAATGCGCAAGTGAGCAGCACGATGGATCAGCCGGGGTTCTTCAACTTGGCTCCGCGACCAGGACTCGAACCTGGGACCCAATGATTAACAGTCATTTGCTCTACCAACTGAGCTATCGCGGATCGGACGCTGCGAACTTTATCAAAATAATGATTAAAGTCAACGCCTTGAAGCCAATTTCTGCTGCGCTCAGCCCTTCAGAACAGCGGCCATGGCGCTGGCAACGGCATCAATGTTGCCGGTGTTCAGCGCAGCCACACAGATACGGCCACTGCCCACGGCATAGATGCCAAACTCGTCAGCCAGGCGTGCTACCTGCTCCTTGGTGAGGCCGGAGTAAGAGAACATACCGCGCTGACGCTGGATGAAATCGACATCCGTTTGCACGCCAGCAGCCTGCAGCTTCTCGACCAACAGTCGGCGCATGTGACGGATACGGTCGCGCATCTCGGCCAGCTCCTCTTCCCACAACTGATACAGCTCGGGGGAATTGAGCACCGCCGCCACCACCTTGGCGCCGTGGGTTGGCGGGTTGGAGTAGTTGGTGCGAATCACGCGCTTGAGCTGCGACAGCACAGGTGCAGTCTCGGCCTGGTCAGCGGTCACCATGGTCAGTGCGCCAACGCGCTCGCCATACAGCGAGAACGATTTGGAAAAGGAGCTGGCGACCAGGAAGGGCAAGCCGGACTCGGCAAACAGGCGCACGGCAAAGGCGTCGTCTTCCAGGTTTTCACCAAAACCCTGGTAGGCGATATCAAGGAAGGGCACGTGCTTGCGACGGCTAACCACGTCAATCACCTTGGCCCAGTCGGCCAGACCCAGATCGACGCCGGTAGGGTTGTGGCAGCAGGCATGCAATACCACTACCGTGCCTTCGGGCAGGGCTTCGAGACCGCTGAGCATGCCCTGCAGGTCCAGGCCATTGGTGGCGGCGTCGTAGTAGGGGTAGTCGACAACCTCATAGCCGGCGGCTTCGAACAGCGAGCGGTGGTTTTCCCAGCTCGGGTTGCTGATCGCGACCAGACGTTTCTCGGTTTGACGGTACAGAAAGTCTGCACCCAGCTTGAGCGCGCCAGTGCCGCCCAGGGCTTGCGCGGTAATCAGGCGGCCAGAGTCGAGCAAAGCGGAGTGGGTGCCGAACAGCAACTTTTGCACGGCCAGGTCGTAGGGTAGCAGGCCATCAATCGGCAGATAGGCACGGGCAGCGTGCTCGGCAACGCGAGCCTCTTCAGCTTTCTGCACGGCGCGCAGCAGCGGCACCTTGCCTTCCTCGTCGCAGTAAACCCCAACGCCGAGATTGACCTTGTTGGCACGGGTGTCAGCGCCAAAGGCTTCATTCAAACCAAGGATTGGGTCACGTGGGGCCAGTTCAACCGGGGAAAACAAACTCATGATATGGGCAAACTCGATACAGGTGAATGGAGGGCTCGGGCTGTGCCATGCGCAGACTGTCAAAAGCGGCCTGCAGTACCGGGATGACCTTGAAAAGCGCTTCACAATGCATATCTACAGCGGGTAAATCTGCTTGCTCGGCGATTCGGGTCTGGTCCTGGCGGTCTCGCCTGCGTTGCTACAGCAGGGTGCGAGTGGCCGTTTATTATAGAGAAGTGATGGCAGAACTCCAATCGGCTTTCCGGGTCAGTGCTAGTGGCATCCGCCCAGCGGGGTCCGGAGCAGCCCAGGGGGTTGCCATCTGCGGTATCATGCGGCTTTGTCGCAGAACTACGGAGTACGTCCGTCGATGACTGAATTCAATCTGCAAACCCGCTTCGAGCCAGCCGGCGATCAGCCGACGGCTATCAAGCAATTGGTCGAGGGCCTGGAAGCGGGGCTGTCGCATCAGACCCTGCTGGGCGTAACCGGCTCGGGCAAGACCTTTACCATCGCCAATGTCATCCAGCAGGTGCAGCGCCCGGCCATCATCATGGCGCCCAACAAGACTCTGGCGGCGCAGCTGTACGGCGAATTTCGCGAGTTCTTTCCGCATAACTCGGTCGAGTATTTCGTCTCTTATTACGATTACTATCAGCCTGAGGCCTATGTACCGTCCTCGGATACCTTTATAGAGAAAGACGCCTCGATCAATGACCACATCGAGCAGATGCGTCTTTCCGCCACCAAGGCGCTGCTTGAGCGGCCGGACGCCATCATCGTTGCCACGGTCTCGGCCATCTACGGTCTGGGCGACCCCAAATCCTATCTGCGCATGGTGCTGCATGTGGATCGCGGTGACCATCTGGATCAGCGCACCCTGCTGCGTCGCCTGGCCGAGCTGCAGTACACCCGCAACGACATGGAGCTGGCACGTGCCAACTACCGGGTGCGCGGTGATGTGATAGACGTGTTCCCGGCAGAATCGGATCTGGAGGCCATTCGTATCGAGTTGTTTGACGATACGGTCGAAACCATCAGCTTCTTTGATCCGCTAACAGGTGAGGTTTTACGCAAGGTTCCGCGCGTAACTATCTATCCTAAAAGCCATTATGTGACGCCGCGTGAGAATTTGCTTGAGGCAGTAGAGAAGATCAAGGTGGAGTTGGGCGAGCGGCTTGAAGTGCTCAAGGAGCAGAACAAGCTGGTGGAGCTGCAGCGCCTGGAGCAGCGTACCCGCTTCGATCTCGAGATGATCATGGAGCTGGGTTATTGCAACGGCATCGAGAACTACTCGCGCTATCTGTCGGGCAGAACGCCGGGCGAGCCGCCGCCGACGCTGTTTGATTATCTGCCGCAGAATGCGCTGCTGATCATCGACGAATCCCACGTCTCGGTGCCGCAGGTTGGCGCCATGTACAAGGGTGATCGCTCGCGCAAGGAGACTCTGGTGGATTACGGCTTCCGGCTGCCCTCGGCGCTGGATAACCGCCCCATGCGCTTTGACGAGTGGGAGGCGGTGTCGCCGCAGGCGATCTTCGTCTCCGCCACGCCCGGTCCCTACGAGGCAGAACATGCAGGGCGGGTGGTCGAGCAGGTGGTACGCCCCACCGGCCTGGTCGATCCGGAGATCGAAGTGCGACCTGCCACCACCCAGGTGGATGACCTGCTGTCGGAGATCAGTCTGCGGGTGGGGAAGGGCGATCGCGTGCTGGTTACCACCCTGACCAAGCGGATGGCCGAAGACTTGACCGATTACCTGGGGGATCACGGCGTACGCGTGCGTTATCTACACTCGGATATCGACACCGTCGAGCGGGTGGAGATCATTCGCGATCTGCGAATCGGTGTTTTTGACGTGCTGGTCGGCATTAACTTGTTGCGCGAAGGTCTTGATATGCCAGAGGTTTCTCTGGTGGCTATCCTGGATGCCGACAAGGAAGGCTTCCTGCGCTCCGAGCGGTCATTGATCCAGACCATTGGCCGCGCCGCCCGTAACCTCAATGGCAAGGCCATCCTCTACGCCGACCGTATTACCGGCTCCATGGAACGCGCCATCGGCGAAACCGAGCGCCGCCGCGAGAAGCAGATTGCCTTCAACCTGGAGCACGGCATCACACCCAAGGGCGTGACCAAGAGCGTGGCCGATATTCTGGAGGGTGCGGTAGTGCCCGGCAGCCGCTCCAACAAGCGCAAGCGGCAGAAGGCGGCAGAAGATGCGGCCGAGTATAAAGCGCAGGAGCTGCGCACGCCCGCCGAGGTGGGCAAGCGTATCAAGCAGCTGGAGGAGAAGATGTATCAGTTTGCGCGCGATCTGGAATTTGAGCAGGCCGGGCAGTTGCGCGATGAAATTCAGCAACTGCGCGACCAGTTGGTCAAGCTCGGCTAAGCAATACCCCGGCTATTAAGGCAGCCACGAGCGGCGCCTGGCTGATTATTGTACAAAGCCGAGCTTTAGCCGGGTTTAATCGTATTTTTCAGTCACTTATGCTTGACAAGGTTTCGGATGCTGCGTAAAGTTCGCGGCCATTGCAGGCACATAGCTCAGTTGGTTAGAGCACCACCTTGACATGGTGGGGGTCGTTGGTTCGAATCCAATTGTGCCTACCAAATTTGAACCCGGTCCCTGTGACCGGGTTTTTTATTTATTGCGCTGTTCGGGGCGCTTCTGCAGTAGCCTGATGAGGGCTGCCGGCGATCGTGAGCCGGTATGAACTGTAGCGAGCAGTCCGAGCGGTATTTCCATCATGTGGCCTTGCGTAGGGGTCACCACTGAGCAGGAGTGGCATCATGCCTACTATTACTCTCCCTGACGGCAGTCAGCGTTCCTTCGATCATTCCGTTTCCGTTGCCGATGTAGCCCAATCCATTGGTGCTGGCCTGGCCAAAGCCACCATTGCCGGCAAGGTAGATGGCCGTCTGGTAGATGCCAGCGACCTCATCGAGCAGGACGCAACGCTGCAGATCATCACCGCCAAGGATGAAGAAGGCCTGGAGATAATCCGCCACTCCTGCGCACATTTGATCGGCCACGCCGTCAAGCAGCTGTATCCGACCGCCAAGATGGTGATCGGTCCGGTGATTGATGAAGGCTTCTACTACGATATCTCCTACGAGCGCCCCTTTACGCCCGACGACATGGCCGCCATCGAGGCACGGATGCGCGAGCTGATCGCCACCGACTACGACGTCATCAAGAAGATGACCCCGCGTGATGAAGTGATCAAGGTGTTCGCCGAGCGTGGTGAAGAGTACAAGTTGCGTCTGGTCGAAGACATGCCCGACGAGAAAGCCATGGGCCTGTACTACCACGAAGAATACGTCGACATGTGCCGCGGTCCGCACGTGCCCAATACCCGCTTCCTGAAAGCCTTCAAGCTGACCCGGATTTCCGGTGCCTACTGGCGCGGCGATGCCAAGAACGAGCAGCTGCAACGTATCTACGGCACCGCCTGGGCAGACAAGAAGCAGCTGGCTGCCTACATCCAGCGCATGGAAGAGGCGGAGAAGCGCGACCATCGCAAGATCGGCAAGCGTCTGGACCTGTTCCATACCCAGGAAGAAGCGCCGGGCATGGTGTTCTGGCATCCCAACGGCTGGTCCATTTATCAGGTGCTTGAGCAGTACATGCGCCAGATTCAGCGTGACTCCGGTTACAAGGAAATCAAGACGCCGCAGGTAGTGGATCGCGTGCTATGGGAGCGTTCCGGTCACTGGGAGCATTACTCCGCCGCGATGTTCACCACCGAGTCGGAAAGCCGCGACTACGCCATCAAGCCAATGAACTGCCCCTGCCACATCCAGGTGTTCAATCAGGGGCTGAAGAGCTACCGCGAGCTGCCGCTGCGCCTGGCCGAGTTCGGCTCCTGCCACCGCAACGAGCCATCCGGTTCGCTGCACGGCCTGATGCGCGTACGTGGCTTTACCCAGGATGACGCTCATATCTTCTGTACCGATGAGCAGGTAAAGAAGGAAGCGGCCGACTTCATCGCACTGACTTTGCAGGTTTATAAGGATTTTGGCTTTGATGATGTCGAACTGAAGCTGTCCACTCGTCCGGAAAGTCGCGTCGGTGACGATGCTCTCTGGGATCAGGCCGAACAGGGTCTGGAAGCGGCCCTGAACGAAGCCGGTCTGAAGTGGGATCTGCAACCGGGCGAGGGCGCTTTCTATGGACCCAAGATCGAATTTTCACTGCGCGACTGCATTGGCCGGGTATGGCAGTGCGGTACGCTGCAGCTCGACTTCATGCTGCCAGGCCGCCTGGGCGCGCAGTATGTCGCCGAAGATGGCGCGCGCAAAACGCCGGTCATGTTGCACCGGGCAATTCTGGGTTCCTTTGAACGATTCATCGGAATTCTGATCGAACACTACGCCGGCGACTTCCCGGCTTGGTTGGCACCGACACAGGCTGCCGTCCTGAATATTACCGATAATCAGGCAGAATATTGTGCAAATGTCGAGAAAACCCTGAATGAATTGGGTTATCGCGCCGTTGCGGACTTGAGAAACGAGAAGATCGGCTTTAAAATCCGCGAGCATACTTTGCACAAGACTCCCTACCTGTTGGTTGTAGGTGATCGGGAAGTCGAGTCGCACACCGTGGCCGTGCGCACGCGAGAGGGTAAAGATCTGGGTTCAATGACTGTAACCGAGTTCGCTGATTTCCTATCTCGCGCTGTGGCACAACGAGGCCGCCCGAATTCGGAGCAATAAAGATTAAACGCGAGATGAGACAAGACAAAAGAGCCGCACAACGCCCGCCGATTAACGAAAACATCACGGCGCGCGAAGTGCGCCTGATTGGAGCAGATGGCGAGCAGATCGGCATCGTATCCATTCAGGAAGCGCTGGCCGCAGCTGAAGAAGTCAAGCTGGACCTGGTTGAAATCTCTCCCGATGCGGCACCGCCCGTGTGCCGCATCATGGACTACGGCAAGCACATCTTCGAAAAGAAGAAGCAGCAAGCCGCAGCGCGCAAGAATCAGAAGCAGATTCAGATCAAGGAAATCAAGTTTCGTCCAGGGACGGAAGAGGGTGACTATCAGGTCAAGCTTCGCAACCTGATTCGTTTCCTCTCTGACGGGGACAAGGCCAAGGTATCCCTGCGATTCCGTGGTCGCGAAATGGCCCATCAGGAGCTGGGCATGGAGTTGTTGAAGCGGGTCGAAACCGACCTTGCTGAATACGGCACCGTGGAACAGCACCCGAAGATGGAAGGTCGTCAGCTGATGATGGTCATCGCCCCCAAAAAGAAAAAGTAATCTCCAGGGCAACGCCAGGCCTTGCGATTATTTGATGCACTTCAATTTGGAGTAACTGAACATGGCAAAGATGAAGACCAAAAGTGGCGCTGCCAAGCGCTTCAAGAAAACCGGGAACGGCATCAAGCACAAGCATGCTTTCAAGAGCCACATCCTGACCAAGATGAGCACCAAGCGTAAGCGTCAACTTCGCGGCACTTCGCAGCTGAACGCTGCTGACGTCCAAAAAGTCGAGCGCATGCTGCGTCTGCGTTAATCATCAAGGTTACAGGTTAGAGGAAGAAAGCAATGGCTCGTGTAAAACGTGGTGTCATGGCGCGCAAGCGTCACAAGAAAGTTCTCAAGCTGGCTAAAGGTTACTACGGCGCGCGTTCACGCGTGTTCCGCGTTGCCAAGCAAGCGGTTATCAAAGCTGGTCAGTACGCATATCGTGACCGCAAGCAGCGCAAGCGTCAGTTCCGCGCGCTGTGGATTGCCCGTATCAACGCTGGTGCTCGTCAGAACGGTCTGTCCTACAGCCGCCTGATCGCTGGCCTGAAAAAGGCGTCCGTCGAGATCGATCGTAAGGTTCTGGCCGATCTGGCCGTGAACGAAAAAGCGGCGTTTACCGCGATTGTCGAAAAAGCAAAGGCTAGCCTGGCTTAAGCCCTCGTTACGACAATCACCGCGCCGCAAGGCGCGGATGGCAACGTCAATGATAGGGGAAGAGCCTCAACGCTCTTCCCCTATTTTTGTTTCTGGAGTTTGTAAATGGAAAACCTTGACGCCCTGGTCTCCCAAGCCCTTGACGCTATCGAGCAGGCAGCTGATGTCAATGCGCTGGAACAGATCCGCGTGCAGTACCTAGGCAAGAAGGGCGAGCTGACTCAGGTGATGAAGACCCTGGGCAATATCCCGGCTGAAGAACGGCCCAAAGTCGGCGCCATGGTCAATGAGGCCAAAGAGCGTGTTTCCAGCGTGCTGAACAGCCGCAAGAACGATATGGAAGGCGCCGCGCTGAATGCCAAGCTGGCAGCCGAGCGCGTAGATGTAACCCTGCCAGGCCGCGGCCAGGTGAGTGGTGGCCTGCATCCGGTCACGCGCACCATGGAGCGCATCGAACAGATTTTTGCCCACGTCGGTTATACCGTCGAGGAAGGTCCGGAAGTAGAGGACGACTACCACAACTTTGAAGCCCTCAACATCCCCGGCCATCACCCGGCGCGGGCGATGCATGACACCTTCTATTTCAATGCCAACACTCTGCTGCGCACCCACACCTCTCCAGTTCAGGTGCGTACCATGGAAAGCTCTCAGCCGCCGATCCGGATCATTTGTCCTGGCCGGGTATACCGCTGCGATTCGGACCAGACCCACTCGCCCATGTTCCACCAGGTCGAAGGCCTGCTGATTGACGAGGGCGTGAGCTTTGCCGATCTGAAGGGCACCATCGAGCAGTTTCTGCGCGAGTTCTTCGAGGCTGATCTGGAAGTGCGCTTCCGTCCCTCGTTCTTCCCCTTTACCGAGCCTTCCGCTGAGGTGGATATCCGCCGCACCGTGGTCAAGAACGGTGAAGAGAAGGCCGACTGGCTGGAAGTGCTGGGCTGCGGCATGGTTCACCCGGATGTGCTGCGCATGTCCGGCATTGATCCGGAAAAATACCAGGGGTTTGCGTTTGGTATGGGCGTAGAGCGCCTGACCATGCTGCGCTACGGCGTGGGCGACCTGCGCATTTTCTTCGACAACGATCTGCGTTTTCTTGAGCAGTTTCGCTGAGCGCCGCACCCGCAACCCTTTTGAGAGCAGGAATCCATAATGAAATTCAGTGAACAGTGGCTGCGCACCTGGGTGAACCCCGCCGTCTCCCGTGACGAGCTGGTAGCGCGCCTGTCCATGACCGGACTCGAAGTAGACAGCGTTACCCCGGCCGCCGGCGTGTTCAGCGGCGTGGTGGTGGGTGAGATCCTCAGTGCCGAGCAACACCCGGATGCCGACAAGCTGCGCGTTTGCCAGGTCAGCAACGGCAGCGAAGCGTTTCAGGTCGTCTGCGGCGCGCCCAACGCGCGCCCCGGCATCAAGATCCCCTTTGCCATGGTCGGCGCCGAACTCGGCGAAGACTTCAAGATCAAGAAGGCCAAGCTGCGCGGCGTAGAGTCCTTCGGCATGCTGTGTTCCGCTGCCGAACTCAAGCTCTCCGAAGACCACGACGGCCTCTACGAGCTGCCGTCCGACGCCCCCACAGGCCAGAGCCTGCGTGAATACCTGGGCCTGGACGATGCCATCATTGAAGTCGACCTGACCCCCAACCGTGGCGACTGTCTGTCCATTGCCGGTCTGGCCCGTGAAGTCGGCGCCAACTACGGCGCGGCGGTCACGCGCGTACAGGTTGATCCGGTTGCCGCCATGCACGATGAGGTGCGCCCGGTCGAGCTGTTGGCGCCGCAGGCCTGTCCGCGTTACCTGGGCCGTGTTGTCCGCAATGTTGATCTGTCGCGCTCCACGCCCCTGTGGATGGTCGAGCGTCTGCGCCGCAGCGACATTCGCAGCATCGACGCCGTAGTGGATATCACCAACTACGTCATGCTTGAGCTGGGTCAGCCGCTGCATGCCTTCGATCTGGCCGAAATCAAGGATGGCATTCGCGTGCGCCTGGCTGAAGAAGGCGAGAAGCTGGTGCTGCTCGATGGCCAGGAAATTACCCTGCGCGCCGATACCCTGGTAATCGCCGACCACGAGCGCCCATTGGCCATGGCCGGCATCATGGGTGGCGAGCACAGCGGTGTGAGCACCGGCACCCGGGACCTGTTCCTGGAAAGTGCCTTCTTCGACACCATCGCCATCGCTGGCAAGGCGCGTGGTTACAGCTTGCACACCGATTCCTCGCACCGCTTCGAGCGCGGCGTCGATTGGCAACTGCAGCGTGAAGCCATGGAGCGCGCCACCGCGTTGATCCTCGAGATTGTTGGTGGCGAGCCGGGGCCGGTTATCGAAGCGGTAGAGCAGGGCGCCTTGCCTACGCTGAAGCAGATCATCTTGCGTAGCGAGCGCATCAATCAGATGCTCGGCATGCAGATGAGCGAGAGCGATGTGGTTGGCTATCTGACCGGTCTGGGTCTGGGCGTCAATGCCCAGGGCGAAGGCCAATGGCAGGTAGATGTACCCAGCCATCGCTTCGATATCAGCATCGAGGTCGATCTGATTGAAGAGCTGGCACGTCTGTATGGCTACAACCGCCTGCCAGTCAGTGCACCTACCGCGGCCCTGACGCTGAGTGCCAAGCCGGAGACCCGTGGCGAGCTGCCCATGTTGCGTCGTCTGCTGGTCGCGCGCGGTTATCACGAAGCTATCACCTACAGCTTCATTGAGCCGGGCCTGAGCAAGCAGTTCGATCCCGAGATCGAGCCCCTGGCATTGGCCAACCCGATTTCAACCGACATGGCCGTCATGCGCACCTCTCTGTGGCCGGGCCTGAGCAAGGCGCTGCAGTACAACCAGAACCGCCAGCAGGGCCGCGTGCGCCTGTTCGAGAGCGGCCTGCGTTTTGTGCCGCAGGCCGATGGCGAGTTGCTGCAGGAACGTATGCTCTCGGGCATCGCCTGCGCCACGCGTCTGCCCGAAGGTTGGGCCAACGGTGCCGAGAAGCTCGACTTCTTTGACGTCAAAGCCGATGTGGAAGCCATTCTGGGTAGCGGCGGTGCGGGCGAGGCCTTCACTTTCGTGCCAGCCGAGCATCCGGCATTGCACCCGGGACAGACTGCCAGCATCCAGCGCGATGGTCAGCAAGTAGGCCTGTTGGGCGCGCTGCACCCACAGTTGGTTGCCGATCTGGACCTTAACGGACCGATTTTTGTGTTCGAGTTGGCATTGGCGAAAATTTGCCAGGGAAAACTCCCGCGTTTCAACGAATTGTCCCGCTATCCTGAAGTCAGACGTGATGTTGCCTTGGTGGTAGACCGCAGCGTTCTCGCGGAAGACCTGCTGGCATGCATTCGCCGCGAAGCGGGTGAACACCTGAAAAACCTCAGGTTGTTTGACGTTTATGAGGGCAAAGGTATTGATCCGCATAGAAAAAGTATGGCTATCGGCTTGACCTTGCAGAATTCCTCGCGCACTCTTACGGATGAAGAGGTGAATGCTGTCATGGACAGAGTGCTGAAGTCCCTGGAGCAAGGGTTCAACGCCACACTAAGGAAATAGCCGATGGGGGCTCTGACGAAAGCGGAAATGGCTGAGCGGCTCTATGAAGAACTAGGGTTCAACAAGCGCGAAGCCAAAGAGTTGGTCGAACTGTTTTTCGAAGAAATTCGCAATTCACTGGAGACCAACGAGCAGGTCAAGTTGTCCGGATTCGGCAATTTCGATCTGCGTGACAAACGTCAGCGCCCCGGACGCAATCCCAAGACGGGTGAAGAGATACCCATTACCGCAAGGCGCGTAGTGACTTTTCGCCCCGGACAAAAACTCAAGGCCAGAGTAGAAGCCTATGCTGGAACCCAGCCATAACGACGAACTGCCGGCGATCCCCGGCAAACGCTATTTCACCATTGGTGAAGTCAGCGAGCTTTGTGCAGTAAAGCCTCATGTTCTGCGTTACTGGGAGCAGGAATTTCCACAACTATCACCCGTAAAGCGTCGCGGTAACCGTCGTTATTATCAGCGTCAGGATGTGCTGATGATTCGCCAGATTCGCGGCCTGCTGTACGACCAGGGCTTCACCATCGGCGGCGCGCGTCAGCGTTTGTCCGGCGACGAAGCACGTGAAGATGTAACCCAGTACAAGCAACTGATCCGTCAGACCATTGCCGAGCTGGAAGAAGTACTGAACGTTTTGCGTGTACGCTGATACTGAAAAAAAACTTTCTCATTTCAGATAGTTAATGTATCATGCGACCCGCTTCGGAAGACAAATCGAAGCATCGTCGGGGCGTAGCGCAGCCTGGTAGCGCACTTGCATGGGGTGCAAGGGGTCGAGTGTTCGAATCACTCCGTCCCGACCATATTATTAGTGATCAAGCCCAATGTTTACGCATTGGGCTTTTTCATTTTCAGCTGTTTTTGGGCTTGCTCAGTCTGCCTTTCCCGCTGGCGTCGATGCCGGCAGCCGAAACCACCAAGCTGATACTTTCTGCAGCCGCCGCTTTCAGGGCCGGCTACACTCTCGCTTGTATTTATCCAAGAGGAATTATTCATGGCTACCACCCGTTCGCGCCGCTTGCGCAAAAAGCTTTGTGTAGACGAATTTCAAGAGCTGGGTTTTGAACTGAACCTGGCATTCAAGGACGGCCTGACCGTCGAAGAGATCGACAGCTTCCTCGAAGACTTCCTGATCCAGGCAATGGACGCCAATAATCTGGATTATGTTGGCGGCGAAGACTTTGGTCTGGTCTGCCTGGCCGAGCGCGGCTCTGTCAGCGAAGAACAGCGCGCTGCCGTAGAACGCTGGCTCAAGGGCCGTAGCGAGCTGGCCAAGGTAGAAGTCAGCCCCCTGCAGGATGCCTGGTACCCGGACAAGCCGATCTCTGCGGCTGTCTAAGTAGCTGTTGTAGTTGTAAGGCCAGCGCGCTGAAGTGAACAGCGCGTCAAGCATTACCGAAAAGGCCAGTCAGCAATGACTGGCCTTTTTTACGTGTGGATAGAACACCCGACTAATTGCCGCTGTCATAATTAGCAAGCCCAACTGCCAGCGCAGTTGAGGCCAGGCCAGACTCTGTAAACCCTGCTGGAGAATTCCAATGCATCACCTCCTTCGCGCGCGCCACGTTGTTTTGGCGCTGATTGCCGTTTTCATATCCTCTGTCGCCTGGGCAGACAACAGCTCGCCAGAAGGCTTGTGGAAGAGTATTGACGACAATAGCGGCAAGCCCCGTGCACTGATCCGTATTGTCGAGCAGGAAGGCACGCTGCGCGGCACCATTGAAGAAGTCTTCCCGCAGCCAGGCAAGGAGCAGCAAAGCACCTGCAAGGAATGCGAAGGTGAAAACAAGGATGCGCCCATCGTCGGGCTGACCATTCTTACCGGCCTGCAGAAAGAGGGTGATGAGTACACCGGCGGTGAGATTCTCGATCCGGAGAACGGCAAGGTCTACAGCAGCAAAGCCGAGTTGATCGAGGGCGGTGACAAGCTGCAGGTGCGCGGCTATATCGGCACGCCCATATTGGGTCGCACCCAGACCTGGATTCGTCAGGAGTGACCTGCCGGCTTTACCCGCCCAGGCACCCACGAAGGCAACGGCTAGGGCAAAGCCACAGGCAACCGAGTTCTGTATCATCAGCCGTCTCAATGCGCTGACAATCAAACGACCTTGGCCACACTCAAATACCTCAACGGCTACGCGCCCGGCCTGCAACAGCAGGTGCAGGCGCTGATCGATCAGAATCGGCTGGGCGCCTGGCTGGAGCAGCGCTATCCGCCGCAGGCGCAGCAGCACCTGATTCAGTCCGATGCCGCGCTCTACGAGTACACCCAGCGCCTGAAGCAGGAGCACATGCGCAGCAGCGGGCCGATCAGCAAAGTCTTCTACGATACCCGCATGCACGTGATCGACAACGCCCTGGGCCAGCACCAGTTTGTCAGCCGCGTGCAGGGCAGCAAGCTCAAGGCCAAGAACGAGATCAAGGTCTCGGCCATGCTCAAAACCCTGCCCGAGCCGCTGCTGCGCATGGTGGTGGTGCATGAGTTGGCGCACCTGCGCGAGAAAGACCACAACAAGGCCTTTTACCAACTGTGCCGGCACATGGAGCCGGACTATCACCAGTTGGAGCTGGACTTGCGGTTGTTTTTGACGCTGCGAGGGTAGGGGCGCAGGCCAGGGTCAAACGCGCGGCCCCGGAGCGCGCCGCCACAACCCGGGCGGCAAAGACTGAGCAGGTCTGCCAGGCGTGCAGAACTCTGGACTAGCTCGCCAGCGCTGGTCGTTCAGCACCGATGCTGGTGCATTACCTTACGCGGCGAGTTCAAAATAAGTCGAAAGCTATACAGGGTATAGCGACTGCTTATGTCTCATCCGATAGACAAATCCTAAACTACACTGAACTCGGCTCGACGCATGATCGGGCTCAGAGAAGCAAAACAATAACATTGACTCAGGAGAGAGCAAATGCGTTCTTGCCGCCCCGCAACTGATGAAACCAACTCAGTCCTATCGCGCCCCGTTTTTACCACCCTGGCCTTCGCCATTGCCGGATCGCTCTTGCTATCTGGCTGCTTCGGCAGTAGCAGTAGCAGTAGCGATGATGATGACAATGAAAGCGTAAGCGCCAAGATCACCTTGGCCAATGGCGAAGTCCAGGGCATCGTCGAAGATGACACCCTGATCTGGCATGGCTTGCCCTACGCAAAACCACCCGTGGGCGATCTGCGCTGGCGCGCACCGCAACCAACCGAAGACTGGACCGGAGTGCGCGATGCTACGGAGCGCCACGCTGAATGCGTGCAGGCCGAGACCACCACCCGTTGGCAGCGCACTTCTACCATGGTTGGTGATGAAGACTGTTTGATCGCCGATATCTATCGCCCTAACCGCGCCGGTTATCAGTCCGAAAAACTACCGGTATACGTATGGATTCACGGTGGCTCCAACAACTTTGGTACTGCCAAGCAGTACGATGGCCGCGCGTTGGTCGAGAACTCCGATGTGGTCATGGTAGTGCTGCAGTACCGCCTAGGGCCGCTGGGCTGGTTTTTCCATCCGGACGTACAAACCGGCGGTGCAGACCCGCTCTCCGATTCTGGCAACTTTGGCACGCTCGACACCATCCAGGCATTGAAGTGGATCAAAGCCAACATTGCCGACTTTGGCGGCGACCCGGATAACGTCACCATCACTGGCGAATCTGCTGGAGCGCACAACGTACTCAACCTGCTGGTATCGCCCGAGGCGAGTGGCGATCTGTTTCAACAGGCGGTTTCGCAAAGCGGCGCCATGACGACGCGCAGTACCAACAGTGCGCGCACCGCAACCAACAACCATATCGAATGGCTGATTCGTCTGATCGAGGATCGTAAAACACCCACCACCCCGATCGACGCCGCGCAAGCGACCCAAATGCGGCAAGACATGGAAGGCGCCGGCACGCTGAACGCCTACCTGCGCGCAGCGGACGCTCGGGACCTGTACCAGGCGGTATTCAACTACAGCCAATTGAGCGCCTATGGCGCCATCGAAGACGGCGTGGTAATCCCGGCCGGTGGCTGGCTGCCCGCGTTCACCGCTGGCGACTTCAACAATGTGCCGGTAATACTCGGCGCCAACGAGTACGAACAGAAGTCCTTCATGCCCTTGTACGGCGGCGCATTGAAGGCAGCGGTGGGTGGCACCATCCCCTCGGCCGCCGGCAAGAGCTGGCTCGACCTGCTGGATGTTGCCTTTGAAGGAGCGCAGACACTCGACGAGGTGCTACCCACCCAGAAAGACAAAGACACCTACGAAGTCACCGGTTATAACGGCGGCCGCGCCTGGCGGGCAAAATACGTAGACGAACTGGCCCGGGTAATTTCCCAACACCAACCTGCTACCTATGCCTATGATTTTCGCTGGGGCAGCCAGTCTGGTCCGGAGCCCTTCGACTTCATTTATGGCGCCGGGCATGCCTCGGAGATCTCTTTCTTCCACGGCGTAGGCGAGGGGCTGTTCAACTTGCCTTTTACTCAACAAAACGCGCCTGGCCGTGAAGAGCTGCAGAACGCCATGATGGATTACCTGGCGGACTTCGCGCGTGGCGGCAACCCGAATGGCGAATTTAGCGAAGACGAGCTGGCCTGGCAGCCCTGGTCAAACACCCTAGGGGGCGACAAGGTTATCGTCTTTGATGCGACCGATTCGGCCTCGGATATCAGCATGTCAGATGAGGGTTTGACGCTGGCGGGGGTAAACACCGCGTGGACAACCGCCATGACCAACCTCGGCCTTACACCCACAGAGCAGGGCACCTTGCGCGCGCTCTTTGGTCAGTCGGCCAGTTACTCCAGCCCGTGATCGCATGATGGCTAGTACCTTCGGCAATTAGCCTGCAAACGGGACCTTAGGGTCCCGTTTTTTCTGCCGTCACCTGTGACGGATGACACGGCAATTGTCAGAAGGGCTTGTCTGGCCGAGATGCGCGTTTTCTCTGCTTGACCCTGTAGTGGCTGCAGGGTTTTCAATACGGGTGTTGATGGAGAGTCGGGCGCGGATACCGCAACGCGCCGTCTCACCGGAACAGCAACGCGCTATATTCAGCAGCACGCAGCCATCTTGAGAAGGCGCGGCACAGGGGCCAGAAACCGATGACCGAACACCACCACGATCACTCGCACGACCACAAGCATGACGCGCACAGCCACAGCCACAGCCATGGCAGCGGCAAGACTCTGGTCTTCGCGCTCATCTTCACCACCGCCTTCGCCCTGGTCGAAGTATTCGCCGGGCTCATGGCCAACTCCCTGGCCTTGCTGTCCGATGCCGGCCACATGTTTACCGATTCGCTCTCGCTGGCGGTCGGCGCCTTCTCTGCCTGGCTGGCCAACAAGCCCGCCTCACGCCAGCACTCGTTCGGGCTGCAGCGTGCCGAAGTGCTGGGCGCGCTGTTCAACGTCATCTTCATGTTCCTGGTAATTGCCTATATCGCCTACGAAGCCGTATTGCGCATGCTCGATACGCCCGAGGTGAACGGCGTCACCGTGCTGGTCGTGGGGGCCCTGGGCCTGCTGGTGAACATCATCGTCGCCTGGGTACTGATGCGCGGCGAGCAGAACATGAACGTGCGCGGCGCGCTGCTGCACGTCATGGGTGACCTGCTGGGCTCAGTCGCCGCCGTGGCTGCCGGTGCCATCATCTACTACGGCGGCCCGGCGATCATGGATCCGATCCTCTCGCTGTTTGTCTGCCTGCTCATCCTGGTATCGGCCATCCGCCTGCTACGCGCCGTCACCCGGGTACTGATGGAAGGCGTACCCCAAGGCATAGACCCGGCCGAAGTAAGCCAGGCACTCACACAGATCGACGGCGTACAGGCCGTGCACGATCTGCACATCTGGAGCCTCTCATCCAACAGCCACGCCCTGGCCGCGCACGTAGACATACAAGCCATTGATCAATGGCAAAGCGTGTTGCCGCAGATTCAGGAGGTGTTGCGCGAGCGCTTCGGTATAGCGCACAGCACCTTGCAGCCGGAGGATGCGGCGATTCGGCAGGGGTGTGTGGTGGAGCAGGGGTGTGGCGGACGGTCAAAGCACACTGAGGCAGCTTCAGGACCAAAGCAACATGTCTAAATTTTAGCGTTTTTTCGACACGTCAGGTAAACGTGTCGAAATTATCCGGTTTTCTATACATATTGGCGGTATGAACAGATGAACCACCGCGTTATTTCATTTTCCCGCTTAAATTGAATTATGAGCGTTGTTTATTCTAATGCGGTGAGAATCATGAATAGTGCCATAAACTCCCCAACGTATTCTGCCTCCAATCAGCGCTGTTTAGCCCTACGTGGCTCTGGCGCCGGAAGGGGATGTGGATCTCAGGCCCTATATTCACATTGCCCGTTGGCTGGAGAGGGTAGAGGCGTTGCCGGGGTATTTGCCCAAGCCTTGATTTGTGAGCCCACGATGGCAGTTGCCCAGTTTATTCAGGATGGCAACTGCGTATGCTCTAACATCAGCAGAATATGCAAAACCCTGCTGCATTTTTAATGGCCTTTTGCTACGGTTTAATTCAGGTGATGAATCTCATTGGAGTGTTGATGAATCTCATTGTAGTGTGGGACATCCATTGGATTGCTTACTTGATTCTACGGTACGGCTTTGAAAAGATATGTTTACTGAAGGGCCTCCTGCTCCTGTTAATGAACCTCAGCGGCTTTCACGCATTCAGGAGCTTTGTTTATTGGAAAGCACGCCGGACCCAGTGTTCGAGCGTGTGGTGGAGTTGGCTGCCAGAACATTTAAGGTGCCCATCGCCCTGATTTCGATTCTGGACGAAAACCGGCAGTATTTTCGCGCGAGCTTCGGGCTGCCGGTGCGCGAGACGCCTCGCCGTGATTCGTTCTGCGCCTACGCCATTCTGGCCGATGAGCCTTTTCAGATTCCCGATGCTACGTCCGATCCGCGATTCGCCAATAACCCCCTGGTTACCGGTGACCCAAATATTCGGTTCTATGCTGGCGTGCCGCTTACTACCGCAGACGGCCTCGGTCTGGGCAGCGTTTGTATCATCGACACCAAGCCACGTCCCGTACTGGATGAGCACGAGTTAGCCTTGCTCCGTCATATCGCCGAACTGGTCATGCAGCGCATTTTAGACCTGCGCCAAGTTGCGTTCGTTGACCAGTCGACCGGACTGTTCAACCGGGTGATGCTCGAACAGAAGATTCGTTCCATCGTCAGTACCGGCAAAGGGTGCACCGTCGCCGCCGTAGACGTCATCGCGCCGCACTTTTTAAACGATATCGTCAAGGCTCTTGGCTACAGTTTCTCTAATGAGCTGATTCTAGCCATGAAAAACCGGCTGCAGGCGCTTCTGCCGCGGGGTTGCTCGCTCTATAAAATCAGCCCTACACGTTTCGCCTTTCTGTTGAATGAGGACCAGGCCGAGGATGGTCCCTCTCTATATCAGCGTATCCTTGACGACTTGGCTATGCCGGTGAATAGCAAAGGCATTCCGATCCAGACGCAGGCAGGGATCGGCGTGCTGCCGATTAAGCACGATCAGGCCGAGGATGAAGACTGGCTGCGGCTGGTTATAAGTTCAGCTGACGATGCAAGAGACCGCCAGCTAGGCTGGCAATGGTACGACAAGTGTCTGGATGGGGCACAGCAGAGGGCTTTTACAGTGCTCTCCAGTCTCGCTGAAGCGTTACAAGCTGATGATCAGTTTTATCTTGTTTTTCAGCCGCGAATTAATCTGGCATCAGGGCGATGTGAGTCGGTTGAGGCGCTGTTGCGCTGGAGGCACCCGGCGTTGGGGCACGTTGGCCCAGATGAGTTTATCCCGCTAGCAGAAAAAACCGCGCTGATTGGCGCTATCACGATGAAAGTTCTGCATGCGGCCGTCGCTCAGGCAGCAGCCTGGCAAGCTCAGGGAATTACCCTCAAGGTGGGTATCAATATCTCGGCGATTGACCTGGAAAGCAGCGCTTTCGCCGATGAACTTGCTAGCTTGATCGAACAGAAGCGCATCAAGGCTGACAACATTGAGCTCGAGTTCACTGAAACGGCACTGATAAACAAGCCTCAGGTTGTACGCGAGCAACTCAGTCGAATCAGTGCGCTGGAGGTAGACATCGCGATCGACGACTTTGGCAGTGGCTATAGCAACTGGGCTTATCTACGCGATCTCCCGGCTACGACAGTCAAAATAGACCGATCTTTCATGTCTAAACTGCATTCTGATGAAAAGAATCGGCGGCTGGTTAAGGCCATTATCGAGTTGGCTTCGCGTCTGAACTATCTCGTTGTGGCTGAAGGCATCGAAGACGCACCGACGCTTGAGCTGTTGCAAGGTTGGGGGTGCCATGAAGGGCAGGGTTATCATATCGCCAGGCCGATGTTGCCTGAGATGTTGGCATCATGGCTTTCGAGGCGGGGCTACTGAGTACCGGAAAAAAATCACCTCCGCATCAGTGGGGTAGAACCCGAGCCAATAAACTATTCACTAGCGCGACACAGTCTTCGCTGGTGCTTAGTGGTTCATTAACTTCTCGAAAAGCTTGTTCAACCAATTTTCATTTGCGTATTCGCGCTGGCGCCAGTTAGCAGGTACTCCATTAGCTCTAAAGGGAGATTTAGGTCAAGTGAGCACATGTCTGACGTTGGCATCGTGCCATATGGTCTAGGCTAACCTTCACTGGCGCGCTGCACCGCTGATACCCAGCCATTTACCTCATGGATTGGTCTCAGCTCACACCATAGCTGCTCGTCTCGCACAGGCCAGGCCACTCCGCTGCTACGCCGTCATGCCAACCGTTGCGATGATCTCACCTGTCACAAAGAGACAACAATTCTGTGCGGCGCCGGCTCCACTATGTCGATATGCTGGTGGAGCTCGTAAGCGAATAATATCAGCGTGTGGTTGCGGCCCGCGTCTACTAATAACAATGTACTTAGAGGGGAGTTATCCATGGGAGCCATTGTTGGCGGAGAAGGGGGTGCCCAGGGCCACCTGGTCGGTTACGGGTCAAAGGCGTACCGCAATTATGTGCTCTTGGCACTGACCCTTATCTACATCCTGAATTTTGTCGACCGCGCCCTGCTAGCGGTCGTCGGTCCCGATCTGGTGCCGGACCTCGGCATCACCGACACGCAATTTGGCCTTCTCACCGGCTTCGGTTTCGCCTTGCTCTACACAGCCGTGGGCATCCCGCTTGCACGCTTTGCCGATGTTGCCAATCGCGTATGGATCATGACCATCTGCGTGGCCCTGTGGTCGCTGATGACCGCAGCCTGCGGCTTGGCAACGGAAGTCACCATCGGCTCCATGACCATAGGCGCGTTCTGGATTCTGCTGATGTGCCGCGTTGGTGTAGGCATTGGCGAGGCGGGCTGTACACCGCCGGCCAACTCGCTGATCGCGGACTATTTCATTCCCCGTGAACGATCCCAGGCGCTGGGTTTTTACGCCATGGGCGTGACACTCGGCACCATGTTCGCCAACCTGATTGGTGGCTGGGTTACCGACAACTTCGACTGGCGCACTGCCTTTTTCGTCGTTGGTTTGCCGGGCTTGCTGGTCGCCATTGTTTTCAAATTCACGGTCAAGGAGCCGCCGCGCGGCTATACCGATCCGCAGCAAGCCGAGAAGAAAGAGCGCGCTAGTCTCGGCGAGGCTATCCACGAGTTGATGGGCAAGCCTGCTTTCTGGCTGATGACCGCTGGCGCTACCATCGCCGCGTTCTGCGGTTACGGTATCTCCTCGTTCCAGTCGATCTTTCTGGTCCGCACCTACGAAATTACTGCCGGGCAGGCGGCGATCTGGATCAATACGCCGGTAGCGCTGTCTGCCGCGGTAGGCACCTTCGCCACCGGTTGGCTAGCGACCCGGATTTACAAGAAGCATCCGGGTGCTATCGCCTGGGTACCGGCGGTGGGCCTGACACTGGCGATTCCCTTTTACATTTACGCCTTCACCACCGATAACCTGCTTTACGCTGCAATCGGCCTGGTGATCGGCGGCTTCGTGAAGTACGGCTATCTGGCCGCGCAGTACACGATCGGCCAGGGTGTGGTCAGCATGCGTGTGCGCGCAATGGCCACGGCCGTGATGCTGCTTCTGGTCAACCTGATTGGTTACGGCTTCGGCCCGCTGTTTATTGGCGCCGTCTCCGACATCTTCTTCAAATCCGGCATTGCCGAGCTTGGGGTCGCGGCTGGCGAGCTGGCGCGCAATCAGTGTCATCCCGCTGTGGTTGGTGAGCTGAGCCAGAACCTGCAAGACGTCTGTGGCCAGGTTTACGCGCAAAGCCTGCAAACTGCCATGGTCATAATGGCCTGCTTGTATATCACCAGCGCTCTGTGCTTCCTGCTGACCTGGCGCCGGCTGGGCACGGATATGGTGGATAGACAGGTTAACGCTTGAGAAACCGAACACGCCATAAGTAACTACCCAGAGGGCGCATGGCGCCCTCTTTTTTTGCGCGCATGAAAGCTGGTTGGGGAGGCTAGCCTCCAGGCGTAGCCGTCATCTGGCGCCGGTCTTTGGAGCTTCCGATCAGTCGCGCTCTTAACGTTGCTGGCGAATACCGCCGCCGTAGTTGCGGTGCTGATCAGGCGGTGTGCGCTGTTGATACTGCTGTGGCCTGGCGTTGCGCAGCATGCGGTCGAGGTTGCGATTTCGCATCTCGCGCTGGTAGTCACGTTGTTCCTTGTACCGCTGTTGTTGCGCGCGGTAGTCCGGCCGTTGATATTGGTTGTTTTGCTGCTGACTGGGGCGCTGGTGCTGCGGCCAGCGGTCACGCGGCTGGTCGTAGTTGTTGTGCCGGTCGTACCGCGGTTGCTGGCCATATTGGGGGTAGCGGTATGGCTGCGACCACTGCTGCTGTCTCGGCTGCTGCTGTAGGCCGGGGTAATAGTTGTATTGCTGTACCTGGCCTTGCTGGCCATAGAGGCGCGACGACTGGCCATAGGTTTGCCGGTTGGGCTGTACGATGATCACCCGCGGCTGTGCCTGGTATACCTGCGCATACTGCTGGTGCGCAGAGCCGTACGGGCTAGCATAGAGCTCGTTGGCGCAGCCACTTAGCAACAGGGTTGAAATGCCCGCAAGGGCGACACTACGAAGAATGTTCATTGGATTGTCTCGCTTGGGCAGATCGCATTCATTCCAGCGTCGGATGCATCCTGCAGCGCGGGGATTATTCATATGACAGCAAAGTGAACGTAAAAACTGCGTTTTAGATGTAACTTTACATGGATTTACTCAGGCCAAGCCGTTGGCGACAGGCCAGGGGCGTTGCCTGGCATATACCGCAGGCTTGAATGGCAGAACCACTGTATCGGAGTAGTATCGCTGCCATGCAACCCACATATGTAACCCTCACATGAAGCCTGCACATGCAACTTGAAACCTGGTTGGTTTACGTGCTGGCGGTCATAGGCTTGTCTCTGTCGCCGGGCCCGAATGGCTTGTTGGCGCTGACCCATGGCGCTCTGTATGGTCACCGTATGACGCTTTACACCATCGTTGGCGGCTGCGTTGGTTTCGTCCTGGTTATCGCCTTGTCACTCTTTGGCATTGGGGCCTTGCTCAAGGCATCGCTGTTCTGGTTGAGCGTACTGAAATGGGTGGGGGGTGCGTATCTGGTGTGGCTGGGTATTCAGATCTGGCGCTCGCCGCCCCTAGGCGTGCCCGCTCCCGATGCGGTGGTGGTGGCCAAGCCCGGCAGTTGGCTGTTTCGACAGGGCTTGCTGTCTGCCATCAGCAACCCCAAGGTGATTCTGTTCTTTGTTGCCTTTCTGCCGCAGTTTATTGATCCCTCGCGTAGCCTGTTGCTCCAGTTTGCCGTGCTGGCGGGCACTTTTGCCGTGATCGAGTTCAGCACCGAGCTGCTGGTGGCCAGCCTGGCGAGTCGCATCAGCATTTGGTTGGCGAGGGTCGGGCGTCGCTTCAATCATTGTTGTGGTGCCGCTTTTATCGCCATTGGTGTGGCGCTGCCACTGCGCGGCTAGCGCGCCCAGCGACTGGTGGCTGCGCGCAGATGAACGCGCGGCTTTTTAGCTGTTACTCTTTGCCCTTGTGCGCACAATAGAAGCCCAACAAGAGCCCGATAAATGAGCTATTCCATCGCAGTGGTTGGCAGCGGCATGGCCGGGCTGGCAGCAGCCTATCGGGCGCGGTGCGCCGGCCATGGGGTCACTGTGTTTGAAGCCAGCGCCGGCCATGGCATGGACGCCCATGCTCTAACGACGGGGGGCGGGGTGGTGGATGTGCCCCTGCGCGTAATGAGCCGCGATGCCTGGCCGAGTGTGCTGCAGCTGGCCGCCGAGGTGGGGGTCGATACCTTTGCGCTGCGCACCCTGGTTTCCTGCAGCTGGCTTGGCGGCCATACCTGGTTTCGGGCGGGCGAGCTGCCGGTGTTGGGTTGGCCCTTTGTGGGTTCCTGGCGTTATCTGAACACCCGCGCGCTGCGCATCGGGCGCGGCATGTTGCAGCTGCGACGCGTGTCCCGCGAGATTGCACTGCAGGGTGGCGACGCAACCCTGGGCGAGTTTTTACAGCAACATGCGTTCGACCCGCTGTTCTGGCGCGGTCTGGTGCTGCCCATCCTGACCACCATCTGCACCTGCGAAGAACGGCATCTGCTGAGCTGGCCGGCCGTGCAGCTGCTCGCCATGCTGCAGGATATTCTGCATGGCGCGGAGTTGTATCGGCTAACCGGTGGCACCTCGGCGTTGGTTACCGCGCTGGCGAGGGGTCTGCCGCTGTACGCCGGTAGCCCTGTGGTGCAGCTCAGGCAGTGCGCGGAAGGCGTTCAAGTGTTCAACCAGCGAGGCGAGGGCGGCGTGTTTGACCGGGTGATTGTTGCAGTCCAGGCCAATCAATTGGACTTTCTGGATGGCGCGCAGTTTGCCCATGAACGCAGCGTGCTGGACAACATTCGCTTTGATGCCGGCGAGCTTTGGGTACATCAGGACCCGCGTTTCATGCCGGCGAAGCAGGCGGACTGGAAGGCGCTGAACTTTCAGATGGATCGGGCGTTGCACAAGCCCATGTTTACCGTCTGGATCAACCGGGTAGAGCCCACGCTGAGCAACAGCGCGCCACTATTTCAGACCTGGAACCCGCTGTTTGAGCCAGCCGCCGCTACCGTACTTGCCCGTGTGCCCTTGGAGCGCGCCGTGGTTCACGCCGGCACCGCCCAGGTTCATCAAGCGCTTGAGCAGTGGCACCGCGAGCCGGGGCGCAGGGTCTTTTTCTGTGGTTCCTGGGCCTATCAGGGGGTACCGCTACTGGAGTCGGCAGTCTGTTCTGCCAATGCGGTGGTGGCGGCGATCAATCGGCAGGCTGGCGCAACACGCGGGCTCACGCCTCCGGCAGCTTGGCAATCACCTTGATCTCAAAGTCGAACCCGGCCAGCCAGGTGACGCCCACGCAGGTGATGTTGGGGTAGGGCGCTGCGCCCCAGTGGTTCTTTACCACCGTCGGCCAGATGCTTTCGAAGCGCGACTGCGGGTCGACAATAAACACGGTGACGTCTACCACATCGTCAAAGCTGCTGCCGGCGGCGTCCAGGATGCCATTCAGGTTCTTGAAGGCCAGGGCTACCTGGTCCAGCAAATCTGGCTCGGGACTGCCGTCGGCCTTGCTGCCCACCTGCCCGGAGACGAACAGAAAGCCGTTGGAGCGGATGGCCGGTGAGTAGTGGTGTTGCTCGTACAGGGCATGGCGCCCGGCGGGGAAGACTACGTCGCGTGTGCTCATAACTACCTCTTCATTGGTTTGCGCAGGGCTGCGTGAGCCCGATGAAGAGACTCTAGGCGCTTGTGCACCGGCGATAAACGCGCAACAGTAGCCAGCACTGTTTGGGTTTTCCAAACAATCCGGGCGAGGCGGGACGATGGACCGATTTGATGCGATGCAGGCGTTTGCCCGAGTGGTAGAGGCCGGTAGCTTTACCAAGGCCGCGGAAACGCTGCACATGAGCAAGACCACGGTCACCCAGCTGATTCAGCAGTTGGAGGCGCGGCTGCGGGTAAAGCTGCTCAACCGCACTACGCGCAAGGTCAATGTGACAGCCGATGGCGCGCTCTACTACGAGCGGGTGATTGAGCTGCTGGCGCAGATGCAGGATGCGGAAAGCAGCTTGTCCGGCGCCTCGGCTGTGCCGCGCGGCAGGTTGCGGGTAGACGTCCCCAGCCCGTTGGCGCGCATGATACTGGTGCCGGCGCTGCCGGAGTTCTACGCGCGCTCCCCGGACATTCAGATCGATCTGGGGGTGAGTGATCGTATTGTCGATATCATCGATGAGAACGTCGATTGTGTGGTGCGCGGCGGTGAGCTGCGCGATCTCTCGCTGATGGCGCGCCGCGTGGGTGATCTCCAGCTGGGTGTATTTGCCGCGCCTGCCTACCTTGAGCGGCTGGGCCGGCCAGCGCATCCGCTGGAGCTGGAAAACACTGCGCATCGTACTGTCGGTTTTCTCTGGGCGCGTACGGGCCGTGCCGTGCCCTACGCCATGCAGAAAGACCAGGAACGCCTGCATATAAAGGGGCAGTATCAGCTGGCGGTGGACGACGGCAATGCCTATCTGGCGGCGGGATTGGCCGGGCTGGGCATTCTCTGGTTACCCACTTACATGAGTGCCGCGCATGAGGCGAGCGGGGAATTGGTGCGGCTGTTCGAGGATTGGGCGCTTGAGCCGATGCCGCTCTATGTAGCTTACCCTCCCAACCGGCACATCAGCCGCAAGCTGCGGGTGTTCATCGATTGGGTGGCTGAGCTGGTAGCCCGGCACGCGCCGGTAGCGGAGCCTGCCTGAATCTTGCCTGCCTGCGCTGCAATGGCGGCTCACACGTGCGCTGGAATCTGCAGCCCCTTGCGTCGGTAGGCCTCAATATCAATACCGAAGGCGCCGCTGCCGTGCACGTCCTTGACGCGCAAAGGCTTGCCTTCGGCATCGACCGTGGTGGTGGCCAGGTCGACCACCTGTTCTCTGCAGGGCCGCTTGTTGGCATCCAGCACGCGCATGACCTTGGGTTTGAGTTTGCTGGTGGGCGAGCAGCCGATGATGATGCCGACCTCGCCGTTGCTGAGTTCAACAATCTCACCGGCGGGGTAGATGCCGATCAGGCGCACAAAGTGGCCCACTATTTCTTCATCAAAATGGCTGTTTACCGCCTCCAGCAGAATTCTCAGCGACTCCAGGCTGGACTTGCCCTTGCTGTATACGCGGTCGCTGTTGATGGCGTCGTAGGCGTCGACCACCGCGATGATCTTGGCAAAGTAGGGGATGCGTCTGGCATCCAGCCCGCGCGGATAGCCTTTGCCATCCAGGCGCTCGTGGTGTGAGTAGGCGACATCCACGGTGGCAGGCGTGACCTGCTGATTACCCATCAACAGCCGCCGCCCTTCGTTGGCATGGCTCTGCATGATGCGCAGTTCTTCTGCGGTGAGTGCGCCGGGCTTGTTGAGGATCTCGTTGGGTACCTTGATCTTGCCGACATCGTGCAGCATGCCGCACACGCCGATCTGCTCCAGCTGATACTCGGCCAGACCAAGCTCTCTGCCCAGGGCGATGGCCAGAATGGATACCCGCAAGGAATGCTCGGCGGTGTAGTAGTCGCTGTTCTTGATGCGCGCCAGCCAGAGCATGGCAGCGGGGTTGCGCAAGATGCTCTGAACGCATTCGCTGACCACCGCCTTGACCGCAGCAACGTCCAGCTCCTGGCCCAGCTTGACCGCTTCGAGAATGCGCAGCGACTCCTCATGCGCCTTGTGCCAGACCGGCGAGGCTTGCTCCACTTCCTGGTTGAACTCAATCTTGGCGACTATGGGTTGCAGTTCAGGGGACTGGGCGTGGTTTTCGATGACTTGCTGCTTTGCGCCAACGCTGCGCCGAGAGTCTACCCAGACGTGTTTGCATACCTGCTGCAGTAGGCGGATTTCCTGCTGCTGACGAATACGGAAGCCCTGAAACAGAAAGCTTGTTTCGGTCCAGGGGCGGTCCAGCTCGGTTACGTACATGCCGATGGTGAGCTGGGCAACGTCGATCTTCATGCGGTCCGTTCTGCTGTTGTCAGGCATGGTGACTCTCGATGAGGGCAGCGGCGCTCTTTTTTCATTGTTTATAAACCATCAGCTTTCATTTTGCTTGTGGCTTTCGCGGCCACCGGGCAACCTTTTGTTAACGGATTTATCAGCACGGGGTCAGACTGCTGCGGAACATGCGCGCCTTCGACCCTCACAGTGAATAACCCTTGCACGGAGCCGGCAAGCATGTCTGATCCCTATCACCTGCAACCTTTTATCGAGGCTCAGGCCGATACCTACACCACCGCCTTGGCTGAGCTGAGGGCAGGTCGCAAGACGTCGCACTGGATGTGGTTCATATTCCCGCAGTTGAACGGTCTGGGGCATAGCGCGATGGCGCAGCGCTACGCCATTGCCGATCTGGACCAGGCGCGTGCTTATCTGGAGCACCCGGTGCTGGGGCCGCGATTGATCTTGTGCGCCCAGGCGTTACTTGAGTGGCGCGAGCTTTCGGCCCGGCAGATCCTGGGTTCGCCGGACGACCTCAAGCTGCGCTCCAGCATGACCTTGTTTGCCGTGGCTGCGCCCGAGCAAAGCATTTTTACCGATGTCTTGAGGGCCTTCTACAGCGGCCAACCTGACGAACGCACCCTGATGCTGTTGGGTAGGGCGCAGTTACTGGAGCCCGCCACAGAATGGGTGCAGGCGACGCGCCAGACGCTGGCCCATTACGAGCAGAATGCCGAAGGCTTTCGCGAGGGCACGCGGGGCCACGATGTGAGCCAGAACATCAATGCGCTGTTGCGGCACATTGAATCGCCAGCGCCCTGGCACATTCTGGATGTGGGCTGCGGCCCCGGGCGCGATCTGCAGGCCTTTACCGCGCTGGGCCATGTGGCAGTGGGGCTGGATGGCTGCGAACGCTTTGTGCAGATGGCGCGCGCCGATAGCGGCTGCGAGGTCTGGCTGCAGGATTTTCTGGCGCTCGACTTGCCGATGCAGCGGTTTGACGGGGTGTTTGCCAATGCGGCGCTGTTCCATATCCCCAGCCGCGCCTTGCCCGGCGCCTTGCGTCAGTTGCATGGCTGTCTCAAGCCGGGCGGGGTGCTGCTCAGTTCCAACCCCCGCGGTGACGATCAGGAGGGCTGGAGTGGCGATCGTTACGGCGCCTATTATCGGCTGGAAACCTGGCAAGCGCTGTTGCAGGCGGCGGGGTTTGTCGAGCTGGAGCATTATTATCGACCGGCCGGTTTGCCGCGTGATCAGCAGCCCTGGCTGGCGAGCCTATGGCGGCGCCCCGGCGAGTGAGCGCGCGTTAGAAGGGCAGCGGGCTTGCGGCCTACTGTATTTGCAAATACAGTATTCTGGGTCTAGTATCTGTGGGTACATATCTACATGGATTCTTCACCATGCTTACTCTGACCGCCGCCGCTCCTGAAAAGACCACCTCTGCTACCGGTCTGCGCGCTGCCGTTGCCATTCTCGACAAGTGGGGTGCGACGGGCGAGCAGGGCGAAGCGATATTGCGTGTCTCGCACAGCACGTACGCCCGCGCCAAGCGCAAGGATGGCCTTACGGCGATCAACCTGGACCGTGATCAACTGACCCGTGTCAGCTTTGTGCTGAACATACATGCCGCCCTGCGCACCGTGTTCGACAATCCAGAGAACCTTTACGGCTTCATGCGCATGCCCAACCACAATCCCTTCTTTCTCGGCCGTTCGCCGCTCGAGGTGATGGGCAGCGGCGATATAGTGGCGGTGTATGAAACCTTCCGGCGCATTGATGTGTTGCGTGGCAGCCAGTGGTAAAGGCGCAAACCCTGCCGGCGCTGCCAGCGGCGGATCTACGTGGCTATCGGCTGGTAAATTCGAAATTCCCGCCCATCGCGATCTTTGATGATGTGGCCAGCGCCGACGAGTTTGAAGAGCTCTACGCCTTGCAGGCGCTGACCAATCCACGGCTGGCCAATCAGGCCGGGCGGCTGGAGATGATCCCGCGCCAGGATATTCCCTTCGGCATTCCCGGTTGCTCCTACGCAGCCGCGCCCTTTACCCATGTGAACCCGGATGGCTCGCGTTTCAGCGATGGCTCCTTTGGTGTGTTGTACCTGGCCGACAGCATGGATACGGCCCTGGCTGAGGTGCGTTACCACCAACAGGTGTATTGGTGCCAGGTGCCGGATCTACGCTACGAGCGCTTTGTGTTCCGTGGTTTGACCACGCGCTTCAATGAAGGCGGCGCGCTGGATGCACTGACCATCGCGCGCAGCGATGCAATCTACGCCCCTGATGATTACAGCGCCTCACGCAGGCTCGGCCGAGAAGCGCTCATGACTGCTGCCGTGGGCCTGCGTTATCACTCGGTACGCCAGCCCGATGGGGTGTGCTGGGGGCTGTTTACGCCCAGGCAGGTGAGCTCTGTAGTGCAGACGGCGCACTACGAGATGATCTGGAGTGGCGAGATTGCGGCAGTGCACAAGCTGTCTACGCAAATTGGCTAGCCTGGTGGGGAGTGACGCTGTGATCCAGCGGGCACTCAACCTTTCCATACCATCACGGCGTCCGGGGTAGTCCCAAGCGCTTCCAATACCTGTCGATCCTCGCAGTACCGACCTAACCCTCCAGTCCCGTTCAGTCCTTTGCGGTTCTTTCCAGTCCCGTCTAGTCAGGAGGGAGCGAGTCCTCGTTGCAGGCCTGCAAGAACGATGGAACGATCCCGCCAGCAGGGCTGTCGACATTTTTAGATACATCTGGCTGCTCACGTGGGGCCGGGCTGCTTCGCAGCTGGTCGAGATGGCACACGACCTTCCCAGGAAGAGCGCAGTGTTTTGACTCGGAGCGCGGTGTTTTGAGCCGGAGCGCGGTGGATCGGGGATAGGGTGATTTTTCCCTGAGACGGCCGGGTTCCATCCCGGCCAGGCGCTCAGGTAGCGCCACTGCCAGAGGATGCTGCTCAGTGTTCAAGGAAGCCTTGGCACGCGTACGACCACAGCAAGCACCAATTTTGCCCACAACCAACACGACAAAGGTGAAGTGATGACGGAGCCGCAACGCGACGCAAAACTCTACCGCATGGTGATGAAAGATCACATTTGCCCTTTCGGGCTCAAATCACGCGACCTGCTCCAACGCGAAGGCTTTCGGGTGGAAGACCACTGGCTGAAAACCCGCGACGAGACCGACGCTTTCAAAGAAAAGCACAACGTGGATACTACCCCGCAAACCTTTATCGGTGATGAGCGGGTGGGTGGCTACGATGATTTGCGCCGCTACTTCGGCAAGTCGGTAAAGGATCCGGACGAAGTCACCTATCAGCCGGTGATTGCGGTTTTTGCCACGGCGGCCCTGATGGCGCTGGGCTTCAGTTGGGCGGCGTTCGATAGCCTGTTTACCCTGCGCGCGGTGGAATGGTTTGTGGCCATCTCCATGTGCGTGCTGGCGATCCTCAAGCTGCGCGACCTGGAAAGCTTCTCGAACATGTTTCTGGGCTACGACCTGCTGGCGCAGCGCTGGGTGCGTTATGCCTTTCTCTACCCCTTTGGTGAAGCACTGGCCGGCATACTGATGATTGCCGGGGCGCTGCTGTGGCTGGCCATCCCGGTGGCGCTGATCATCGGTACCATTGGCGCCATCTCGGTGTTCAAGGCGGTGTATATCGACAAACGTGAGCTCAAGTGCGCCTGCGTGGGCGGCGACAGCAACGTGCCGCTGGGTTTCATCTCCCTGACGGAAAATCTCATGATGGTCGGCATGGCCATCTGGATGCTGATCAAGTAGGAGGGCGCATGTCTTACACACGGTTCTTCAGCATGATTGTCACCTCCACGGTGGTCATGTTCGCTCTGATGTATCTCAATACCTACGCGGTGGAGCACGCTACCTTCAGCCAGACGCGCACCTGGATGGCGCTCTTGATGGGCGCCACCATGGGCATGGTGATGATGCTTTTCATGTGGTCGATGTATGCCAACAAGGCGCTGAATATGGCCACTCTGGGGGTGTGCCTGATTCTGTTTGCCGGTTCGTTATGGCTGGTCCGTAGCCAGGAGACGGTGGACGATGTGAGCTACATGAGCGCGATGATTCCGCACCATTCCATTGCCATCATGACCAGTGAGCGGGCGCATATTCGCGATCCGCGTGTGCGTGAACTGGCAGACGGGATTATCAAGGCGCAGGTAGAAGAAATTGCCGAGATGAAGGCGCTGATTGCCGATCTCAAGGCCAATCCGGTACCCGAGGATGCGCCGGACCTGCTCTCGTACCGCAAGACGGGCGAAGCACCGCCGCCCTGATGACAGATCACAGCAGCAACCGATAAGCCAAGGGAGCCTGAGGTGCCTCAGCTGTTCAAACCCAGCACCAATGGCAAGACGCAGATGCTGCTCGCCGCCATCTGCGCGTTGGTGCTGGCAGGCGCTGCGGTGGCTTTCATGTTGAACAGCTCGCCTTACTCTACGGGAGAGTCGCGTATTGCCCAGCAACCGGTTCCCTTCAGTCACCAGCACCATGTTGGCGAATTGGGGATTCAGTGCGGCTACTGCCATACCAGTTTTACGCGCTCGCCTTTTGCCGGCATGCCGGATACCGCCACCTGCATGACCTGCCACTCGCAGCTGTACACCTCGGCCGACGTGCTCGCCCCGGTGCGCAAGAGCTTTACCGATGAACAGCCGCTGGCCTGGGTACGGGTGCATGACCTGCCGGACCATGTGTATTTCAGCCATCAGGCGCATGTGAACAATGGGGTGGGTTGCGAATCCTGCCACGGGCGGGTGGATCGCATGCCACTCATGCGCCAGGCCAAACCGCTGAGCATGCGTTGGTGCCTGGAATGCCATCGCAACCCCGGCCCGCAACTGCGCGAGATCAGCCAGATTACGGTGATGGGCATTGCCCGCGCAACCGGCTCCAGCGCTGCCACACAGGCGCTACTGAATAAATACGACATTCACCCCAAACGTATGACTGACTGTATGACATGCCACCGATGAGCACCCCAGACTACAACTTGCTGCGCCAGTTGAGCGCCCGCGAGGGCTCAGGCTATTGGCAGAGCCTGGCCGAGCTGGCGCAGCCTGCCGCTGGCGAAACCCACGAGCAGGGCGGTGCGGGTGCTCTGCCGCCGGGCATCAGCAGGCGCAACCTGCTTAAACTACTGGGCGCCAGTGTCGCCATGGCAGGGCTGGCTGGCTGCTCACGCCAGCCGGCGGAGCACATAGTGCCTTACGTGAATATGCCAGAGCATCTGGTGCCGGGGCAGCCGGAATACTACGCCACCAGTTTTACTCTGGGGGGCTACGCGCAAGGGCTGCTGGCCGAAAGTGTGGAGGGCAGGCCGGTCAAGCTCGAAGGCAATCCGCAACACCCGGCCACGCTAGGCGCTTGCGATGCCATTTCGCAGGCCAGTGTATTGGCACTCTACGACCCGGATCGCTCGGCAGCGGTGCGTCATGAGGGCGTGGTCAGTACCTTCCCGGCGTGGCTGACGGACCTTCACCAGCGCCGGCGAACCTGGGATGCGAATCAGGGCGCAGGCTTGTGCTTTCTGACCGCAAACATTACCTCACCCAGCGCCGGGCAGCAGATGCAGGCCATGCGTGAGCGTTGGCCTCTGGCTCGCTGGTTCGTGCACGAGCCGATCGGGCGCGAGGCTGTTTTCGCCGCCAGCCGGGCGCTGTTTGGCCGCGCGCTGGAGCCGCGCTATCAGTTTGATCAGGCCGCCGTGGTGGTATCGCTCGATGCCGACTTCATGCAGTCGCAGCCGGGCTTTCTGCGCTACGCCCGTGATCTGACGGCGCGGCGCCGGCCCAGCGCGCAGCAGGCGCCGCAGTGCCGGCTGTACGCCCTTGAGTCCGTCTTCAGCGTGACCGGAGGCGCATCGGATCATCGCTATCCGCTGGCCTGGCAGCAGGTGGAAGCCGCAGCGCGACAGTTGGCAATGGCGCTTGATGTGGCAGTAGCTCCACCAGCACAAAAGGTGCTGGCAGATGATGTGGTGCAGGCCATGGCGCAGGATCTGCGCAGCGTGGCAGGTGGCGCAGTAGTCGTGCCGGGTGATCAGCAATCGACAGCGGTGCACCTGATTGCCCAGGCCATCAATCACCAACTGGGCGCCGTGGGAAACACGCTCGACTGGATAGAACCTGTGGCGGTCCCGGCCCAAGCTGAAGGTCTGGCCCAACTGGTCGAGGCCATCCATGCGCAGGAGGTGGATTCGTTGCTGGTACTGGACAGCAACCCGATTCAGACGGCGCCGGCCGATCTGAATTTTGCCGCCGCCTATCAGCGTGTAGCCTGGCGAGCGCATTGGGGCGAGTATTGCGATGAAACCGCCAACCTGTCGCATTGGCACCTGCCCGCCACGCATTTTCTCGAAACCTGGGGCGATGCGGCGGCTTACGATGGCAGCCAAAGCCTGGTGCAGCCGCTGATTCTGCCCTTGCACGGCGGCAAGACGCTATTGCAGGTGCTGGCTGCCATTTCGCAGGGTCAGGAGCTGGACGCTCGGCAGTTGCTCATCCGCTATTGGCGCGGCGCTTATGCCGGTGCGGATTTCGAGCGCTTCTGGCAGCAAAGCCTGCATGATGGCGTGATCCGCGATTCGCGGCCGGCTGCGGTCGCTGTGACAGTGCGAGCCGACTGGCAGGGCGAGCTGCTGCCTGCGATCGAAGCCCAACCCGGTGAGCTGGAGCTGCGCTTGATGCCGGATGCCGCCATCTGGGATGGCCGCTTTGCCAACAACGCCTGGTTACAGGAAATGCCCAGACCGCTCACCACCCTAACCTGGCATAACGCGGCGCTGATCAGCCCGGCGCTGGCCGAGCGTCTGGCGCTGGCGGATGGGCAACGGGTCAGCTTGAGCAGCAACGGGCGCAACCTGGAGGTGCCGGTGTTTATCTTGCCCGGCCAGCCGCACAACACCATTGGTTTGGCGCTGGGGCATGGCCGCACCCAGGCCGGCGGCGTTGCCGAGGGCAGTGGCAGCGATGCCTACGCGCTGCAGTCCTGCAAGACGCCCTGGGCTGCGGCGGTCAGCCTGCAACCAACGGAGCGGCATAGCCAGCTCGCTGCAACCCAGGCACACCATGCCATGGAAGGGCGCGACTTGGTGCGCGCCAGTACCTGGCAGCACTATCAGCAAGAGCCCGACTTTGCGCAGCGGCAGGAGCAGTTGATCTCGCTATACCAGGAGCCTTCACCGCAGGTGCATAACGCGGCGCCCAGGGCGGCGGATGCTGAGCAAGCCTGGGGCATGAGCATAGATCTATCCGCCTGCATCGGTTGCAATGCGTGCGTCACTGCCTGCCAGGCCGAGAACAATATTCCGGTAGTGGGCGCGGAGGAGGTGGCGCGCGGACACGACATGCACTGGATTCGCGTAGATCGGTATTTTGCCGGACCGCTGGACAACCCCACAACCGTATTCCAACCGGTGCCCTGCATGCACTGTGAAAACGCGCCCTGCGAGTACGTTTGCCCGGTGGGGGCCACTCAGCACTCCAGTGATGGGCTCAATCAGATGGTTTACCAGCGCTGCGTGGGCACGCGCTATTGCTCGCAGAACTGTCCCTACAAGGTGCGACGTTTCAATTGGTTTGAATACACCGCAGCCGACGCCCCGTACCCCGCGCATCCGGCGGTGCAGAACCCGGATGTGACAGTACGCTCCCGGGGCGTGATGGAGAAGTGCACCTACTGCGTCCAGCGCATCTCCCGCGCGCGGCAGGATGCCGATGCCCAGGGGCGGCCGTTGCACGATGGCGAGCCGCAAACTGCCTGCCAGCAAGCCTGCCCAACCCGGGCCATCGTCTTTGGTGATGTGGCCGACCCCCAAAGCAAGGTAAGCCAGCTCAAGGCGCACCCGCTGAATTACGCCATGCTGGCGCACCTCAACACGCGGCCCCGCACCACCTATCTGGCCGGGCTGAAGAATCCTCACCCGCAACTGGCGTCCGACAAGGCAGCTACCAGCAAAGGCCGCAATGGCGGGGAGGGCGCTTGAGCCTGGACAAGCAGCCGTTGATACCGCCCGACCTGACCCATGCGGACATCTCCCGGCGAATATCGGATCTGGTGCTTAACCAGCCATCGCCCCGTGCCTGGAAGCTCGCGCTGGTTATCTCCGGCCTGCTGACGCTGATGCTGCTGGCGGGCCTGGGCGCCGTGTTCAGCGCCGGGGTAGGGCTGTTCGGGATAAATATTCCGGTGGCCTGGGGCATGCCCATCGTCAACACCATCTGGTGGATTGGCATTGCCCACGCCGGCACGCTGATTTCTGCAGTGCTGCTGCTCACGCGCCAGCCCTGGCGCGCGTCCATCAACCGGCTGGCCGAAGCCATGGCGATGGTCGCCATCATCTGCGCAGGTATTTACCCTTTTCTGCATCTTGGCCGCCCCTGGCTGGCCTATTACCTGTTGCCATACCCCGACAGCATGGATCTCTGGCCGCAGTGGCGCAGCCCACTGGTGTGGGACTTCTTTGCGATTGCCGGTTACCTGGTATTTACCTTCTGCTTTCTCTATCTGAGCCTGTTGCCGGATTTTGCCACGCTACGTGACCGTGCCAGAACGCGTGCGGTGCAGCTGATCTACGCAGTGCTGGCGCTGGGCTGGCGCAGCTCGGCCATTCACTGGGCGCGTTACGAGCGGGCCAACCGGATCATGGCAGCGTTGGCGGCGCCGATAGTGTTCTCGGTCACCGGCATCCTGTCGCTGGATCTGGCGGTGTCGATAGTCCCCGGCTTTCACTTCACCATCTTCCCGCCGTACTTTGTGGCCGGCGCCCTGTTTTCAGGCTTTGCTACCGTTGCCATGCTGGCGGTCAGCATGCGTTCGCTGTTCGGCTTGCAGGATCTGATCACGCGGACGCATCTTGATTATCTGGGCCGCATGATGCTGGTGTTTGCCCTGGTGGTGGATTACGCCTACCTGCAGGAAATGTTCACCGCCTGGTATTCGGCCGATGAGTTCTACCGCGCGGTCTACCTTGACCGCTGGAGCGGACCTTACGCGCCGGTATGGTGGGGCATGATCCTGTGCAATGTGATGGCCGCGCAATTGCTCTGGTTCAGCAGTGTTCGCCGGTTGCCCTGGGCACTCTTCAGTCTTGGGGTGATCGGTAATCTGGGTATGTGGCTGGAGCGCTTCCAGATAGTTTACACCAGCACCCATGCAGACTTCATGCCTTCGGCATGGGACAGCATTTGGCCGACCACCTGGGACTGGGCAATTTATGCCGGCACGCTGGGGCTCTTCACCCTGGTGCTGCTGATCTTTGTGCGCATTGCGCCGCTGGTGTCGATGCACGACATGCGCAAACAGATTCACCGCAGGAGGCAGCATGAGCGCTAGCTGTGGCCATCTGGCACGTTTTGCCAGCGCCGAAGCCTTGCTGTCGGCCGCGCGGGGTGCAAGCGCCGCCGGTTACGCAGAGCTGGATGCCTACGCACCTTTTGCCGTACCGGGCCTGGCAGCGGCCCTGGGCTTTCGCGAACGGCGCATTGGCCCTATGTCTCTGATTGCAGGGCTGGCGGGCGCAGCCGCCGCTTGCTGGTTGCAGTGGTTCTCTGCCGTGCTGGCATATCCCTATTTCGTAGGCGGTAAGCCGCTGGCCAGTTGGCCGGCCTTTGTTCCGGTGAGTTTTGCCGTGGGAATAGTCTGTGCAGTGCTGGCTGCGGTCCTGGGCATGCTGCTGGGCAATGGCTTGCCACGCCCGTACCACGCCGTCTTCAACGATCCGGATTTCGACAGTGCTTCCAGCGCGGCTTTCTTTCTGCTGGTGCCAGAGCAGGCGCAGACTGATGCCAGCAGCATAGTCGCTCTGCTGCAACGCCATGGCGCGCAACAGGTACGGGAGCTGCCAGGATGAAAGCGATACGTTGGCTTTTGCCCGTTGGGTGTTTGCTGTTGTTGGCATGCAATCAGGACATGGACGATCAGCCGCGCTACGAGGCTTATGAAGAGGCGCCCAACTGGCCTAATCTGCAATCGGCGCGCCTGCCGGTCACAGGTACTGTGGCCCGTGGCGCACCTTTGCTCGTTAGCCAAGGGCACACCGCGCAGACCCTGCCCATGCCGCTGACCCTGACCCTGCCGCTGCTGCAACGCGGTCGGCAGCAATATCAGGTGTTCTGCGCTCCCTGCCACGGCGATACCGGGGCCGGAGATGGCAGCGTAGTGCAGCATGGCTTCCCGGCGCCGCCGTCCTATCACAGCGACCGCTTGCGGCAGGCTGCGCTCGGGCATATCTACAGCGTGATTACCGATGGCTACGGCATCATGTATTCCTATGCTGCGCGGGTTGCCCCGGATGACCGCTGGGCCATTGCCGCCTATGTGCGCGCCTTGCAGCTGTCGCAGCACGCAGGCGTGGCTGACCTCACGCCGCAGCAGCGTGCGGCGCTGGATACGCTCATGCCAGCGGTTGAGCAGGAGGCCACTCAATGAAGTCGCGCAGCCGTCATGCCGCCGCGCTCCTTACCCTGGCGTTGCTGGTAATGCTGGCGCTGGTTCTGGCACTGGGCGGGCTGCAATTGCTGCTGCGCGCCTGGCTGAGCGCGACGCTCATCTGGGGCTGTCTGCCGATGGGCGCGCTGGCGGTATTGCTGACGCACAACCTTACCGGTGGGCGCTGGGGGGAACAGAGCAGAGCGGTCTGGCTGGCGCTGGTTGGTAGCATGCCGGTGTTTATTCTGAGTCTGCTGCCGCTGCTGGCGGCAATGGGGCTGTTGTTTCCCTGGGCGCAGCCCGATGGCGAGCTGTCTGAGACGGTGCTGCAAAAACAGCTCTACCTGAACCAGCCCTTCTTTGTTGTGCGCAGCCTGTTCTATCTGCTGGTGTGGAGCTCGCTCGCCTGGTGGTTAACACGCCGCGCTTACAGCCGTAGCGCTGCCATGTCGGCTGGCGGCCTGATCCTCTGGGTGCTCACCCTGAGCTTCTTTTCGGTGGATTGGATGATGTCGCTCAGCCCTGAATTCTATTCCGATATTTTTGGACTTATTTTCTGCATGAGCGTGGCTGGTGCTGCCATGGCCGCTGGGCTGCTGCTGGCGTTGCATGGCTCGCCAGATGGCTTGCCTGTCAAGGTGCAGGAGGATCTCGGCAATCTCTGGCTGGCGGCGTTGCTGGGCTGGGCCTTTGTGAGTTTCGCGCAGTACATCATCATCTGGTCGGGCAATCTGCCGGATGAGGTGCGATGGTTTGTACAGCGCCGGGCAAGCCCTTGGCAGTGGCTCAGTTTCGCAGCGCCGGCGCTGTTTTGTTTGCTGCCAGCGGCGGCCTTGTTGTGGTCGCGTGTCAAGCAGAGTCGCCGCGCATTGTACCTGTTGGCCGCGCTCTGTTTACTGGGCCACGCCTTGCATGTGTGTTGGTTGGTACTGCCGTCTTTTTCTGTTGATGGGGCTGAGTTGCTCGCGACAGCGGTGGCGAGCGTAGTTCTGCTTGGCGTGCTCGGAGCCGTCTATCGGGCGTGGTTGCTGGCGCCTTGGTCCTGGCACAGTGGCAACACCGGAAACAGTGAGCAAAGCCATGACTGAGCAGCCGCGCAAGTATGAGGTGGATAAGCTGCCGGTGCTGAGATTGTGGCTGATCATGTCGGGCGCGCTGCTGCTGGTGTGTGTGGCAAGTGCTGCGGTATGGCAGGTGCTGGAGCCGAACGCGGTCAGTATAACCAGGCCAGCGCAAGGCGAGACGCACTCGAGCAACTGGGGCCAGGCTGCCACGCCGCAACCGCAAGCCGGCGCAGATGAACCCGCAGCGGGCATACAGGAACCGGCAGCAGGCACTCCCGCCGCGCGTCTGGATGACTATGGTTGGGTGAATCGCCAACAGGGGGTGGTACACATACCCATAGCGCAGGCCATGCAACGGCTGGTAGAGCGCGGTCTGCCGCAAATGAGGGAGTCGGGGCAGCGGACTCTGGAAGCCGAGGCGCAACAGCCCGCTGCGCAGGAGCAAGCACCATGAGCCGTAACGTTGCGCCTTTGCTGATACTGCTCGGGCTCTTGGTTGCACTAAACAGTGCCGTGGCAGCTGCGGCGACGTCGTCACAGCAGAACCTGCAAGCCGTGGCCTACGAGCAGCGGGTGGGTGAACTGCTACCAGGGCAGTTACCGTTTCGCAATCAGCGCGGCGAGCCGGTTACCCTCGCTGCCCTGACGGCGGACCACCCCACAGTATTGGTGATGTCGTGGTATGAATGCCCCAATCTCTGTTTCATGTTGCTCGATAATCTGGCTGCCACCATCCAGCAGCTGCCTTTTGCTGCAGAGGATTACCAGGTAATCGCTGTCAGCATCGATCCGCGGGAAACCCCGGCTATCGCACAGAAAACGCTACAGCGCCTGGCTCGTCTGCATCCCGTCGATTTTGCAAATTGGCACCTGCTGACCGCTGACGCCGAAGCGATAACCGCGCTGAGCGAGGCGGTGGGCTTTCGTTATGCCTACGATGCGGTGCGCGACAGCTACGCGCACCCGGCGGGCTTTGTGGTGATATCGCCAGGCGGAGTGATCAACCGGTACGTGTTCAGCCTGGAGCCCAGCGCGCCCGACCTGCGTCTGGCGCTGCTCGATGCAGGGCAGGGCAAGCTGGGCGGGGTGGTCGATCAACTGGTACTGCGCTGTTATCGCTTTGATGCTGAGAGCGGCCGCTACAACCTGGTGGTCATGCGCCTGCTGCAAGGTGCCGGGTTGGTGTTTCTGCTGGCCATGGGCTTGCTGTTCTGCTGGATGCGGAGGCGCAAAGACGATGACGGAAAATAGCCCGGCCATTGTCGATGCCGATGTAGGCTTTCGGCTGATTCCCGAGCAGGCCTCGGCGCACGCGGCCGAGGTGGATCATCTGTATTACGCGTTGATGGGATTATCCGGCGTGCTGGTACTGGTGCTGGTTGGGCTGATTGTGGGCTTCACCTGGCGTTATCACCACCACAGCCGAAGACCCCGCGGACCGGCGGTTGCCGAGCGTACCAGCCACCGTATCGAAATTGTCTTTGCTTGCGGCTTGCTGCTGTTTTTCTTCGGCGTCTTTGCCTGGGCCGGGCAGCTGTATCTGCAGCTGTATCGCGACAGCCCAGCTGATCTGACCATCAATGTGGTTGGCAAACAATGGATGTGGAAGGTCTATCACCCCGACGGCACGCGGGAGATAAACACCTTGCACGCGCCCATTGGTGAGCGCATTCGGCTGCGCCTGACCTCCGAAGATGTGATTCACAGCCTGTCGGTGCCGGCGCTACGGCTCAAGCGCGATGCGGTACCAGGCATGTATACCAGCGCATATTTTACCGCCAGCAAGGCGGGCGAGTATCGATTGTTCTGCGCCGAGTTCTGCGGTGATGCCCATTCGCGCATGCGCGGCCGGGTAATCCTCATGCCGCCTGATGATTACCAGGCCTGGCTCAGGCGCAACGGCAGCGAGGCCGGGCCGGCCGAGGAGGGCAAGGCGCTGTTTTCCAGTTATGGCTGTAGCGGCTGCCACCGCACCGCGCCGCAGGCCCCGGCGCCGGCGCTTGATGGCATCTATGGCCGGGTAGTGCCGTTGGCCGATGGCAGCACCCTGGTTGCCGATGAGGCCTATCTGCACGACGCCATAGTGGCGCCGCAAAAGCATGTGGTCGCCGGCTTTCAACCCATCATGCCCAGCTACGCCGGGCAGATATCGGAAAGTGAAATCATTCAGCTCATTGCCTATCTGCGCTCGCTCAAGGCGGGTGACTGGCGGCGTGAGTCTGCAACGGAGGCCGAATGAAAGAGCCCGACCTGAGCCTGCCGCAGAAGCCGGCATCACCGAGTTATCTGCATGCCGACTGGACGCTGCGGGGCTGGTTCTGTACCCGTGATCACAAACGCATTGCCTGGCTCTATGCACTCTCCATAACGGCCTTCTTTTTCCTCGGTGGCGTTGCTGCGCTATTGATGCGCCTGGAGCTGATTACCCCGGCGGGTGATCTGTTCAGCGCGGGGATGTACAACCGGCTGTTCTCACTGCACGGCATCGTCATGGTGTGGTTCTTTCTGATCCCCTCCATCCCGGCGACCTTGGGCAACTTTCTGTTGCCGATGATGGTAGGCGCGCGGGACATGGCCTTTCCGCGGTTGAATTTATTGTCCTGGTACATCTACACCCTGGGCGGGCTGTTTACCCTGGCAGCGGTGATCGCCGGTGGGGTAGATACCGGTTGGACCTTCTACACCCCCTACGCCAGCCTGTTCTCCAACTCGGCGGTGCTGGCTGCAGCGGTGGGCGTCTTTGTGGTGGGTTTTTCATCCATTCTGACCGGGCTGAATTTCATTGTTACCACGCACACCATGCGCGTGCCGGGGCTCAACTGGTTCCGCCTGCCGCTGTTCGTCTGGGCCAACTACGCCACCGGCATGATCATGGTACTGGCCACCCCGGTGCTTTCGATCACATTGCTGCTGATCGCTGTTGAACGCAGCCTTGGCATAGGCATATTCGATCCGGCGCTGGGCGGCGATCCGCTGCTGTTCCAGCATCTGTTCTGGTTCTATTCGCATCCGGCGGTGTACATCATGATATTGCCGGCGATGGGGGTGGTGTCCGAGATAGTGGCCTGTTTTGCCCGCAACCCCATCTTCGGCTACAAGGGCATGGTGGTGTCCATCATTGCCATAGCGCTCTTTGGGTTTGTGGTCTGGGGGCACCACATGTTCGTCTCCGGGCAGAGCCTGTATGCGGGCATATTGTTTTCACTGTTCAGCTTTCTGGTGGCGGTGCCGTCGGCCATCAAGACCTTGAACTGGACCGCCACCCTGTTTCGCGGCGACGTGCGCCTGACCGCTCCCATGATCTATGCACTATCGTTCCTCGGCCTCTTTACCATCGGCGGTTTGACCGGCATATTTCTCGCTGCCCTGGCGCTGGATGTGCACCTTCACGACACCTATTTTGTGACCGCCCACTTCCACTACATCATGGTGGGCGGCGCGGTAACCGCTTACCTGGGCGGGCTGCATTTCTGGTGGCCGAAACTGACCGGCCGCCTATACTCCCAGGTGTGGTCCAAAGTGGCAGCGCTGGCACTGTTTATCGGTTTCAATCTGACGTTTTATCCGCAGTTTCTGCTGGGCTATGGCGGCATGCCGCGGCGGTATCACGAATACCCTGAGGCCTTTCAGGTACTGCATGTTTTGTCGACGACCGGTAGCGGTGTACTAGCGATGGGTTACTTGCTGCCACTCGTGTATTTGAGCTACTCGTTAGTGCGCGGGCGTCGCGCCGGCCCCAATCCCTGGGGCGCTACCGGGCTGGAATGGCGCACTGGATCGCCACCACCAACCCATAACTTTGACACACCGCCAGATGTCCACAACAAGCCCTATGCCTACAGATGACTGTATAGACGATCCCGTCGCACAGCAGTTCGAAGATCGGCGCCAGCAGAAGCATGCTGCACTGCTGGGCCTGTGGATATTTCTCAGCACCGAATTGCTGCTTTTCGGCGGCCTGTTCCTTTCCTTTGTGATGTACCGCTGGCGCTATCCGGTGGAGTTTGCCGAAGCCGCGAGCCATCTGGATCTGCTGCTGGGCGCGCTGAATACGGCCATCCTGCTGACCAGCGGATTGCTCATGGTGCTGGCCGAGCAGGCAGTAACGGAGCGTCGACGCAAACTGGCATTCGCGTTGCTGGTGGCTGTGGTCGCGGCGGGACTCCTCTTCCTGTTCATCAAGGGCACAGAGTGGCACAAGGAGTACAGTGACAACCTGATGCCGATATGGGGACTGACGTTCCGATATCCGGGTGAGCAGGCGGATATTGCCGAGCTGTTTTTCAATTTCTACTACGTGTTTACCGGCTTGCACGCCCTGCATCTGTCGGTGGGGCTGGTACTGGTGAGCGTCATTGCGGCCAGAGTGTGGCGCTGGCGTTCACCCGGACGGCTCCAGCGTCAGACCATCATGCTCGGCATGTACTGGGCCTTTATCGATATTGTCTGGATTCTCATGTTCACCCTTTTGTACCTGCTGCGGACCTGAGATGAAGCAGGGACGCGCGTGGCTGACCTGGCTGTCGTTGCTGCTGCTGTTGGGGCTGAGTCTGGCCCTGGCGCACTGGATGACGGGCACCACCCAGCACTTTGTCAGCATTGGCTGTGCACTGGTTATGGTTGCGGTGATAGCCGGGGTGCAGATGCGCCTGCGCCGTGCCGATCACATGCACCGGCTGTTTGCTCTCGGTGGTCTGGTATGGTTGGCGCTGCTGGCCATTTTGACGGCCCTTGAGATAGCTACCCGACATAGCCTCTGAGCACTGGCCGGCTAGCGCTAGACAGGCAAATCCCAGCTAGCCAGGTCTGGCGCGGCGAGGCAAACCTAATGCTAGGCCCGGGCCGTTATATCCGCTGCGGGGTGTATTTTGCGGGTCACCCGCAGCAGCACGGCGGCAATACGCTCTACTTCGCGATAGCCAGGCTCCAGCAGTTCTTCACCGAAAACGTCGGGGTCAATTTCCTGGTAGTGCCAGCTGTACTGGCTGTCGTCCAGTTGCTGTTGCAACCAGGGCCGGAAAGGATCGCCGGCCGCCGTCATCGCTACACCGCTGTACAGCAACAGGGTGCCACCGGCAGTAAGGCGTGGCAGGGCGGCTTCGACTATGGCCTGGGTCAGCCCCAATCCCAGTTGCCCGCCACCATGCCGGTAGGCACGACATTGGGGATCTGCCATGTAGGGTGGGTTGGCGACAATCAGGTCGAAGTCGCCAGCAACGTCATTCAACAGGTCGCTGTGCAGCGCATGCATGTTGCAGGCGTCAGCCACAGCTGCGTTGATGCAGCTGAGACTGAGCGCACGCGGGTTTATATCCAACGCCAGCACTTCGGCGGCTGGCCGGGCCAGCGCAATGCTCAGCGCACCCGGTCCCGCGCCGCAGCCAATATCGGCCGCGCGCCAGACGGGTGGGCCCGCTGCGGCAATGCCGCCGGGCCTGAGGAAATCTTCAATGGCGTGCACGAACCGGTAGCTATCGGGCCCAAAAAATACGGCATCGGGTTCGTCGGTGGGGTAATCGGAATGCAGCAGCAACTGATCGCCCACACTGGAGCAGCGAATGGTGCTGCGGTAATGATCCTGCTCCACGGTCAACACCCCAGCCGCCTGCATGCGCCGAATCAGCGCGGGATCGAGCAGCTCAGGCGAGAAGGGACGGCTCCAGCCAAATACGCCGGCCAGATCGCTGGCCTGGGCATTTTCCGGGCGGGCATTCACCCGTGCGTGGGTGGCTGGGGTACAGGTGACAAAACGATAATTACGCCGTTTCAGCTCATGGGTCAGCTCGACCTGCGCCAGTTCGGCGGCAGAGAGAGGGACGGGCAATGCGGGTAAAGGGCTAACACAACTCATCGTAGATACGCCTGAAACTGGCGCGTGGCGTGCAGCCCGGCCGGAGTGAAGTGGGTGGCTGGCGCCATCAGCTCGATCAGGCGCGCCTGCTTTTGCGGCTCCGGCAAGGCGTTGAGCTCTTTGGCCAGGGCGGCGGATTCGGCGGTATCGGCCTCCTGCAGACTGGGGTCAGTGGCAAGCTGTGGGTGACGTCGGTACCGTTTTGGTTCTGGTGCCTGGCTGCCGGCGATCCAGTCATGCAGCAATTGCTGTTCATAGCCGCTGAACACGCCAAACATGGGCGCGCCCGTACCCTGGACCAGGTGCCAGAAGCGACTGTTCTCTGGGGCTTGGTCACGGCGTATCCAGCCCCGTGTCTGCAACGCGGCAAGAAACGCCGGGATCTGCCCCGGCTCACTCAGCCACTGATTAACCGTGCGACCTTCGATCCTGCAGTAATCGGAATGCACCATGCCGGCGACGTTGGCTTTACGCTCGAGCATCTGGACCACCTGCTCATCCAGGTTGAATTCATTGATCACCTGAGTGGAGCTTACGCCCAGGTCGTTGAGCTGGTAGCCGCGTGAGACGCGGCGGTAGAACTCCTGCGTGTCGCCCACCACCGGCAGGTTGGCCAGCACCGCTTGCACAGCTTTCTGGGCATGGCCGGTGCCGCTGTTGTCGATGGTGACATGCAGCTGAAAATAGTAGGGGTCGATGCCCAGCTCAGCGAGTTCATAGCAGGTGATCAGCAAATGCAGCGGCAATTGTTCGTAGCCCAGGTTGTAACCCAGCACCTCGGGCAGGTAGTCGGCTGCCAGCTGGCCGAGAGCCAATTGCAGCGTGCCCTGGTGGTAGAAACGGTCTTCGATATCACCCAGTTCATCGCAATCGTTGCTACTGAGCAGCAGCTGATAAAGCACCACATGGTTCTGCGCCGGCACGCCATCGCCCAGCTCTTCCAGATAGGTGCGCACCAGCGGGCGCAGCGCAGGTTGCTGCCATTGTTGCAGTACACCATAGAGCCAGGCCCCATCTACCATCTTGGTGGGGGCCACGTGGCGCAGGAAGTACAAGGCATGCGCGCGATTGTGAAAATAGCGTCTGGGTTCACCCTGGCGGCGGTCGGCGAGATACTGCGCGTACGCGTCGGTAGTGCGCACGGATCCATCGCGTACCCAGTTCATCAGGTTCTGCGGATCCTCCGGCAACTCGCATTCAAGGCTGGAGCTGTGTTGCAACTGTTCATCGAGAAAATCCCTGGCCTGCAGCAGGGTGTCACTGCTCAGCCGAGGTTGGGGTTGCATGAGGGCCTGATACAACGCCTTGACGGCGCCCTGTTGTTGCAAGTGGGCAGGGCCCTGATAAGCGTCAAACCTGGGCTGCGACTGCATGGTAGTCATCTTTTCCTCACCCAGAGGTATCGCACCTCTGTTTTAGTTATACGTCGGCTTTTCGTTATAGGTCGCGAAATGGCTAGCCGGGGTAGCGGGAGCCGGGTGCGCTCTTTTTTATGACGCCCGTTGGTCGCCATGAGTTCAGAGCAAAGTTGTGCGATGGCTAGTGCCTGACTCCTCGACGTTGCCGAAGGGCTCGCCTGGCATTGCTTGGCACAGAAGGGTGGGGGTAAAGGTAACGGCAGGATCTGGAACCTGGTCAAATACTGGGAACCCGGCCAGAGACCGGGATTCCCGCAGGGCAGCGGAGGCGCTTACTGCTCAGCTTCGGCCCGTTCGCGAGACAGCTCCTTGGCCATCTCCAGGTGCTCCTTGAGCTTGGGCAGGGTTTTTTCTGCCAGCGCGCTCACTTCCTGGTCCCGGGTTTTCTGCGCCCGGTTGAACAGCTCTATAGTCTGCTGATGTTCGGCGATCTGGCTGTTCAGGTAAGCCGCATCAAAGGATTCACCGTCGCGGCGCTCCAGTACCCATTGCTTGCCCTGGTCGATCAGGCCAGGATCGCTGGATACTTCGATTTCCATTTTTTTCGCCAGGGTCTTCAGCTCTTCGTTCAGCGCGGTGTGATCATCCAGCATCTTCTGCGCAAACTCGCGAATCTCAGGTGAGCCTTCCTTCAAGGCCGCCTTCGCGCCCTGGATTTCAGCGAGGTTGTTGGCCGTTGCTTCTTCGAAGAAGCTTTCCAGGTCAACGTCTTCTTCATAGTCCATCTCGGTGTCGCCGATGGCGTCGGTGCCTTCGCCGGTATCTATGGCTCGCGGGTTGGCTGCGCCCTCGGACTGCATTTGCCGATTGCCGTCACTGAGTGCGTGGGGTTGATCGTCGGACTCGGTGCCGGCTGCGTAAACCATCGAGCTGCCAACCAGCATGGCGGCCGCTGTGGCGCAAACAATATGTAGTTTTTTCATGTGGACATCTCCGTTGAAATCTTGCTCGGAGCTCTAGCCAGCATTCAGAGCTACAGCTCATCGAGAGAATGGATCTGCGCCGCGGGTGAGGCGGCGCCTGGTCGGACGCAGGTTACTGCGCGCCACCAGCACCGGCGCCGCCGCCGGAACCGCCGGTAGCACCGCCGGTGCCTGTACCCGTCCCGGTGCCAGTACCAGTACCAGTGCCAGTACCAGTACCAGTACCCATGCTCCCGTTGGAGCCTGTGCCTGTGCCGGTACCCATGCTGCCATTGCTACCGGTTCCTGTCCCCGTCCCGGGGCCAGCCCCATTCCCGGTGCCCATGCCGGGTCCGGTGTCAGATCCGGTACCCATATCTGTTCCGGAACCGTTGCTACCAGTGCCAGTGCCAGTGCCGGTCCCCATGTCGATACCCGTACCCGTATCGGAATCGGTGCTCATGCCTGTTCCGGTGCCCATATCAGTACCAGTACCAGTACCAGTACCCATGGTGCCTGAGTTGGTGCCGGTGCCCATGGTGCCGGTGGCCCCGCTACCCTGGGTCTGGGCTTGCGCAATCAGCGGTAGACCACTCATCAATGCCGCAGACAATACCGCTGAACTCAAGAGCTTTATCTTGCTATTCATGGATTTTTCCTCGTGGGTGTATACAACTCGCGCCTTGCCCTGACCTTGGATGAATCAGCGGCAGCAATCGGCAGGCAGTGCCGCAGATCAGGGTGCTGAGCCGCCAGCGCCACCGGCAGCATCACCACTGTTTCCGCCCGCTGAACCAGATGGTCCGGTAGACCCGTGGTCGTCACGCTCGCGTTCGATGGTGTTGTTGTCCAGAGCGTCGTTGCGCTCGGATCCTATAGCGTCATCGCGGTGGTTGCCCATGCCGTCGGTATCACGACCGGTGGCCCGGTTTTCGCTCGGGCTTTTCACGGCCGGAATGGCACTGTCGGTCGTGCGCTCGTCCTCACGCTCGACGGTGTCGTTGGCAACTGCCGGCAAGCCACTGACCAGTGCCACAGAAAACAACGCAGAGCTCAAAAGTTTCATCTGGGTGTTCATCATTCTTGTCTCCTCGTTCTTCAGGTGTGCACAGCGCGGGCCGTGCAATACGGTAGAGGTGACGGGTTGCAGGGGAGTTCAAGGATTTTTTGTCGCGGTTTTGCATATTCGCTGCGTGCTGGCCATGCGTTCGCGGGTCCCGGCTGACGGGCGCTTTAGTCTGAACCTTGCTAAATGACGACAGGTCACAGCTGACATGAGATCTGTCCGGAGATGAACAATGGCACGTGCAATCTGGAAGGGCGCTATCAGCTTTGGTCTGGTGCATATCCCCGTCGCGCTCGTATCCGCTACGCGGTCAGGCGGGGTGGACTTTGACTGGCTGGACGAGCGCAGCATGGACCCGGTTGGCTACAAGAGAGTCAACAAGCGTACCGGCAAGGAAATCGAATCCAAGCATGTGGTCAAGGGCGTGCAATACGAAAAGGGCCGCTACGTGGTACTCAGCGAAGAGGAGATCAGTGCGGCGCATCCGGAGGCCACCCAGACGCTGGATATCTTTGCCTTCGTCGAACGCTCGCAGATCCCCTTGCTGAACATCCACAAGCCTTATTTTCTCAATCCCGAACGCCGCGGTGAGAAGGTCTATGCCCTGCTGCGCGAGACCCTGGTACAGACAGACCGGGTTGCCTTGGCCAACGTGGTCATTCGTACGCGCGCGCGACTCGCTGCGCTGATGCCGCTGGATGATGCTCTGGTGGTGGTGTTGCTGCGCTGGCCGGACGAGGTACGCAGCCTGGATCGGCTGGACCTGAACGACAGCGTGCGTGATCCCAAGTTGAGCAAGAAGGAACTCGACATGGCCAAGCGGCTGGTATCGGACATGGAGGCAGACTGGGCGCCAGATGAATACCAGGACACCTTCGTCGACGAGATCATGGCCCTGGTCGAGAAAAAGGCCAAATCAGGCAAGCTCAAGAAAGTCTCTGCGCCCGAGGCGGACGAAGGACGGCGCAGCGCTGATGTGGTTGATCTGACCGAGCTGCTGAAACAGAGCCTCAAGGGCGGTTCGACGAAAGCCAAAACTAGCCGCAGCAAGAGTCGCTCCGCGAAAAGCGCTGACAGCAGCGATGAAGACGGTGGCCGCAAGGCCGGGAGTAAATAGCGGCCAACAGCGCTGCGAACTGCTAACGGAGACAGCCTGATGGCAAGTACTCATAGCGAATACAACAGCAAACGCAACTTCAAGATCACCAGCGAGCCCAGGCACAGGCGTGCAAAAAAACGGGCAGGCAAAAGCGCTGCGTTGCAGTTTGTGGTGCAAAAGCACGATGCCAGCCATCTGCACTACGATTTCAGGCTGGAGCTGGGCGGCACCTTGAAGAGCTGGGCGGTGCCCAAGGGCCCCAGCCTTGACCCCAGCGAGAAACGCCTGGCCGTGCATGTGGAGGATCACCCGCTGAGTTACGCCGACTTCGAGGGCAGCATCCCGAAGGGCCAGTATGGGGGCGGTGATGTGATTGTCTGGGATCACGGTATCTGGCAGCCGGTAGGCGACCCGCAGGAGTCCTACCGCAAGGGCAAACTCAAGTTTGCGCTGCAGGGCGACAAACTCGCCGGCATCTGGAATCTGGTGCGTACCCGCATGGGTGGCAGCAAGGAGCAATGGCTGCTGATCAAGGAGGCGGATGAGGCCGCGCGCGAGCATGCCGAGTTCGACGTCTTGAGCGAGCGCCCGGAAAGTGTGATTACCGGCGAGCTGCTGCCGCTCGATCAGGATGCCGAGACCAAGGCAGGACCGGCCGGGAAGGCAAGGGCCCGAACCTCCGCCAAAGCGAAAACCGACAAGCCCAAAGCAGGCACCAGAGCGGCGACGAAGCAGCCGGCGAAAAAAAGGGCCAGCCGCACCAAAGCTGATATACCCGAGCTGCTCAAACCGCAACTGGCCACCTTGGCCGACGCGCCCCCCAATGGCGACTGGCTGTATGAAATCAAGTTTGACGGTTACCGCGTGCTCGCCCGGGTACGTAGCGGCGAAGTGCGTCTGTTTACCCGCAATGGCAACGACTGGACCGATCGGTTGGCCAGCCAGGCTGAAGCCATCGCTGAACTGCAGTTACAGGATTCCTGGCTGGATGGCGAAGTGGTGGTGCTCAACGACGAGGGCTTGCCGGATTTTCAAGCGCTGCAGAACGCCTTCGACCAGGAGCGTGACCAGTCCATCGTGTTCTATCTGTTTGATGCGCCATTTCTCAACGGTGTTGACCTGCGTGATGAGCCGCTCGAGGCCCGACGTGAAGCGCTGCGCGGCGCGCTGGAAGACAACGAGAAAGATCTGCTGCGTTACTCCAGCGAGTTTGAAGCCCATCACGATGATCTCTACGCCAGCGCGTGTCGCATGGCGCTGGAAGGGCTGATCGGCAAACGCCGCGGCAGTCCGTACGTATCCAGGCGCAGCCCCGACTGGATCAAACTCAAATGCCGGCTGCGCCAGGAGTTTGTGGTGGTGGGCTACACCGAGCCCAAGGGCAGCCGCACGGGTTTTGGTGCGCTGCTGTTGGGCGTGCATACGGCGGTGGGCAGTAATGAGCTGCGCTATGCAGGCCGGGTGGGCACCGGCTTCGATAACGATACTCTAGATGCGCTGCACCAGCGTATGAAGAAGCTTGCTCGCAAAACCCCAGCCTTGACCAGCACCCAGGGCGTTCCCCAGGCCGGGGCCGTCAACTGGATCAAGCCGGAGTTGATCTGCGAGGTAGAGTTTGCTGAGTGGACGCAACAGCAGCGGGTGCGCCAGGCAGCGTTTCTGGCCCTGCGTAGCGACAAGCCGGCCAAGGACATCGTCCAGGAACAGCCAACCGCTGCCGCGCAGTTGCAAGCGCCAGAAGCGGCTGCGGGGAGGGCGCAAAAGAGCAGTGATGGCGGGCCTGGCGCGGCTGCGCCGGACAGGGTGGCAGGTGTGCAGATATCCCATGCGGACCGGGTGATAGACACACGCAGCGGCTACCGCAAAGGGGAGCTGGCAGCTTTCTATGACTCGATAGCTGATTGGGTGCTACCGCATCTGAAAGGCCGGCCAGTGTCGCTGTTGCGCGCCCCTGAAGGCGTTGAGGGCGAGCAGTTCTTTCAGCGTCACGCCAGCCATTTGCAGATACCCCATCTCACCGAACTGGACCAGGCGCTTGACCCTGACCACGCCCCCCTGATGGAGATCAATTCGATAGAAGCCCTGGTGGGTACGGTGCAGATGGGCGCCATCGAGTTGCATACCTGGGGCGCCACGCATGATCGCATAGACCGCCCTGACCATCTGGTACTGGATCTCGATCCCGACCCCAAGCTGCCCTGGTCAAGCATGCTCGAAGCCACGCGTCTGACGCTCTCGGTGCTTGATGAGTTGGGCCTGGAAGCCTGGCTGAAAACCAGCGGTGGCAAGGGCATTCATATCATCATTCCCGTCGCCAGACACCTGGACTGGGACGCGGCCAAGAATTTTACCAAGGCTATTTCGCGCTTCATGGCCGAGCAACTACCGGATCGCTTCGCAGATAAAATGGGGCCCAAGAACAGGGTCGGCAAAATATTCGTCGATTATCTGCGCAACCAGCGCGGGGCGAGCACGGTAGCAGCCTACTCGGTAAGAGCGCGCCCCGGACTGGCAGTATCGGTGCCCATCGCCAGGGGCGAGTTGAAGCAGTTGCGCAGCGCGGCGCAGTGGCATATCGGCAACCTGCCAGAGCGTCTGCAAGAGCTGCAGGATGACCCTTGGGCCGATTACCACAACCGCCAGCGAGTCACCAGGAAGATGTGGGAGCGGCTGAACGAAGACGCGCCTTGAGCGAGGGCCGCAAGCGGGGATGTGACTGCTTGCGGCAATGGGGTGGTGGGTCAGATCTGCTCGCCGCTCACGTGGGTGGTCGCGCTGCTGACAGTTGCGCGCGTGCGCGGCAGGCACTCGGGATGCTCGCGATTGATATAGGCGATCAATTGTTCGCGCAGGAAGCAACGCAAGTCCCAGTTAAGCGACGAATTGCGCGAACTGGCCAGCGCGCGTAGTTGTATGACCTTGTCGGTGGCGTCGGTCACCTGCAGAACCTGCACCCGGCCATCCCACAGCTCCGGCACGGATTCACAGAGGCGGGCGAGCTCCTGCTTCAACGGCTCCAGCGGCAGGGAATAATCGGTCCAGAGAAATACCGAGCCCAGGATCGAGCTGGTTTGCCGGGTCCAGTTCTGAAATGGTTGTTCGATGAAATACTGTAGCGGCACTATCAGCCGGCGCTCATCCCAGATGCACACCACCACGTAGGTGCCCGTAATCTCTTCGATGCGGCCCCATTCGCCTTCCACGATGACCACGTCATCCAAACGGATGGGCTGAGTCATGGCTATCTGTATGCCGGCGATCAGGTTGCCCAGCACGGGTTTCGCGGCAAAGCCGATGGCCAGGCCGGCGACACCGGCAGACGCCATCAGGCCAGTGCCGATTTGCCGGGCACCGGGGAAAGTGGTGAGCATGGCCGCAATACCAAAGAACACCAGAAACAGGTTCATGGTGCGCACCAGTACACGGGTCTGGGTCTGCACCCGGCGGGCGCGCAGGTTATCGGCCACATCGACCGGGTGACGCAGCACAATGAATTTCTCTACCGCACGCACCACTCGGGTCGCGGCCCAGGTAATCAGGGCGATGAGCAACAGAGCTGTAAGATGACGCGCGGGGCCAAGCAGAGGAATGTCATCGGCGGCGGCGCGCAATACCAGTTGCAGAGCCACCAATGGCACTATCCAACTGATGGGGCGCTGCAGCTGCTTGCTCAACTGACGTACAAAGCTCACGCCGCTGGTGGCTCTTACCAGCAATCTGGCGGCCAGGCGTGCTGCCACGCCTGCCACCAGCAATACCACCACGGCACGTACCAGCAAGCGCAACTCCGCGTGGTTCCAGATCGCTTCCCAAAAAGACATGCCTTTTGCCTTACCTATCTCGTCAATTCTGCCTGATCACGCCAACCGCGGAGGCAGCACACGGCTTCAGTGTGCGCGACGCCTCAGCCGCGTGCTTCGTTCGTCAGCTTAGCGCCCCTGGGGACGGCCGCGGTGCGTGGATAACTTGCGCTCTTCCCACAACCTGTCCCAGCGGGTGCGATGTATTTCACCGGTGGTATAGGACTGCTGTTTGACCTCGTCCAGCAAGGTCTCCGGGTCATGTTCTACCGCATACCCCATGGCAAAGAGATCCAGCTTTATCCGGCTGATCAACTGTTCGTCAGTCATCTCTGCATGCATTACTCGGCGATAAATCGGCGTCGCCGAACCATCGCACAGGATCAGCAACTGTTCGCCGTCCGGGCGTGGCTCGGTGCTGACCTGATACTCGGGAAGTGCCTTGCAGAAAGGGGTGAGGTCGCGTTGCATCTAGGGTATCTCCATGCGGGGTTGATCACCCTTAAAGTGACCGCACGTTTGGAAACAAAATTCCGCCCGCAGAAATCGTGAGATCGTCAGGCGAAAACAAAATATTGTGCTACGCGACAGAAAAATGGCATTTCTAAGCACTTTATTGGTTTTTTCTAATGCCAATTTATAGCGAATTAGTCTAAAAAGGCGCCTTTCGTCGGAATTCGTGCGTTTTGCAATGAATTTTATTAAGACCAAATTCGAATTAAAAGCGCCAGGGTAATTGTCTCGTGGAATAACAGGCCTGTAAAAAACTGCTTGAACTCGTCTTCCGACTGGTCGGTCAATCTCTTAAGAGCCTTGCTGGCTTGCATCGCCATCCTCTACTAACGCAGGAGATCGTCATGAGTGACAAGACGCCGCCGGCGCAGCATCAGGACCAGGAACCCTCTTCGGAAAAACGGATGGATCCACCACCCGAGTTCTATCGCGACGACTACCGCCCCGCGGGCAAGCTGGCAGGCAAGGTGGCTATCGTCAGTGGCGCCGATAGCGGAATTGGCCGTTCGGTGGCGCTCTATTACGCGCTGGAAGGCGCCAAGGTGGCGGTGCTCTACCTGGCCAACGACGAAGACGCCGAGTTTACCCTGAGCGAGATTCGCAAGCATGGGGGTACGGCCATGCGCATGGCCGGAGACGTCGCCGAAGAGAGCTTCTGTCACGAAGTGATATCCACCGTGCTGCAAGAGTGGGGGGGCATAGACATATTGGTGAACAACGCTGGCGAGCAACATCCGCAGAAGCGGTTGGAGGACATCCCCCAGGCGCAGTGGGAGAAAACGTTTCGCACCAACATTTTTGGCATGTTCCAACTGACCAAGGCGGCGTTGCCGCATCTACCCAAGGGCGCCTCCATCATCAATACCACCTCGATAACCGCCTACAAGGGCAACCCGGTACTGCTCGATTATTCCGCCACAAAGGGCGCCATTACCTCATTCACCCGCTCGCTGGCCATCAACCTGGCCGAGCGCGGTATTCGTGTTAATGGCGTAGCACCAGGGCCGATCTGGACACCGCTGATTCCTTCGACCTTCTCCGCTGACACGGTCTCGGAATTTGGTGGCAACACGCCCATGGGCCGGCCCGGACAGCCGGCAGAACTGGCGCCGAGCTACGTCTACCTCGCCTGCAACGATTCCAGCTACGTGTCGGGACAGATCCTTCATGTTAATGGCGGCACTGTGGTCAATGGCTGAGCCGCTGGTGACCGTAATCACACCTCATACAGGACCAGCACATGTCTGCTGAGCAACTGAACTATCCCCCAGCGGTAGAAGAGGCGGTCGCGCTGACGCGCGTGGCCATCGAAGCAGTCGAGCCCGTAGTGGAAGCTGGCCGCTTTGCCGCCAAGGCCCTGGTGGGTCAGCCCTGCGTGGTCAGCGCCGTCATTTTCACCGATGGGCATGAAAAGCTCGACGCCAATCTGTTGTGGCGCGAAGGCAGCGACGGCCTCTGGCAAAGCGCACCTATGCAGCCTTTGGGGAATGATCGCTGGCAGGCGGAGCTGGTGCCTGAGCAACCCGGGCGCATGGAGTTTGCAATAGAAGCTTGGCGCGATGATTACGCCACCTATTGTGACGAGGTTCAGAAAAAGCTCGCCGCTGGAAAACCACTGGTTCTGGAGCTGCGCGAGGGCGAACTCCTGTTGCAACGCACCCTCGAACAGACCCTGGGTACAGCCGATGCGGCCTTGCAGGACGTGCTGCGGCAATTGCAAGAGTCACAGCTGGATGAGGAAAAGCTGGCGCTCTTGCTGTCTCGGGAGACGCAGCAACGCATGCGCGAACTGGGGCAGCATCGGCATTTGCTGAGCACTCCGCGCTACCCGCTGGATGTGGAGCGCTCACTCGCCGAGTTCGCCAGCTGGTACGAGTTGTTTCCACGCTCTGCCACGGGCTCTGTGGAGCGCCACGGCACCTTTCTGGATGTGCTCGAACAGCTACCGCGCATTCGCTCGCTGGGCTTCGATGTGCTGTATTTTCCGCCCATCCACCCCATTGGGATGACCCATCGCAAGGGGCGAAACAACAGTTTGCAGGCCAATGCAGAGGATCCGGGCAGCCCCTACGCCATTGGCGGGACGGAGGGCGGTCACGATGCCGTGCATCCGCAGCTGGGCAGCCTGGATGACTTTCGCCGCCTGGTCAGCGCAGCCAGGGTTCAGGGCCTGGAAGTGGCGCTGGATTTTGCCATTCAGTGCTCGCCCGATCACCCCTGGCTGGCAGAGCATCCCGGCTGGTTCGAGTGGCGGCCCGATGGCAGCATTCGCCACGCCGAGAACCCGCCGAAAAAGTACGAAGACATCGTCAACGTGGCTTTCTACAACGAGGACGCCATTCCGGGCCTGTGGTTGGCGCTGCGTGACGTGGTGCTGTTCTGGGTAGAGCAGGGCGTCACCCTGTTCCGCGTCGACAACCCCCACACCAAGCCACTGCCGTTCTGGGAATGGTTGATCGGCGATGTGCGGCATCGGCATCCTGAGATCATCTTCCTCTCCGAAGCCTTTACCCGGCCGGCGATGATGGCGCGACTGGGCAAGGTCGGCTTCAGCCAGAGCTACACCTATTTCACCTGGCGCAATACCAAGGAGGAGATAGAGAGCTATTTCATGGAGCTGACCCAGCCGCCGTGGCGCGACTGTTATCGGCCCAACTTCTTCGTCAATACCCCGGATATCAATCCACGCTACCTACACGACTCCGGGCGCGCCGGCTTTCTCATCCGCGCCGCGCTGGCGACCATGGGGTCAGGGCTCTGGGGCATGTACTCCGGTTTCGAACTGTGTGAGGCCGCGCCGGTGCCCGGCAAGGAAGAATACCTGGATTCGGAAAAATACCAGTTGAGGCCGCGCGACTATCAGCAGAGCGGCAACATCAACGCCGAGATCGCCCAGCTCAATCGCATTCGCCGTGAAAACCCGGCGCTGCAGACGCACCTTGGCCTGCAGACCTTTTTGTGCTGGAACGACAACATCGTGTATTTCGCCAAGCGCACGCCGGATATGTCCAACTTTGTGCTCGTGGCTATCAGCCTGGACCCGCACAACGCCCAGGAAGCGCATTTCGAATTGCCGCTCTGGGAGTTCGGCCTCGGGGATGACGCCAGTCTCCAGGGTGAAGACCTGATGACCGGCCATACCTGGCAATGGCACGGCAAAACCCAATGGATGCGCATAGAGCCCTGGCATCAGCCATTCGGCATCTGGCGCGCAAGCAGAATCGAGGGAGAGCGGCATGAGTGATAGCCAGCAGAGTTTTCTGCGCGACCCGGCCTGGTACAAGGACGCGGTTATTTATCAAGTCCACGTAAAATCGTTCTTTGACTCCAACAATGACGGAGTGGGCGATTTTCCCGGTCTGATCAAGAAGCTGGACTACATCGCCGATCTAGGCGTGAACACCATCTGGCTGCTGCCGTTTTACCCGTCGCCACGGCGGGATGACGGCTATGACATTGCTGCCTATCGTGGCGTGCACAGCGATTACGGAACACTGGCCGATGTCCGGCGGTTTATCAAGGCGGCGCACCAGCGCGGCCTGCGGGTGATTACCGAGCTGGTAATCAACCATACCTCTGATCAGCACCCCTGGTTTGTGCGGGCGCGTAACGCGCCCAAGGGGTCCAAGGCGCGTAATTTCTACGTGTGGTCCGATACCGATGACAGTTATCAGGGCACGCGCATCATCTTTCTGGATACCGAAAAGTCCAACTGGACCTGGGATCCGGTCGCCAAGCAGTACTTCTGGCACCGTTTCTATTCACACCAGCCTGATCTCAATTTTGACAATCCGCAGGTACTCAAGGCCGTACTCGGTGTGATGCGCTATTGGCTGGATATGGGCGTGGACGGGCTGCGTCTGGACGCCATTCCGTATCTGGTGGAGCGCGAGGGCACCAATAACGAGAACCTGCCGGAAACCCACGAGGTGCTCAAGGCGATTCGTGCCGACCTGGATAAACACTATCCCGACCGCATGCTGCTGGCGGAGGCCAACCAATGGCCGGAAGACACCCAGCTGTACTTTGGCGAAGGCGATGAATGCCATATGGCGTTTCACTTCCCGCTGATGCCCCGGATGTACATGGCCATCGCCCAGGAAGACCGCTTTCCGATCACCGATATTCTGCGCCAGACCCCCGACATTCCCGAGGGCTGCCAATGGGCAATATTTCTGCGCAACCATGACGAACTGACGCTCGAGATGGTCAGTGACCGCGAGCGTGATTACCTGTGGAATTACTACGCTGCAGATCGTCGCGCACGCATCAATCTGGGCATTCGCCGCAGGCTGGCACCCTTGATGGAGCGCGACCGCCGGCGTATCGAGCTGCTCAACAGCCTGTTGTTGTCCATGCCTGGCACCCCGACGCTGTACTACGGCGATGAGCTGGGCATGGGGGACAACATCTTCCTGGGCGACCGGGATGGTGTGCGCACGCCCATGCAGTGGTCGGTAGATCGTAACGGCGGCTTTTCCGCCGCCGATCCGGCCCGTCTGGTACTGCCGCCGATCATGGACCCCTTGTACGGCTACCAGACCATCAACGTGGAAGCCCAGGCGCGTGACCCGCATTCGTTGCTCAACTGGACGCGGCGCATGCTGACTGTGCGCACTCAGCAAAAGGCCTTTGGCCGCGGCACCCTGCGCATGCTCGCGCCCAACAACCGGCGGATCCTGGCGTATTTGCGTGAGTTTACCGATGCCGATGGCCAGGAAGAGGCCATTCTCTGTGTTGCCAACCTCTCGCGGGCGGCACAAGCAGTGGAGCTGGACCTCAACGAGTTTGTTGGACGGGTGCCGGTTGAAATGCTTGGCGGCAGCTCCTTTGCGCCCATAGGCGCCCCGGATTATATGCTCACCCTGCCGCCGTACGGTTTCTTCTGGTTTGTACTGGCAGACAGCAGCAGGATGCCCGGCTGGCACTCACCCGCGCCGGAACCCATGCCAGAGCTGCGCACCTTGGTAATCAAGCAGCACCTGGCCGAACTCGCACGGCCGGCGCCCAGTGAAACCCTGGGCCGCGAGCTGCTGCCAGCCTATCTGGCACGGCGTCGCTGGTTCGCCGGCGAGGGCGAACCAGCGCAGGTTCAGGTGCGACATATCACGACCCTGGCGGGCGAGGGTGATGAAGATCTGTTGGCACTGCTGGAGATCACACTGCCAAGCGCAGGCGAGGGCACCGCCTGTTATCAGTTGCCCCTGGCCTTTTTACCCGAACGTGAGGGCGAACCTGATGGCAGCCGCCTGGCCACGCTGCAGACGGCGCTGGCCATGGCGCGCTTGCGCAAGGGCCGGGAAGTGGGCCTGCTGACCGACGCCACCACCTTGCCCGGCTTCAGTCAACGTGTGCTGCAGCGCCTGCGCGCGGCCGAGGTACATGAAGAGGGCGGCGAAATGCTGCACTTTCTGCCAGCAGCCCGTTTGCTGGAATGGCCCACCGAAGGTGATGGCGGCAGCGTAGAACCCAGCGCGGCCGAGCAGAGCAATACCTCCATTCGGCTGGGCGACAGCATGATGTTGAAAGTGTTGCGTCGTCTCAAGCCCGGCGTTCATCCGGAGGCGGAAATGTGCGCCTATCTCAGTGAACGCGAGTTCAGTCAGGTTGCACCTTTTCTTGGCGAGGTACGTCGCGAAGCTGCCGATGGCACCCCGACCACACTTATGATCCTGCAAGGGTTCATCAACGCCCAGGGCGATGCCTGGCAATGGACGCTGGATACCCTGGAGCGGGCCATCCGTGATGAAGTGGCCGGCGGTGTGTCCGAACTGGAAAATCAGTACACCGCGCTGGCCGAGTTGCAGGACTTTGCCGAGGTGCTGGGGCGCCGCCTGGGGCAGATGCATCTGTTGCTTGCTGATCCTCGCGACAATACCGATTTTGCCACCAGCCACACCAACAGCGCGATGGCGCAGCAGCAGGGTGCACGCATTACCGACGAGCTGCGCCAAGCCTGCGCCGAGCTCAGCGCGCATACGGATAAAATCCCCGGTGTAGCGGTGCATCTGGCAGAGCAACTGTTGCTTAACGAAGATGCCCTTTGTAAGCAGATCAGCGCTTTGGCGCAGCAGAGCGTAGGCGGCTTGCAGACCCGCGTGCACGGTGACCTGCATCTGGGACAAGTGCTGGTAGCCCAGGGTGACGCGGTGTTCGTCGACTTTGAGGGTGAGCCCAGTCGCTCACTGGAGGAACGTCGTGCGCGCCACAGTCCCTTCAAGGATGTTGCAGGTATCTTGCGGTCATTCTCCTATGCTGCCGCCATGGCCGCGCACAGCCTGTCTGCCGAAGAACAGCCCGAGGCAGTGGCGCGCGCCAGCCAGGCGCTTACTACCCAATATCTGAGCCAGTCGGTCGAAGCCTTCACCACAGCCTACAACCAGGCGGCCAGCGGCGTGGCGCATGAATGGCAGGCTGAAGCGGGAGCCCAGAGCACCCTGCAGCTCTATTTGCTTGAAAAGGCCATCTACGAAATTCGCTACGAACTCACCTACCGCCCGGAATGGGTGGAATTGCCGCTGCGCGGGCTGTTGGAACTCGCCGGTGTGCCGCTCGCTACCGGCAACGCGCCTCAGTCTCCAGGAGATACTCTGTGAACCAGCTTTCAACCAGACAAGACCAGCTTCCGTTAGAACAGATATCGGCATTGCTGAACGCTGAATGTGCGTTGCCCTTCGAAGTGCTAGGTCCGCATCAGGAACAAGGCGCCCTGGTGGTGCGCAGCTTTCAACCAGGCGCCCGGTCGGTGGAGGTCATAGACGCGCAGACTGGCGAGGTGTTGGGTGAAATGACCGAGCTTGTGCCGGGCTTTTTCAGCCTCCGCTGCGCCACCCTGGGTGCCTATCGGTTGCGCATACACTGGCCCGACGCTACGCAGGAAGTGGCCGACCCATACGCCTTTGGTCCGCAGCTGGGTGAGCTGGATCTGCACCTGTTCAGCGAGGGCAAGCATAGGGAGCTGGGCAAGGTATTCGGGGCGCAGTTGTGGCGCTGCCGCGCTGCTGCTGCCAGCGATAAGGCTGAAGAGGTGGCGGGTGTGCGCTTTGTGGTCTGGGCGCCGAACGCCCGGCGAGTCTCTGTGGTGGGTAGTTTCAATAGCTGGGATGGGCGCCGGCACCCGATGCGGCGGCACTCACCGTCCGGTGTATGGGAACTCTTTATCCCCGGGCTACAGGCAGGTGAAGTCTATAAATACGAGATTTTGGGGCAGCACGGGTTGCTGCCGCTGAAAGCGGACCCCTATGCCCTGCGCACGGAAATGCCGCCGGCCACCGCGTCGGTGGTCTCCGAGCCGCTGGAGCTGGAGTGGCACGATGATGCCTGGCTGGCCTGGCGCACCAACATTCAGGCCGATGGTACGCCCTTGTCGATCTATGAATTGCATGCGGCCTCCTGGCGGCGCCCTGACGATGACAGCCAGGGCATACTGAGCTGGCGTGAGCTGGCCGATCAGCTTATCCCCTACATCAAGGAGCTGGGCTTCAGCCACATCGAGCTTATGCCGATCATGGAGCATCCCTTTGGCGGCTCCTGGGGCTACCAGCCGCTATCGCAGTTTGCGCCCACCGCGCGCCTGGGTAGTCCCGCGGATTTTGCCGCCTTTGTGGATGCCTGCCATCAGGCCGGAATTGGGGTGATCCTGGACTGGGTTCCTGCGCATTTCCCCAATGACGAGCACGGGCTGGCATTGTTTGACGGCACTGCCCTGTACGAATATGCCCATCCTTTCGAGGGCTATCACCAGGATTGGAACACCTGCATTTACAACCTGGGCCGGCATGAGGTGCATGGCTTCATGCTCTCCTCGGCGTTGCACTGGCTGCAGACCTACCATATTGATGGGCTGCGCGTGGATGCCGTGGCGTCGATGCTCTACCGCGATTACTCACGCAAGGAAGGCGAATGGATTCCCAACCGCCATGGCGGACGGGAAAACCTGGAGGCCATCGACTTTTTGCGTCACCTCAATTCCGTGGTGCGCGAGAAGGTACCCGGCGCCCTGATGATAGCCGAGGAATCCACTGCCTGGCCGGGTGTGAGCCTACCGGCGGAAGAGGGCGGTCTGGGCTTTACCTTCAAGTGGAACATGGGCTGGATGCACGATTCGCTTAACTACGTGAGCGAAGATCCGCTGAACCGTCGCTATCATCATAATCAGATTACCTTCGGGCTGGACTACGCCTTTTCCGAGCATTTCATCCTGCCCATTTCCCACGATGAAGTGGTGCATGGCAAACGGGCATTGCTGGACAAGATGCCCGGTGATCGCTGGCAACAGTTTGCCAACCTGCGACAGTATCTGAGTCTGATGTGGACCCATCCAGGCAAGAAGCTGCTGTTCATGGGGTGTGAGTTTGGACAGTGGCGTGAGTGGGACCACGATCAGTCGCTAGACTGGTATCTGCTGCAGTACGCCGACCATCGAGCCATCCGCGATCTAGTCTGCGAACTGAACCGCCTGTACCGCGAAGAGCCGGCCTTGCACGAGCGAGACAGTTATGCCGATGGCTTTGAATGGCTGATTGGGGATGACAACGACAACAGCGTATTTGCCTGGTTGCGCCACGGCTCGGAAAAGAGTGCGCCACTGCTGGTGGTGCATAACTGCACACCGCTGCCGCGCGAAGGTTATCGCATCGGGGTACCGCGCGCGGGCAGCTGGGATGTGCTGCTCAACAGCGACGCGGAAAATTTCTGCGGATCGGGAGCGGGCAGCAGCGGCGCACTGCGCTCCGAACCCACCGCTGCGCATGGCAAGGATCAGTCGCTGGAACTGACCCTGCCGCCGTTAGGAACTCTGCTGCTCCGCCCGGCCCACGGGCTCTGAGCTCGACCGCTCGGTGCCGCCGTTCTTGGCGGCCCGGCGCTCCAGCACCAGATAGGTGAGGGCGGCCACCGCCAGCGGCATGAGAAAGTAAATGGCGCGGTAACCGATCAGCGCCGCCAATATTTCGCTCTTGGCAAACTCGTGCTGCAACAGTGCGATATAGACGGCTTCGAGCACCCCCAGACCACCTGGTATGTGGGTGATTACGCCTGCCACGCTACTGATCAGCAGGATTCCCAATATCGTCGGGTAAAACGCGTCTTCTGGCATCAGGAGGTAAATCAGCAAACCCATCAGGGCCCAATTCAGTGCGCCCAGCCCCATCTGCGCCAAGGCTAGCCAAAAAGGCGGCAGCTCTATCTCGTGGCCGCGCAGATGCCAGCTGCGCCGCTTTGAAAAGGCGCACGCCGCCAGATAGGCGAGGCCAAGCAACAGCATCGCCACGCCCACTACCTGCAGGCCCGTGTCCCCGATCTTCCAGCTCTCGGGCAGGTGCAGCAGGCCAAAGGCGAAGATGGTACCGGCCAGCAGCATGTAACCACCCCAATTGGTCACCAGGCTCAGGCTGAGAATACGGGTGGTAGTCCCGGTAGAAAGCCCCTCGCGGGAATAGAGGCGATAACGCAATGCGATACCGCCTACCAGCGCGCTCAGGTTCAGCGTGAAGACGTAGCACACAAAGGTGATGGTCAGCACCTTGAGGACCGGAATGCTGTGACGGGTGTAAAGTCGGCCCAGCAGGTCGTAGCTGGCATAGGTGATGTAGCTGGCGATGGCCACCAGTACACAGAGCGCGAGCGTGGTGGGAGGAAAACCGCGCAATGAGCTGAGCAGTTCAGCCCAATCCAGGTCTTTCATCTGGAAGTACAGAAGGGTGGGCACCAGAATGAAAAAGGCCAATGTCAGCAGGCGACGTGCCAGTTTCCAGGCTTTGGCATGGCTCTTGTGCTGCGCGGCCTCGGTCATGGCGTTTTCTCCTGCTCCAGCTCCAGCGTGGTCAGATCGCCTTCACGTTCGGCTTCCAGCGGCAAGGCCGGCTTCAGACGCGGGGTGTGCGCGGGCAGAAAGCCCACGAGCGAGGGGAAGTGCCGGGTGAAGTGATAACCCAGATACGATAGCGGAGCACGCCACCAGTAGCCGCGCAGCGCCTTTTCCTGGGTGATTTCCTGGCACTGTGCAGCGGCCAGCTCTTCAAGATGCGCGTAGAGCTGCTGGTTGAACGCCGCATCGCGGATGTTCAGGTTGGCTTCGAGATTGAGCGACAGGCTTAACGGATCAAGATTGCTGGAGCCCACCGTAGACCATTCACGATCGACCAGCGCCACCTTGCCATGCAGCGGGCGGCGGCAATACTCGTGGATCACGATGCCATCCTTGATCAGGTAGCCGTAGAGCAGCTGCCCGGCGGCACGTACCCAGGGCATATCGGGTTCGCCCTGCAGGATCAGCGTCACTTTCACGCCACGGCGGGCGGCGCGGCGCAACTCGCGCAGCAGACGGTAGCCGGGATAAAAATAGGCATTGGCGATCACGATGCGCTGGCTGGCCGAACGAATGGCCCTGAGATATTCGGTTTCTATATCCCGGGTGTGGTCCTCGTTGTCCCTGACCGCCAACTGAATATTGGCACTACCGCTGCGGCGATGCTGGCGCGGCGGCGCTACTTTCAGACGGGCTTCGTTGCCGGGTGCCTGATCGAACAGCTCCGAGCTGGTTTGATGGATATCGGCCACGACGGGGCCGCGCACGCGTACGGCGTAATCCTGCTTGGTCTTGGGGCCATAGGCAGCCAGGTGCTCGCAGCTGAAATTGATACCGCCAACGAAGGCTTCAGTGCCATCGATGACAACTATCTTGCGGTGCAGTCGTCGGAACAGGTTGGTTCGGTAGCCCATGATTCGCGGGCGCGGATCGAACATGTGCACAGTGACGCCAGCGCCAGCCAGCTCTGCGAGGTAGTGGTCGCTGATTTCTGCGGTGCCGTAACCATCGACCATCACTTCTACGTGGGCACCGTTGCTCGCCGCCTCGATCAGTGCGCTCTTGAGCTCCTGGCCGACATCATCGTCAAAGATGATGAAGGTCTCCAGCAGTACCTCCTGCCGGGCCTGGCGAATGGCGTCGAATACCGCCGGAAAAAAGGCTTCACCGTTGATCAGCAGCTCTACGTCATTTCCTTCGCGCCAGACCGGGTTCATAGCAATACCTCTACAGACAATGGGATGTGATCCGAAAGATGTGACCAGGGCCGCCGCCCATGGGCGTGCGCATCAACGCCTGATGCATTGCGCAGATAGACGCGGTCCAGACAGAGCAACGGCCAGCGCGCGGGGAAGGTGCGTGCCGGTTCGCCCTGCGCCTCGACAAAGACTTCTCGCAGGCCGCTGTCACTGAGCTGGGCGTCGGCGCGGCGGCGCCAGTCGTTGAAGTCGCCGGCGACTATGACCGGGTCCTCCGGCGGTAGACGCTCAAGCAATTCGCAAAGCAGTTTCAATTGCGCGGTGCGATGACTTTCGTGCAGGCCAAGATGGACACAGATGGCATGCACCTCGGGTTGGCCGGGAACATCAAGCACCGAGTGCAACAGGCCGCGCTCTTCATGGCCACTGACCGAGACGTCGAGATTCTCGTGACGCAGGATAGGAAACTTGGACAGCAACGCATTGCCATGGTGGCCCTCTGGATAAACCGCATTGCGGCCATAGGCATAATCTGCCCACATGCTGTCGGCGAGGAATTCATATTGCGGCGCTGTGGCCCAGTCGAGAAAGCGCGCGGCATGGCCTTCATGTACCCCTTGCACCTCCTGCAGGAAGACCACATCGGTCGACAGGGTGCGCACAGCGTCCCGGAGTTCAGGCAGGATGTAACGCCGGTTCAGCCAGTTGAAGCCCTTGTGGGTATTGACCGTAAGTATGCGCAGTGACTTCACCGTCTCGCTAGGCGGTTGTAGCGGTTTGCTGCGCTGCTGTTGGTGTGTGGCGGTATCGTCCGAAAAACCCATGCCTGCTCCCTGTTCCACGGCCCGGGCAGTCCGGCGGCGCAGCAGGGGCAAAGCGCAGAGTGCCACCCCCCGTTCTTGACCTACGCGCCAGCTACTCGCGGGCTCACTCATTCGTTAACTGTCCATGTTCTGACTCACGCCTGGGGCTCAAGTTCTACTTTTACCCAGCCTGCATCACGCCGATCAAAGGCTTCAAAGGCACTGATGACGTCGCTCAGCGGTTCTACCTGGCTGAGGATTTTGGTGGGTTCGATCATGCCATTGACCACCAGGTCGATCAGGTGCGGCACATAGCGGCGATGCGGGCAGTTGCCCATGTTGATGGTCAGGTTCTTGTTCATGGCGTTGCCGATCGGGAAGGTCTCGGCGTTCGGCGGGTAGACGCCGATGATCGACAGAGTGCCCGCTTTTGCCAAGGCCTGAACTGCCCATTCAAGCGCTTGCGCAGGGGCATTACCGGGCTGCCATTGCTCGTCCCTGCTGCGCGAGGGGCGACCGCGCAACTCGGAGTGACTGTGTTCGGCGTCTACGCCCACGGCATCGATCACCCGATCCACGCCAATGCCACCGGTCAGCCGCACCAGCGTCTCGACGGGGTCTTCCTGGTCGAAGTTGACGGTTTCTGCGCCCTGGCGCCGTGCCATATCCAGCCGGTCGGGCAGACAGTCAACGGCAAATACCCGTGACGCGCCCATCAGCTTGGCGCTGGCGATGGCAAACAGACCTACCGGCCCGCAACCGAATACGGCGACGGTATCGCCGTCGCTGATCTCGGCAGCATCGGCGCCAAAATAGCCGGTGGGAAAAATATCGGAAATGAGAATGGCTTGATCGTCGGTGACCGTGTCCGGCAGTTTGACCAGGCCAATATGGGCAAAGGGTATTCGGGCGAATTCGGCCTGCAGCCCATCATAGCCACCGTTGCCCTGCGGCCCGCCGAAAAACGCCGTGCCGCCACGCTTGCCGTTGGGGTTGGCGTTATCGCATTGCGAGTAATAGCCAGCGCGGCAGTAAGAGCAGCTGCCGCAGGCGATGGTCGAGCACACGACAACGCGGTCGCCTATCTGCAGGTTGCGCACATCGTCGCCAAGTTGCTCCACTACGCCCACCGCCTCGTGACCAAGAATGGTCCCTTTGTTAACGCCTTCCACGGTGCCGCGCACAAAATGCAGATCGGTACCGCAGATGGCGGAGGCAGTGATGCGGATGATGGCGTCGGTGGGATCCTGGATGTTCGGTTTGGGGACATCCTCCAGGCGGATGTCGCCAACGTCGTGAAATACAACAGCTTTCATGGTGGGTTCCTCTAAATGACCGCGGAGAGGACACGGCTGATCGTACGACCGGCCCTCGCCTGAAGTCGGATCAATGCGGTTTGGCGACCCCTTCCAGAAGGGTGGACTCGCTGTCCTGATCGCCGCTGGCGGCAATGTTACCCAGCGAGACCACCCCCACCAGACGCTTGTCACTGTTGAGGACCGGCAGACGGCGCATCTCCAGACCGGCCATGTTGCTGGCCACTACCTCTACTTCGTCATCATCGAAGCAGTAACGGATATTGTCCGACATGACTTCACGTACCGGTGTGTTGCTGTCCAGCTCTTGGGCCACGGCGCGGACAGTGATGTCACGATCAGTGATCATGCCTATCAGGCGCTCGTTTTCCTGCACCAGCACCGCGCCGGTATCAATCTCGGCCATGATCATGGCGGCCTCGCGGATGCTATTCGTGCCGGTAGTAGTCTTTACGTCGGTGGTCATTATTTCACTGATTTTCATATTGGTTACTCCGTGGAATATGGCGGGTACAGGTGTGAGCGTAATACTCGTAAAAATGTGACTGAGATGCTGTTTCCGGAGTTCAGGGCTTTTTTCGGGTCTGTTTTCCGCGTTGCCATCGCCGGCTCAAGATTGCCCACGCAGTAGCTCGAAAAGCAGCAGGCTGCGCCCTGGCAGGGGAAACATCGTGGCAGGGGCGTGCGCTTCACCATGGCTCAACTCAGGCCGTGCGGTATCCAGCAGGCAGGCCCACTCCTGGCCGCCAGCCACCTCCGGCAGATAGAAATCCACGGTCTCGTCATGCGCGTTGAACAGCAGCAGCACTGTGGCGTCTTCACCGCTGCGTGGCAGGCCTGTGGGCTGGGCCCGACCATCGAACAGTACGCCCAGGGTGCGGGCGTTAGGGTCATCCCAGTTATCCGGCTGCATGGGCTCGCCATCGGGTCTCAACCAGGCCACATCAAGCACGTCGAGTTCTTCGTTGTATTCACCGACCAGGAAGCGCCCACGGCGCAACATTGGATAGGCACGGCGCAGACTCAGCAGCCGCCGGGTAAAGGCCAGCAGGCTGACGCCTTCATCGGAGAGTTGCCAGTCGATCCAGCCAATCTCGTTATCCTGGCAGTAGGCGTTGTTGTTGCCGCCCTGGGTGCGCCCGAACTCGTCGCCAGCCAGCAGCATGGGCGTGCCCTGTGACAGCAGCAGACTGCCAAGCAGATTGCGCATCTGCTGCAGACGGGTTTCGCGGATGGGCTGATCGTCGGTCTCGCCCTCTGCGCCGTAGTTGCAGCTGAGGTTGTGATCATGCCCATCCTGGTTGTCTTCGCCATTGGCTTCGTTGTGCTTGTCTTCGTAACTGACCAGATCGCGCAGGGTATAACCGTCGTGCGAGGTAATGAAGTTGACCGAGGCGTAGGGGCGGCGGCCCCGCTGATTGAACATGTCGCCCGAGGCCGTCAGGCGACGCGCGAGCTCGGGCAGTTGCCCATCATCGCCACGCCAGTAGGCGCGCAGTGTGTCGCGGAAGCGGTCATTCCATTCCGACCAGCCGGGTGGAAAACCGCCCACTTGATAACCACCGGGGCCGCAATCCCAGGGTTCGGCAATGAGTTTCAGGTGACTCAATACCGGATCCTGGCGGCAGGACACGAGAAAGGCGTGGCGCTCGTCAAAGCCATCGACCGCGCGGCCCAGTATGGTCGCCAGGTCAAAGCGAAAACCATCGACCTGCATCTCGGTTCCCCAATAACGCAAGGAATCGGTGACCATTTGCAGCACGCAGGGATGCGCCATGTCCAGGGTGTTGCCGGTACCTGAATCGTTGATGTAATAACGCGGTTCATCCGGCATCAGACGGTAATAGCTGGTGTTGTCGATGCCGCGCATGGAGAGGGTGGGGCCCAGTTCATTGCCCTCTGCAGTGTGGTTGTAGACCACATCAAGGATGACCTCCAGATTGGCCTCGTGCAGCCGCGCCACCATTTCCTTGAATTCGTTTACCTTGCCGCTGGCCAGATAGGCCGGATGGGGCGCAAAGAAAGCGATACTGTTGTAACCCCAGTAATTGCTGAGGTCGCGCTCAAGCAGGTGCTGGTCGTCGACAAAGGCGTGAGTCGGCAGCAGCTCGACGCTGGACACCCCGAGGGTACGAATGTGCTGCAGCAGGGCAGGGCTGACCAGGCCAGCGCAGGTCCCGCGTAGCTCCTCGGGCACCTCGGGATGGCGCATGCTGATGCCCCGCAAATGTGCCTCGTAGATCACGGTATCGGCCCAGGGTGTGTGCGGCCGGTTATGCTCCGGCCAGGTGAACGCTGGATCTATTACCTTGGCCTTGGGTACGAAGGGGGCGCTGTCGCGTTCATCAAAACTCAGGTCGGCGTCAGGCGACCCTATGGTGTAACCGAATAGCGCTGGCGACCAGCGCAGTTGACCTACCAGTTGCTTGGCGTAGGGATCAATCAATAGCTTGTTGGGGTTGAAACGATGCCCAGCTTCGGGTTCGTAGGGGCCATAAACGCGATATCCATACACCAGCCCCGGGTGCGCATCGGGCAGGTAGCCGTGCCAGATCTCGTTGGTGTGCTCGGGTAAGGTGATCCGCTCCAGCTCAACCTCACCAGTGCTGTCGAACAGACAGAGCTCCACGCGCGTGGCATGTGCGGAGAACAGAGCGAAGTTGACGCCCAGACCATCCCAGGTGGCGCCGAGGGGGAAACGTCGTCCCTCGGTCACGCGGGACTTGCGTTGTCCCGACTGGTTGGCGCTTGCCTTACCCGTTGCGCTCATGGCTTATCCTTCTGCGTTGCAGTAGTTTTGGGTGTGACGACTTTGCGTGTTTTGCTGGCGGTTTTTGCTGCCGGCTTGGCGGTGGGCTTGTCCCTGGGTTTGGCGGCGGTCTCTGCGCTGCCGGCTGGGGCCTTTTCGGCAGGCTTCCTGGCGGCCCGAGGCTTGCCCAGCAGCGCTGGCTTCTCCAGCTGGGTTTCGTCGGCCTTGGGCGCAGGGTTTGTCTTGCGCGCGCGTGACTTGGCAATAGGCGTTGGCGGGGTGGGGTTCAAATCGCCGTCCTGCGCGGTATCCATGAGTTCACGCGCCATCTGCCAATGGCGCTCACCCTGTCCTTCGGGTTTGCCCTCGCTTTCCCATATCTGATACGCGAGTTCGCGTACGCGGTTATCGTAATCGCTCATTGCACTATCTCCTGCGGTGGGTTTTCTCGGGTTGAATGCTCATGCGGGTGCTGTGGGGCGGATGAGCCATTGAGACAAAGCAGCTGCACAGGAAACCGGGCAAGCAACTCCTGCACCGGCAATTGGCCTTGCTTTGCGGCAAATTCGCTATTGCAGAACAGGCTCTGCAACTGCGCGTCTGGGGGCAGGCATGGCGGCAGTTCTATCCAGGTATCGCCCCATGACGCGGCAGGAATGAGCGGAACATGCGCACCATCGAGCAAGGGCTGCGGTAGGCGTGGTGCGACTATCACGTCGTATTCGCCCTCCCGCGCCCGCGCGAAGGCAATCAGATGTTCAGCCTGGGCGCCATGCACGGCCAGCGGCAGGTATTTGCCTTCTCGATACAGCCTGGCTCCGCCCAGACGGTGCTGCAGTACAGTGGCGATAACCCACTGCTTGATGCGGCCGTCGCGCCAGTTCTGCAGCAGCGCTGCTGGATCATAAACACCCCCCAGTGCGGAGGCTCTGCGGCTGAAGTCGATCGGCCTGCGATTGTCGGGGTCGACGAAACTGAAGTCCCACAACTCGCAGCCCTGATACAGATCAGGAATGCCGGGTGTCGTCAGCCGCAGCAGGGTTTGCGTGAGGCTATTGATCGCACCCGCCGGCGCCATGGCCATGGCGGCGCTCTCGATCGACTGGCGCAGCAGCGCATGGGCTGGGTCGGTCAGTAGAGCTGCGAGGAAGTCCGCGCAGGCATTCTCGTATTCTTCGTCAGGTCGCCACCAACTGCTTTGCAGCTTGGCTTCACGCAGGGCTTTCTGTTGCCATTGCTGCAGGCGCGGTAGAAACTCATCCATCTCTTCGCCTTGCAATGGCCAGCCGCCAAGCAGCATCTGGTAGAGCGCCAGTTCGTCATGCGGCGCGGGCGCCAGTTGCTCTGCGCACTGGCGCCGCAGGGGCGCCGCCAGTTGCATCCAGCTTCTGATATTGCCGGCATACCAGTCAGCGCTGCCGCTGATGACGGCCAGGCGTGCCCGCAGGTCTTCGCCGCGCTTGTTGTCGTGCGTCGCGGTTGTGAGCATGGACAATGGGTGCTGCCGTGCGCGGCGCTGGCAGTGCGCATGGAACTGCGCCACCGGCATGGCCAGATGCTCCGGGTCGAAACCCACATCGTTACGCGACAGCGACACGGCGTGACGGTACAGCGCAGTGTCTTCCACGGCCTTGGCGGCCAAGGGTGCGGTGAGCTGATGGAAGTGCGTGAGTACCTCGCGCTGCAGGCGGCGCTGGGGGCCGGGTGGCTGCTGATACAGCGGTTGCCCGCCGAGCCAGGCATCCATCTGCTCCAGCAATGGCCAGTCCGATTCGGCCAGTACCGCGCCAGCGGCTTCCACCACTTGCCGCATGATTTCCTCGTCTGCGCCCGAGCGACCACAGCTGCCGGCATAAAGCCGGTAGACCGGAAACTGCAGCAATATCTCGCGGAGCACGCGACGAATGGCTTCCATACCGTGTTCGGGCGGCAGGGAGTTGTGTCTGGCCAATTGCAGCAAGCCACGCGCTACCTTGTCGAAGTCGGCTTGCAGGGCGGTATCCAGAATGAATGCGCGCGCGGTGCGCACCTCCTGCAGAAAGTCTCCCGAGCGCCCGGTGCAGTCCTGCCACAGCTGGCGCAGTACCGATGCGCCACGGGCATCGTGCAACAACAGCGAGACCTCATTCATGAACTCGTAGCCGGTGGTGCCTTCCACTGGCCAGGCGGCGGGCAGGAGCTCATCTGCCGCCAGAATCTTTTCCACATAGATGGGAATGCCATGCCAGGGCAGATCCGCAGGTCGGTTCTGCTGCAGCTGGTCGAGCCGCCGACGCAGCCGCCTGCAATAATGTGCGGGGTCCGCGAGACCATCAATATGGTCGACCCGCAGCCCATCAATCAGCCCCTGTTCTACCAGCTCGAAAATCCTGGCGTGCGTGGCTTCAAACACGTCGCCGCGTTCCACTCGCAAAGCACCAAGCTGGTTGATATCGAAAAACCGCCGCCAGTTGATCATTTTCTGCGCATGGCGCCAGTCGGTGAGCCAGTAGTGCTGGTGCGCCAGCAGGCGCTGCATCTGCTCATTCGCTTCGCTGGTATCGGCGTTGTAGGTGGCCAGCACGCGTTCCACTGCCTGCAATGCAAAGGTCTGATTGCAGACTTCGGCCAGCGCCTGACTGAGTCGCGCCGCTTCAGCCGCTACATTTGATTGATGCTCCAGAGCGGCAAACAACTGGCCCAGCTGATTGAGCTGGGGCTCGTCGCTGGCTTGCAGGAGGCGGGCATAGGTAACCGGGTAGAGTGGCAGGTGGTGCTCAAAGTACTGCGCATGAAAACGTCCCTCGCCGGGGCTGAAGTGCAGCTGCAACTGCTGTGCTCGCAGTACCTGCACAAGGTCACCATCGAGCACCGGTACCAGTACCTTGCCGCGCAGCTCGGCGACCGGGCTTTGCCAGTCAATATCGAAGAACCCGGCCCACTGGCTGTCCGGGCCCCACTCAAGAACATGCTGCCACCACTGATTGGCGCTGTCGGCCACGTGCATGTGGTTGGGCACTATGTCGAGGATCAGCCCCATATGCCGGGCGCGCAGCGCTGCCACCAGACGGCGCAGGGCGGCTTCGCCGCCGAGTTCCTCGCTGATCCGGGTGGGGTCCACCACATCGTAGCCGTGGGTGGAGCCGGCACGGGCCTGCAGAATGGGCGACAGGTACAGATGGGTAATACCCAGGCGCGCGAAGTAGTTCACCTGGGCAACCGCATCGTCCAGGGTGAACCCCGGGTGGCATTGCAACCTCAGCGTGGCGTTGAGTTCATTCATGCGCAACCCTCATTCCTGCGCGGCCGGAGCCGTATGCAATTCGGGACCGGTGACGGCCTTTGTGTGGCTTGCCTGGCGGGACAGGGCCAGGCGGCGCAAGCGCCGCTGCACGCCGGGTATCTCGAGCATGTGCGCCGCCGGTTCGGCCCACCGTCTGCGCCAGTTGGGATGAGCTCCAGGCGGGCCGGGCAGGTTGGGCTGTTCCTCCGAACCCATGGCATCTTCCAACGGCAGCATCACCAGGGGTGCAGGACTGCAGCCAAGGAAGCCGATGCAGGCCTCCAATTGATTCTCCGGCGAGGTAATGTCTGCGGTGCATTGCCCGGCGATTTTCAGCGCCTTGCTCAGGGCATTGCGTTCGCAGGTGCGGTGCTGCAGGTCCTCGCGGGCCTCGGTGTCGGTGCGCTGCGCGAGACGGTGCCGCCAACTGATGTCGTTACCCTGCATCCAGCCATTGATGGTGGGCAGATCGTGGGTGGTGGTGGTCGCCAGCGCATCGCTGGGCCACTGATCCGGAAGAATGAATTCCCCTTGCTCATCCTGCTCGAACAGCAGCACGCGCATGCCCAACAGCCGGTTTTCCGCAAGGGCTTCGCGCAGGCCGCCGGGGACGGTGCCCAGATCTTCACCGATGATCAACGCGTGATTGCGCCAGGACTCGAGCGCCAGCAATCGCATCAGATCGGCGAACGGGTAGTTCAGGTAAGCGCCCTCGGCCGGGGAGCCGCCTTCGGGGATAACCCACAGGCGTTGCAAGCCCATCACGTGATCAATACGCACGCCACCAGCGTAGGCCAGGTTGGCCTGCAACATTTCGATGAACGCGGTGTAGCCATGCGCCTGCAACCCGCGCGGTGAGAACGCGGCGACGCCCCAGTTCTGGCCGTGGGTATTGAGAATGTCCGGTGGCGCGCCCACAGTCACCGAACTCAACAATTCGCCCTGGCGCGACCAGGCCATGCTGCCCCGGGGATCGGCGCCGACGGCTAGGTCGGTAATCAGACCCACGCGCATGCCGGCGGCCTTGCTGGCGTTCTGGGTCTGCTCCAGGCAGCGGGCCATCAGCCACTGGCAGAACAGATGAAAGCCAACTTGGTCTTCGTGCTCGCTGGCGAAGCGCTGCACAGTTGCACTGGCGGGGTCGCGGAAAGGCTCGGGCCACTGGCGCCAATCGCTACTGCCAAACTCTTGCTGCATATGCGCGTGCAGAGCTTCAAAACAGGCGTGTTGATGCAGCGCACTGCCGCCTTCGAGGCAGAAGCGCCGAAAATCCTGCAGCGGTAACGGTTGCTCCGCCAGCAGGTTGTCATACAGGCGGCGCAACAGGCGCAGGCGCGCATCGTTAACGCCTGGCCAATCAACCATGGGGGCGGATTCCAGCAAGGCCAGCTGCTCGCTCAGGTTGCACGCCAGCACAGCCCGCTCCACAGCGTCCTCGCCGAGTATCTGTGCAGGTGCGCTGTGCAACGCATTGAACAGCGAGCGGCTCGATGGCGAGTAGGGGCTGTACTGGTCCGGCATGGCGGAAAACATTGCGTGCACCGGGCTGATCGCCAGGGCGTCTGCGCCGTAGCTGGCGGCGCGGGCGGCCAGCTGCTGCAGCGCCAGGGTGTCGCCCACGCCGCCGTCGTGTTCGCGGCGAAGTGAATACAACTGGGCGCTCAAGCCCCAGATGCGTGCCTCGGTTTCGCCGGTGAGGCTGTCTACGCTCTGGCAGCTGGCAGGCGTGACTGCCAGCGTCAGCTGTTGGTCGGCGATGCGTAACTGGTGATAGCCGTAGGGCAGTGACTGAACCAGGCAGGCCTTGTGGTCCAACTGGGTCTCGATATGCTCGCCCTGTTCGGTGGTGATTTCGCAGCGGGCGAAGCGATGAAAACGGTCGCCAAGCGGGCAGGGGTGGCCGGCCACCAACGTAATCAGCGGACCAGCCATGGCCTGGTCCCGCTCCATGGTCGCGCGCTCAAGGCTGGCGCCGATCTCCGCCTCAGTCTCAGCAGCATAGCCAAGCGCCGCCAGGAGTTTGCGCAGCGCCGCATCGCCCACGGTTTGCGGCTTGCCGTGCGCGTCGGTCCAGTCGACGCTCAGGCCAACGGTGCTGGCCAACCGGGCCAATTGGGAGTTGTTCATAACTTTTTATCCATGCTGATCAATGCGCTGCAGCCAGGCAGCCGCTGCTCACGGGAGTCGGCGAGCGTCAAGCCGACGGTGAAGATTATTTCGGCTGTGGCGGACAACGGGGGGAGGGCGCAAGGCTGTGATGACAGGTTCAGATCGATACGCCACAGCGCCTCGTCCGCCATGCGCCAGCGCGCGGAAACCGCCTTGGGGCCCAGTACCTGCGCACCCTGCGAGCGGGCTCCGGGTAGGCGCGGGATCAGTTGGCCGTGACGCAGTGAGAGCAGGTGCCGGTAGTACTCCAGCCAGGCGCGGTGTCTGGGCTCGTTCAGCTCGCCGAGATTGGGCTGTGATTGGGTGAAGGTCTCCGGGCTATTGGGGTCGGGGATCCGCTCGCGTTGTTGCTCGTCGGCGAAAGCGGCAAATTCCCGAAACTCGTTGCGCCGGCCTTCACGCACTGCGCTAGCCAACTCGCCATGGTGATCAGTGAAGAACAAAAATGGCTGGCTGCAGCCCCACTCTTCACCCATGAACAGCAGCGGTACCATGGGACTGAGTACCAGCAAGGCGACCGCAGCCTTGAGCTGGGCTTCGCCGGTCAGGTTGATCAGGCGTTCACCCAGGGCGCGATTGCCGATCTGATCGTGGTTCTGCAAAAACAGCACAAAGCGAGTGGCGTCAAGGTGCGCACTGGGCGTGCCGCGGGCCTTACCGTGGCGATTGGCCTGACCCTGGTAGATGAAGCCTTCGCGTAGGCAGCGTGCCAGTTTCTCCGTGCCGTTCGCGGCGAAGTCGGCGTAGTAGCTGTCCTGCTCACCGGTCAGCAAATGATGCAGCACATTGTGGCCGTCATCGTTCCACTGAGCCCGGTAGTGCCGTTCCAGCAGGTGCGCATCGTTGCCTTCGTTCTCGAGTATCAGATGCAGATGCCGACCTTCGCTCAGGCTGGCCTTGACCCGTTCGGCCAGCTCAGTCAGCAGGCTCCGATCCTCAATGGCGTGCACCGCATCCAGCCGCAGCCCATCAACGCGGTACTCATGCACCCACATCAGCGCATTCTCGATAAAGAAGTCGCGTACCTGCGGCTTGCGAAAATCTATCGCCGCGCCCCAAGGGGTAGGGATATCGTTGCGGAAAAAGTCGCTGGCGTACTCAGCCAGGAAGTTGCCATCGGGGCCAAAGTGGTTGTAGACCACGTCGATAAACACCATCAGGCCCAGGGCGTGCGCGCGATCAACCAGGTGCTTGAGTTCATCCGGGGTGCCGTAGCTGGACTGGGGTGCATAGGGCAACACTCCGTCATAGCCCCAATTGCGCTCCCCAGGTACCTCGTTCAGTGGCATCAATTCGATGGCAGTGACGCCCAGTTCGCGCAGATGTGGCAGCCAGCCTTCCACCTGTCTGAAGCCGCCGAGCGCGCCTACATGCAATTCATAGATGACCGTTTCTTCCCACGGCCGGCCCTGCCAGTCTGGCGTGTCCCAGCTGTAGGACTGCGGGTCAACCACCAGGCTGGGGCTGTGGGGGCCGCGGCGCTGTTGGCGCGAGGCGGGGTCCGGCACCTCCAGTCGATCATTGATGCGGTAGCAGTATTCCACCCCGGCACCCACCGCCACTGTGGCTTCGAACCAGCCATCAGCCTGAGGCTGCAAAGCATGCAGGCCACCACCGGCAACCCGCAGGTCCACTTGCCGTGCGTCCGGCGCCCATAGGCGAAAGCGGGTATGACAGGGGTCCAGCAGCTGCGCGCCGTGGCTGGCCTTCAGCCCAGGCATGCCTGCACCATCGCCAGGGTCTGTGCGCCGCTCAGCGTGCTCCGCTGTTCTACCAGAGCGTCATAAAGGCTCGCGTAAGGGCGCACCGCCTGCTGCCAGTAGTTTGGCGTAGCCATGGCTTTGCGCCGCATGGCGCGCATCAGCGGCGGATGACGATGGATGGCGAAGGCGCGGTCCAGCGCGTTGATATACTCCTCTCGATCCAGCTTATTGAAGAGGATGCCAGTCACGCCGTCTTCAATAGTATCGGCCAGCCCGCCGGTACGTCTGGCGATGGGCAGCGAGCCAAAGCATTGTGCATACATCTGGCTTAGCCCGCAGGGTTCATATACCGAGGGCATCAGCAGGAAATCACTGCCGGCAAAAATGCGCCGGGCCAGGGTCTCGGTGAAGTCGATCTGCACGCCGATTCGTCCCGGGTAGCGAGCTTCCAGCGCTTTCATGCGCTCTTCCAGTTGACGCTCACCGCGGCCGAGGACTACCAGGCGGCCGCCCTGGCTAACCAGGTGATCTGCCACCTCAAGGGTGAGGTCTATACCTTTCTGGTGGACCAGGCGGGAGACAACGCTGAATAACGGTCCGTCACCAGACTCAACGCCAAAATACTCCTCGACATGGCGGGCGTTATTCGCGCGACCCTGCCAGCGACGGGTATCGAAATGGCTCAGCAGATGCGGATCGGTTGCCGGATTGAAATCTTCATTGATGCCATTGACGATGCCGCTGAGCAGGCCCTGGCGTGACTTCAGCGCGAGCAGTCCCTCCAGCCCACAGCCGAGTTCTGGCGTGGTGATTTCCTGGGCGTAGGTTTCGCTCACCGTGGTGACGCGGTCGGCATAGTTGATGCCGGCTTTGAGTAGTGAGAGTTGCCCGTAATATTCCAGCCCATCCGCGCTGCCGTAGTCGTCGGGGAGGCCAAATTCGGTCAGACAGCGCGGATCGCACAACCCCTGATACGCCAGGTTGTGGATGGTAAATACACTGGCTGTGGCCAACTGCATCCATTTCATGTAAGCCGGTGTCAGCCCGCTGGGCCAATCGTTGGCGTGAACCACCTCGGGCTCCCAGGCCAGCTTGCCTTCGCCGGCGGCCAGTTGTGCAGCCGCCAGCGCGAAACGGGCAAAGCGAATATGGTTGTCCGGCCAGTCTCGGCCTTCGGCATCGCCGTAGGGATTGCCTTCGCGGTTGTACAGGGTGTCGTTGAGCACCACATAGACGATCAGGCCGTCCTGCATGTCCATGCGGCCAATATGGCAGCTGGGTAGTGCGGCATGACCCTTGAGGTGAGCTACCACGCGAATGGGGTAACCGCTTTCCAGCACCTGACGGTACCCCGGTATCAGCACGCGCATATCGTGAAAGGCATTGAGTGCTCGCGGCAGGGCAGCGGCTACATCCCCGAGGCCACCGACCTTGATGAGGTCGTTCAGCTCCGAAGTCACAAACAGGATCTTGTGATGATCTCTGGAGGAAAAACGAGGCTTTTCCAGAGGTTGTGTGTGCAGGCTTGCCTTATTGAATGTTGCTACCGCGTGTCCCATGCCATTCTCCTGGTTCTCCGTCCTCGCGTGTGGAACACAGCTGTTCCACCCTAAGACATGAGCGTAATCAACGTATTAATCGGGGTTGTATGCAATAAAAGCGGGCGATGCCCTCATAGAAAAATCGACCGGGGAGAAAACCAAAAGGTTCGAACATTTTTTGCAAAAGGTTGCAGGCACAGGCCGCAGTGAAGCGGCGCTGGCGCGGCCACCTTGAACCTCTGCCGCCCGTTGGCATCAGAACAACAGGGCCGCCCCATTCCTGGCCCGCAGGAGGTGCTTATGTCGAACGACCAGAATCATCCCGGTGAAAACAACCTGCCGCACAAGCCCAGACCCGATGAAGAGTCGCCACACAACAAGTGGGAAGGGCCGGTGGAAAGCGAAGACCTCAATGAAGTGGATGCTGGCGAGATTGCCAAACGAGTAAAAGAAGAGGAGTAGGCGCGGCGGCATTCATTGCGCTTATGGTGGGCTAATCCGTTCGACGGAGTCTGTCGGAGTTGCTTGCATTGGTTGTGGGTGCTGATTAGGGTCGAGTCAGCAGTGCCCACAACAACAAGCGACTCACGACAGGACTTGCTCACCATGCTCAACGCAGTCGGTTTTGCAGCGCAATACGCCCGTATTGTCTGCGCTCCGGAAGAGCCGGAAACCACCAGAGGTACCCCCAGCTATCCAGACTCGGCCAGTATTCCCTTGGCCGAGCTGGCCTACATGCAGGGCTTTCCGCCCCCGGCGGACAAGCAAATAACCCGCGCAAATTATCTGGTTGAATATCCCAAGCTACGCTGGGCCTTCCAGCATATGCGCGAGCTGATTCCGTCGCGGCAGATCGCGCGTGGGGCAGTGCAGACCACTGAGCTGCCTTCCGGTCCGGACCGGCAGGCGGACATTGATGCGCTTTCCATTGAGCTGGTTGATGGCTCGCGTATCGGTTTCAGTGAATTTCTCGATCGTTCATACGCTGACGCCCTGTTGATCGTGCACAAGGGAAAGGTGATCTATGAGACCTATCCCAATCTGCACGACAGCCAGAGCCCGCATATGCTCTGGTCGGTTACCAAATCCTTTACCGGCATGATCGCGCATATGCTGGTGCTGGAAGGTCAGCTCGATCCGCAGTCGCAGGTGACAGAGCATATTCCGGAACTGGCCGGTTCCGGCTGGGCGGGCGCCAGCGTGCAGCAGGTGCTGGACATGACCGCTGACGTGAAGTATTCAGAGGTTTACGCCGATGGTACTTCCGATGTGATCCATTACGGCCTGGCTGCAGGTATCACTCAGTCACCGCAATGGACCGGCCCCGCCAGCCTTTACCAGTACCTGCCCTCGATTGGCGCTGACCGTCCGCACGGGGAGCATTTTGCCTATCGCACCGTGCACAGCGAAGTGCTGGGGTGGATCATCCGACGGGTGTCGGGGAAAGATCTGGCACAACAGATAAGCGAGCGTATCTGGTGCAAACTGGGGGCGGAACAGGACGCCTACATTCTGCTCGACGGCAATGGTACCGAGTGGGCCGGCGCCGGTCTTAACGCTACCCTGCGCGATCTGGGACGCTTTGCCGAAATGCTGCGTCTGGACGGCCGCTATAATGGCCAGCAGGTAGTGCCTGCCGAGCTCATCCGGGAAATTCAACGCGGGGGCGACAAGGCTGCCTTTGAGCGCTTTGGTCGCAAGGGCATGGAGGGCTATTCGTACCACAACCAGTGGTGGGTTTCGCACAACACCGATGCGGTGTTCGAGGCCATGGGCGTGCATGGGCAACTGGTGCACGTGAATCCGGGGGCGGAGCTCTGCCTGGTGCGTTTGGGCTCACATCCGGTGGCCAGCAATGACTTTACCTACGAGATGACGCGCCGGGTGACCGAGGCGCTGGCCCAACTGCTGCGGGGCTGAGACGCGCTGCGCCGTACTGGCAAAGCGTATTACCAGACGGCGCGGCAAGCAGGCACAGCGGCAAGGTCACAAGCTGCCGAAAACCTTTTTCGCCAGGCTGGTGGCTGCCTGCGCCGGATTGCTGCGAATGTCGGCCTCCTGCTGCGCCATCATTTCAAACAGCCCGTCCAGCGTCTGTTCGGTGACGTAGCCTTCGATATTGGCATCCTTGCTGTCGACCACACCGAAGACAGCCGCCTGCGAGGCAAAGCTGTTGTATTGCTGCGCCAGTCCCACCTGGTCGGTAGCCTGCTTCACTACCGGTAGAAACAGCGCACGAATCTGCTCGCGACTGCTGGTTTCCAGATAGCGCGTGGCTGCGTCGTTGGAGCCACTGAGGATTGTTTTGGCATCCTGCAGGCTCATTTTGCCAATAGCATCCACCAGCAACGCCTGAGCTTGTGGCACAGCAGCCTCTGCGGCCTGATTCATGCTCGATTCCAATTGGCTGATCTGATCGCCCATACCCATCATTTTCATGGCGCGGGAGGCTTTGCCGAGATTGCCGGGCAATTCGATGCGCACGTCGGGATTGTTGCTGAAGCCTCCGGGCGCACTCAGCTCCTTGACCGCCACCTCTGCACCCTGAGCCAGTGCGTCCTTGAGGCCAGCACTGGCGTCGCCCTGGCTGAGATCGGACAGCGACAGGGCATTGGCCGGTGCGGTGACGAGACCCACCAGCAGGGCAATGGCTATGGCTGAGCAACCCCATGATTTGAATTTGTAACGGAACATGTCAGTCTCGCTATAGTCGATGAGAAGGTAGAGCTTAGCGCATCTACTACACTGACAGACCTGACAGCGTACAAAATTCGGGAGGAACTATGCTGCGCACCATCATCGCTTTGCTGGTACTGCTCTGTGGCCTGGCTCTGGCCGCGGGAGGCGCCTGGCTGGCGTTCCTTGGCGGCAGCTGGTTCTATCTGCTGCTGGGGCTGGTGTTGCTGGCATCCGGCGCACTGCTGTTGGCACGCCACGCGGTGGGCCTCATGCTCTACGCTATCGCCCTGTTGGCGACCCTGGGCTGGTCGGTCTGGGAGGTCGGCTTTGACTGGTGGGCGCTGGCGCCGCGCGGTGGTTTGCTGATTGCGCTGGGCCTGCTGTTGCTGATACCCACCGTGCGCCGCAGCCTGCGCTCGCAGACCAGCCATATTGCCTATACCGGCATGCTCTGTCTGGCGCTGCTGGTTTCTGCGGGCGTTGCGGGTTACGCCCTGCTGCAGCCTCAAGGCATAGTGGGCACCTTCAGCGAGGAACGCATGGCGGCGGCTGCAAGTGAACAGGTAGCTGCCGATCCTGTGCCGGAGGGGGAATGGCACGCCTACGGCCGTACGGCCGCCGGACAGCGGTTCTCACCGCTGACGCAGATCAATCCGAATAATCTGGGTGAACTGCAGGAAGTCTGGCGCTACCACACCGGTGAGGTGCGCGACGGCGATGATCCGGGCGAGACCACCTATGAGGTGACGCCCCTGGTGATCGATGAGCGCATGCACCTGTGCACTCCCTTCGGTACTGTGATCACGCTCAACCCGACCACCGGCGAGGAGCTGTGGCGCTTTGACCCGCAGCTCAAACAGCCCCCTACAGTGACCACCCAGCACATGACCTGCCGGGGTGTGTCATACCATGACGCGGGCTCTGGCTCTGCTCTGGCGGCGGATGAAGCCGAGATTCAAAGCCCGGTTCAGACTGCAGAGGATGGGGTAAACGCCACTGAAGCAGAGCAGACCGCTGAGGCCCGTCAGCCAGCCGAGCCGCTGAGTGAGCCGCAGCCCAACCAGCGGGCCAGCGCCAATCCCAGCCTGAGCAATGCCGAGCGCTTGCAGATGAGTGTGGCCGAGATTACCAGCAAGGCGGCCGGCGTGCCGCAGAATGTTGCGGCTGGCCAGGCCGTGTCGGGCGATGCCAACCCCCAGGTGCGGCGCGAAACGGGTTACCGCAACGTGACCGGGGACTGCCGCAAGCGACTCTTTGTGCCCACTTCCGATGGGCGCCTGATTGCCATCAGCGCCGCGACGGGGGAGATCTGTCCCGGTTTTGGCGGCGATGACGGTACCATCAACCTCTGGGCCAATATGCCCAATGTGACGCCTGGCTCCTATTACTCCACCTCGCCACCGGTGGTAACCGACAAGGTGATCATTGTTGGTGGCGCAGTGAATGACAATGCCGCGACGACTTCCCCTTCGGGTGTGATCCGGGCCTTTGATATCTATACCGGTGAGCTGGTGTGGAATTTCGACAGCAAGAATCCGGAGGCCATCGCGCCTATCGCCGAAGGTGAAACCTACTCGGAGAACGCGCCGAATTCCTGGAGCGTGTCGAGCTACGATCCCGAGCTGGATATTGTCTATCTGCCCATGGGCAATCAATCGCCGGACCAGTTTGGCGGCAACCGCAGTGACGCGGTGGAAAAATACTCGTCGTCCATTCTGGCGCTGCATGCCAGTACCGGTGAGGTGGCCTGGGTGTTCCAGACGGTGCATCACGATCTGTGGGATTACGACGTGCCGTCGCAGCCAAGCCTGGTAGACCTGACCATTCAGGGGCAACGCATACCGGCCTTGGTAGCGCCGACAAAACAGGGGGAAGTGTATGTACTGAATCGGCAGACTGGCGAGCCGGTATTGCCGGTCACCGAGGAGCCGGTGCCCCAAGGCGCCGCCGAGGGCGATTTTACCGCGCCGACCCAGCCGGTCTCGGCAATTTCGTTCAATCCGCCCACGCTGAGCGGCAAGGACATGTGGGGCGCGACCTTGCTGGATCAACTGGCCTGTCGTATCCAGTTTCACCAGCTGCACTATGAGGGCCGCTTTACTGCGCCCTCGGAGCAGGGGACACTGGTGTATCCCGGCAACTTCGGTACCTTCAACTGGGGTTCGGTGGCAATCGACCCCGACCGCCAGATCATGTTCGCGATGCCGGTGTATCTGGCTTTCACCTCCACACTCACACCGCGCGGCGACGATACCAGCCGTTTTGTTACCCGCGATGGCCAGCCGATCATCAACGAAAATTTCGGCGCGCCCTATGCCACCAGCATGAGTCCCTTCATGTCTCCCATCGGCTTGCCCTGCCAGCAGCCACCCTGGGGCTACGTCGCCGGGGTGGACCTGACGACCGGCGAGACGCGTTATCAGCGGGTCAACGGTACGGTGCGTGACCTCGCGCCCGTGCCGCTGCCATTCGAGATGGGCGTGCCCGGGATTGGCGGGCCGATAGTCACGCGGGGCGGGGTGGCCTTCCTCAGCGGGACTCTGGACTATTACGTGCGTGGTTACGATCTGCGCACTGGTGAGGTGCGCTGGAAGGCGCGCCTGCCAGCCGGTGGTCAGGCCACGCCGTCCACCTACCTGGGTGCGGACGGCCGTCAGTATCTGGTGGTAGTGGCTGGCGGCCATGGCTCCACCGGGACCAAGGCCGGGGACTCGATAATCGCCTACGCATTGCCGAAATAGGGCATGAGGCTACGACCCATGGCCGTTTCATCGCAGTGTCATGAAACGGCCATGGGTGAGTAACAGCAGCTGACTAGGGTGTTTTGATCTTCTGACAAAACACAGGATGTACGTCATGCTGGATCTACCCCGTAAAAGCCTGTTGGGCGCCATGCTCTCATTGGCGCTGGTTGGCTGTAACAGCGATAGCGACGACGATAACGATGATGCAGCTGGCGAAGCCGGCCTTGAGATCAACATCGCCCATATCAACGACCAGCACTCGCAACTGGAGGCCTTCAGTGGCACCAGCATGCAATTGGGCGGGGAGGCAGTACGGGTAGATCTCGGCGGCTTTTCCCGTCTCACCACGCTGTTTGCAGAAGCTGAGGCGCAACTACCCAACCTGATCAAGCTGCACGCCGGTGATGCCATCACCGGCACTCTGTATTACACCTTCTACCAGGGCGAAGCCGATGCGCAGATGATGAATACCGTCTGTTTTGACGCCTTTGCCCTGGGCAATCACGAGTTTGATGACAGCGATGCCGGTCTGAAGGTCTTTCTCGATGCCCTGGCTACCGATGACTGCGCCACGCCAGTGCTGGCGGCCAACGTCAAACCCGCTGTCGGCACGCCGCTGGCACCGGTTGCCCAGGACGACTACATCAAGCCCTATATCATCAAGGAGGTCGATGGCCGCCAGGTAGGTATCGTGGGCATCGACATCAAGGGCAAGACGGAAAATTCGTCACGCCCGCTGGAGACCACGCTATTCCTGGATGAAAAACAGGCTGCGCAGGAGGCGATAGACAATCTGAAAGAGCAAGGCGTTGAGCACATCATCCTGCTGACCCACCAGGGTTACGAGAACGACAAGGCGCTGGCGGCTGACCTGTCCGGGGTTGACGTGATTATCGGTGGCGATTCGCATAGCCTGTTGGGTGATTTCGAATCAGTGGGTTATGCCTCATCCGGCCCGTACCCAACCGAAGTCACGAACCTGGACGGCAACAAGGTCTGTATCGGTCAGGCCTGGGAGTACTCCAAGGTGTTCGGTCTGATGCAAGTGAAGTTTGATGCCGCTGGCGTAGTGGAAAGTTGCGCCGGACAGGCATCTCTGGTGATCGGCGACAGCTTCGAGAAATCCGACGGAGCGGATGCCTTTGTACCCGTAAGTGAAGATGAGAAGGCCGATCTGCTGGCGCTGCTGGATGACCTGCCGCAGGTCGTCGTGGCCACGCCCGATGCCAATGCTGAAGCGGTGCTGAACACCTTCAAGAGCCAGATTGACGAGAAGAAGGCTGAAGTGATCGGCTTTGCCAATGAGGCATTTTGCCTGGTGCGGGTGCCAGGCGAGACCACCAACCGCAGTGCCGGCGTAGCCGGTTGCGAGAACGCCAATTTGCTGGCCAAGGGTAGCGATGCCGCGCAACTGGTGGCCGAGGCTTTCCTGGATGCCAGCCTGCGCGCTGACTTTTCGCTGCAGAACGCCGGTGGTGTGCGCGTACCGGTAGCTGCTGGCGACATCAGCTACAACACGGCCTTCACGCTGTTGCCGTTCACCAACGTGCTGGTCGAGTTGGATATCACCGGCGAGGAAGTAGTGAATGCGCTGGAAGATGCGGTGAGCAACCATCTGGACGCTGCTGAGTCTACCGGCTCTCAGCCCTACGCGGCGGGTTTGCGCTGGGATCTGGACATGTCACAACCCAAGGGCACTCGCTTCAGCAATGTGCAGGTACGTGACGGGGCGGGCAACTGGGTGGCTATCGAGCCAGCGCGCAACTATGTGATGGTCACCAATGACTTTATCGCCGAAGGCCGCGACGGCTATAGCACCCTGGGCGAGGTGAGCGCAGATGGTCGCTCGACCAATACCTTCCTCCTGTATACCCAGAGCCTGGTGGACTACCTGCTGAAAATCAATACGGTCAGCCCGCCGTTGCGCGCCGACTACTCCCACCAGCAGGTGATAGAAGCCAACGGCAATACCCTCGCGGACTGAGCGGCGGGCGCATGAGGCTTTAGTCTAACGGCGCAAACCGGTAAGTCATAAAAACCCGCACAAGCCTTTTTTATCAATGGCTTGTGCGGGTTTTCTTATTTCTGATCGAGCTTTTTTGCATGGCTGAGCCACGGCACTCTACCAAAGTCTTAGTCTCTTGCTGCCGGGCCGGGTGCTACCTTGTTCAATGCAATAACAACAAAAATTGGAGACGGTTATGTCCTTGTCAAAAGAAGACGCAGCGCGCGGCTACTGGCGGGAAAACCTGCGGTTCATGATGATCTTGCTGGTCATCTGGTTCGCGGTATCCTTCGGTGCCGGCATTCTGTTCGTCGATCAACTCAACACCATCCAGTTCTTTGGCTTCCCGCTCGGGTTCTGGTTTGCCCAGCAGGGCTCCATCTATGCCTTCGTGGTGCTCATCTTCCTGTACGTCTGGAAGATGAACAAGCTCGATCGCAAATACGACGTCCACGAAGAATAAGAACAGGAGTCCTGCAATGGATACCCAAACTCTGATTTATCTTTTTGTAGGGGCGACCTTCGCGCTCTACATAGGGATCGCGATCTGGTCTCGCGCCGGCAGTACCAGCGAGTACTATGTCGCGAGCAAAGGTGTACACCCGATTGCCAATGGTATGGCCACCGGCGCTGACTGGATGTCTGCCGCATCCTTCATCTCCATGGCCGGGATTATCGCCTTCGCCGGGTACGACGGCAGCGTCTACCTGATGGGCTGGACGGGTGGCTACGTGTTGCTGGCGATGTGTCTGGCACCCTATCTGCGCAAGTTCGGCAAGTTCACCGTGCCGGATTTCGTTGGTGAGCGTTACTACTCCCAGACTGCACGTGTAGTGGCGGTGATCTGCGTGATCTTCATCTCCTTTACCTATGTGGCTGGCCAGATGCGTGGCGTGGGTATCGTGTTCTCACGTTACCTGGAAGTCGACATTGCCACCGGTGTGGTTATCGGCATGGCTATCGTGTTCTTCTACGCGGTTCTGGGCGGCATGAAGGGCATCACCTATACCCAGGTGGCGCAGTATTGCGTGATGATCTTTGCCTACATGGTGCCGGCCATCTACATCTCGATTCTGATCACTGGCAACCCGATTCCGCAACTCGGCTTCGGTAGTGAGGTGATAGGCACCGGGCAGTCGGTCATTGAGCGGCTTGATGGGATAGGTGCCGAGTTGGGGTTCGGGGCCTATACCGACGGTTCCAAGTCGACCACTGATGTGTTCTTTATCACCATGGCGTTGATGGTGGGTACGGCAGGCTTGCCCCACGTAATTGTTCGTTTCTTCACCACTCCTACCGTACGGGATGCAAGGAAATCAGCAGGTTATGCACTGCTCTTCATTGCGATTCTCTACACTACAGCACCGGCTGTTGCCGCTTTTGCCCGTACCAACCTGCTGAATACCGTGGTTGATGCGCAGTACGAAGAGGTGCCCGCCTGGCTGCAGACGTGGGAAAACGCGGGCCTTATCGCCTGGCAGGACAAGAACAACGACGGCGTTATTCAGTATGGCCCGGGTGCGCCCTTTGCCGGCAGCCCAAGCTATACCGGTGAGCGCGGTGCCAGTGGCGAGCGTCTGCTCAGCAATGCACCTACGGACGCGGCAACCGAGTTGTACGTAGACCGCGACATCATGGTACTGGCGAATCCGGAAATTGCCGGTCTGCCAGGCTGGGTTATTGCCTTGATTGCGGCCGGTGGTCTGGCTGCGGCGCTCTCTACTGCAGCGGGCTTGCTGTTGGTCATCTCTACTTCGATATCGCATGACCTGCTGAAGAGCAACATCGCACCCAACATCACCGAGAAGAATGAACTGCTGGCGGCTCGGGTAGCGGCAGGGGTGGCGATTGCGATTGCCGGTCTGTTCGGGATCTACCCGCCGGGCTTCGTGGCTCAGGTGGTGGCCTTTGCCTTCGGCCTGGCGGCAGCGTCGTTCTTCCCGGTCATCGTCATGGGGATTTTCTCCAAGAAGATGAACAAGGAAGGCGCCATCGCCGGCATGGCGGTGGGTCTGACGTTCACTTTCAGCTACATCGTGTTCTTCAAGTTCATCAGCCCTGAACTGAACACCGCTGAGCATTGGTGGTTTGGTGTGTCACCTGAGGGCATTGGTACCCTGGGCATGGTCTTCAACTTCATTGCCTCGGTGGCGGTTGCATCCTTCACCAAGGCACCGCCGGAGCACATCCAGCACATGATTGAAGATATCCGCGTACCCCGTGGTGCCGGAGCCGCTATCGATCATTAGGCAATAAGCTTGTCAGCAATGTGACGAAAACGCCCCGACTGGTTCGGGGCGTTTTTTTACGGCGTGCTACTGCAACTGGCTATCAGAAACGATAGGTCAACTGGGCTGACAAGCCGTGAGCGCTGTTTTGATACTCGGCATTGTAGGTGGGCGCCTCGTCATAATTGACCTCACCCTTGCTTTCATGCAGGTAGGAATAGGCCATATCCAGCGTCATATCCTGGTTGACATCCCACCCGGCGCCAAGCGAGAAGATCTTGCGGTCAGAGACGGGGATGCGCGCGGTGCGGTCGTTGTCATCGGTGGGTGATGGGTCAACAGTAAAGCCGGCACGCAGCACCCAGCTGGGGTTGACCTGATAGGACGCACCTACCGCAAATGACCAGATATCCTTCCATTTCAGTTCTTCGGTCACGGTGCCCAGCTGGCTGGCATAGAGCGCAGGGACGCCGCTGTTTTCAACTGTGATTTGCTGCAACTGACTCCAACGCGTCCAGGTGGCACCAGCGTAAAGGGTCCACAGGTTGTTCAGCTGATAAGTGATCGAGGTATCCACTGACTCTGGCGAGGTAAAGTCGAGGCTGGCGTCATAGCTGCCGTTCAGATCAGGCACTCCGGGTAACGGGATTACCGGTGCGTTGCTGACGCGGGTGCGGCCTTCAAGGGTGTAATCGACCTTGGAGTGGTAGGTCAGCCCCCAGGCTAACGAGTCAGTGACGTCCACCAGTACGCCAGCATTGAAGCCATAGCCGACGTCATCACCCTTGATGTTGACGTTGGTATCCGGGCCTACACCGGGGGCCAGGGCGTTGGGTACCGCGCTGGTGAGTTTGCCGTCAATCTTGTTGATGGTCGGGCCAAAGCCAACGGCGACCCGATCATTCACGCGGTAGCTCAGCGTAGGCTGCAGGCTGACAACCTGTACCTTGCTATAAACGCCATGATAGCGGCCTTGAAAGCTGTCTTCATAATCGCTTATCACCCCGAATGGAGCATAGATGCCCAAGCCAAAGTGCCAATCTTCGTTCAGCGGTGTGACGTAATAACCGAAGGGTACGGCCGCGAGCGGGACCATGTCACCCTCATTACTGCCAGGGAAGGTGCCGCTGGCATTACTGATATCGGTGTCGGCCTTGATCACTGCAAAGCCACCGCTGACTTCTGCGCGGTCAAGTTTCGACATGCCGGCGGGGTTGCCAAATAACGTGCTGGCATCTTCCGCTGAGGACGCCCGACCGGCGAAACCGGTGCCCATGCCACTGGCGCTCTGCTCATTGATTGACAGGCCGTTGGCCAGAACGGGTTGGGTGAGAGTGCAGATCGCAACAGCAAGGGGGGCCTTTAGCCAGGCGTGTTTTCTCATCAGGGCGGTACTCCAGCGCGGTGAGTTGTAATTGAGGGCGCGCAACTTAACAGGCATTGTCTTTTCGTGCCAGACTTGACGGGCATGAATTGGACACAATGGCGGTTAAATTCGGACTTATCAGCTTAGTTTGCGGATAAAAGGCGAAGTTCAATCAAAAGCTGCCAACTCGCGCACGTCGCAGTCTGCGCCACTGTCCCAAACGGCTCTTGACCTCTGCGAGACTCACCAGCCCCTGGGCTTTTGCTTTGGCCAGCAGTATCAGCATGATTTCTGCCGTAGCCAGCGCATCAGCAGCGGCGTTGTGTCTTTGGCTGTTGCGCAAACCAAAGTATTGCTGCCACTCATCCAGACTGCCGTGCGGCAGCTTGGCTTCTGGGCAGAGCATGGGGGCGAGTTCGGCCACGTCGATAAAGCGGTGGCGTAACCGGTAGCCCAGATCCTGGCGCAGCCCTCGCAGCAGCATGCGCTGATCGAAGGGAGCGTGGAAGGCAAGAAACACGCACTCTCCAGCGAACTCCATGAAATCCAGCAGCGCGTCCGCGGCGTCCATTCCCTGGGCGATGGCGCTGGGCGCGATGCCATGGATAAGTACCGATTCGGTGACCTGGTGATCGTCGCGATAGAGCGTGCATTCGAATTGACTGCCGAGATCTATGCAGCGGTCCTCGATTACCACGGCGCCCACCGACAGGATGCGATCGCGGTGCACATTCAGGCCGCTGGTTTCAAGGTCAACCACGACCAGCCGCGTGGCGTCCAACGCCCTGCCATCAAGTAACTGCGCCTTGGGCAGGTTGAAGCACCGTTGCCGCTGCGGTTCGCTCAGCCGCTCCGCTCTGCGCTTGGGCAGCCAGTGCAACGGGTTCACAGGTTGTATCTCAGTGCCAGACTGGCTTGCAAACGTTTTGCCTGGCGAAAGGACTCGCGCAGGATGCGCCTGTCCAGGTGGTTCAACTGATCAGGATCTATGCGGTTGCTCAGCGCCCGGCCCTCACGATCCTGCAGCTGATGTTGCTGCATGCGTATCAGTTGAATGAACTGGTACGCCTCGACATAGGCGTCGGCGTCCAGCGGTTCAATCAGCCTGGCGTCACGCAACGCCTGCAGACGTACAAGGGTGTTACTGCTGGTGATGCCGTTGGACAGTGCCAGGAGCCGTGCGCCATCGACAAAGGGGCCCAGGCCTTGCACCTTGAGATCAAGGGTGTCTTTATCGTTGCCGCTGCGCGCCAGAATGAATTCGCGCAGGCGGCCAATGGGCGGACGGTGCAGCAAGGCGTTCTGCGCCATTTGCTGTTGGAAAAGGGTGTTGCCGGCGATCCGTTGCAACACCGAGTCGAACATCCTCTGCGCTGCCGAGGCGACACCCCAGACCACGCGAAAATCAAAGTAGATGGAGGAGGCCAGCAGGTTTTTCGGCGTGGTGCTGGCAATCATCTTGCCGAAGCGTTCGGCCCACTCGCTGGTGGACAGGCAAAGCTCGGGATTGCCAGCCATGATGTTGCCCTTGCACAGGGTAAAGCCGCAGTCAGCCAGCGCCTGATTGATGCGTCGCGCCAGGGGCAGCAAGCGCCGGCGGGTTTCTTCGGCCTGCGCCGGCGTCTGTGCATTGAACAGGATGCCGTTGTCCTGATCGGTATGCAGGGTTTGCTCTTGCCGGCCCTCGCTGCCAAAGCACAGCCAGCTGAACGGCATGCCGGGATCGCCCATTTCGGCTATGCACAACTCGATGGCACGGCATACGCTGTGATCGTTCAACAGGGTGATAATGCGCGTCACCTGGGTGGAGGATGCGCCGTGCGCAAGCATGCTGTCGACCAGCCGGCGTATATCCCGGCGCAGGGCGACCAGGGCTTCCAGCTCCGGTGCCTCGCGCAGCGCGCGGGCGATGTGCACCAGGTCGACGCGCTGCAGCGAAAACAGATCCCGCTCGGAGACCACGCCGGTGAGCCGGCCCCGGTCCACCAGACAAATGTGAGCTATGTGCTGCCCGGTCATGGCGATGGCGGCGTCAAAGGCGCTGGCTGAGGAGGGCAGATGACTGGGGTTGGTGATCATTACCTGGCTGATGGGCTGCTCGAGATCGGTTTCGGCAATGGCAATAAGACCGCGCAAGTCGCGCAGGGTAAATATGCCTAGTGGGGTCTGCTGCGGGTCGGTAATCACGATACTGCCCACGCTGGCTTCGTGCATCAGCCGCACGGCTGCGCGAATGGGCGTGACGGGAGAGCAGGTTACCGGTTGACGGTCGCTCAGTTCGCTCAGGCGAGCATCCAATGAGTAGTGTGAGCCCAGGCTTTCACTGGCCTGCTGTTGCGCTTGATGGTTGACCTGATCCAGCAAGCTGCTGACGCCGCGTAGGGCAAAGTCACGAAACGGCAGAGAACGGCGAAACAGGCTGACGAAGTGCTCGCGATCAATCGTCAGGCAAAAAGTATCTTCGCCAGCCAGATGGATAGTGCGGGTGGCGCGCTCGCCGATCAGGGCCGCCAGGGGAAAGCACTCGCCAGCACTGATTTCGAAAGTGGTATCGGGCTTGGCCTGGCCGGCAATCAAGCGCTCGCCGCGAATCAGACCCTGCTTGACGATAAAGAAACGCTGAGCCGGCCCGTCCTGAGGATGCAGTATCTGTTCGCCTGCGGCATAGAAGCGCAGCTGGGCGTGTTCCACCAGCCAGGCAAGGTGGGCTTGCTCCATCTGATTGAACGGCGGATAAGCCAGCAGAAAGCTGATGGTGCCCTGAATATTCTGCATGATGGCGGCTTTGCCCGCCTGCGCAAAGCGGTCTTCTCGGGTCATCTCGGCCAACCTTGTGGTTATTCGCCAGTGTGCCGCGCCGCCTGCAAGCTGCCCATGCTACCTAAGTATGGGCGCTCGCCAGCGGCGCGACCTGGGCACTCTAGTCATTTCATCTGCCCGGCCATTTTGCTATTGTGGCGGCTGCAGACGCGTTCGGACAGCTTTTTGATTGTGCCGTTCAAAGCAACATCTCCAACGCCTACTGACTATAGAAAAGGCAACGAGCTAGGATGCCGCCACCGTCACAATTCGGTGGAATAATAACGTACGGTTTTCTGCGCAAGGGGTGGGACTTGATCAAGGTACTGGTGGTTGATGACCATGACCTGGTTCGCATGGGCATCAGTCGGATGCTGGGTGACGTGCCCGGCCTTACCGTGGTTGGCGAAGCCGACAGCGGCGAAACTGCGGTGACTCTGGGCCGCTCGCTACGCCCGGACGTGGTACTGATGGACGTGCGTATGCCGGGCATTGGTGGCCTTGAGGCCACCCGCAAACTGGTGCAGCACGACAAGCACATCAAAGTTATCGCGGTGACCGTCTGCAATGAAGAGCCATTCCCGTCCCGTTTGATGCAGGCCGGCGCTGCCGGTTATGTGACCAAGGGCGCTGCGCTGGAAGAAATGGTTGCTGCCATCAAGCAGGTGCACTCGGGGCAGCGCTACATCAGCCCCAACATCGCGCAACTACTGGTGCTCAAGCATTTGAACCCCGGTGGCGAATCACCATTCGATTGCCTGTCGGAGCGCGAAATCCAGATTGCCCTGATGATTGTAGGCTGCGAGAAGGTCAACAGCATTTCCGACAAGCTTTGCCTCAGCCCCAAGACCGTGAACACCTATCGTTACCGCATTTTCGAGAAGCTGGGCGTTACCAGTGACGTGGAACTGACCTTGCTTGCGGTGCGCAATGGTATGGTAGATACCTCGCAACAGTGAGCATGACCAACCCCGTTTTTGACCCCAAGGCCTTTCTGGCTGCGGCCAGCAACAAGCCCGGCGTGTATCGCATGTTCGACGCCCAGGGCGAGCTGCTGTACGTGGGCAAGGCCAAGAGCCTGAAAAAGCGTCTGGCGAGCTACTTCCGCAAAACCGGCCTCAGCCCCAAGACCGAGGCGTTGGTCGCTCGTATCGCGCAGATAGATACCACCATTACCGCCAACGAGACCGAGGCGCTGCTGCTGGAGCAGAGTCTGATCAAGGCCAGTCGGCCGCCGTACAATATTCTGCTGCGCGACGACAAGTCCTACCCCTACGTGTTTCTCTCCAGCAACGATGACTTTCCCCGCCTGGGTCTGCACCGCGGCACCAAGCGCGCGAAAGGTCGCTACTTCGGCCCCTATCCCAGCGCTGGCGCCATTCGAGAAAGTCTGGCCCTCCTGCAGAAAGCCTTCATGGTGCGGCAATGCGAAGACAGCTATTACCGCAATCGCACGCGCCCCTGTCTGCAGTATCAGATAAAGCGCTGCAAGGCGCCCTGTGTGGGCCTGGTGGATCAGGCGGAGTACGCCGAGGACGTGCGACATTCAGTCATGTTTCTCGAAGGACGCAGCAATACCCTGGCCACCGAGCTGAACGAGGCCATGGAGCAGGCATCGATGGCGCTCAACTTCGAGCGCGCTGCTGAATTGCGCGACCAGATTGCGCTGCTGCGCCGCGTGCAGGATCAGCAGAGCATGGACACCGAGCAGGGCGATGTGGACATAGTTGCCGCCCAGGTCACGCCCGGCGGCGCCTGCGTGCATGTTGTCATGGTGCGCCAGGGCAGGGTCCTAGGTACCAAAAACCACTTCCCGCGCGTGCCGATCGAGCAAAGCGCGGGCGAGGTGCTGGCCGCCTTCTTGCCGCAGTACTATCTGGGCGCAGCAGAGCGGGAAGTGCCGCCAGAGATCATCGTCAATGCCGAGCACGAGGACTTTGCCGTCATCGCGCAGGCGCTGAGCCAGGCGCGCGGTTGCAATCTGGTTATCAGTCATCGCGTGCGCGGTAACCGCAAGCGCTGGCTGACTCTGGCCGAGAGCAACGCGCAGCAATCGCTCGCCAGCCTCCTGGCTAACCGGCAGCATATTCAGGCACGCTTCGAATCGTTACAGGAAGCACTGGACCTGGACGAGGTGCCCACCCGCCTCGAGTGCTACGACATCAGCCATTCCAGTGGCGAGGCCACGGTTGCCTCCTGTGTGGTGTTCGGCCCAGAGGGACCGCTGAAAAGCGATTACCGCCGCTTCAATATCGAAGGGGTTACCGCTGGGGATGACTACGCCGCCATGCGTCAGGCGCTGACCCGACGTTTTGGGCGCATCAAGGATGGGGAGGGCAAGATGCCCGATATCCTCCTGGTGGACGGCGGTAAGGGCCAGATGAAAATGGCGCTGGAAGTCATGCAAGAGCTGGCCATTCACGACCTGACGCTGCTGGGCGTAGCCAAGGGCGTCACCCGCAAGGCCGGCATGGAAACACTCTATCTGAATGATCCCCACAACGAGCTGGTGCTGCCTGGACACTCGCCAGCCCTGCACCTGATTCAGCATATTCGTGACGAAGCGCACCGCTTTGCCATCACCGGCCACCGTGCGCGGCGCGGCAAGGCTCGCACCACCTCATCGCTTGAGGGGATTGCCGGAGTAGGTCCCAAACGCCGACGTGAGCTACTTAAACATTTTGGTGGTCTACAGGAACTCAAGCGCGCAAGCGCCGCAGAAGTCGCCAAAGTGCCCGGTGTCAGCAAAAAACTTGCGGAACAGATTTATGCGGCCTTGCATAGCGACTAGAATGCCCGCTTAGACGAGGCCGCAAACACATGAATATTCCGAATATCCTTACTGTCATTCGCGTCGGGCTGATCCCGATTTTCATTCTGCTGTTTTATATGCCTTATCACTGGAGCTACGTAGCAGCCGCGCTGATCTTCACGCTGGCTGCGGTGACGGACTGGCTGGATGGCTACCTGGCGCGCAAGCTGCATCAAAGCACACCCTTTGGCGCCTTTCTTGATCCGGTAGCCGACAAGTTGATGGTAGTGATTGCCCTGGTATTGCTGGTACAGCATCACGCCAACTTCTGGGTGACGGCGCCGGCGGCGATCATCATCGGCCGGGAACTGGTCATCTCTGCGCTGCGCGAATGGATGGCCGAAATGGGCGCTCGCGCTCAGGTGGCAGTATCGCAACTGGGCAAGTACAAGACCGCGCTGCAGATGGTCGCCCTGGTCGTGCTACTGGCGAATCCACCGCTGCTGACCGGATGGGTAATACTGGGTTACGTGCTGCTGGCCATGTCCGCCGCCCTGACGCTGTGGTCGATGATTGTCTATCTGAAGGCCGCCTGGCCGCACTTGCGCCCGGATGCTGATCAAAATAGCAACAAATAAGTTTTTTTGAATCAATGACTTGACAGGGTGGCGCAGCGAGATAGAATGAGCGCCGTTCCAACGCTGGAAGCGCATTTGCCCTGGGTGATGTTGCACTTCTCAAGTTGAACAGTTATAGAAGCAAATTGCGGGATTAGCTCAGTGGGCAGAGCACGACCTTCCGAGGTCGGGGTGGGGCGCATAGCCTCGCGAGGTCTCGCGACCCGATGGGTCAGATGAAGTAGATGTATATTGCGGGAATAGCTCAGTTGGTAGAGCACGACCTTCCGAGGTCGGGGTGGGGCGCATAGCCTCGCGAGGTCTCGCGACCCGGTGGGTCAGATGAAGTAGATGTATATTGCGGGAATAGCTCAGTTGGTAGAGCACGACCTTGCCAAGGTCGGGGTCGCGAGTTCGAGTCTCGTTTCCCGCTCCAGATTCAATGTTGCGCTGACGTCACCCCACAGCGTGATAGTCCCCTTTTGAGGCCGGGTGGCAGAGTGGTCATGCAGCGGATTGCAAATCCGTGTACGCCGGTTCGATTCCGACCTCGGCCTCCATCTTTACGTAATTGTCTTAAGTGCTATCGCTAGCCCGGATGGCGAAATTGGTAGACGCAAGGGACTTAAAATCCCTCGATCGTTAGATCGTGCCGGTTCGACCCCGGCTCCGGGCACCAATTAGCATGCGGGTTTCTGTTAGTCAGCACATTTCATACCTGCGCCGCAAAATCGAAGTTGCCCGTCCTCCGGCAGCGCATTTTCCTGCGCCTCGGTCATGGTTGCGTCTGAGTCTTGCGCCCCAGCTCGGCGTACTTCCTTCTGAGCGCCTTGAGTTCCTTCGCATTCCGATCTTCCAGCGCTAACAGGTTGTCATGTGCGCCTTTGGTTGCATGCAGCAGAGCGTCCAGCTTGATATGTATCTCGTCGGTATCGCGGTTCTGCGTATTCTGGATCAGAAACACCATGAGAAAGGTGATGATGGTCGTGCTGGTGTTGATGATCAACTGCCAGGTGTCATTGAAGCCCCATAGTGGCCCGGTTGCTGCCCACACGGCGATACCGGCAATGGCGACCGTAAAGGTGGTGGCGCTACCGGCCTTTTCGGCGAGCCATTCAGATGCGCATTCGAACATTTTTTTCTTGGACATGGGTGCACCCTGTTGCTTGTCATAGTGATTTTTATGACCCCTGTTGCCGGAAAATGATCCGACTATTGATCTCGGGCAGGATGTTGGCGCCGGCTGCATGGGTGAATACAGGATGCGGCGCAATCGGCTGTGTGCGCGGTGCTGCGCGCCTTTTCGCCCTATACTGGGCGTGCACCGTGGGCTCTTTTTAAGGGAGTAAAGCTATGCAGCACGAGCTGTTCTGGGCCAGTCTGGCCATTTTTCTAACCGGAGTGCTGTTCATTTGTGCGGGCTTTTCCCGGCGTGAGGACGGCCTGGGCATCGCGCTTCTCTGGGTTGGGGCGGCCTGTATGCTAGGTCTGGTCTTCTACCATATCCCCAAGCTGCTGCACCTGACCTGACTGTCGGGCCAGGGGCTGCTATCTGTTTGTCACAGGCCTGACAGGGCTGTGTTCCTGCAGCTCGGGGCTATAAGCAACGCTACGATTGCGCCCATCGCGCTTGGCCCGATACATGGCCAGGTCGGCGCAGCGCAACAGGGAATCCACCTCTGCGGCCTGGTCCGGGTAGCAGGCGATACCGAGAGAAATAGTGCTCTGCAAACGATGCTGTTGCCATGACACCTCGCCGTCGGCGAAAGCACAGCGATATTGTTCTGCTCGCTGTACTGCGGTATCCAGGTCGGTGTTGGGCAAGGCAATCAGAAACTCTTCACCACCATAACGGCAAACGATGTCGCTGGCTCGGGAGTTGAGGCGCAGGATGTCGGCAAGCGCAATCAGTATCTGATCCCCCGCTTGATGGCCAAAGCCGTCATTGATGGCTTTGAAATGGTCGATATCGACCAGTATCAGACTCAGAGGCTGATTTTTTCGATCGCACTGGCTGAGTTCTCGATTGATGCTGACGTCGAAGTAGCGACGATTGTAGGCCCCGGTCAGCGGATCGCTGTCTGCCTGCTGTTTGAGCTGGGTCTGTAACTGACTGATCTCGTCCAGCTGCAATTGCAGTTCGCGGTTGGCGTCCTGTAGTGCGCTCTGGCTGACGCGCAGTAACTCGCGCGCCTCTCGAACGCGGATGTTGCGGGTATAGGCTACGTTGCCCACCATCAGCAGATAGAGGGTCAGGGCTGCAATACTGAGAAAGGTCGATAGCGAATTGGTTTCCAGCTACAGGCGCCCATCGCCGAACAGCCAGATTGGCGCTGCGCCGAGCGAGAGCGCCACCAACGCCTGTGCCAGGCCCCGCGGACCGCGAAAAACCATCAGGTTGATGCACACGCCAATGAACATGGTGAAGCTGAGCCACAGGGGAAACCCCATCCAACTGGCCCAGGCGCCAAACAGCAGGGCATCGAGCAACAGATGATTGAGTTCGGTAGCCAAGGGTTGAGGGGAGCGGATCGCGCGCCAGTATAGCAGCTGTGGGTAAAGCAGGAACTGCAGGGCAAGCAGAAATACCATCGACCACCCGTGGCCGAGTGCATGTAAATGAATTCCCAGCGCTGCAAAGAGCGCAAAAAAGGACGCAGAGCGGTTGCGGTGGTTCAATTGCACTATCCAGTGCGATCCGCTGGGGCTTGCAGTTGCCATGCTCGTTACTTTTTTGAGTTCGAGAGAACGACGGTGTTTGCCGGTGGCCCCAATAGTAGCGGTATGTGCGCCCGGGGCATAGCGGCTGCGTAGGTCATGAAGCATTCATCTATGCGTCATCTGCAGGTCATCCAGAGGTGGCGCAATCGGATGTGTTCACTCAAGGAGAGCACATCATGCAGATTTGCGTCATTGGCTGCGGCTATGTTGGATTGGTTACGGCGGTCTGTTTTGCCGAAATGGGCAACAGCGTCACATGCGTGGATAGCAGTGCGGAGCGAATACAGCTATTGCAGCAAGGCCGTTCACCTATCTTTGAACCGGGAATCGAAGCCCTGTTGCAGAGCAATCTGGCTGGCGCTCGGTTGCGCTTTGCCAGCGATCTCAAGGCAGTGGTAGGTCAGGCTGATCTGGTGTTCATTGCCGTGGGCACCCCCTCAGCTGACGACGGCTCGGCTGACGTCTCGCAAATACTGGCGGTGGCAGCAGAATTGAGCCGCGAGCTTGTACGTCCGACTATCGTGGTATGCAAATCAACCGCGCCAGTAGGCACCGCATGCCGGGTGCAAGGTATTCTGGATCAGGCCTGTGCGCGGCGGCAGATGCCCTGGCAACACCGGGTGGTCAGCAACCCGGAGTTTCTCAAGGAAGGCGATGCCCTGAACGATTTCATGCGTCCTGATCGCATCATAATCGGCACTGAGGATGCGCTGGCGCAGCGCATTTTGCACCAGTTGTACGAGCCTTTTGTGCGTAACCACGATCGCATCATGTTCATGCCGCGCCGCGCCGCGGAAATGACTAAATACGCAGCCAATGCTTTTCTGGCTACCAAGATTTCCTTCATGAATGAAATGGCAGCGTTCTGCGAGCACTTTGCCGTGGATGTAGAGCAGGTGCGCAAGGGAATCGGGGCCGATCAGCGTATCGGGCATCATTTCCTCTACGCCGGCTGTGGTTATGGCGGGTCCTGTTTCCCCAAGGACATCCGCGCCATGTTGCGCATGGCCGCAATCGGGAATGCGCGCATGCCCATTCTGGAGGCGGTAGAAGCACGCAATCAGCAGCAGAAGGGCTGGGCGATGCGCAATCTGCAGGAGCAACTTGGCGCTGATCTGAGCAAACGCACCATTGCCATCTGGGGGCTGGCCTTCAAGCCGGGCACGGATGACGTCCGGGATGCCCCCAGTCGAGTGCTGATCGAATCACTGCTGGCCGCAGGTGCCCACATTCGTGCCTTCGATCCTATTGCCAACGGCAATATTCAGGCCTGTTATGCGCAAGCCTGCCTGGCAGGTCAGCTGCAGTTGGTGGATGAGCCCTACGCGGCTTTGCATGACGCCGATGCGCTGGTTCTGATGACCGAGTGGAAGCAATTCCGTCAGCCCGACTTTGCCCGGATGCATGCTTTGCTGCGCCATCCCTTGTTGCTTGATGGACGTAACCAGTACGACCCGACCGTGGTCGCGCGCTCGGGCCTGAAGTATGTGGGGGTAGGGCGCGGCTCTACCCAGAGTGCTGTGGCCGAGTTGCGTCGGGTGGTTTAGTCAGCGCTCGGACTGCCTTGGGGCGGAGCTTTGCGGTATGCTGAGGCCTTCACTTTTCAGCAGCAAGGTTCCTATGTCCAACTACGATTTTGACCTCTTTGTCATAGGCGCAGGTTCCGGTGGCGTGCGTGCCAGTCGCATGGCAGCAGACTTTGGCGCGAGAGTCGCCGTGGCCGAAGACCGTTATCTGGGCGGTACCTGCGTCAATGTTGGCTGCGTGCCGAAAAAGCTGTTTGCCTACGCGGCGCATTTTGCCGAAGACATCAGCGATGCGCAGGGCTATGGCTGGGATATTTCCGATCCAAGCTTCAACTGGTCACGGCTGTTGCAGAACAAGAACCAGGAAATAACCCGCCTCAACGGCATCTATCACAACTTGCTGACCGCTGCCGGGGCAACGCTGATCAACGGCCGCGCCCGCCTGCAGGACGCCCATCACGTGGTAGTAGGTGATAAGACCTACAGCGCCGAGCGTATTGTCATAGCCACCGGCGGCTGGCCCTTTATTCCGGATTTTCCGGGCCGCGAACACGTGATCAGCTCAAATGAAGCCTTTTTCCTGGAGGCGCTGCCAAAACGCACCCTGGTGGTTGGCGGCGGTTATATTGCGGTGGAATTTGCCTGCATCTTCGAAGGGCTGGGCTGCGAGTCTCGTCTGCTTTACCGTGGCGATCTTTTCCTTCGCGGTTTTGACCAGGGCGTGCGCGAACATATGGCGCATACGCTGAACGCCAAGGGGTTGCAGCTGACCTTCAATGCCGATGTAGAGCGTATAGACAAACACGCCGATGGCAGTTTGCGGGTCACGCTGAACAACGGCGAGACGCTGGAGACCGATCTGGTGCTATACGCCACCGGCCGCCGGCCGCATCTGGATGGCCTGGGCCTGGAAAACACCAGGGTCAAACTGGATGAAAAGGGCTTCATCGCGGTCGACGAACACTACCAGACCAGCGAGCCCTCGATCTATGCGATTGGCGACGTCACCGACACCTTGCAGCTGACGCCGGTTGCCCTCGCTGAAGGCATGGCATTGGCGCGGCGGCTGTACAAGCCGGAAGACTACGTACCGGTCGACTATAACGATATCCCGACTGCGGTATTCTGTATTCCCAACATCGCGACGCTGGGCATGACCGAGGAAAGCGCTAGAGCCAAGGGCCACAAGCTGCGTATTTTTGAAAGCCGTTTTCGGGTGATGCGCAATACGCTGGCCGGACGCAGTGAGCAGAGCTTCATGAAGCTGGTGGTCGACAAGGACAGCGACCGCGTGCTGGGTATTCACCTCATTGGTCCGGACGTTGGCGAAATGTTGCAGGGCCTGGCTGTAGCGATAAAGGCGGGCGCGACCAAGGCGATGTTCGATGCCACGCTGGGGATTCACCCCACGGCGGCGGAGGAGTTTGTTACCATGCGCACCCCCACCCGCGAGGACTGATCGCGGTCCGCTGCGGAGTCATTACATGAGCTGGTTTTATGCGTTCGATCTGTTCGGCGTCGCGGTGTTTGCCATCACCGGCGCGCTGATGGCCGGGCGCAAATCCATGGACCTGTTCGGCGTGCTGGTTATCGCGATAGTGACGTCGCTCGGGGGAGGCACGCTGCGCGACGTCATTCTGGGCCGTCATCCGGTCAGCTGGATTGGCAATGATCTGTATATTCTGGTTGCCAGTCTCGCCGCCGTTGGCACAGTTCTCTGGGTTCGCTTCACGCAACCGATCAACGAGCGCGGTTTGTTGATTGCCGATGCGGTAGGCCTGGCGGTCTTTACCGTGCTGGGTACCCAAGTCGCGCTAGCGCACGAAGTGCCGGTCAGCGCCGCAGTCATCATGGGCGTGATGACGGGAGTCGCCGGCGGGGTGATGCGCGATATCATCTGCAACGAGATACCGCTGATTTTTCACCGGGAAATCTACGCTACCGCCTGTATTGCCGGCGCCTTGATCTATATTGCCCTGGAGCGCATCAACCTGGTGACCGATCTGGCCTCCGCCATCGCCATGGCCGCTGTGCTGGCGATTCGCCTGGCTGCCATACGCTGGCATCTGGAGCTGCCGCGCTTTCACCTGCTCGACCGAGAACCACGCGATCCCGATCAATGATGCGAGTGGGGATCGTCAGTGGCGTCTGCTGGCTCCTCGGCCTGCACTTTGACCATGACCTCTACTGCACCCGCCTCGGCAAAACGCAGGGTTAACGGAAACTCCGAGCCGGCATTCAGCGGCTGTTTCAGGTTGAACAACATCAAGTGATATTCGCCGGGCTGAAAGGCCAGCCTTGCTCCGGGAGCAATAGAAACCTCTTCTACCTGCTGCATCTTCATCAGACCTTGTTCATGCAGATGCTCGTGAATTTCCACCTTATCGGCAACCGGCGTCGTGGCGGCCAGCAAGGTATCGGCCTGCTCGCCACGATTGATGATGGTCAGATAAGCCGCGCCGGTCTCTGCTACCGGTGGCAGAGCGCGAGCCCAGGGATGATCTATGTGCAGCGCGCCGACGTCGAACTCGTGCGCATTTGCCAGTGGTATCAGGCAGGAGAGGATGAGCGAGGCTAAAATTTTCTGAAATGACATGGCAGGTCCTTGTGATTGGCAGCCAAACAAGCCTAACCTCATCCTGCTGCCCTGGGTAGGGCAGGTTGGCGGTATTCCCCCGCCTCAGGAAGCCCATTGTCAGCTGCGAAAGATGCTGAAAATGTCGATTGCTATACAAATCTCAACTGAAGATGGCTGTTCGCCAGCATGAATTTGGCCCACACTCTGGGTACACAAACAGTCTGGTGGCCGAGGGTGCCTGCCGTGGTAGACGAACAAAAATCAAAAGAACGCAGACGACTGGAGCGCCACTCAGTGAGCACGAGCCTTGAAGTTTTCGATTTGGATACCGGAGACCATCTGGGACGGGTTGTGGACTTGCACGCAGAGGGTCTGATGCTGCTTAGCGAGCGCCCGCTGGATCTGTTCCGCTCCTTTGCACTGCAAGTCAATCTGCCGATGACGCTCAACGGCATGACCGAGTTTCTGCTCGACGCAGAAAGTCTGTGGAACCGTGAGAGTATCAGTGGCCAGCAGTACTGGACCGGGCTCCACTTTACCAATCTGCCGGAAGAGTCGCGTCAGTGCATTGAACGCATGGTGGCCAGCCGCTGAAAGACCAGTGCAGTTTTAATGAAAAACGGGCAGCTCAGCTGCCCGTTTTCGCATCTGCGCAGTGGCTCGACTTGCTTGAGCCACCTGACAATAGGGACGGCTCCGGCAATAACATCTGGCAGGTTATATCTTTAAATTCATATGTTTTGCGCTGGCTGAAATGGACGCTGAAAGTAGCTATTTTGCCGTTTTTTTGCCGTAATTAACCATTTTTTCACCTGTTACAGCGCTGAAATTTCGCACGTAACAAAAGTTTCATCCTCTCATATGCGTTTTTGCGTATATACTGCTGTCTCAGGGCGTGACCAGAACCAACACCGCGCGCCGGCAACATTCGAGACCTTCATGACCCATCACCTGACACCCACAGCCGTATTCAAGTGCCTCGCCGACGACACTCGCGTGCGGCTGATGTTGCTGATTGCAAATGAAAAGGAGCTTTGTGTGTGCGAGCTCACCTGTGCGCTCGAGCAAAGTCAGCCCAAGATCTCCCGACACCTGGCACAATTGCGCAACTGCGGTCTGCTGGAAGATCGGCGTCAGGGGCAGTGGGTTTACTATCGCTTGCACCCCCATCTACCGGACTGGGTGGTTGACATCCTGCACACCACCATGGCTGCCAATCGGCATTGGCTCAGCCCCGATCTCAAGCGTCTTGGTGTTATGGGCGATCGTCCGGAACGGCTGGCGACCTGCTGCTGAATGCCAGTTTGAACTGATAGAGAACAGGCCAATGAAAGTACTTTTTCTCTGTACCGCCAATAGCTGCCGAAGCATCCTCTGCGAAGCCGTGTTCAACCATCTCGCTCCGGCCGGGATGACCGCCTACAGCGCGGGTAGTCATCCAAAAGGGCAGGTGCACCCGATGAGTCTGAAAATGCTGGAGAGGGCTGGTATTTCCACCGTGGACCTGAAGAGCGAACCTAGCGAGGCTTACGATCACCTGGCGCCGGACTTTGTCATCACCGTGTGTGACAAGGCCGCAGGCGAGGCGTGTCCGGTGTTTTTCGGCAGGGCAATCAAAGCGCATTGGGGTTTGGCCGATCCGTCTGAATGCCGCGGTAGCGAGGCAGCGATGGAGGCCGCCTTCGCCGTAACCTTGGCGCAGATCAGGGCGCGAATACAAGCCTTTCTGCTTCTGCCCTTTGATCAGCTTGGCACCGACCAGCTCAAAGCCGAGATGGTCCGCATTGGCACCATTGGCACGGAGGAACTGTGATGAAAGCGGGACGCCTTTCCTTTCTTGACCGTTACCTGACGGTATGGATATTCCTCGCCATGGCCCTTGGCATAGGCCTGGGTAGCCTGTTTGAGGGCCTGCCGCTATGGCTTGACGGGCTCTCGGTGGGGACCACCAATCTGCCGATTGCTATCGGCCTGATCGTGATGATGTATCCACCCCTGGCACGGGTGAAATACGAACAGTTGCCCGAGGTGTTCAAGGATAAGCGCATCCTGACCCTGTCGTTGGTGCAGAACTGGGTAATAGGCCCGGTGCTGATGTTTGCGTTGGCGGTGGTATTTCTGCGCGATCATCCAGAGTACATGACGGGGCTTATTCTGATTGGTCTGGCCCGCTGCATAGCCATGGTGCTGGTGTGGAACCAGATTGCTGGAGGCAACAACCAGTACGTGGCCGGTCTGGTGGCGTTCAACAGTATTTTCCAGATTCTGTTTTTCAGTCTCTATGCCTGGTTCTTTCTGGGCTTTTTGCCACCGCTTTTCGGTTTGCAGGGTAGCGTGATCGATGTGAGTTTTCTCAGTATCGCCGAGTCGGTATTGATCTATCTGGGGGTGCCTTTTCTGGCGGGCTTTCTGACCCGCAGAGTGCTCATCAGCCGCAAGGGCGAGCGGTGGTATAACCAGTATTTTATTCCCCGCATCAGCCCTTTGACCCTGGTTGCACTGCTGTTGACCATAGTCGCCATGTTCAGTCTCAAGGGCGACCGAGTGCTCGAATTGCCGCTCGATGTGCTGCGCATTGCCATTCCGCTGACCATCTATTTTGTGGTGATGTTCTTTATCAGTTTCTGGATGGGCAGGTTCCTGGGGGCTGACTATCCGCGCACCACGGCGCTGGCCTTTACCGCCGCCAGCAACAATTTCGAACTGGCCATAGCCGTTGCCATCGCCACCTTTGGCCTGGCTTCACCCGTGGCTTTCGCCACTGTGATAGGCCCACTGGTGGAGGTGCCGGTGCTGATTTCACTGGTTGGCGTCGCGTTGTGGCTACGCGAGCGCTGGTTCGGTGGCCGCCCGGCCGGAGTTACCCAGGAGCAGGAATCATGAAAGAGAATAGCACCCCCAATCTGCAAGCCGATCTGCTCGAAGCACCAAGCGCCAGGCACTTTGGCAATGCCCCATCCTTGACTCACAAACCACGCATCCTGCTGCTCTATGGCTCCAATCGGCCGCTGTCCTTCAGCCGGTTGTTGACGGAAGAGGCGGCGCGCTTGCTGCAAGGGTTGGGCGCGGAAACGCGCATCTATCATCCCGCCGGACTGCCGCTGCCGGATGACGCACCCGCGGACCATCCGAAAGTGCAGGAGCTGCGCGAGCTGATGCAATGGTCGGAGGGCCAGGTGTGGTGTTCTCCGGAGCGTCACGGCGCCATGACGGCGGTGTTCAAGGCGCAGATAGACTGGGTACCGCTGTCGATTGGCGCTGTTCGCCCGACCCAGGGGAAAACGCTGGCGGTCATGCAGGTGTGCGGAGGCTCGCAGTCGTTCAACGTGGTTAACCAACTGCGCGTGCTGGGCCGCTGGATGCGCATGTTCACCATCCCCAATCAGTCGTCGGTGCCCAAGGCCTTTCTCGAGTTCGACGCGGGCGGACGAATGAAACCTTCGCCCTACTATGATCGGGTGGTGGACGTGATGGAGGAGCTGATCAAGTTCACCTTGCTGCTGCGCGAGCAGTCGGAATATCTGGTTGACCGTTATTCGGAGCGCAAGGAGTCGGCCGATGAGCTGTCTCGACGCGTTAACCAGGCATCCATCTGAGTGGGTTTCATAAGCTTTATTCACCTTAACCTGACCTGAGTATTCGGATATGACTATCAAAGTGGGCATCAATGGATTCGGCCGTATTGGCCGTCTGGCTTTGCGCGCAGCCTGGGACTGGCCGGAACTGGAGTTTGTGCAGGTGAACGATCCTGCTGGCGATGCGGCGACTCACGCACATCTGCTCAATTTCGATTCTGTACATGGTCGCTGGCAGCATGAGGCGAGTAGCGACGACGGCAATATCCTGATCGAGGGGAAGCGGTTGCGGCTCAGCGCCAACAGGGCGATTGCCGAGACCGACTGGCGCGGCTGTGATCTGGTGATCGAGGCCAGCGGCAAGATGAAAACCACCAGCCTGCTGCAAGGCTATCTGGATCAGGGCGTGAAACGGGTGGTGGTCTGTGCACCGGTGAAAGAGCCGGGCGTACTGAATGTGGTTATGGGCGTGAACCAGCAATTGTTCGACCCGGCTCAGCACCGCATTGTCACTGCCGCTTCGTGCACCACCAATTGCCTGGCGCCGGTGGTCAAGGTCATTCATGAAGCCCTGGGGATTCGCCACGGTTCCATTACCACTATTCACGACCTGACCAATACCCAGAGCATTCTCGATCAGCCGCACAAGGATCTGCGCCGGGCGCGCGCCTGCGGCATGAGTCTGATCCCGACGTCCACCGGCTCGGCAACCGCCATCGCCGAGATCTTCCCCGAGCTGCGTGGCAAGCTGAACGGTCACGCGGTGCGTGTGCCGCTGGCCAATGCTTCCCTGACCGATTGCGTGTTCGAGGTTGAGCGCAGCACTACCGTGGATGAGGTCAACGCACTCTTCAAGGCTGCGGCGAGCGGTCCGCTGAAGGATATCCTGGGCTATGAAGAGCGCCCGTTGGTATCCATCGACTACCGTAGCGACCCGCGCTCCTCGATTGTCGACGCCTTGTCGACCATGGTGGTCAACCAGACCCAGGTGAAGATCTATGCCTGGTACGACAACGAATGGGGCTACGCCAACCGTGCTGTCGAGCTGGCCAGACTGGTTGGCCACGCCGGCTGAGGAGCACAGCATGCGGGCTTTGTCTGCGCTACCACCCCAGGTGCGTCAGTACCTGGTGGTCACGGGAAACTACTGGGCCTTTACACTCACCGACGGCGCCTTGCGCATGTTGGTGGTGCTGCACTTTCACAGCCTGGGTTACACGCCGCTGCAGATTGCGGCGCTGTTTCTGTTTTACGAAATATTCGGCGTGGTCACCAACCTGGTGGGCGGCTATCTGGGCGCGCGCATCGGCCTGAATCGCACCATGAACATAGGTCTGGGCATACAGGTGGCGGCGTTGCTCATGCTGACCCTGCCGGCGGCCTTTTTGACCGTGCCCTGGGTAATGGCCGCACAGGCGTTATCGGGTATCGCCAAGGACCTGAACAAGATGAGCGCCAAAAGCTCGATCAAGCTTTTGGTAGCTGAAGGCGAACAGGGTACCTTGTACAAGTGGGTGGCGATTCTCACCGGCTCCAAGAATGCACTCAAGGGCGTGGGCTTTTTTCTGGGCGGCGCATTGCTGGCGTTGCTGGGCTTTGCCGGCGCGGTGCTGGCCATGGCGGCTGCGTTGGCGCTGGTCTGGGTCGCCAGCCTGGTCTTGCTGAAGAAGGATCTGGGCAAGGCCAGCGCCAAGCCGAAATTTCGCGACATGCTGTCAAAGAGTCGGACGATCAATGTACTGTCCGCTGCGCGACTGTTTCTGTTCGGCGCGCGCGATGTCTGGTTTGTCGTGGCGTTACCGGTGTACCTCAGTAGTGTATTCGGTTGGGATTTCTGGCTGGTTGGAGGCTTTCTGGCGGCCTGGGTGATTGGCTACGGAATGGTGCAGTCAATAGCGCCGAGCATTACCCGGCGCGCGGATGGTCAGGTGCCTGATGGGCGCGCTGCTGCGTTTTGGGCAACGTTGCTGGCCGGCATTCCGGCGGCCATCGCTATAGCCCTCGCAACCGGCTGGCAGGTACAGCCGATGTTGCTGGTTGGGCTGATGTTGTTTGGCGTGGTGTTTGCGGTCAACTCATCGCTGCACAGCTACCTGATTGTCAGCAACGCCAAAGCCGACGGCGTATCTCTGGATGTCGGTTTCTACTACATGTCCAATGCCATGGGCAGATTGCTGGGAACGCTGTTGTCCGGGTGGGTCTATCAGGCCTATGGCCTGCCGGCTTGCTTGTGGGTCTCCAGCGGCCTGGTAATGCTGGCGGCCTTGATTTCCTGGGCCTTGCCGCGCCGGTCAAGGCGCTGAATCAGTCGGGCTGATGATACTCGCGCGCGTCGCAATGGCTGCGCCGCGCGCGAGTCCGTTCAGGCGTACCGGATGACGCCTGGCGTCAGATGATTATCCCAGTGTACGGCGTATTCGCCATGGGGTCTGGCTTCGCTGCTGTGCGCATTCAGCAGGAACAGGCCGCCCATGCCGGAAGAGACCAGAAAACCGTCGTCGCCGTAGGGCAGGGCGCCGGCCACATCAGTGACCGCAACGCGCCGCACCAGTTCGCCGGTGTGGTGATTGATGATCACCGCGCGATGGCCGCGCGGGGCGGTTACCACGGTGTAGGGGCTGGTGGGACTAACGGCGATGCTGGCGGTGTAGTTCTTCAGCCCCATGACCTCTTCCAGCGGCAAGTCCAGCTCGCTGAACTGCATGTCGCGGGTGTCCAGTCGGGCGATCAGCGGTGGCGTATCCCATTCCGGCCCTTCATATTGGTAACCGGCAATCACTATTCCTTCCGGGCTGACGTCAAGGTGGCGGCAGCTGAGCTGGTGGTGTGATGGCTCAAAGCGCTGGGTAATCTCGCCGTTGTGACGGTTCATCAGCAACAGCGCGGGCTGCATGCTGGCGATATTCAGCTTCAGGCGATCATAATCGGGATGGGTCTCAATACCGCCCAGAGCGATGACCAGCGTTTGCCCATCAGGGTGCAGACGCAGCTCATGCGGTCCGATGCCGTGCAGCGGATAATCCTGCAGGACGCGATAGCCATGCAGGGCGTCATACACGCGAATCAGACCCGCCGCGTCACCGTAGCGGTTCATGGTGACATACAGGTAACGGGCGTCGGGGCTGTATACGCCGTGGCCGTAATAGTGGAAGCCATCGCCGGCATCGATGCTGTGTTCCAGTTTGCCGCGACGCGTATCGATCACGTGCATTTGCCGCCCCGGCCGCCGGGCGAAGATCACTACGTGGTCACCGTGCGGTTGCGCGCAGCCACCATGGCAGCGTTCATTCACCGGCACCATGAAGGCTTGCTCGCCGGTCTTACTCACTGCGGTGATGTAGTGCTGACCCTGGTCATCATCCACTGCACTGAGCAGTTGCAGGGCCGTGGAACCGCTGTCCAGTTTTCGCGCGGCACAGCCACTGAGCCCCAACAGGGCGGCACTGGCAAGGCCAGCGCGCAGAAGTTGGCGTCGATTCATCACGGTTCAGTCTCCATCACTCGAGTTGAAGCCCCGAACCACGCCAACCGCCTCGGCAACCGGGCCGACCAGCATTGCCCTGGTCGCGTTGACGTCATCCAGCAGTGCCTTGAGACTCTTGCGGCCGGCTTCGGTCTCCATCAGCGGGGCAATATCGGCGGGTAGTTGCTCGAAATGCGCAAGGGTCTTGTTCAGTTGCTGGCTGAACTGCTCCGCCAGGGCGCTCTGGTCATGCTCGGCCAGCAGCAAATTCAGGCCGGGCACGAAGTAGCTAGCCAGTCCCTGAAGCGACGCTTCTACCGTATTGAGCGACTGGCCACTGCGCCAGGCGTCAGCTACATAGGGGTTGGGCTTGCCGTTGCCGCGCTCACCCATGGGGCCTGCCAAGCGCCAATCAGCCAGCAGTTCCAGGGCCTGCATTGCCGCCTGCAAGGTTCCGTTGTTGTAGTTATCAACACTGAGATAACGCTCCTGCAGGGCGCTCCAATCGCTGTTGAGCGCGCTGGCGTTGGCTGCCAGATTGTCGCTGATGGCATTCAGCAGGGCGCAACTGCGCGCTGCTGGCAGGGCCTGCTCGGTGTCGCGCATATCTTCGTCGTAAAGCAGATACTCGACGGCGGGAAACCCCTGAACTGCCACGCTGTCCTTGCCTATGGCTTCGCTGCTGATGGGCTTTTTACCATTGAGCCAGTAATTCACCTTGCTGGCGGTCAGGTTCTTGGGGTCGGGCCAGAACTGAAATTTCCAGGCGCGAGTATTTTCTTCGATAGGGCCAAAGCTGACGAAGCGAACCGCCTGCCAGGCGCTGAAGGCGGCAAGCCAGTTTTCCTGCAATTGCTGCAGACTGGCTGGAGCTGGCGTTGCGCAATAATCCGCAGCGGATTTCTGTAGCGCGTCGGTGGCGTCGGCCAACTGACTGTAACCGTGGCCGATCTGCGCGTGCCAAGCCGCGCGTGGTGTTTCCGCGTGGGCGCTGCCGATGCCTGCCAAGGCCAACAGCGCACAGCAGCCGATACGGGGGAGTAGGGTCATGATTAGTTTCTCGCTCAAAGAGAGTTCAGAAAACGCTGCAGGGCCGCGCGTTCAGGCGCCGGCAGCAATCGATACTGGTCTGCCGCAGCTTCGGCCTCACCGGCGTGCCACAGAATGGCTTCTTCCAGCGTGCGGGCGCGGCCATCGTGGAGGAAGCCGGCACTCGGGTTGACCTGTTGCGCCAGACCGATACCCCAGAGCGGCGGTGTGCGCCATTCGTTGCCGTCAGCCATGAATTCGTCACGGCCGTCGGCCAGCCCGGGCCCCATGTCGTGCAGCAGAAGGTCGGTATAGGGCCAGATAACTTGTTCACTGAGATCTTCACGTTCCACCTTGGCCGTAGTATGGGTGGGCGTGTGGCAGCTGGCACAGCCGAGCTGGTTGAACAGCTTTGCGCCTTGTTGTACTTCAGGCACATCCATATCGCGCCGCGTCGGCACTGCAAGACTGGTGGAATAGAATTCGATGAAGTTGGCCACCTTGTCGCTGACCTCGGGTGCGCCGCCGTTGGGGAAGGCGTCGCATTTCTGTTCAACGGTACAATCGGTACCGGGAAACAGCTCGGAGGTCAGTCCCATGTCGCCAGCGAAAGCCGCCATGGCTTGCTGCAATACCGTGGGTTCGGCAGCCTTCCAGCCAAAGCGGCCCACGACTGTAGCCTGCTTGGGTATATCCCAGACGCGATTGGCGCGCCCTGAAATGCCGTCGCCGTCTTCGTCGGTAGCGTCCTCTCGGCTGAGAATATCGGCCTCGGCAATGGATTCCAGCAGCCCGAGCCCTATCATGGGTGGCGCAACCCGCGGTGAAATCAACAGATCTTCCGGTAGTGGCCCGTAGTTCGGCGACTCTATGTGGTAGATCGGTTGGCGTAGCTCGACGACGGTGCCGTCGCCAAGTTTCTGTTCAACCGGCTGCCACTCAACAATCATGTTCGCTTCGGGCTGCATACCGGGTATGGCAGAGGTCTGCAACTGACTGCCATAGACCGGCGCTGGCACAAAGCCGTGCCGTTCCAGTATGGCGGCGTCGCGCTCCGCGTCGGCCGGTACTGCCAGACGCAGGAACAGCGAAACGGACGGCTCATCCACTGACGGCGGGGCATGGCCCCGGCCGTCCTTGATGTGGCAGCCCTGGCAGGAATTGGTATTGAACAAGGGGCCCAGGCCGTCACGTGCGTCGGTACTGGCTGGCGCCACCACCCACGGGTTGCGGAAAAAGCTGTTACCTACGCTGAAGTCCAGGCGTTTGGTGATGGGCAGATTGCCCTGCGGCAGGGAGAACGCGTTGTGATCGTGCTGCGTCACGCTGCCGGCGCCGCCGCTCATCGGCGTTTCCTGCAACGGTGGCGCGGACTGTGCGCCGAAGGCCACACCAGAGAATAGCGTTAGCGGAGCAAGCAATTTAGTGATACGTACAGGGAGGCAGGACATAGAACCTATTTACCGTGTGCTAGAGGAGCAACTGCGAGGGATAATCATACTCACTCAAAAAAGCCGGTGGTAGCGGAACGCCCGCACCACCGGCTTTTATTGTTACGACATTTGGCTTAGAAGTTGTGGCCAGCGTCGTCGGGCTTGAGGGAATCGACACCCACTGTTGCTGCGACTTGCTCGATGGAACCGGTTTGCTCAACCAGCGCCGCGATGGCGTTGTTGATGGTTTGCGCACCTTCAGCATTGTCGGGCGCAATCATCATGTCGAATTTGACGGGGTTTTCCGCGGCTTCGGCAGTACTCTTCATTTCACCCAAGGCGGCCATGCTGGCATCCAGCTGCGCTATAAGGGTGTTGTTCAGCTCGGGATTTTGCGCCGCCACCAGATCAGACAGGGAAGGGCCATCCAGTTCGCTGCCGTCGGCGCGCTGGTAGGTGCCGGTATAGACATTCATGATGCCCTGGGCGTTGTAATAATGCGAGTTGTGCGTGTTGTCGCTGAAGCAATCGTGCTCGTCTTCATAGGAGTTGGCTTCCAGCGCCACCTTCATGCGCTCACCAGCCAGCTCACCCAGCGACAGCGAACCCATGCCGAAGAGCATTTTCTGGTAGGCCGATTGCGGCTCCATTGCAACGAACTCGGCGCGATAATTGCCTTCAGTGTCGGCCGCCCATTGCCCGACCATCCACTGCAGATCGGTTACCAGCAGATCGGTAACCGCATCCAGGTAGGCTGCACGGCGGTCACAATGGCCGTTGGTGCAGTCGTCACCTTTGGCGTAGTCGGTAGCCGGACGTTCGCCAGCACCCGCTTCAAAGCCATTCAGGTCCTGGCCCCAGAGCAGAAATTCGATGGCGTGATAGCCGGTTGCAACGTTGGCCTCAGAGCCACCCACTTCGTTCAGGCTGGCAAGCAGCTCGGGAGTGAGGGTACTGAGGTCCATGGTTTCGCCGCCGATCGTCAGCTCGGTGCTGGCGATAATGTTGGCATTGGCGCCATCGTTGCCCAGGGCGTGCTGGTAACCGTCTGTCTTGACGTAGTCGATCAGACCTTCGTCCAGCGGCCAGGCGTTGAGCTGGCCTTCCCAGTCGTCCACTACTGCGTTGCCAAAGCGGAAGACTTCGGACTGCTGATAGGGTACGCGCGCGGCGAGCCAGGCTTGCTTGGCAGCTTCCAGCGTTTCTGTCGTGGGGTTGGCAATCAAGGCGTCGACAGCTTCATCCAGTGCCTTGGCAGTGTTGAGCGCATCTTCATAGGTGGCGTGAGCCAGGTCAGCGTAATGACTTACTACGGCTTCAGGGGCTACCGCAGAAACGTCGCTACTGGGCGCGGCTTCGTCAGAGGCTGGAGCGGTTTCAGCCACTTCAGGGGCCGCGGCGTTCTGTTCCGGAGCAGCGGACTGAGCAGATTTTTCCTCGTCGCTGCACGCGCTGAGAAGAAAAGTGGTTGATATTGCCAGCGCAAGCGCCTGCAGAGGAAAACGCACGGCCATGTAGTACTCCCTGTGTTAGTCAAGTGTGTCAATTAATGATACTGATTTGCATTTGAGATTATAGGGCTCACGCCACATATTGCAACGCGCGGCTGCCGGTAGTTGCTCTACACTGAAAAGAATCCGGCTGAACCCTCGGCGTTGGCAACTGTCAGCCGTACTGTGGACACACAAGCCAAATGGAGAATGCAATGTCAAACCATCACGTATACAAGAAAGTCGAAGTGGTAGGCTCATCCGCCAAAAGCATCGATGATGCCATTCAGGTGGCCATTGCCGAGTGCAGCAAGAACGTCAAGCACGTTGAGTGGTTCGAGGTATCGGAAACCCGGGGGCATGTGGTCGACGGCAAGGTCGCCCACTATCAGGTCGTGCTGAAAGTGGGCTTTCGTATCGAAGGCAGCTGATACCGGCAGGCTGACAGTCAGGCGGCCTTGTTTGCCAATGTGAGCGCTATGGCGCCGTCTGCGGCAGCGGCCAGCTCTTCGCCTTTCTGCACGAAGTGACGGCTGTAATATTGCTGGTGCTCATCATGCTCATGGAAATGATGTGGGGTGAGCACCGCCGTCAGTACGGGCACTTCCGTTTCCAGCTGTACCTGCATCAATCCGGAGATGACGGCATTGGCGACAAAGTCGTGCCGGTAAATACCGCCGTCCACCACCAGGCCACTACAGGCAATGGCGCTATAACGGCCGCTTTTTGCCATCAGCTTGGCTTGCAACGGGATCTCGTAAGCGCCAGGAACCGCAATGACGTCGATCTGCTCGAGATCGTAGCCACGCTGCTGCCACTGATTCTTGAAACCTTCCAGGCAACGCAGGACGATCTCTGCGTGCCAGGAGGCATGGATAAAGGCCACCCGCTGATTGCGGCGGTCAAAAGTGAAATTCGTCGAGCTCTGATTCATCAGTTACATCCTGGACAAAGGTGAATCAGGGCGAACGGGCAGGGCAGGGCCACGCGAATCAACGCATTGCCACCGCTACTGACGCGTTCTCTCTTATCCGGACTATCACCGTCGGCTCTGGAGTCTCACCAGATCTGCTGGACCTCAGGCGCAGAAACAGCCGCCTGAGCGCTCGCGGGCTGGGGACCTGGTCCCATCACCGCCGGTGGGGAATTGCACCCCGCCCCGAGAACGAAGCTGTTTTGCACAGCGGGCAGCAATATAAGGGTTCTGGCGGGAGGCGTCAAAACTACCTTGGCTCAAGTACTGCGCCAACAGGCCGATACAAACGCATAAACCCACTTTCTGGTTGCTGTTATGCGCATCGACTCCACTTCCGTGCCTGCAATGGTGGCGTCTCGACAGCCAGCCGTGGCCGCGCCCCAGTCGCCGCCAGTCGGGGAGTCGCCGCCGAGCGTGCGCGAGGCTGCTGAGGGTATAGTGGTGACCCTTTCTTCGCGTGCGCAAAGCAGTGCCGAAAGCGCTCAAACCGAATCCGCCGACCTACCCACGCATATCCGCAAACTGCTGGAACAGATACGTGAACTCAGAGCGCAGATCGCCGAGAAACAGGCAGAGTTGGCGGCGCTGCAAGGGCCGAACGCGGACCCTGATCAGCTTCGACAGTTGCAACAGCAGATCAGTGGTCTGATGAGCGCGCTGACCAGCGCCTACATGAGTCTCGCCAAGGCGCTGGACGATGACAGCCTCAGCGACGAGCAGAAAATGACAGCTCTCAAGATGAGTATGGGATGATCCCTGGCTGTTGTTCTCTCGCAGTTTGATAGGCCCGCAGCGCCCGGTGTGTTCCCCGCCGGTAAGCAATATTTGCACCCTGCCTTGCTATATTAGTTCGGCTAATATCGAACAACTATGCGTTAATAGGCCTCTTTATTGGTTATCGCTTTTCAGGAGCCCGCATGTCTTTGCCGCAATTTGAACGTCACATCTCTGCCGGGATGACTTTTTTCCTGGCTTTGTGTTGTGGCTTCCTGGTAGCCAACCTTTATTACTCACAGCCTCTGGCTGGTCCGATCAGCCAGGCGCTGGGCATGGCGCCGGAGTCAGCCGGGCTGATAGTCACCCTGACGCAGATCGGTTATGTCCTCGGTCTGTTGTTGGTTGTGCCACTGGCTGATCTGATCGAGAATCGCAAGCTGATCCTTATTATGCTTGTCTTGACCGTAGTGGCAGTGATCGGAGCTGCGCTGGCCAACAGCGCGCTGATCTTTCTTGCCGCGTCAGTGTTGATTGGTGTCGGTGCGGTAGCGGTACAGGTAATAGTGCCGCTGGCAGCGCACCTGGCCAGCGAACAGACCCGCGGCAAGGTGGTGGGCAACGTGATGAGCGGCTTGATGTTTGGCATCATGTTGTCGCGACCCGTCGCCAGTTTCCTGGCCGAGCTGTATGACTGGCACGCGGTCTTTATATTCTCCGCTGCAGTGATGGGCGTGCTGGGGCTCGCCATGCGCTGGATGTTGCCGGTGCGCAGGCCCAGTTCAGTCTTGAGTTATGCTGAGCTTCTGCGCTCAATGGGCACCCTGGCGCTCAGCACCCCGGTGCTGCAGCGCCGCGCGTTCTATCAGGCGATGATGTTTGGCGCTTTCAGTCTCTTCTGGACAACCACACCCTTGGTGCTGGCTGGGCCGGCTTTCAACCTGTCGCAATCGGATATCGCGCTCTTTGCGCTCGCCGGGGTGGCGGGTGCGATATCAGCCCCTCTGGCGGGCCGCGTGGCGGATGCCGGGTGGACCCGGGTGGCCACTATCGCAGCCATGTTGCTGGCAATTTTTTCCGTCCTCGCTACCTTGGTGCTGCCCCTGGGTTCAACCGCGTCCCTCGCCGTACTGGTGGCCGCTGCCGTGCTGCTCGACTTTGGCGTCTCTGGCAATGTGGTATTGGGGCAACGTGCGATCTACGGCCTGAGTGCCGATTTGCGCAGTCGCCTGAACGGCCTGTATATGGCGACTTTTTTCATCGGCGGAGCCATCGGCAGCGTAGTGGGAGTCTGGGGTTATACCCACGGTGGTTGGCTCGTGGCTGCGCTCATAGGCGCCGCAATGCCTGCCCTGGCGTTGTTTGTACTCTGGCTGATTGAACCGCCAAGCGAAGCAAGGGTTGCCTCGGCAGTATCGATATCCGCCAAGTGATGCCGGCCACGGTGGCAAGTTGAGACGGTTGACCACGCGCTAATCCGGCTGCACGTTCACCTCGGCTTGGCCGCGTGCTAGGCTGCAGGCGTTACCCGGCAGGGACGACCCTGCTGCCCACTTCCGTTATCGGGGACGACCCCGCCAGCAAGAAGGGGGCTAGTCATGGCCTGGGTTATTCTGTTTTTGGCGGGTATTTTCGAGGTTGGCTGGGCCGTGGGTCTGAAGTACACCGACGGCTTTAGTCGTCTGTGGCCAAGCCTGCTGACCTTGAGCGCGCTACTGATCAGCTTTGCACTGCTGGGCGTGGCGATGAAAACACTGCCAATGAGCACGGCCTACGCCGTATGGGTCGGCATCGGCATGCTCGGTACTGCCGTGCTGGGGCTGCTGTTGGGAGACAGCATGAGCCTGCTGCGCCTTGCCAGTCTGGGCCTGATAACCTTGGGAGTGTTAGGGTTGAAAATGACTGGCTGACACATGCTCGCCCAGGCCGTGGCTCATGCCACGGCCTGGCAAATCAGCCAGTTGAATGCAGCTGCTGATTGCGCGGTATCAGCAAGGCGACCGCCAGACTCACCAGAGCCGAGGCCAGCAAAGCGCCCAAAAATGGCCCCAGGCTGGGCACCCCGCCGGGAAAGCTGGCAATCAACAGTCCCTGCAACAAACTGCCAGTACTGAACCAACCGGGCAGCAGAGCACCTATCAGGCCCGCCAGAGCTCCGGCGATAGCCGCAGCCGGCGTCATCCTCGACCACAACCCCATCAGCACCGGCACTACCGCCGTTGCGCACAGCAGGTCTGCAATCAGAAACAGGCGCAGCACCGAGATCCCCTGCAAGGCGATCAGTACCACCGGCACCATCAAGAGCACCGTAAACACGCGCGCAGCTGTCAGCGACAAGCCTTTTTTCTCGGTTACCGCCAGTGAAGCAATGGCGTTCTGCAGCGTGTCTACCGACGAAGCGACCAAGGTCATGGCCAGCAGCAGGGCCAGCAGGTTGAGCCAAGCCGGTGCATTGTTCAACATGGCGAAAAAGGGAATGGGCGGCGAGCCTATGTCCGCGCCGCTCATGACCGTCAATATCGCCATGCCGCCCACCATGGCAACCACCAACACTGTGACCGCGCCGCCCAGCAGAGCGCCCTTGCCCAGTGCGCCAGCGTCCTGCGCCGCCCAGACCCGCTGCCAGTAACCCTGATGAAACAGGTTGGCGGCCGTCACCGCGATGACCAGTGTCAACGCGACCCCGAAGGCCGCGTCGGTAGGAATTCCAGGAACGGGAGCGCTGACATCCATCTCGGGCAATCGCTGCAGCGCCACATAACCCACCAGAAAAATCAGTCCCAATAGCAACCATGCCTGCCAACGGTCGGTCACCAGACTGGCACGCAGTCCGCCGCCTACGGTGTAAGCCAGGGTGGCCAATGCCACACCGACAATCACCTGTGCGGGGTTGATGTCCGAAAGCATACTGGTGATAGCGCCAATGGCAGTCAATTCGGCGATCAGAAAGCAACTCATGTACAACAGTGAGATCAGCGCTACCCAGCGGCGCACGCCACCACCAAAGCAACTCTGGGCAAACTCGCCAATACTGCGACCTTGCGGTAACGCGCGGCGAATCGCCGGGCCGCAGAACGCCAGAACGATAAAGGGCAGGGCGGCGCCTAGCGCATAGCCGGCCAGACCCACAGGCCCGACCAGAGCACCTACTTCCGGCGGCGCGAAGAGTATCCAGCCACCCATTCCCGAAGCCAGAAATGACAGCCCCAGGGCCTGCGCCCCTTGACTGTTGCGGGCCGTAATATAGTCATCCAGGCCGCTCTCCGGCCGCCTTGCGCGCAGGCCGACCCAGACGAACAGCAACAACGCCGCCACGACGGCGGCCAGACTCAGGTAAGACATGTCGCGCTTCCTCCGCCGGTATTATCCGGATCAGGTTCCAGGGTTTAGTGCTCAATGAGCAACGGATTCTCAGCTCTGCACGTATGGAACGTGACGGAGCTCCCCTGGCGACGAATAGAATGGGTGTATAACTGCAACATGATGTCATATATCGCCAGGCCAGCGAAGCCAACACATCGACGAAAATCTACCTTCAAGCTATCTGCCGCAAGGCCGATAATGCAAGCAACCCTGTGGGCGAAGCGCGGCTATCCGGCTGGATGTTGCGACACGCCGAACCAGGCCACGCGCAACAGGTGTACCATGCCGTTCAATATCACCCCCGGTGAGCAAACTCAGCCGGTCAGTCAGCAGGCCGTAGATACCGTTCTCGATAGCCTGGATGCACTTGTCTATGTCGCTGACATGCAGACTCACGAATTGATATTCCTCAATGCCTACGGCAGGCAGTACTGGGGCGTACCGAACAAGCGCAAGTGTTGGCAGGTGCTGCAGCAGGGACAGACCGGTCCTTGCAGCTTCTGCACCAACGCCAGACTGCTGGACGCCGGGGGCGCTGCGGCGGGGGTTCATGTCTGGGAATTTCGCAATACCGTAACCCAGCGCTGGTACCAGTGCCGGGATCAGGCCATCCAGTGGCCGGATGGGCGGCTCGTACGGATGGAGATCGCCACCGACATAACCGAGCTCAAGGACACGCAAGCCGAGCTCAAGGCCGCCAAGCGCCGCGCTGAGGAACTGGCACACCAGGATGAGCTCACGGGCCTGTTCAACCGCCGGGCGTTTATTGCTGCGGGCCACAGCGCAGTGGCGCAGGCGAACCGGCTGCAGCACGCGGTTGCGGTAGTGGTGTTTGATGCCGATCATTTCAAAAGCATCAATGATAATCATGGGCATGCCGGCGGCGATATCGTGCTCAGGCATCTGGCTCAGGCAGCCAGCGCGCAAGTGCGCGCCGGTGATACGCTGGCGCGTATCGGCGGTGAAGAATTTGCGCTATTACTACCCGGAGCCAATGCTGAGGCAGCGTGCCGAATGGCCGAGCGCATGCGGCAGGCTATAGCGCAGCTGGATATCGTGCATCAGGGCAAGCATATCAGCGTTAGTTGCAGTTTTGGCGTGACGGCTTCAGACAATGGGCAGGCGAGCCTTGAACAACTGATGTCGCAGGCCGACAAGGCCGCCTATCGCGCCAAAGGGGCGGGCCGCAACCGCGTCGAACTACTGTCGCTTCCGGCGTGTTAACGTCGCTTTTTTGGACCAGGGATTTCCATCATGTCGACTGTGTTGCCTGATTGCATGCGCCACACTTCCAACCCCGCTGGCAAGGCCTTCATTGATATCCAACACCCGGCTGTGGAGGCGCGCATAGCCCTGGAGGGAGCCCACCTGCTGCAGTGTGTTCCTGCCGGGCAACGGCCTCTGCTGTGGGTCAGCCCGGATGATCCGCAACTTCCCGGCAAGGCGCTGCGCGGTGGCATTCCGCTGTGCTGGCCCTGGTTTGGTGGCGATCGTCCAACTGGCGCGCATGGCATCGCCCGGCGCTTGCTCTGGCAATTGACCGCGGCAACCGAGGACGAGCAGGGCGTTTACCTGCGATTTGACCTGCCGCCTGAACGGATTGCCGAGGCACTGCCTGATGAGCCCTGGCAGGTCCATGTGGAGTACCGCCTGAATTCGGCAATTGATGTGCGACTGACTACCACCAACGCGGGCCAGCAGCCGATGAGACTGACCCAGGCGCTACATACTTACCTGCCGGTGAGTGATATTCACCGGGTGCGCATCAGCGGGTTGGATCAAGCCGCTTACATTGATGCAGTCGATGGCTGGAAGCAAAAGAGTCAGACCGGCGATATAGACTTTACTGGCGAGCTTGACCGTATCTACCATGGCCACGCAGCGTCAGTTCGGCTGCATGACTCGCGTTACCCGGTGGTTGTCGAGCGCCGCGGCAGCGAGTCAGTGGTGGTATGGAACCCCTGGCAAGCGAAAAGCCTGCGTCTGAGCGAGTTCCCGGCAGAGGGGTATCTGGGAATGTTGTGCATAGAAGCAGCCAATGCCGGCCCGGATGCTCGGCAAATTCAGCCGGGGCAGAGCCACACTTTGGGCACGCGGCTCAGCAGGCCAGATTGAAGCATCATCAGCGCGACGCGGAATTTGGTTCAGGACGAAACAAGGTATAACAAGCAATGCCCAGCAAGCAGAACAATAAAGCAACACGCAACGACGAGACTGGCAAGAGAACGCAAGCTGATCCTGTCAGGCGGAGGACCAGCGGCCTTTATCTGGTGCTTGCGTTTGGCTTGCTGCTGGTTGCAGTGGCAGGTTGGTGGTGGACTCAGCAAAGCGCAAACCCTGCCACCCAGCGCAGTGAAGTATCGCCCGCTGCTGCCGCTCCCGATCCAGCCAAGCTTTCAGCCATGCCGCAGCCAGCGGCGGCAGAGCAGAACGAGCCCACCGCAGAGTTTATCGGTATGCAGAACTGCGTAGGTTGTCATGCCGAGCAGGCCGAGCGCTTTACTGGCTCGCACCATGACCTGGCCATGCAGGAAAGCACCGAAAACAGCGTGCTGGGCGATTTCGATGATGCCGTGTTCGAGTTCGGTGGCGTGACCACCAGGTTCTTTCGTCGTGGCGCTGATTTCATGGTCAGTACCGCCGATGATCAGGGCGCTTATCAGGATTACATTGCTCGCTATACCTTTGGCGTTTACCCGTTGCAGCAGTATCTGCTGGCCTTGCCCGGCGGGCGCTATCAGGCGTTCAGCGTCGCCTGGGACGCGCGTCCAAAGGAGGAGGGGGGGCAGCGCTGGTTTCAGCTCAATCCCGAATTCAACGGCGATGAAGCCGACAAGGCGTTCCACTGGACCGGGCGCCACTTCAACTGGAACCTGACTTGCGCCGAATGCCATTCCACCAACTTGCAGCGCAATTACGATCCGGTCAGCACCAGTTACAACACACAATGGGACGATATCGACGTCGCCTGTGAGGCTTGCCACGGACCCGGTTCCTTGCATCTGAAATGGGCCGCCGATGCTGGCGGGCTCAGCGCCGAACAGCTAAGCCGCAAGGGGCTGACGCTGAATTTCGACGAGCGCCGCAACGCTATCTGGCAACTCAGTCCGCAAACGCGACAGCCCGAACGCAGCGTGGCCAAGACCGCCGAGACGGAGATTCAGGCCTGCGCAGGCTGCCACTCACGCCGCGCCCAGCTGTTTGATGACAACACACCGGCGCAGCAACTGGTGGAAAGCTATCTGCTCGCCAATCTGGACCAGGGTTTGTATCACGCCGACGGGCAGATTCAGGACGAGGTTTTTGTGCACGGCTCATTCGTTCAGAGCAAGATGTACGATGCCGGTGTGACCTGCAGCGATTGTCACGACCCCCACAGTCTGGAGCTGCGCGCCCCAGGCAACGGCGTGTGTCTGCAGTGCCACGTGGCCGACCAGTATCAAACGCCGAAACATCATTTCCATGAGACCACTGTCGGTTCACAGTGTGTGGATTGCCATATGCCGGCCACCACCTACATGGGCGTCGATCCGCGGCGCGACCATAGCCTGCGCATTCCACGCCCGGACCAGAGCGTAACCCTGGGTGTGCCCAACGCCTGCAACGGCTGCCATGAAGACCAGAGCGCGCAATGGGCTGCCGACCAGGTGGAAAAGTGGTACGGCCATGTGCCGCAGGGACACCAGCAATATGCCCAGACCCTGCATGACGCGCGCAACGGCACTCTGCAATCACCCCAGGCGCTGCTGGATCTGCTGAGCAACGAGTCTCAGCCGGCGATTGCCCGCGCCACTGCCGCCAGTCTGCTGCAGAACTGGCCGCAGCCGGAAGTGCTCGGCGATATCGCCTTGGCGCTGCGCGACGACAGCCCACAGGTGCGACTGGGCGCGCTGGAAGCGATAACGCCCTTGCCGCCGATCACCCGCTGGCAACTGGCCTCACCGCTACTGAATGATCCCATTCGCAGCGTGCGCATACAGGCAGTGGGGCAGTTACTGGACATACCGCCCGAGCAGGCACCGGAAGACAAACGCGCCTTGTTGCAGCAGGTGCTCGATGAATATCTTGCGGTGCAGAAGAGCAATGCTGACAACCCATCGGCGTTGCTCAACCTGGCGAGCTACCACCAGGCGCGCAACGAGATAGCCTTGGCCGAGGAGAGCTATCGGCAGGCGCTGCAGCTTGATCCCTATTTTGAGGCGGCGTACATCAACCTTGCCGATTTGTATCGCTCCTCGCTGCGCGATCCTGAAGCACAAAGGCTGCTGGCTACCGCACTGCAGCGTATTCCGCAGGCTGCTTCGGTGCATTTCAGTCTCGGGTTGCTGCAGGTGCGGCAAAAACAGGTAGAACAGGCGCTGGCGCCGTTGGGCAAGGCCGTGGCGCTAGAGCCGGGCAACCAGCGCTATCGCTACGTATTCGCAGTAGCACTGAATTCCGTGGGGCAGCGTGGCAAGGCACTTGAAGTGATACAGGCGGGTCTGGTGTTATCGCCGGGCAACCAGCAATTGAGCGGCCTGAAAGCACAGCTGCAAGCCGGACAGGAGTAAATAGTGATAGAAAACATAGAGATAGTATCGATTGATCTGACCGTTTCCGAGCATCGAATGGCCCTGGTGACGTTGCTCAACAGCTACGCGCTAGATCCCATGGGCGGCGCTGAAGCATTGACCGAAGAAGTGCGTGAAGCCTTGCCTGACGCGCTCGCAAAGCGCTCGGACTATCTTGGGATACTGGCTAAAAAAGACAACGAATACATCGGGCTGGTGAATTGTTTTGAAGGCTTTTCTACATTTGATTGCCGCCCTTTGTTGAATATTCATGACGTAATTGTCGAGGGCCAATGGCGTGGCTGCGGCGTTAGCCGACGCATGCTCGAAGCCGTCGCGGCTCAGGCGCTTGAACGCGGCTGCGCCAAACTCACCCTGGAGGTACTGGAAGGCAATACACTGGCGCAGTCAGCTTATCGCGCGCTCGGTTTTGCGCCTTATGAGCTCGACCCGGCAATGGGCAAGGCCCTGTTCTGGCACAAGCCGCTTTAACCGCAGCATAACCACTCATAGCTACTGCGCCGCCTGTTGGCGCGCCTGACTGGCCTGGACCACCCGGTTGGCGGGGATGCTCAGCTGTGCCAGCAAATAGCGCTTGAACTCCACGCTGTAGGGCTGTCGCTCGATTGCTTGTTGCATGCAGCCCAGCCACGCATCTCGCGCGTGGATGTCGACCGGCCATTGCGCATGGAAACCGGGAATGCTGATCGAGCCGTAGCGTTCCTGATACAGACGCGGTCCACCCAGCCAGCCCGACAGGAAACAGGCAAGCTTGTCTTCAGAACTGCTGAGGTCGGGCTTGTGCATGCTTCTGATCGTGGCCGCCTGCGGCCAGCTATCCATGATCTGATAGAAATCGGCTACCAGACGGCGAATCCCTGCCAGCTCCCCGGCGGCCCGATAGGACGCGTCGGCCGTGCCAAAGAGCGGTGGTGCTGCATCGACCATAAATACCTCTGCTACCTCAAAGTGGAGTTTGCAATTGCCGAGCCCAACAGGCCTCGCCTGCGGGCAGCTTTAGCAGTTTGCGCCTGTACAGGTTGTGATCTGGATCAATAAACCACCTTATGTGCCGAATACCGACGCGACATGTGGTCGCACGATGTCGCGGGCGGGTCCAGTACATTTCCTCTTCGCCTTGTGCATGGCTGCAGACCAGCAAATTCGGCGCTTTTACGCGGGGCGGGGTTGCCTGGCAGCGCTGCCGCCTGACCCCGAGAAGCCCCGGCTGACGGGTTGAAAAGCCCATCTCAGAGCCTTCTTGAGTTTGCAGTAATTCGTGAAATATCTTGTAATAACTTCGCCTTGAGTCAGCCTGGCGCCAAGCCAAAGGGATGCTGACCGCAACAGATTGTACTCCTGTATGCGGGCCGACTGGTCCACCGCGTGGCAGCAATGCTGCTCCCGCCAAACCGTTAGTGACGAGCGCCCGTCAGGACAGTGCGCAGCAGTATTCATGCTGACTAACAAAGATTCCAACAGCAGACGAATCGATGTCGCCGTAGCGATAGTCGCGTATTCCGGCGCGCCTGGATTTTACGGCGGATCCTTTCAAGCATCGTCCGATAGCAGCGGGCGATATATCGGCGCCGTCGCCCGGCTCGCGGCGCGGCGTCAGTTCATTCAACAAGGCCGCAACATGAAAATAGAGCAGTTCTCTGGATACCTGAAAAAACTGACCTGGCTACCCTTGCTGCTACTGGGCGGTTGCAAGATGGTGCTACTGGACCCCAAGGGCCAGATCGGCATGGACGAGAAGTCGCTGATCATCACCGCTACGCTGCTGATGCTGATCGTGGTCATTCCAGTGATAGTGATGACCCTGGCATTCGCCTGGAAATATCGCGCCAGCAATACCGCCGCGACCTACCGGCCGGACTGGGCACACTCCAACCGTATTGAACTGGTGGTCTGGCTGGTGCCCTGCGTCATCGTCGCCATACTCGGCACCATTACCTGGACCAGCACCCACGAGCTGGACCCTTATCGGCCGCTCGACTCCGACGTCAAGCCCATTGAGATTCAGGTGGTGTCGCTGGACTGGAAATGGCTGTTCATCTACCCCGAGCAGGGCATTGCCACGGTCAACGAGATTGCCTTTCCGACGGACACACCGGTCAATTTCAAAATCACCTCGCAGTCGGCAATGAACTCCTTTTTCATTCCGCAGCTGGGTAGCCAGATCTACTCGATGGCCGGCATGCAGACCAAGCTGCACCTGATTGCCAACCATGAGGGCAGCTACGATGGCATCTCGGCAAACCTCAGCGGCGAAGGCTTTTCCGATATGAAGTTCCAGGCCATTGCCACCTCGGAACAGGGCTTCAAGGACTGGATCGCCAAGGTCCGCGCTACGCCCGAATCTCTCGATGTCGCCACCTATCCGGCGCTGGCTGAGCCCAGCACGGCCAACCCGGTGCGCTATTTCGGCAGTGTCAGCCCCACGCTCTATCAGCACATTCTCATGCAGTACGCCCACGGCGGACATCACGCAATGCAGCATCCTGCGCACGCTGATGCGGCCATGGCCGGCATGACCATGCATGCCCATACCGAGGAGTCTCATTAAGATGTTCGGCAAACTTACTCTGGACGCTGTGCCCTTTCACGAACCCATCATCATGGTCACGCTTGCCGTGGTGGCGGTACTGGGGTTGGCGGTGGCGGCTGCCATTACCTACTACCGCCAGTGGGGCTATCTGTGGACTGAATGGCTGACCTCGGTCGACCACAAGAAGATTGGCGTGATGTACATTCTGGTCGCGCTCATCATGCTGCTGCGCGGCTTTGCCGACGCCATCATGATGCGCGGCCAGCTCGCCATGGCTGAAGGCGCCTCCCAGGGCTTTCTGCCGCCGGAACATTACGATCAGATCTTCACCGCCCACGGTGTGATCATGATCATCTTCATGGCCATGCCGTTCATGGTCGGCCTGATGAACATTGCGGTACCCTTGCAGATCGGCGCCCGCGATGTGGCCTTTCCGTTCCTCAACTCGCTGAGCTTCTGGCTGTTTGCTGCCGGTGCGATTCTGGTCAACGTGTCGCTGGGAGTAGGGGAGTTCGCGCGCACCGGCTGGGTGGCCTATCCGCCGCTGGCCGAGCTTGGCTACAGTCCGGGCGTGGGGGTCGACTATTACATCTGGGCCTTGCAGTTATCCGGGCTGGGCACGCTGCTGACCGGTGTCAACTTCCTGGTGACCGTGTTCAAGATGCGCACGCCCGGCATGACGTTGATGAAGATGCCGATCTTTACCTGGGCCTGCACCTTTACCAATATTCTGATTGTGGCGTCCTTTCCGATCCTCACCGCAACCCTGGGGTTGCTGACGCTGGATCGCTATCTGGACATGCATTTTTTTACCAACGAGCTTGGCGGCAACGCCATGATGTACATCAACCTGTTCTGGGCCTGGGGTCACCCCGAGGTGTACATCCTGATTCTGCCAGCGTTCGGTATATTTTCTGAGGTGATATCCACGTTTTCAGGCAAGAAGCTGTTTGGTTATACCTCAATGGTCTGGGCCAGCGGCGCCATTACCCTGCTGGGCTTTGTGGTCTGGTTGCATCACTTCTTCACCATGGGCTCAGGTGCCAACGTCAACGCCTTCTTCGGTGTGGCGACCATGATCATCTCGGTGCCCACCGGGGTTAAGCTGTTCAGCTGGTTGTTCACCATGTTCCGCGGCCGCGTGCAGTTCACCACCCCGGTGCTCTGGACCCTGGGCTTCATGATCACCTTCACCATTGGTGGAATGACCGGCGTGCTGCTGGCGGTGCCCGGCGCCGACTATGTGCTGCACAACAGCCTGTTTCTGATCGCGCACTTCCATAACACCATTATTGGCGGTGCGGTATTCGGTTACCTGGCCGGCCTCACGTTCTGGTTCCCCAAGGCCTTTGGCTTCAAGCTCGACGAACGCTTGGGCAAGGGCGCCTTCTGGTGCTGGTTCAGTGGCTTCTTTGTCGCCTTCATGCCGCTCTATGTATTGGGCTTCATGGGCATGACGCGCCGCTTGAATCACTACGACAACCCCCTGTGGCAGCCCTACCTGATCGTTGCATTCTGCGGCGCTGCGCTGATTCTCTGTGGCATTGGCTTCCAGATCGCCCAGTTGATCGTCAGCTTCAAGAATCGCGAGCAACTGCGCGACCTGACCGGCGACCCCTGGGGCGGCCGTACACTGGAGTGGTCGACCAGTTCGCCACCACCGTTCTACAACTTTGCCGAACTTCCCACTGTGCACAGCATCGACGCTTTCTACGCGATGAAGGAAGAGGGCACCGCGTACGACCGCCCGGACACCTTCAGCCCTATTCACATGCCAAAGAACACCGCTGCTGGCGTGGTGATCGGGCTGTTGGGTGCGGTCTTCGGCTTTGCCATGGTCTGGCATATCTGGTGGATGGCCGGCCTCAGCTTTATCGGCATGGTCGTGGCCTTTGTACTGCGCAGCTACAACCAGGATGTGGACTATTACGTGCAGCCGGAAGAAATCGAGCGCATCGAAAATCGCCACCATGCACGCTTTGCCGCCCACCACCGTGCCCAGTCCACTCATTCACTTGCAGAGCAGGTTTAATCCATGACGACGGACGTTATGCATTCCTATCACGCCGCAGCGCATGACCATGAACACGCGCACGACAGCGGCGGCAATACCGTATTCGGTTTCTGGCTGTACCTGATGACCGACTGCATCCTCTTCGCCAGCGTTTTCGCAACCTATGCGGTGTTGGTCAATCACACCGCTGGTGGGCCCAGCGGTAAGGAGATTTTTGAACTGCCCTACGTGCTGGGCGAAACCTTTCTGCTGTTGGTCAGTAGCTGCACCTACGGTTTCTCGATGTTGGCGGCGCACCGCGGTGCCAAGCGTCAGGCGCTGGGCTGGCTGGCGGCGACCTTTGTGCTGGGTGCCGGTTTCATCGGCATGGAGATCAATGAGTTCCATCACCTGATCGTCGAGGGTTTCGGGCCTGATCGCAGTGCCTTTCTGTCCTCCTTCTTTACGCTGGTGGGTATGCACGGCCTGCACGTAACCGCCGGTCTGGTGTGGATGCTGGTGCTGATGGCGCAAATCAGTACGCGCGGTCTGACCGCGCAGAACAATACGCGTCTGATGTGTCTGAGTCTGTTCTGGCACTTCCTCGACATCGTCTGGATTTGCGTATTTACCATTGTTTACCTGATGGGGGTGGCCGCATGAGCCATGCATCTACTGACGCCGGTGCCGGTCACGGCAGCTACGGCTCTTACGCGATAGGTTTTGTGCTGTCGGTGATCCTCACGGTGATCCCCTTCGCCATGGTGATGAGCGGCAACTTCAGCCGCGAGACCGCGCTGATCAGCATGCTCGCGATGGGCGTGGTGCAGGTGGTGGTACACCTGGTGTGCTTTCTACACATGAACACCTCGTCCGAGGGTCGCTGGAATCTGGTGGCTTTTCTGTTCACCGTACTGATCATCATCATGCTGGTGGGTCTGGCCATCTGGATCATGGTCAATGCCGATATGCTGATGATGCCGTGGATGTTCAAGTGAAGCTGAAACGCTACCTGCTGATCACCAAACCCGGCATCATTTTCGGCAACCTCATCGCGGTCGCCGGGGGCTACTTTCTTGCCGCCCAGGGGCAGATCGATCCGGTGCTGTTGCTGGCTACCGTGATCGGGCTGTCGCTGGTGGTGGCCAGCGGTTGCGTGATGAACAATTGCATTGACCGCGATATCGATCGCCACATGCAGCGTACCCGGGGCAGGGTACTGGTGACCGGGCAAATTTCGCTGTTGGCCGCGCTGACCCATGGCGCGGTCCTGGGCTTTGCCGGCTTCGGCATGCTGTGGTGGTTCACCAACCCGTTGGCTACCGCGCTGGCGGCGGTCGGCTTTGTCATCTATGTCGGGTTTTACAGCCTGTGGCTCAAGCGCAGCTCGGTGTACGGCACGCTGGTGGGTAGCCTGTCCGGTGCCATGCCGCCGGTGGTGGGCTATTGTGCGGTAACCGGGCAGTTCGATACCGGCGCCGCCTTGCTGTTGCTGATTTTCTGCCTGTGGCAGATGCCGCACTCCTACGCCATTGCCATCTTTCGCTTTGATGACTACAGCGCCGCCGGGATTCCGGTCTTGCCAGTCAAGGAAGGCATCCGCGTCGCCAAGCAGCATATCGTCTGGTACATCATTGCTTTTGCGGCCGCAGCGCTGATGCTGGCAGTGTCAGGCTTTACCGGTTACGGCTATCTGCTGATTGCGCTGCTGGTGAGCATCTGGTGGCTGGTAATAGCACTCTCGGGTTATCGACGGCAAGTAGATGATCAGATATGGGCGCGCAAGCTGTTCGGCTTCTCGATCATCGCGATCACCGCGCTAAGCCTCATGATGTCGATAGACTTTCGGCTATTGCCCGCGCAGGCGCTATTCGCCGCGCTCTGAATTACTGTTGCACATGACAGGGCCCCGGACTTCGGGACCCTGTCATGTGCGCAACGGCTATTCAGCCAGAAAGGCTCGCAGCAATGCGTTTACTTCCTCGGTTGCTTCACTTTGGATCCAGTGCCCCTTGCCCTGCAGCATCTCGATCTGCAGATGCGGCACGCGGTCACTCATCATGGCGCGCAGTTTCTCCTCACTGGCTCCCTGTATAGTGCTGTCGCCGGTGCCGACAATGAAGAGTACCGGGCAACCGATAACGGTATCCCGGTAGGGCAGCATCAGCTGCCAGTTCCTGTCCAGATTGCGGTAATAGTTGATGCCGCCAGCGAAACCGCTGTGCCGGTAGGCATTGACGTAATAGGCCAGGTCTTCGTCGGACAGCCACTGCGGCTGCACTTGCGGTTTGCCCAGACGGTCGATCCAGCCGCCGCCCTCGTGCGTCGAGCGTCCCAGCAGGGGAGGGTCGCGCGGAGTATCTGGCGAGCAGCATAGCGCCCGCAAGATTCCCTCTGGGTTGGCATCGAACTCGGCTTCGGCCTGGCCTGGCTCCTGAAAGTAGATCTGATAGAAAAAGTTCTCACCGAAGTAGCCGCGCAAAAACTCGATCGGCGGCACATCGGCTACCGGGCGCAGCGGCACACTCATGTTGATCAGCCGTGCCACGTACTGCGGATGTCGCTGCGTGAACTGCCAGCAGTTGATGGCGCCCCAGTCATGGCCAACCAGCAACACAGGTTTGCCGCCGCTGGCGCGTTGGACCAGCCCCAGCATGAAGGCGCAGATTCGCTCCACGTTATAGTCATCGATAGCAGGCAGCGCTTGGGTTTCGCCGAAGCCGGGCATGTCCGGGGCAACTGCGGTGTAGCCCAGATTGGCCACAGCCACCATCTGTTGGCGCCAGGAATACCAGCACTCAGGCCAGCCATGAATGAACAGCGCAACCGGGCCCTGGCCGAGCGTCGCTACGCGGGTTTGCAAGTCGGTGATCTGCCAGTTTTGCAGGGAAATATCGTCAACGCTGTACATCGGCCTTCCTTGTTGTTGTGAAGCGGGCGGACTCTCTAGTAACCCAGAGGTCTGGCTGCGGTCAAGTGCGCGATCTTCCTGCGCGGAAGCTTCGCGGCATTCGCGAGCTACACCAGCAGAAGCATTAACAACCACTTAATGTTATGTTATAACTCTTAATCAAGCCAATAACGATTCTCCTGGATTATTCTGATGACTGACCGTCTTCCCGTAACCGTTTTATCCGGCTTTCTCGGCGCCGGCAAAAGTACCTTGCTCAACCAGATATTGAAAAACCGCGATGGCCTGAAGGTTGCGGTCATCGTCAACGATATGAGCGAGATCAACATCGATGGTAGTGAGGTGCAGCGCGATGTGAGCCTCAACCGTGCCGAAGAAAAGCTGGTGGAGATGAGCAACGGCTGCATTTGCTGCACGCTGCGCGAAGATCTGCTCGAAGAAGTGGGGCGCCTGGCAAAGGACGGCCGTTTTGATTATCTGCTGATCGAATCCACCGGCATCTCCGAACCGCTGCCGGTAGCCGAGACCTTCACCTTTCGCGATGAAGATGGCACCGCTCTGGCAGATATCGCCCGGCTCGATACCATGGTGACCGTGGTCGACGGATTGAGCTTTCTGGAGGACTATCAGCGCTCGGAAAGCCTGCAGAGCAGGGGAGAGACCCTGGGCGAGGATGACGAGCGATCGATCACCGATCTATTGGTCGAGCAGGTGGAATTTGCCGACGTCCTGCTGATCAGCAAGGCGGATCTGATCTCAAGCGCTGCGCGTGAAGAGCTGACCGCCATCTTGCGCGGCCTGAACCGCCACGCCAACATCATTCCCATGGTGATGGGCGAAGTAGCGCTGAACGAGATACTCGACACCCATCGCTTCGATTTTGACCGCGCTGCCCAGGCGCCCGGCTGGCTACAGGAACTGCGCGGAGAGCACGTACCGGAGACGGAGGAGTACGGTATCGCCTCCACAGTCTATCGTGCGCAAAGACCTTTTCATCCGCAGCGCTTTCACCACTTCATCAGCAGTGAATGGGGTAACGGCAGGCTGCTGCGCTCAAAAGGCTTCTTCTGGCTGGCCAGCCAATGGACAGTCGCCGGCAGCTGGTCGCAGGCCGGAAGCCTGATGCGCTATGGGCTGGCTGGCCGCTGGTGGCGCTTCGTCGATCGCAAGCAGTGGCCCCAGGATGCTGAAACCCTACAGGAAATAATGAAGCACTGGGATCCGCAGGCCGGCGATTGCCGTCAGGAGCTGGTATTCATTGGCCAGGGCATGGACATCCCTCGCATACACCGTGAGCTCGAAGCCTGCCTGCTAACTGAGCTGGAAATGCAGCTGGGTCAGCAACATTGGGAGCAGATTGACGACCCCTTTGGCGACTGGATACAACAAAGCGCGGCTGGCTGATGCTCAGGATACTCGCGCCGACGGAGGGCCTCCTTGGCCCTCCGCTTTACGCAGGTCAAACAGTTACTTCTTTTGCTCGGCCATACCGGAACCCAGATCTGCGCCAGTCAAGGGGTTGCTATCCGGGTCGGATGCAGTGCGCTGCTTGAGAGCCTGTACCACGTTTTCATCTTCGCTGGGCAGCTCGACCGACGCTGAACCGTCGCCGCCATCTATAGCCGGCTGCGGATCAGCCACGTAGTCCCAGCCGTCACCTTGGTTCCAGGGGCCTCGGGGCGCGGGCTCGTCGCCCTGCGACAGGTTGAAGTAGGTGCGGGTGTATTTTGGGTTACCCGGCAGCTTGCCCTGTGGGAAGTTGGGCTGGATTGAGTGCAGCGCTTTCTCGAAGGAAACCTGGTGCGCCAACTCGCGCGTCATCAAAAACTGCAGCGCGTCGCGGATACCAGGGTCGTCGGTCACATTGATCAAGCGTTCGTATACGATCTTGGCCCGCGCCTCGGCGGCGATGTTGGAGCGCAGATCGGCCGTTGGCTCGCCAATGCTGTCGACGTAGGCGGCAGTCCAGGGTACGCCGGCGGAGTTCACCAGGGCCGGTCCGCCACCGTAGAGCAGGGAGGTGATGTGGGAGTCGTTACCCGCGCCGGTAAGAGAGCGATACAGGTCCGCTTCTTCTTCCGCCGCTTCGGCCAATTTGCCTTTGGCGCCGCGGTTGAGCATGCCAACGATCGAGCCAATAATCTCCAGATGGCTGAGTTCCTCGGTAGCGATATCCATCAACAGGTCCTTACGGCCGGGGTCCAGTTCGGCAAGCCCCTGGGTGAAATAGCGCATGGCAGCGGCAAGTTCGCCCTGCGGGCCGCCAAACTGCTCCAATAGAAGATTCGCCAAGCCCGGATTGGGACCAGCCACCCGAACGGTATATTGCAATCGCTTGTTGTGTACGAACATGATCGAGATCCTCATCAGTCGTGTAGAAGGCGATGCCGGCAAAAAGTCGTCAGCGTCGAACGGTTGAGCTTTCGTTCCGGCGCGAAGTTTCAACTATTTCACGCCGCGCCCCGACACCTTGCCAGCCGCTGCAACGGCGATCTGAGGTTGGCCCGACAGCCACAAGAGAAACTCTGAACTTCTATTTTTTTGCTTGCCTCCAAGAGATGAATGCTTACTTATTGGAGGTGCGCCATGACCAAAGCTGAGGAACACCTGCTGGATTGGCTCCGCGATGCCCATGCAATGGAGCAGCAAGCCGAACAAATGCTTGAAGCGCAGGCCAAGCGGTTGGAGCACTACCCGAAGCTGAAAAGGCGTATCGAGCAACACATTACCGAGACGCAGGGGCAGCGCAGGTTGCTCGAAGCTTGTCTGAATCGGCTGGGCGCAAGGCCGTCAACGCTGAAGGATATGACCGGCAAGTTAATGGCCTTCGGTCAGGCAATGGGTGGCATGATGATGACAGATGAAGTGGTAAAGGGTGCGATGAGTGGCTATGTATTCGAAAATCTCGAGATTGCCTCCTATACCATTCTGATCGAAGCAGCCAAACAGGTGGGTGATACGCAAACCCAAGAGGTGTGCGAGCAGATTCTGCCGGAGGAAATAGCCATGGCAGATTGGCTACGCGAGCATCTTCCGGAGTTGACCCAGGCGTTTCTAAGCCGATCTGCAACACCGGACACCGAAGCCAGGAAGTAACCGGGAGTCAACTGCTGTAGCCTCGTTCGGGGCACCTGGTTGAATGGCGGAAGCCGGGCAGGGTGGCTCGCGGCTTTCTAGAGGCTTTTGCTGCCACAGCAATCTGCCGCTCTGTTGCCCATTGCAGTAGTGCATTCGCCAAAAGGCCTGGTAAATCAGGCAGCGGCTTGCTCTGTGCCTTAGCGTAGCGGAATTTGCCACAAAATTATTGTTGCTTGGAGTGGTTACCCATGGCCCCACCGCCAATTGAGCCAAGCCCGCCGGAGGCCAATCCGGTGCTCTGGCGATTCTGGTTTGCGCGCGCGCGACAGCAGCCTGTGCTGGGTGCGGTTTTCTGGTTGTCGGTACTGCTGGCCGTGGGTGTATCTGGGGTTATGCCGAGATAAGGCAAAAATTAGGACATTCGTTCTGTAAATATATGATTTAAAAGGTTATTCGAGAGGCCGTGGCTTGCTGGTCATCCACCGTCTGGCTAGCCGTCTATGCTGATGCTTTTGCCTCGCTTGGGGGATGTGTTCAATGGCATCGGTGGAAAGAACAGCCTACCCTATCTTGCCCAGTCAGCTACCGGCCAAGGAGCTTCATCGAAGCTATTCCCTGTCTGATTCAGAGATCGAATGGGTCAACAACACCGCTAAGAGTCCAGCGCTCTCGATTGGGCTGGCAATCCAGTTAAAGGTGTTTCAGCAGCTGCACTATTTCGTTCCGTTCGAGGAGCTTCCTCAGGAACTCATCAGTCATGTCCGGCAATGCCTCCGCTACGGCGCACGAATAGCTCCACGCTATAGCAATCCCCGCACCCTTTACCGGCACCAAGCAGCGGTACGGCAGTACCTGCAGGTTACCCCCTTCTACAGCAGCGACGGGCTAGCGGTCACTGAGCAGATCGCACGTGACTGCGCTGTAGTTCTTGAGCAGCGAGTCGATCTCATCAATGCCATGCTTGATGAGCTGATTCAGCGTGGCTATGAGCTTCCGG
>NZ_JBALWW010000029.1:0-32859 GCF_036961105.1 Halopseudomonas sp. | reverse complement strand
GGCCGGATATACGACAGACAACCTGCTCTTGTTATCAAAAACTGGAGGCCTTGCAATGAGGGAGGAGACCATATACGGCCGTCCCGGCAACGTCGGCTCAGGGGTTCTCCCGCAACCACTGCCCCAGCAGGCTGCGCTCTTGCGGGGTGATGCCGGTCATGTTGCCCAGCGGCATGTACTGGGTATTCACGGCAGCTTGTTGCACCTTGGCGCTGTGTTGTTTCAGTTGCGCCAGGTTTTCCAGCATGATGCCCGCCGGAGGGGCTTGGAAGGCCGGGCTGCTCGGTTGGGTGGCGTGGCAGGCGGTGCAGTGGGTAGCCAGCAATTGCTCGATGTCGGCATCGGCCACCGGCGTGACGGCTGCAGGCTCGCCTCCGGCGCTGGTGCTGACCACCGGCGCCTCGGGAGCGCTGGGCGCCAGCGCCCAGATCAGCAGCAGGGTGGCCAGCGCACTGATGATCAGGATCGACGGCTTGTTGATGTGCTGGTGGCGCAGGTTGAAGAAATGCCGCGCGTAAGCGGTAATTGCGCCAATCGCCGCCAGTACCGCCCAGCCGTAAGGATGGCCGTAGAACATTGGGTAATGGTTGCTGATCATGATGAAAATGACCGGCAGCGTCAGGTAGTTGTTGTGGCGTGAACGCAGCATGGCGCGCTGCGCCAGCATGACCACGTGATCATCCGGCTTGCGGCCTTGCTCGACGGCGCTGACCAGCGCGCGCTGCGCCGGCACTATGCCGAGAAATACGTTGGCAACCATGATGGTGCCGATCACCGCGCCCACGTGAATGAAGGCGCCGCGCCCGGCAAACACCTGGAACATCGCCCAGGACACCGCCACCAGAATCAGAAAGAGCACCACCCCGAAAGCCAGCCCATGTTTGGCCAGCGGGCTGCGAATCAGCGCTTCGTAAATCGCCATCACACCCAGCAGGGTGCCCATGCCGATGACGATGGCGCCGAAGGTGCTCAGCTCCAGCTTGCTCGGGTCGATCAGGTAGCCGGGGTTGCCGAAATAGTAGACCGCAAACAGCAGCGCCAGGCCGCTCATCAGGGTGCTGTAGGCCTCCCATTTGAACCAGTGCAGCTGCGCCGGCATTTTCTCGGGGCCCACGTGGTATTTGGCTACCTCGTAAAAACCGCCGCCGTGGATGGCCCAGAGGTCACCCTTGATGCCTTTCTGTTTTTTCCACTCCGGCGGCTCGCGCAGGTTGTTGTCGAGCCAGATGAAGTAGAAGGAAGCGCCGATCCAGGCTACGCCGGCGATCACATGGAACCAGCGGATGATCAGACTCAGCCATTCAGCCAGATATGCATGCATTGAGGGCGGCTCCTTTTGCACTGTCGCGGTCATACCGGCACTGCCCGGCAATGTAGGTACGGCGGATGGCCCGGTCGTCACCCAGAATCATCAGGTCAAAGAGCATCGCCTGCAGCTCGCGCTCGGGCTCATGCTTGAGACGCAAGGCGGGGCTGGCGCTGCGGTCGAGAATCAGAAAGTCCGCGTATTTACCGGGCGCCAGGTTGCCGGTGGTTTCCGCCTGGTGCAGCACGCGTGCGTTGCCCAGGGTGGCCATGTAGAAGGCCTGAAACGGGTTCAGGCTCTGGCCGCGCAGCTGGCAGACCTTGTAGGCCTCGGCCATGGTGGCGAGCATCGACAGGCTGGTGCCGCCGCCCACATCGGTAGCCAGGCCCACTTCAACCTCTGCGGCGCGCGCGCTAGCCAGATCGAACAGGCCGCTGCCCAGAAAGGTGTTGGAGGTGGGGCAAAAGGCGATACGCGTGCCGGTTTCCGCCAGCCGTGCGCGGTCACCGTCATCAATGTGAATGCCGTGCGCCAGCACGCTGCGCTCGCCCAGCAGGCCAAAGTGGTCGTACACGTCCAGATAGCTGCTGCGCTCGGGAAACAGCTCCTTGATCCAGGCGATCTCGGCGTGGTTCTCAGCCCAGTGGGTCTGCATCAGTACGTCGGGGTATTCGGCGACCAGTTGGCCGGCGTAGGTCAACTGCTGCGCGGTCGAGGTCGCGGCAAAGCGCGGAGTAACGGCGTAGCGCTGGCGACCCTGGCCGTGCCAGCGCTCGATCAGCTCCCGGCTCTCGCTATAACTCGCCTCGGCGGTGTCGCGCACGCCTTCGGGGGCGTGGCAGTCCATCATCACCTTGCCGCTGGTGATTGCCATGTTGTAGCCATCGGCAGCGCTGAACAGCGCTTCGGCGGCCACCTTGTGCGAGGTGCTGAACACCAGCGCCGAGGTAGTGCCGTGGGTCAGCAGCAGGTCGAGAAACAGCTGCGATTGATCCGCCGCCCAATCGGCATCGGCAAAGCGCGCCTCGGTCGGGAAGGTGTAGGTTTCCAGCCACTCCAGAAGCTGGGTGCCGTAACTCGCCAGCACCGCCAGTTGTGGCATGTGCACGTGGGTGTCGATCAGACCGGGAATGATCAGGCTGTCCGGCCATTGCTCAATCTCGGCACCCGCCGGAAGGCGCGGCAGTAGCTCGCTGGCGGCGTCGAAGGCCAGCACGCGGCCCTCGCCAACCACCAGCATGCCATCGGCGTGATATTCATGGGCGCTCGGGTCGGGCGCGTTCAGGCCCGGCTCCTTGATAAAGTGCAACAGTGGGCCGCGAAAGGCTGTGCAGCCGGCCGGGAAGGGCGCCGCAGTATGGTGGGTATTGGGCATCAGCTCCCCCGGTAAGTCGAGTAGCCCCACTGGTTCAGCAGCAGCGGCACGTGGTAATGGGCGGTGGTATCGGTCAGCTTGAAGGCGATGGTTACGGCCGGGTAGAAGCATTCCAGCCCCTGACGCGCGTAGTAGCCCTCGGTATCGAAGGTCAGCCGGTAAACGCCCGCCGGGGCGTTCTCGCCAAAGCCGCTCAGCACCCGGCCGTCGGCATCGGTGCTGGCGCTGGCGAGGGTTTGCCAGCCGCTGTCGGTTTGCATCTCCAGGGTAATGGCGACGCCGGCAGCAGGGCAGCCGCCGCCGAGATCCAGAATATGGGTGGTAATCGGACTCTTGGTGCTCATAGCAGTTTATCCAAACGAATATGGGTGATCTTGGCCTGCTCCGCAGCGGCGATGCGGATTTCCTCTTCGCGGGTGTTGGGCAGGCGTTGATGCAGTAGCTCCAGCATCTGCTCGGCGCTTTTGCCGGTGGCGCAGACGATGAAGATGAAGCCGAATTTCTTGAGGTAGGCATCGTTGCCGTCCTTCAGGCGCTGCAGAACATCCTCAGGCGCAACCCGCGCACCCGATTGCTCGCCACTGGCCAGCGCCTCGGTGCTGGCGTACTTGGCCTTCAGACTCTTGATATCGCCGATCTTGGGGTGTGCCTCAAAGGCCACCAGCCAGTCGGTCTCGTGCAGGTTGGGCCAGAGCGCGCGGGCGGTACCGTGCAGGGCTTCGGCCGAGGCGTAGGGGCGTGAATCGACCATGGGCTGGGCCCAGGCATCGGCGGCGCAGCAGTCGCGAAACAGGGTGAGGGCCTCAGCCGCTGGCAGTGTGTTCAGTTCTTGCAGAGTCATTTCGCCTCCACGGGCGGGGTGTTGGGGCTGGCCTCGGCGGCCTCTCCCTGCTTCATCAGGTCACGCAGCGCGGGCCAGCTGACGCCGCGACGGGTAGCGCGCGGCTGCGCTTGCGCTGCCAGGCTGAGCAGCTCGGCGCTGATCGAGACCGCAACCTCCATGGGCCGCTTGCCGGGGACATCGGAGCGTCCGACCGGGCAGCGGATACTGCTGATCTGCGACTCGCTGTAACCCCGATGCTGCAGCCGCTGGCGGAAACGCTCGGCCTTGGTCTGCGAGCCGATCAAGCCGACGCTGGCGGCATGGCCGGCATTCAGCAAGGCGCGGCACAGGTCGTAGTCCAGTTGATGGTTATGCGTCAGGATCAGCACGTGGCTGTCGGCGCACAGCTCGGCGACGTCGGCCACCGGGTCATCGCTGTGATGCCGGCGCACGTTGGCCGGTATCTCCGCCGGGAAGCTCTCGGCGCGGGAATCTACCCAGGTCACCTGCCACGGCAGCTGCCCCACGATGGCCATCAGCGCCTGGGCCACATGGCCGGCGCCGAATACCACCAGGCGTGCATCGCTGCCACGCTGACCTTCCAGCAGCACTGAAACGCTGCCGCCGCAGCATTGGCCCAGACTGGCGCCCAACGGAAAGTGCTCCAACTGGGTCTCATAGCGCGCCGCCGCCAATTGCTCGCGGGCCCGCGCTGTCACCAGGTATTCCAGATGACCGCCGCCAATGGTGTCGAAGGTATATTCGCCGGTAACCACCATCTTGCTCGAAGGCTCACGCGGCACCGAGCCAGCGACGCCAACCACGGTCACCAGCACATAGGGCTCACCGCGGCGCTCGCAGTCGGCCACGGCTTCATACCAGAGCATGCGCTTGTCCATTACACGGCCTCCTGCTCGGCGCCGGCCCAGGCGCGTGCTGCGGTCACCGCCGCGAGCATACGCTCGGGCGTGGCCGGGGTATCCAGCGGCGGACTGTAGCGGTAGTCATTCAGGCTGGCGACGGCATCCCGCAGGGCGCTCCACACCGCGATACCGAGCATCAAAGGTGGCTCGCCCACGGCCTTGGAACGGAACACCGTGGCCTCACGGTTGGGGCTGGCCGGCAGCAGGTTGACGCGCAGATCGGGCGGCGTGTCGCTCACCGCCGGAATCTTGTAGGTGGCGGGTCCGGTGGTCATCAGTCGACCCTGTTCGTTATAGACCAGCTCTTCGGTGGTCAGCCAGCCCATGCCCTGCACAAAGCCGCCTTCGATCTGGCCGATGTCGATAGCCGGGTTCAGCGACTGCCCGACGTCGTGCAGGATGTCGGTGCGCACCACGCGGTACTCACCGGTCAGGGTATCCAATACCACCTCGGAGCAGGCCGCGCCGTTGGCGTAGTAGAGGAAGGGGTGGCCCTGGCCGGTGGCATGGTCGTAATAGATCTTCGGGGTGGCGTAGAAACCGCTGGAAGACAGCGACACGCGGTTCATGTAGGCCTTCTGCACAAACTCGGCCCAGCCCAGCCGCTCGTCACCGGCAACCACCTGATTGTTCTCGAAACGTACCTGCTCGGGCTTGCAGCCATAGTGGTCGGCGGCAAAGGCCACCAGACCGGCCTTGATCTTCTCGCAGGCATCCAGCGCCGCCATGCCGTTGAGGTCGGAGCCGGAAGAGGCGGCGGTAGGCGAGGTATTGGGCACCTTGTCGGTGCGCGTGGCCGAGACCTTGACCTTGTCCACGTCCACCTGGAAGGCCGCCGCGACCACCTGGGCGATCTTGATATACAGGCCCTGGCCCATCTCGGTGCCGCCGTGGTTCACATGCAGGCTGCCGTCGGTATAGATCAGCACCAGCGCGCCGGCCTGATTCAGATGCTTGGCGGTAAAGGAAATACCGAACTTGACCGGCGTCAGCGCCAGCCCGCGCTTGAGAATCGGGCTCTGCCGGTTGAACGCGGTGATCTCCTCGCGCCGGGTGCGGTAATCCGAGCTGGCCTCCAGCTGCGCCACCAGTTCCGGCAGGATATGCTGCTCTATCACCTGACCGTAATGGGTGGTATCGCGGCCGGGGCGGTAGAGATTGCGCTTGCGCACATCCAGCGGGTCGAGCTGCAGGTGGCGGGCAATGTCATCCACCGCCTGCTCGATCACCATCATGCCCTGCGGCCCGCCAAAACCGCGGAAGGCGGTGTTGGAGACCGTGTGGGTCTTGCAGCAATGGCCGGTGACGCGCGCCTGATCCAGGTAATAGCCATTATCAGAGTGGAACATGGCGCGCTCGACAATGGCGTTGGACAGGTCGGGCGAGAAGCCGCAGCGGCCGGCGACCATGATCTCGGCGCCCTGGATCAGGCCCTGATCATCAAAGCCGATGTCGTAAGTGTTGAAAAAGTCGTGGCGCTTGCCGGTCTGCACCATATCGTCCGGGCGCGACAGGCGGTATTTCACCGGCTTGCCGGTGACGTGCGCCAACAACGCGGCTACGCAGCCCAGCGCGGCGGCCTGGGTCTCCTTGCCACCAAAGCCGCCGCCCATGCGCCGCACCTCGGCCTGCACCGAGTGAATCGGCAGGCCGAGCACTTCGGCCACCAGCTTCTGCACCTCAGAGGGATGCTGGCTGGAGGTGTGCACAAACATGCCGCCGTCTTCGAGCGGCTCCACCAGCGCGACCTGACTTTCGAGATAGAAGTGCTCCTGGCCGCCCACGTTGATCTCGCCCTGCAGGCGATGTGGCGCAGCGGCCAGCGCCTGATCCGGATCGCCACGCTGTTGGGTGTGGCTGGGCCGCACGAAGAAGGACTTACCCAGCGCCTCGCGGGCATTCAGAATCGCCGGCAGGGTTTCGTATTCCACTTTCGCCAAACGGGCCGCCTTGCGCGCTGCGGTGTGGCTGGTGGCCGCGACGGCGAAGATCGGCTGGCCGATGTGCTCGACCAGCTCGCTGGCCAGCACCGGATCGCCGGGGAATACCGGGCCGATGTCCGTGTGCCCGGGTACGTCGGCCAGGGTAATCACGGCGACTACGCCGGGATAGGCGCGTACGGCGCTCAGATCCATGCTCAGGATGCGGGCATGGGCCTTTTCGCTATGGCCGACGGCCGCGTGCAGCAGGCCTTCCGGCTCGCGTAGATCGTCGATGTAGCGGGCCTGGCCGCGCACGTGCAGCCAGGCGCTGTCGTGCAAGGCGCTCTGGCCGGCAATGCCGACGGCCTGGCCGCTCTGGCGGGAGATATCGCGGGGTAGCTTACGCATAGTCGGTCACCATCAATGCAGCGCCGCCGCTGGTGGGCGCGCGGTGTTCATACAGGGCACGGCGCAGCAGATTGCCGGCCACTTGCTGTCGGTAGGCAGCAGAGGCGCGCACATCCGACATGGGGGTGAAATCCTGCGCCAGCGCGCTGGCTGCGGCAGTGACCGCCGGCTCGTCAAAGGCCTGACCGCGCAGCGCTGCCTCGGCGTTGCGCGCACGCTTGGGAATGCCGGCCATACCGCCGTAGGCCAGACGGCAGTCGGCGATCTGCTCGCCCTCCAAGCGCAGCCAGAAGGCCGCCAGTACGGCAGAGATATCGTCATCCAGGCGTTTGGAGATCTTGTAGATAAACAGCCGCTCGTTGGCCGCCGGCTTGGCTACGCGCACCGCGCGGATAAATTCGCCGGGTTGCAGAGCGGTTTTCTTGTAATCCAGAAAGAAGTCTTCCAGCGCCAGCCAGCGGCTGCCTTGCGCGCCGTCCAGCTGCACCTCGGCGCCCAGCGCAATCAACGGCGGCGGCATGTCGCCAATCGGTGAGGCGTTGCCGATGTTGCCGCCCAGGGTGCCGCGGTTACGAATTTGCAGCGAACCCAGGCGTTCCAGCATGGGCGCGAACGCCGGCCAGTACTGATTGAGCAGCGGGCCGAACTCGACATAGCTCAGGGCCGACCCGATGGTCAGGTTTTGTTCGTCCTGTTGCAGCGCGCGCAGCTCGGCCACCTGCTCGACGGAAATCAGCTGCGGCAGGGTTTTCAGTTGCTGGGTCATCTCCAGCGCCAGATCGGTACTGCCGGCGACCAGTCGCGCCTGTGGCTTTGCTGCCAAGAGCGCGCGCAGGTCCGCGAGCGAAAGCGGCGCAGTGAAGCTGTTGCCTGCCTCATCCTGCAGCACGGCGGCGCGCTCGCGCGCGGCCATAAAGGCAGGCGTCGGCGCCGGGCTGAAAACCGCATTGCCGTCCCACTGCTGCACGCTGTCGACCAGAGTGCGGGCGCCAGCTTCCACAATCGGTCGATAACCGGTGCAGCGACACAGATTGCCGGCCAGGGCCTCCATCAACCGGTGCGCGGTCGCGGGCTGTCCTGCCGTCGCGACCTGCTGATGCAGGCCCACCAGCGACATCACAATGCCCGGGGTACAGAAGCCGCACTGCGAGCCGTTGCATTCCACCATGGCGGTCTGCACCGGGTGTGCCGGTTCCTGCTGCAAGGCTTCTACCGTAATCAGATGCTTGCCGTGCAGAGCGCCGACCAGACCAATACAGCTGTTCATGGCGGCATATTGCCACTCGCCAGCCGCGTCCAGGTCGCCCAGCAGCACAGTGCAAGCGCCACAATCACCCGAGGCGCAGCCTTCTTTTGTACCGTTAAGCCGCATTTTGGTGCGCAACCAGTCTAAAATGCTCAGGTTTGGGTCAGTCTGGTCAAGTTTTTGCGGCTGCCCATTCAGATAGAACTCAATCACTGTCATCTCCGCGCTATCCAGTATTCGCCGGTTTCCGGCGGACGTTCTGTCACAGGGCCGCTACAGCGCCTGTGCAGGCTATGCGTTGGTTTTGCAAAAACTTGACCAACTAGTCTGAAAATATGAATTTTAATATTTTCCTGCTTTTGGCAAGCAAATTGCTCACAGACAAAATGTTGATTGATTGGTCAGTTTATTCTAATTGAGGATGCTGGATGGCAACCGCAGAACGCTTGAGACTCGAGAACATCGTCAAGGAGTACCCCGGCTGTCGGGCCAACGACGCTGTGCACCTCTCGGTCCAGGCCGGTGAAATACATGCCCTGCTGGGCGAGAATGGCGCGGGCAAGAGCACCCTGATGAAGATCATCTACGGGGTGATCCAGCCTGATGCCGGCACCCTGACCTGGAATGGGCACCCGCTCACCTTGCAAGGTCCGGCCCATGCCCGTGAACTGGGTATCGGCATGGTATTCCAGCACTTTTCGCTATTCGAAACCCTGACCGTCGCAGAGAACATCGCGCTGAGCCTGCCGGCCGCCCAGGCCCGCGACCGCGCCAAACTGGATGCGCGCATCCGCGAGGTCTCCGAGCACTACGGCATGGCGCTCGACCCACGGCGGTTCGTCAATACGCTGTCGATTGGCGAGCGTCAGCGCGTGGAAATCGTCCGCTGTCTGATACAGGATAGCTCGTTGCTGATTCTCGACGAGCCCACCTCGGTGCTGACCCCGCAGGAAGTCCAGGTGCTGTTTCGCACCCTGCGCCAACTCTCGCAGGAAGGCTGCAGCATCCTGTTTATCAGCCACAAGTTGCAGGAAGTGCGCGACCTCTGTCATCGCGCCACCGTGCTGCGCCAGGGGCGGGTGACCGGTGAGTGTAATCCGGGCGAAATCACCACCGACGATATCGCGCGCATGATGGTCGGCAACGAGACGCCGCTGTCTACTCAGGTAGACCCGCACGAGCCCGGCGAGTTGCTGCTGCAGGTCGACAACCTCAACTACCAGACCCGCGACCCCTTCGGCACCAGTTTGCAGGACATTTGCATGAACCTGCGCGCCGGCGAGATCGTCGGCATCGCCGGCGTTGCCGGCAACGGTCAGGATGAACTGCTGCGTGCGCTGTCCGGTGAGATCAAGGTAACCAACCAGAGCCTGCAATTGCAGGGCATGCACATTGGCGACGCCGGCCCGGCCGTGCGCCGCAAGCTCGGCGTGGCCGTGGTGCCCGAAGAGCGCCTGGGCCGCGGCGCCGTGCCGTCCATGTCGCTGGTCGACAACAGCCTGCTGACGGCCTACGGCCAGGGCCTGACTCGCAAGGGCTGGGTGGGTCTTGGTAAGGTGCGTGACTATGCCAGCCGCGTGGTCGAGCAGTTTGGCGTGCGCACCGCCAGCATCGACAGCCAGGCCACCAGCCTGTCGGGCGGTAACCTGCAGAAATTCATCATCGGACGTGAAGCGCTGCAGCAGCCCAAGCTGCTGGTCGCCTCGCATCCGACCTGGGGCGTCGACGTTGGCTCCGCCGTGGCGATTCACGAGGCGCTGGTCAAACTGCGTAACCAGGGCGCCGCCGTACTGCTGATCTCCGAAGATCTGGATGAACTGTTCCAGCTCTGTGGCCGCATGGGCGCGATCTGCGCCGGCAAGCTGTCACCGCTGGTTCCCACTGGCGACCTCACCATCGAAAAACTTGGCCAATGGATGGCCGGCGATTTCCACGCTGCCACTGCTACCAACACGGAGACCAAGCATGCTGTCGCTTGAGCGTCGCGCCGTCGACTCCCGCGCCATGCAATGGGCTTCCCCGCTGCTGGCACTGATTCTTACCGTGATAACCGGGCTGTTCATGTTCATGGCGCTCGGCAAAGACCCAATCGAAGGTCTGACCTTCTTCTTTCTCACACCGCTGAGCGATTCGCACGGCTGGGCCGAGCTGGGCCTGAAGATGGCGCCACTGCTGCTCTGCGCCGCAGGCCTGACCATCTGCTACCGCGCCCGGATCTGGAACATCGGCGCCGAGGGTCACTTTCTCATGGGCTCGCTGTGGGCCAGCGTGGCCGCGCTGCAGCTCAGCTCGCAGAGCGGTGTCTGGGTGCTGCCCGTGGTGCTACTGGCCGGGATTATTGCCGGTGCACTCTGGGCCTTGCTGGCAGGGGTGCTGAAGACGCAGTTTCACTGCAATGAAATCCTCACCACCATCATGCTCAACTACATCGCGCTGAACCTGCTGATATACGCGGTGCATGGGCCATTGAAAGACCCCTACGGCTTCGGCTTTCCGCAATCGGAGATGTTTGCCGCCGCGGCGCTGCTGCCCAAGCTGATCCCTGATACCCGCCTGCACATCGGCCTGTTGTTTGCCTTGTTGGCGGCCGTGGCTGTGGGCGTGCTCTTTGCCCGCACCTTCATCGGCTTCCAGCTCAAGGTCCTGGGGCAGGATGAACGCGCCGCCGCCTTTGCCGGCTTCCCGGCCAAACGCCTGACCCTGCTGGCCTTCATTCTGGCCGGTGGCCTGGCCGGGCTGGCCGGCGCCAGCGAGGTGACCGGCCCCCTCGGTCAACTGGTACCGCAGGTGTCGCCCGGCTATGGCTACACCGCGATCATCGTGGTGTTTCTGGGCCGTATGCAGGCGGTGGGCATTATTCTCGCAGCGGCGCTGCTGGCGCTGACCTTCATGGGCGGCGAGATGCTGCAGATTGCGATGAACCTGCCCAAGGCCATCACCGGACTGTTCCAGGGGCTGCTGCTGTTCTATCTGCTGACCTGCGACGCCTTCATTCATTACCGCATTCGTATTCGCCGCGCCCCCGCGGCCAGCGCCGGGGAGGCTTGAGATGGACGCCGTTCTGATTACCAACGTACTGGCCGCCACTGTTGTGGCCGGCACACCGCTGCTGCTGGTCGCCCTGGGCGAACTGGTATGTGAGCGCTCCGGCGTGCTCAACCTGGGCCAGGAAGGCATGATGCTGATGGGTGCGGTGATCGGCTTCATCGCCGCCGTCACCTCCGGCAGCCTGGCCATTGGCGTGCTGGCGGCCATGCTCGGCGGGGTGCTGATGTCGATGCTCTTTGCGCTGATGGCGGTCACCCTGGCAGCCAATCAGTACGCCGCCGGTTTGGCGCTGACCATCTTCGGGGTGGGCCTGAGCTCCTTCGTTGGCGCCGGTTACGTCGGCCAGGCGATTGATGGCTTCGACAAGATCGCCATTCCGCTGCTGTCCGACATCCCGGTGATCGGCAAGGTGCTCTTTACTCAGGACCTGCTGGTGTACGCCTCGCTGCTGCTGTTCGTGCTGGTCTACTGCTTTCTGCATTACAGCCGCGGCGGCCTGATTCTGCGCGCGGTGGGCGAATCACCCGAAGCGGCCAATGCCAATGGCCTCAAGGTTTTGCCCGTGCGCTATCTGGCGGTCGCCTTTGGCGGCGCTATGGCTGGCCTCGCTGGCGCCTACCTGTCGCTGGCCTACACCCCGATGTGGACCGAGAACATGACTGCCGGGCGCGGCTGGATCGCGCTGGCACTGGTGGTTTTCGCCACCTGGAAACCCGAACGCGTACTGCTGGGGGCCTACCTGTTCGGCGCCGCCAGCATCCTGCATCTGGTACTGCAGGGCCTCGGCTGGCAGAGCTCGACCGAGCTGCTGGCAATGCTGCCCTATGTGGTCACCATTCTGGTGCTTGTGCTGCTGTCCTGGAATCCCACCCGGACGCGGCTCAACACACCGCTATCAATCGGCCAACCTTATAGGCCGAGTAAATAACCAGTAACACCCACTATGCCAATCAAAACCATATCTTGGATTATTAGGAGCATTACATGAGCACAATGCGTAAAACCCTGATCGGCGCCTGCATCGCAGCCGCGTTCGTCCCTGCAGCACACGCCGAGAAGTTCTGGTCTGACTCCAGCATCTCGATCCTGTACAGCGATGACTACCAGGCCTTTGGTCCGCAGAAGCGCACCGATACCTTCTTTACCTTCGAAAACGCCACCGGCCACAACTGGGGCAGCACCTTCTTCTTCGTTGACCGCAACCAGGGCCACGGCAAGGACGCTGACTCCGACGATCTGTACGGCGAATTTGCACCCAACCTGAGCCTGGGTTGGGCCACCGGCAATGACCTGAGCACTGCTGGCGGCTGGATCAAGGACTTCACTCTGTCCGGTCAGTACGAAATGGGCGGCGGCACCGACGTTAACAACTTCATGGTCGGCCCAGGGATCGACTGGAACGTGCCTGGCTTCCAGTATGTATCTACCCGCTTCTACCGCGTGTGGAACAGCGAAACCGATGACGACTACCAGACCACCGTGGTTTGGGGCATGCCCATGGAATTCGGCGCTACCCGTATTCTGTTCGACGGCTACATCGACTGGTCTACCGCGGAAGACGACCACAAGTCCGACTTCCACTTCAACCCGCAGCTCAAGCTGGACGTGGGTAACTACTTCAACGCGCCGAAGGTGCTGTACGCCGGTATCGAGTACTCTTACTGGAACAACAAGTACGGCCTGAACGACGAAGTGATGGACACCGAGAGCGCCGTCAGCGCCCTGGTGAAATGGCACTTCTGAGCCAGACCGACTGCCCGGCGTAGGCCGGGCAGTCACTTGTCGTACGCCCCTTGCACGGAAGACAGGATTGATGACCACCGCCACTGCCAAATCCAAGACCTACCGACCCGGAAAGATTCGTGAGCGCAACCACGAGTTGATTCTGGCCGCAGCGGAGCAGGAATTTGCCCTGCACGGTTTTCGCGGCGCCACCATCCAGAACATTGCCGAACGTGCCGAACTGCCCAAATCGAACGTGCTGTACTACTTCAGCAACAAGAAGAAGATATATGCCGCCATGTTCGACGACATTCTTGCACGCTGGAACACCCTGTTCTCCAGCGTGACCGTAGACGATGATCCCGCCGAAGCGATCGCCGCCTTCATTCGCACCAAGGTGGAAACCTCACGAACCCACCCCCTGGCCTCGCGCCTGTTCGCCATGGAGATCATCCAGGGCGCACCTTTTCTGATGACCCACCTGCGCACCAACATGCGCGAGTGGGTACGCGGCCGCGCGGGCGTCATGCAGCAATGGATCGATCAGGGCCGCATGGCGCCGGTTGATCCGGTGCAGCTGATCTTTCTGATCTGGTCCTCAACCCAGCACTACTCCGACTTCCAGGTGCAGATTCTGATGGTCGAGAACAAGGCCGAGTATGAGAAGAAGGACTTTGACCACGCCGCCAACTTCCTCATCGAAGTGATACTGCGCGGCTGCGGCCTGGAGCCGCCAAAAAAATGAGCGGTACGCGCCTTGCCGCCGCGGCCCCGGTAGCAATCCGCCGGCGCTGCGGCGACAATGGCAACCCCGTTACCCTAACCCAACCCATAGTGTTACAGCCGGACAGCCTCTGAGCCCGCCGCGCTCCTGACCGCCGAGGTACAGATGAGCCAGTTTGCGCTGCGCGATGCAGCCATTTTCACCGTAGACCCCCAAAACCGGGTCATCCCCCGGGGCACCCTGATTGTTGAAGACGGCCGCATCAGCGCCGTCGGCCCCAGTGATCAGCTGATCATTCCCCCGGGTATCCCGACCATCGACGCCAGCGGCCATGCGCTGTTGCCGGGGCTGATCGACGCCCATTCGCACTCCAGCCTGATGCGCGGAGTGACCGAGAACATGCAGCTGATGGACTGGCTGCCCTATTACCAACTGGAGCACCGCGCGCTGACCGAGGAGTACGCCTACCATTCAGCCCGGCTGTGCTACCTGGAAGCGCTGAAGAGCGGCACCACCTGCGTGATGGACATGTACCGCTTCATGCACCGCTGCGCCGAGGCGGCGGACGAGGTCGGCATTCGGGTCAATCTCGCGCCTTACGTGGCCGACGAGCCCGGCAAGGACTTCTTCGCCACCCGCGCCGAGAACCGCGCCCTGATCCACAGCCATCACAACAGCCAGAGCGGCCGCATTCAGGTGTGGATGGGGCTGGAACACCTGTTCTACTGCACCCCTGATGCCTACCGCGAAGCGCTGGAATGCCAGGCCGAATATGGCGTGGGCATTCACACCCACGCCTGCGAGCAGAAGGAAGAGGACGACGCCGTGAGCGCGCACTTTGGCCGCCGCTCGATTGCCCAGCTGGACCACTACGGCATTCTTGGCGAGCGCACCCTGCTGGCGCATTGCGTGTGGCTGAACGATGACGAGATCAAACGCATCGCCGATACCGGCACGTCCATCGCCCACTGCCCGATCAGCAACGCCAAGCTGGCCAGCGGCGTGGCCCGCGTGCCCGAGATGCTGGCCGCTGGCATCACCCTGGGCCTGGGCACCGACGGCCCGGTGTGCAACAACAGCCTGAGCCTGTTCGAGGAGATGAAGTTCGCCTCGCTGATTCAGAAGGCCACGCGGCTCGACGCCACCGTGCTTCCGGCTGACCAGATGCTGCGCATGGCCACCATCAATGGCGCCCGCGCGCTGGGCCTGGGTGACCGTATCGGCTCGCTGGAGGTGGGCAAGCAGGCCGACCTGCTGCTGCTCGATCTGGCCAGCCCCAACCTGACGCCTGCGGAACTGACCAACAGCGGCGGCAACCTGTTGTGGAACCTGGTGTTTGCCGCTGGCAGCCAGAACGTGGCGGCGGTCTGGGTGGATGGCCGCCAGTTGATTGCCGATGGCCGCGCCACCCGCGTCAGCGAGGCAAAATTGATTGCCGAGGCCCAGCAGCAAGGCCTGGCGCTATTTCAGCAGTGTCGGGATATTTCCCACCTGCGCACAGCAATGCTTTAACCGGAGCAGATGACATGACCTCATTACCCATCATTTCCGTCGCGGGACTGAACAGCGCCGACCCCGCCGTGCGCGCCGCCACCGCCGCCGAGCTCGGCAAGGCCTGCCGCGAAGTCGGCTTCTTTTACGCCATTGATCACGGCATCCCGGACGCCGTCATGCAGGGCGCCTTCGCCAATGCCAAGGCGTTCTTTGCCCTGCCGCTTGAGGCCAAACAGCCGCTGTCGATCAAGCTGTCTCCGCACAACCGCGGCTACGTCGCCATGGCCGACGAAAAGCTCAACCCCGAAGCCGGCGCCGACATGAAAGAAGCCTTCAACATCGGCACCGACTTTCCCGAGGATCATCCTGAGGTGGTTGCCGGCAAGCCGTTTCGCGGGGTCAACTTCTGGCCGCCCATTGATGGCTGGCGCGACGCGACCCTGAGCTACTTCGACGCCTGCCTCAACCTGGGCCGGTTGATTCATCGCGGCTTCAGTATCGATCTGGGTCTGCGCGAAGACTTCTTCGACTCCCGCCTGCAGTCGCCCATCGCCACCCTGCGCATGCTGCGCTACCCGGCCAGCGCCGGTCAGATCGAACGGGAAGATGGCGGCGCCGGCGCGCACACCGACTATGGCAACGTGACCCTGCTGGCCACCGACAAGGTCGCCGGGCTACAGGTCGCCACCCGCCAGGGCAAATGGATAGAGGCGCCGCATATTCCCGGCGCTTTCGTGTGCAATATTGGTGATTGTCTGATGCGCTGGAGCAACGATACCTACGTCTCCACGCCCCACCGGGTGCGCCCACCGGAGCAGGAGCGCTACTCGATTGCCTTCTTCCTGGAAGTGGACCCCGACGCCATGGTCGACCCGCGCGACATCATGCCGAACGAGCCGCCCAAGTATCCGCCGATCAGCTGCGCCGAGTACCTGGCCTACCGCCTGAACGCCACCTACGAACATCGCCAGGACAGTGACGCAATGTAATGGACGCCATCTAGGGAACACCCGGTGCTGGACGCCGCATAATCGGGCGCCCAGCGAGGCGATTCAGCGCGCCTTTTGCAGCGCGGCCGCGTTCATGCAGAAGCGCAGGCCAGTCGGCGGCGGGCCATCCGGGAAAACGTGCCCCAGGTGCGCATCGCAGACGTTGCAGGTGGTTTCCACGCGCTGCATGCCATGGCTGTTATCGGCATGGTAAGCGATAGCGTTATCCTGCAGCGGCTGGGTAAACGACGGCCAGCCACTGTGCGATTCGAACTTGTGGCTGGCGTCAAACAGCTCGGTGCCGCAGCACACACAGGCATAAATACCCGGCTCGAACAGACTGCACATCTCCGAGCTGAAGGCCCGCTCGGTACCGGCCTGCCGGGTGACCCGATACTGCTCGTCACTCAGCTGCTCGCGCCATTCGGCATCGCTCTTGCTCACGCGTTGTTCCGGTTCCGGGTTGCCATTGGCAGCACGGGCCATCACGTCGTTCCAGTTCTGCACTTTTCACCTCCGAAATTGAACAAGTTGCCTGGGTATAGACTCAAAAAGCTTATCAGGGTTACATCCGGATGACCCGCCGGCAGCCACAAGGCAGCGCGTCACCTCGCTAGATTCTGTCACCTGCGCCTGCCAGACTGGTCTGCCGTTCTTTCTCCACTCTCACGGAGGCAACATGTCCAATCTTTCCAGTTATGCCGTCACCGAAAAGTGGCCGGCCACGCATCCCGAACGCCTGCAGCTGTATTCGCTGCCCACGCCCAACGGCGTCAAAGCCTCCATCATGCTGGAGGAAATCGAACTGGCCTATGAGCCGCACCTGGTCAGCTTCGACAAGAAAGATCAGCATAGCGCGGAATTTCTCTCGGTCAGCCCCAACAACAAGATTCCAGCGATTCTGGACCCCAACGGTCCCCACGGGCAACCGCTGGCCCTCTTCGAGTCCGGCGCCATCCTGCTTTATCTCGCCGACAAGAGCGGGCAACTGATTCCCAAGGACCCGGCCGAGCGCTACCACTGCATCCAGTGGCTGCTGTTCCAGGTCGGCGGCATCGGCCCGATGTTCGGCCAGTTGGGCTACTTCGTGAAATTCGACGGCAAAGACGTGGAAGACCAGCGCCCGCGTCAGCGCTATATCGATGAAACCAAGCGTCTGCTCGGGGCGCTCGACAAACAGCTGGAAGGCAAGGACTGGATCATGGGCGGCCAGTACAGCATTGCCGACATCGCGGTGTTTCCGTGGATTCGCGGGATGCTGGAGTTCTACGAGGCGGGGCCATTGGTCGAGTTCGAGAACTTTACCCAGGTGCGCCGAGTGTATGACGCGTTCCTCGCCCGGCCCGCCGTCCAGCGCGGTCTGGAAATCCCGGCGCGGGATTGAGGCGCTAATGCTAGCTTGATCGCACACTGATCGTTCCCACGCTCCAGCGTGGGAATGCAGCCCTGGACGCTCCGCGTCCAACCCACTACCAGCCTCATCCCGCCCCTGACCGTCTGATCGTTCCCACGCTCCGCGTGGGAACGCAGCCCTGGACGCTCCGCGTCCATACCTGCCAACATCCATACCTCTGAACGATGCTACCTGGCTGATTGATGTGCAGACCGGCCGTTCGCCTTTCGCCATCACGGCGAGCCAAGGGGGGCCGCTTGCCCGGCCCCCCTTAGCAATCCCCCGGGCACCCGATTACGCGGCCCTTCGGGTACGCTGCGTTGCTCGGTCTGACGGGGGCACTCGCAAACTCGCTTCGCTCAGACACCGCGAGCACCTTTTTCCCGCCAGCCCTGCGCTACTCGCCCGCGTAAACGGGATTTGGGCCCGTGCATTCTGGTCGTTTTTTGTACGAAAAACCAAAGCAACCGATACCTCATTGCCATGCGTCGAATACCGGCTTGCACTGACTGACATCGTTCCGCCCCGATTGCAGGGCGGCATACGGTTGAGGCAACGACGTTGAAACACAGTCAAGCCAGGAGATTGAATGCCTGCCAGAGCGAGGTGCGGCCAGTGCTGGCCATACGCTGGTAATTGCATAGGAATCGCGCTAATTTTGACTCATCAGGGAGCAAGAGAGTATCGACATGGACACCGCGAAGACCTCATCAACCGCTTTTCAAGCGAACAATGGCAATCAACACGCCATCGCCTTTCCTCGTCCTGAATACAAAACCCAATAAATGCCGCCTGTTCCGTGTGGCGGCTTAGTCCAACAGGCATTTGAACGGCATGCTGCGCACGCCGTTCAAATGCTTAGATGTTAGGACTTTTCGGATACGAGCTTACAGATGGATGATAATCAAAAAAAAGAATTATTCAGCAAAGCCTTCGTGAAAGCATTGGCAGCTCAATCAGGCCTGAGAAGCGCCAAGCCTGATGTGGATGATGACAGTATAGACGTCATTATTCGGGGTAGAGGCTACCGAACTGGTATTCGAAATCCTCAAATTGACGTCCAGCTGAAATGTACCGCTAATGATGAGGGGGATGAAGATTTTCTAAAGTTTTCACTGTCATTGAAAAATTACAATGACCTGAGAGGCGAAGATGTACTATGCCCAAGATACTTATTTGTGTTAGTTGTTCCGCCAAACTGCGAAGACTGGTTAGTCCATCAGTCTACTTATAGCACAATAAAGCACTGCTGTTATTGGTTCTCACTGGGTAGTATGCCTGCTGTGAAGAATAGTACTTCAATTACGCTGAGTATTCCCAGATCTCAACGGCTTACTTCGCAAAGCATGATTTATTTAATGAATGTAGCCAGTACGAGGGAGGTCGCATGAATTCCCTCGACTTAAGACTATTCATAAAAGACGTTATTCCGAGCCGCCTTGAGAAGTATCTGTATTCATGCGGCTGGGCCGAGGATGGCGCTATAAATGATAAAGCAAAAATATGGCATCGGCCGGAAGAACGGTATTTCGAATTGGAAATCGTTCAACCTTTAGACGAAAACCTTCGCGACTACTCGCAAAGAATGTATGAAGCGATTCAAGTTTTATCCGAATTTGAAGGGCGGTCGTCTACCAAGATAATTGAAGATGTAATAAATTTTGACTCTGACATAGTGAAAATCCGGGTTATGAGTCCAGATGTTGATGGCGGTGCTATACCTATTGACGACGGTGTTTTACTTTTTGAAAAAGCAAAAGATTTGCTGGTTTCATCTAGCCTTTCCGCATTCAAGAAGAAGAGGTTTTATTCTGGTAGCTGGCCTTCAGCAGTGAAAGAATTTTTAGACACATTAAGGTTCGGGCAAACAGAGCGGGGTAGCTATATAGTTAATATTATAGCGCCTATCATTCATTTTTCTGAAATAGATATTCCTGAAGCTGATAGCTCCATTACTCGATCAATAAGTAATAATCTCGCGAGGAGCTTGCAGGCAACCAGTGTTGCTATTGAAAAATACGAGGAAACGAAAAATCTGCTTTATTTTGAAGAGGCGATTTCAAGTGGAGTAAGTGCAAATCTTTGCGACGCCATCATAGGTATCAGTGGATCAGCACGTAGTCGTGATGTGGAGATTTCGATAGAGCTTGCTGCATCCGAAAGGGATTCTCAAGAGATTATAAAAAGTCATAAATTTCTTTCGAGACACATTCCAATATTAGATACGGCATCAGAATATTTTAAGGGCAACTTCGTCATTAAAAACTACGAGGCATACGGCTTGGTAATAAGAATGGATCATGAGCCTACTGAAGATTATGGTGTAATAAGAGTAGCCTCATTAGTCAACGGAACTACCAAGAACATTTCCATCCAGCTAAGACTAGATGATTACTGGGCTGCCGTTAGAGCCCATAAGCCCAAGCTTCCAGTTGCATGCTATGGTGATCTTCATGTAACCCCTCGGTCGGCATATCTAGTTGACCCTCGGAGTTTCAAAGTCATAGGCGACACAGATTTGTTCGATGGGCAATCCTAACAATCGCAGGCACGGGGACAAAATTTTCGCTGCGCTACAATTTTGCCCGTGCTGCGGGCGTTAGCCATAAAAAAATGGAGCCTAAGACACTGATGATACCAATATTAGTCAGCGGTATATCCGTCGGCATTGCTGCCGTGTCCTTAGCATTTTCTATACTTTCATGGCGCCATACAAACCGTCCTATAATTTATGCAAGAGTTTCCACTGCTGCGGGTGGAAACGCTGGAATAGCCTTAAATATCTTGATAGAAAATGTCGGCAATCGCCCAGCAATAAATATCCGAATAATCGCTTCTGAGGCTAACGTGAAAGCTGCACTCTCGGGAGATTCACCTGACATAGAATTTCCGATTGATGCTAAACGGTGCTTTTTTGATGGTATTAGAATCCCTGTACTTGCCAATGGAAAATCCACTTCCAATGCGTTCGGTCACTTAGGCCAGCAGGAAGGCTCTTGGCAACCAGGTGCAGAAATACCAATAATCATAAAGTATGGCGACCTTGGACGAAGAAAATTTACTAGCAAGATGAATCTACTTTTGGCAGATGATGCAGGGTTTGCTCAGACTTTCTGGGGTGATGGCCATAAACATGGCTAACAAGTGGCTGGAATCGCTCGCTTCGCTCACTGGGACGGGCTAAAGCCCTCTCCTTAACCAAACGTTAGTCATTAAGGAGGGTTTGTGGCAATAGAGTCACCTTTATTTCAAAGCGCAATGGAGCTGCTTGGGCACTCGTTGTCACATTACAACGGTAAGAAGGAGCTTGACCGGAAGCTGGTGATCCTCCATCTCGCTAACTCTATCGAACTGATATTAAAGGACTTGGTGCTTGACTCAGGCGAGTCAATTTACAAGAACCCTAAAGAAACGATCACGATACAGGGCTGCCTGTCCGCGTTTGAAAAACATGGGATCGAGATGCCTTTTCTTAATAAGGTGGAGCTACTCATCGATGAGCGTAACGCACTCCAACATCGATTTGGGTCGCCAAACGAGCTCACCAGTATTTTTTACATGAACATTGCGCAAGAGTTTTTTAAGCAAGTTCTCAAAAAGCACTATGGCCAAGAATACGACGAGATCATTTCACAGTTTGCTGAGGAGCAAGACTTCGCTGTCTATAACTTAAGCAACCCATCAAATGATCAGGAGCTCGAAAAGCTACAGGAGCTTGCTAAAATTCACCCCTTAGGAGCGCTTCTCTCTGCTTGGTCATATTTTGAAAAAAAGACAGAAGCCTTCCTATCTGAAGCTGGGTTGGATTTTGGTAGGCGGCGACCATTCATGCTGGAGCTGACGCGGGGGCGTCTAGCTCATTATGGAATAGACCTGCCAGAGCAGCTCCTACTGAAAATTCAGACGATGCGGCACATCAGAAATATGTCAGCACATGGCCGCTCTGAACCAACTAAGGAAGAGGTTGTTGAAACCATCGAGACCATCGAAGAGTTAGAGCGGTATTTAAAAAGCCTCGACACAGACGAGATTTCAGAGCGCGCTCGACCTGACAAGGAACAATATGAAGAAAGGCAAAGAGAATATCTGAAAGAACGAGAAACCTTGAAGGACCACCGTCAACGTATGATGGAGTTCGATCAAAATGACGATTAACCAGCACATAATTGACACATACATAGTTGGGTTAGATAAGCATTTTCTCCGCCCCCCCCTATATGGGCTCTCCGACCCTACTTTCGAGCTTTGACTTATTCCAGCGCCTAGCATCTCGGAGCTGCTGCAGCGCTCTAACCGCGGGCGCGGCATCACCCTAAAAGAAAGGAAATCAGCATTGAACGAAAAAATAGAACACCTTCACCAGTGCGCGCATTGTGCTGGCACAGGCACTTGTAACTCAGTATCGGCAGGGGAGAGCTGTGCAGTTTGTGTAAAGAAAAATGAGTTAAAGAAAGGGCAATACTTTGGACTCGCCTGCGGCACCTGCGGCGGCTTAGGTAAAACAGACACATTGACTTATCGCCTTACGCATCGCACTCAGCCAATTATTTCAATTCTTTTAGTATCTTTATCGCTTTTCCTAGTCTTTTCTTTTGGCATCATTAAAAGCCCATATTTTCATGAAGTAATGGCATTTTGTACCACTTTAATTGGCAGCGTTACTGGCTATTATTTCTCAAGCAAAAGAGCACACGAAGTAAAGTCATAGCGATGGTTAAGCACGTAATTAGGGGCAGATGAACATTCTTTTGGGTTTACGCCAGAGATAAGGAAGCCTGACAAAGCATGTGAGTAATGCACGGACCCAAATCCCCGTCTACGCGGGCGAGTAGCGCAGGGCTGGCGGGAAAAGGGTGCTCGCGGTGTCTGAGGTGCGCAGCGCCGAGTTTGCGAGCATCCCCGCCAGACCGAGCAACGCAGCGAACCCGCAGGGCCGCGTAGTTGGGGTGGCCTTTCTTTTGGTTACTTTTCTTTGGCCACGCAAAGAAAAGTGACTCGCCATCAGGGCGAAAGGCTGATGTGATCACGCCGCAGCGGCGCGATACCGACGCAGAGCGTCTCCAGAGGCACTCCCACGCTGGAGCTTGGGAACGATCAGTGAGGCAGAGGTGGTATGGACGCGGAGCGTCCGGGGCTGCGTTCCCACGCAGAGCGTGGGAACGATCAGTCAACGATCAGGAGCCTGGCAGTCATCAGCCAGTCAGCGGTCAGCGGTCAGCGGTCAGCGGTCAGACAGCTTGCCGGCAGCCAGCGCACCAGCGCCACTCACTTCCCCATCACCAACTCCCGCGCCAGCCGATTATGCTCCTCAATAATCAACGGAATCTCCCGCGTCAAAAGCCGCCCATCCTCTATCACCTGCCGCCCATTGATGATGCTGTGCGCCACCCGCTGTGGCGTGCAGAACACTAGCGCCGCCAGGGGATCAACCAAGGCGCCGGCCATGGCGATGTCGTCGGTGCGGAAGGCGATGATATCGGCGCAGTAACCGGGTTGAATGCGGCCCAGCATGTCGGCGCGGCCAAGCACTTCGGCGCCGCCACGGGTGGCTATGTAGAGGGCTTCGCGGGCGCTCATGGCAGACGGGTTTTCATCGCGTACGCGGGCCGAGAGCATGGCCTGGCGCGTCTCGTCCAGCAGGTTGTTGGTGTCGTTCGAGGCGCTGCCGTCTACCCCCAAACCGACCTTTACGCCGGCGTCGCGCATCTTGCGGATGGGTGCGATGCCGGAGGCCAGGCGCATGTTGGAGCAAGGGCAGTGGGCGACGCCGGTGCCAGTGCGGGCGAATAGCGCAATGCCGGCGTCGTCCAGGTGTACGCAGTGGGCGTGCCACACGTCGGCGCCGACCCAACCGACCGACTCGGTGTACTCGGTCGGCGTCATACCGTAGCGCTCCTGGCTGAAGGCCAGATCCTTGCTGTTTTCTGCGGTGTGGGTATGCAAACCCACTCCGTAGGAACGGGCCAGCGCCGCAGCCTCGCGCATCAGCTCGGTGGTCACGGTAAAGGGCGAGCAGGGCGCCAGCGCGACCTTGATCATGGCGTCGGGACTGCTGTCGTGCAGCTCTTCGACCACCCGCTGCATTTCCTTGAGAATCGCGCGCTCATCCTCAACCACGGCATCCGGCGGCAGACCGCCCTTGCTCTGGCCTAGACTCATGGCGCCACGCGCGGCATGAAAGCGCATGCCCATTTCTTCGGCGGCCTGCACGCTGTCATCCAGCCGCGTGCCATTCACATACAGATAGGCGTGATCCGCCGCCGTGGTGCAGCCCGAGAGCATCAGCTCGGCCATGGCCGTGCGGGTGGCGGCGCGCTGCATCTGTGGGGTGATGTTCTGCCAGACCGGATAAAGCGCGGTCAGCCAGTCGAAGAGTTCGGCATCCTGCGCGGCGGGCAGGGCACGGGTCAGCGACTGGAACATGTGGTGGTGGGTGTTGATCAGGCCGGGGATCAGCACGTGGCCGGTCATGTCGATGACCTTATCAGCTGCATCGGCCTCGCTCGGCAGCTCGCTGGCCGGCCCCACGGCCTCTACCTTGTTGCCACGGATAAACACCGAGCCATTGGCAATCTCGCGCAGTTCATCATCCATGGTGCCGATCACCAGTGCGTTCTTCAGCAGTAGCGTTGTTGCCATGTAACCACCCTTCTTCAAAAATTAGTTGACCAATAGGACAGAAAATAAAGTCTTGCTGCGCATGCAATTTCAGGGCCGCTGAAAAGGCTGCAAAACACCCTAAATCAGCGCCCATTGCACCTGTCTGGCGCGTGCTGAGCAGTGTTGCACCAAGGCTGGCCAGCCTGACGACTGCTGACCCTTGTTACCTGAAATGAACGGGTGACTTCTCGCCCAACAGTTTGCAGCATCACCACCGCTGGCCGGGATGAACACGGCCGTCCCAGGAAACACTGCCGCACTCTAGCGGCAGGTACGCAGAAGCCCTGGCTCGCAAGTCCTACCCGGGAAGTTCTCGTACCATCTCAACCAACAGCGCCAACCGCACCACCTAAGGCGGGGTGGGAAGCAGTCCGTTTCAGATAGCGCTTCACGTAACACAGGCACTCTATGGCACAGCCTTTGCTTTTCAATAACTGATTAGTTGGTCAGGTTATGAGTCATGTCGTCCTGCCAGGGATTTGAAGGCTAAACCGGGGCCTCGTGCAGCAAGGCGCGCCGCTGGCGGCTTTATCAGAAACCTGTGGGAGACATGAGTATGGCAGTAGAAACGACCTCGATACCGGTCATCGACTTTGCACCCTTTATCAACGGCAGCCCGGCGGATCGCCAGGCGGTGGCGGCGCAGATGCGTCAGGCCAGCAGCGACTGGGGCTTCTTTTATCTGGCCGGCTGCGGCATGCCCGCTGCCAAGCTGCAGCAGGCTTTCGCGGATTCGCAGGCGTTGTTTGCCCTGAACGACGACGCCAAGCAGGCGGTGGCCTGGCAGAACGCCGAGAGCAACCGGGGCTACGTGGGTGTGCGCCGCGAACGGCTCGACCCCAGCAAGCCCGGCGATCTCAAAGAGGCCTTCAATCTGGCGCCGGAGCAACCCGGTGCGGCACCCAATCTCTGGCCCGCCGAGCTGCCCGCCTTCCGCCCGCAAATGGAAGATTTTCTGCAGCAGTGCGTGGCCACCGCCGACCGCGTGTTGCAAGCCTTTGCCCTGGCACTGCAGCAGCCGGAAGACTTTTTCGTCAGTGCCCACGATCAGCATCACCACACCCTGCGGCTGCTGCATTATCCGGCCCTGCCGGACGGATTCAGCGCCCAGGGCGGAGAGAGCCGGGCGGGCGAGCACACCGATTACGGCAGCATCACCCTGTTGTTTCAGGATGCCGCCGGCGGCCTTGAGGTGCGCACCCGCGCGGGCGAATGGATTGCCGCCACGCCAATCCCCGGCACCGTGGTGGTGAATACCGGCGACCTGATGCAGCGCTGGACCAACCACGTGTTCTGCTCCACGCCGCACCGGGTCAACCTGGGTTCCAGCAACCGCGAGCGCTACTCCATCGCCTTTTTCTGCCACCCCAATCACAGCGCCGACATCCGCTGCATCAGCACCTGCAGCGATGCCGACAACCCCCCGCGCTATGCACCCATCAGCGCCGGCGACCACCTGCTTGAACGCCTCAACGCGACTTACTGATTGACCATGACAGGAGCATTACCCATGCAACACAGTCGATTGAAAATTAGCGCCCTGGCGCTTGCCCTGGGCTTCAGCGCGGCCAGCGCCAGCGCTGCCGACCTGACGCCGGTTACCGTCACCACCACCTGGTACGCACAGGCGGAACACGGCGGGCTGTACGCTGCCAAGGCTGCGGGCATTTATGAGAAACACGGCCTGGACGTGACCATCAAGATGGGCGGACCGCAGGTGAACAACGTGCAGTTGCTGATGGCCGGCAAGACCGATTTCAGCATGGGCTACGCACTGCAGACGCTGAACGCGGTCAAGCAGGACATACCCATGGTCACGGTCGCGGCCTGGTTCCAGAAGGACCCGCAAACCCTGGTCGTGCATGAAAGCGCCGGCATCAATGATCTGGCCGACCTGGAAGGCAAGGGTATTCGCATGCCCACAGCCGGGCGGGTTGCCTACTGGCCGTGGATGAAGGCCGAGTATGGCTTCAGCGACGATCAGCTGCGCCCTTACGATTACAGCTTTGGCCCCTTCATCGCCGACCCTGAAGCGGTGCAGCAAGGCTATGTCACCAACGATGGCTACTTTCTCGACAAGGCCGGGGTGAAGGGCAAGAGTCTGCTGCTCGCCGACTTTGGCTGGGCTGCCTACGCCTGCACCCTGGACACCACCCAGAAAATGGTCGATGCCAATCCTGAGGTAGTACAGGCCATGGTAGAAGCCACCGCAGAAGGCTGGGCCGCCTACTTCAAGGACCCGGCGGCCGCCAACGCCTTGATCAAGAAAGACAACCCGGAAATGCAGGACGACCTGCTGGCCTACAGCGCCGCCAAGCTGCAGGAAGACAACATTCTGCTGGCCGGCGACGCCGCAGGTGGCAAGTACGGCAACATGACCGAAGGACACTGGCAGGCTTTCTTCAACGACATGGTCAAGGCTGAAACTCTGCCGGCTGATCTGGAATGGCAGAAGGCCTTCGACCTGCGTTTTGTGCGGGCGCTTTATCCGGAGTAAGGGGTAAGGCAGGCCACCAGGGGGCCTGTGCGCCCGCGTGGCTTAGGTGTGATTTGTGATCGTTCCCACGCTCTGCGTGGAAATGCAGCCTTGGACGCTCAGCGTCCATTCGCATTGCCGGTGTCATCCGTCTGTGAATGAACGCTGCTTTGCTCACTACAATGCTCATTAAAGTGCACTCTGGCAGCTCGCCTTTCGCCATCACGGCGAGCCAAGGGGGGCCGCTTGCCCGGCCCCCAGAGGGAAGCGCTAGCCCATTCCACACGCCCTCCGCGAGTGCTCGAGCATGCAGATGCAAGGCGCGATGTGCAGCCAATAGTGGTTCTATTGGCAAGCAGCGCAACGCCGCAGATGCATGCTTGAGCGCTCGCCCTGCGGGGCGTTCAGGCCGGTCCGCACTCCGCGTTGTGATTTCTCGACAGGTCCCGACATGCCTTCGAAAGCACGCCTTGATTGCGGACCGGCCTGAGCGCCAGAGGGCGCGTGGAATGGATTAGCGTTTCCCCGAATCCCCCGGGGCACCCGACTACGCGGCCCTGCGGGTTCGCTGCGTTGCTCGGTCTCACGGGGCCCTGCGGAACTCGCTTCGCTCAGACAGTCCTCGGGCTGTTCCCCGCCAGTCCTGTGCTACTTGCCCGCGTAAACGGGATTTTGGTCTGTGCAGTGTTTTCCGTCTTCATAACGGCACTGCCGTGCCGAGCTACCCAACCCCGAATTATCTGCCGGGCAACTGATCATTCCCACGCTGGAGCGTGGGAACGATCATGTGGGGCTGAGCGTCTTGGTCCTGCCCTTGCGCGCCCTACCTGAATTACCTGTTAACGCTGTCGGGCAAAGTTCAGCAACGCATCGGCCACCGCATCGGTGGCCACCACCTGCGGCACATGACCGGTATCCAGACTGACCACCTCGGCCCCTGGCACCAGTTGCTGCATGCGCCGCTGTACCGGCAGCACGACCGATCTGTCCTGCGTGGCCTCGATGTACAGGCGCGGCAGGCGGCCAAAGCGCTCCGGCGTCCACTCCGCGACCAGGGCACGGGTGCCTTCGGGCTGTGCGCAGAACAGCTGCGCCGCCGCCATCGCCTGCTCATGCGGCAGATCCTGCAAGAACACATCGCATATTGCCTTGGCCGGCACAGTGGACGATTGGCGATCCTCGCTCCAAACCAGATGCGGCCAGATGCCAACGGCTTCGGGGTGAGTCTTCTGTGCTTCATCGGCGAGTTCGGCAAAGCCCAGACCGCTGGGCAGCATCATACCGGCGATATAAGCGACGCCGACTACCCGCTCGGCCATGACTTCTGCCACCTGGGTGGCAATCACGCCGCCGCCGGAATGCCCGACGATCAAGAGCGGGCCGCTAATTCCTGCGCAGGATTCTTCCACGGCGCGCAGGCAGCCAGCCATGTTGATCTGCTCCGGCTCGGCAGGGTTGCGCGAGTTGCCCGGCATATCCGGGGTGACCACGGCGTAACCCTGGGTTTGCAGCACGCTGCGCAAACTGTCCCACACCCAGCTGGCCGCCCAGGCGCCGTGAATCAGCACAAAGGTTGGCCGCTCAGACATAGGTTCTCCGATACATTTCCTGCAAGTGTTGTTCGACCGTGGTGGCCGGGTATTTTGGCGCTTCGCCTTCTGCCAGGCAGACCGGCAGGCAGCGCACCTCGTGCTCAGGCGCGCCGCTGTAGAAGAAGGGCACCGAATAGCGCTCGGCGCCGGAGGTATTCACCACACGGTGCAGGGTGGAGCGGTACAGGTCGTTGGTCCAGCGCGCAATCATGTCGCCCAGGTTGACCACGAAGGTGCCCGGAATCGGCGGCGCATCCATCCAGCGTTCGCCCTTGGCATCCCACACCTGCAGGCCGGGCTTGTCGTCCAGCAGCAGTATGGTGATGCCGCCAAAATCGGTATGCGCACCACAGCCCTTTTCACCCGGCAGCGGTTTGGCCGGCTGCGGTGGATAGTGCAGCAGGCGCAGGGTGCACAGCGGCTCATGGCAGAAGTCGGCAAAGAAGCCTTCCGGCAGCTGCAGCGAGAGCGCCAGCCCGGCCATGATGCGTTCACTCAGCACCAGCATGGCGTCGTAGTAATCCTGCATGGCCGGTTGAAAGGCAGGCAGTTGCGCTGGCCACTGATTCGGCCCCTGATTGAAGCGCCCGGCCAGCACGCGGGGGTGATCTGCGGCCAGCTCCTCGCCAATGTAGAAGCCTTCCTTCAGGTCTGGCGGCATGCCAGGCTCCAGCGTCTGACCGCCGAGCTTTTCATAGCCACGGTTGGCCTTGGATTGCGCCTTGTCGGTTGTCAGCTTGGCTGCCATCGGCTGCCCGAAGAATGCCTGCGATTGCGCAAACACTCGCTCGATCAGGTCTGGCGCTATGCCATGCCCGCTGATGTAGAAGAACCCGGTGTGCTGACAGGCCTCACGCAAGGCGCTGCCCACTGCGGCCTTGGCGTCGGCCGACTCGGTAAACATCGGGCTCAGGTCGATGACCGGCAGACCCTCTGCCGGGGAATGCTGCTGTGCCGCCATGATCGGATACTCTCCTCTGTGCGGGTCTGTGATGCTGAAAGGTTTTAATTGTCCAGCTGGTCAGGTATTCATATTGCATGCCAATCCGTACCGCTGCGCCGAATTGAGGTGTCGGCGCCATGCCCAGCCACTGATTACCCGAGGAGAACCCATGAAACCGTCGCGCATCTGCATCGTTGTCGACTCTCGTTATGGCAGCACATTGGCACTGGCCAAGGCCATCGCCGAAGGGGCCGCCAGTGAGCAGGCCGAGGTGCGCCTGTGCCGCGTGGCGCTCAGCGAGCCGGAGTTCAGCGTGGACACCGAACGCGCCGATTTCATCGCCGCGCAGGCCGAATACCGCAGCCTGCCGCAGGCCAGTGCTGCTGATCTGGAATGGGCAGGCGGCATCATCTGGGGCTCGCCCACCCGCTACGGGCTGATGAGCACGCCGCTGCGCGCCTTTATCGACGAGGTGGCGCCGCTATGGCGCCAGGGCGCGCTGATCGGCAAGGTGGGCGCGGCTTTTACCTCCACCGGCGGTATGCATTCAGGCAACGAGATGACCCTGCTCAACCTGCTGCTGCCGTTTCTGCAGCACGGCATGGTGCTGGCGGGCGTACCGCACAGTGTGCCCGAACTGGTCCATACACGCAGTGGCGGCTCGCCCTATGGCGCTTCTGCGGTGACCGGGTTTGACGGCAGCCTGGGGGTGGATGCCGGCGAGCTGGCCATCGGCCGTGCGCTCGGTGCCAGGGTGGCGCGGTTGGCCGCGCAGATCGTGCCCGAGCCCTTCTCGGTGGATCTGGCTGCCGGGCAGGCGCACTAAAGGCTCCCGGGGCCCTGGTTTGCTGTGCCGTTGCAGTGCAGGGGCACTCAATGCGCTGCATGGCGGTGCAATTATTTTGCTGACTCTTTGTTCAAGAAATGCCAAACCACTGCTTTTTTACCTATGGCACAGCTATTGCTTTGGGCTTTATTGCAATACTTAAAAGCTGATTATCCGGTCAACTTTCAACAGAACAAGTTCATCGCAATGAACGAGTGAACCTGAGCCAGGTTCCATCAACGCCCACAACACTTTCCCACAACAAGCAGGGGTATTTGATGAACAAGCAATTGTCGGCATCTTCTTCATATAGCGGTTTGCGCCGCACATTTGGCGCGCTGCTGCTGGGCAGCGCGGCACTGGCAGCGCCAATTACCGCCTCAGCGCTGGAACAGGTCAGCTACCGTACCAACTGGTTCCCACAGGCCGAGCATGGCGGTTGGTACCACGCAGCCAATGCCGGCATCTATGAGCAATATGGTCTGCAGGTCGATCAGCAGCCGGGCGGCCCGCAGGTCAACAACCTGCAATTGCTGCTGGCCGGCCGTGCGGATTTTGTCATGCTGCATTCCAGCGGCCAGGTGCTCAAGGCAATCGAAGAAGGCCTGCCCGTAGTCGCGGTCGCGGCCTTCTATCAGAAGGATCCGCAGGCGATCATGACGCACAAGGGCGTCGGCCACGACAGTCTGGAGGATCTCAAGGGCCAGCCGATTCTGCTCTCGCAGGATGCGCATCAGTCATTCTGGCCCTGGCTCAAGCAGAAGTACGGCTATACCGACGATCAGGTGCGCCCCTATACCTTCCAGATGGGCCCGTTCATCGCCGACAGCGGCCTGAGCCAGCAGTGCTATATCACCTCGGAGCCCTATGCGGTGCGCCAGGCTGATATCGACCCCAACCTCTTCCTGCTCTCGGATTATGGCTGGCAGTCCTACTCCACACTGATCGTCACCACCACCGATACGCTGGAGAAGCGGCCGGAGCTGGTAGAAAAGTTTGTCACTGCGTCAATTGACGCCTGGTACCAGTATCTCAGCGCGCCCGATGCAACCAACAAGCGGATCACCTCGATGAACGAAAGCCAGACCGAGGGACAAATGGCCAACTCGCTGAAGGAGATGCGCGAACGCGGCATTCTGATCTCCGGCGATGCCATCGAAAACGGCATCGGCAGCATGCAGGATGCGCGCTGGAAAGCTGCCAGCGATCAGCTCAAGAGCATTGGCCTGATACAGCCCGATACCGACTACACCAAGGCGTTCACCACCCGCTTTGTCGGCACCGACAAGATCAAGGCGCTGATGGCCAAATACCCGGCGGTGGCGAACCCGTCCGCCCCCTGACCACCCACCTCAGACGCAGCAGCCGTCACTGGCTGCTGCGCGCCATCTTCAGGACTCATATGAATCAGGCAGCAACAGAGCGCGGTCAGCAGATACTGACCGCCGATATTGTCTTACCCATGACCAGCAACAATCCCGTGATCAACCAGGGGGCGGTGCTGGTCGAGGACCAGCGCATCATCGCTGTGGGCCCACAGAACGAGATCCTCGCCCAGGCCCCCGATGCCGAGCGCCACCATTACGGTCGCGCCGTACTCATGCCCGGTCTGATCAACACCCACAGCCATTCCGGCTTCCTGCGCGGCACCGCCGAAGACCTGCCCGTGTGGGACTGGCTGCGGCTGTTTATCGATCCCATGCACCGGGTGCTGACCGCCGAGGATGCCGAGATCGCCTCCTGGCTGTGCTACGGCGAAAGCCTGCTGTCGGGCACCACCACCTCGGTCGACATGTGGCGTCACATGGCCGGCTCTGCCCGCGCCGCCGAAGCGCTGGGCAACCGCGTGGTCATGGTGCCCTACGTGGGCGAGGCCGAAGGCTACGATTACTTCGATACCCTGGATGACAACGAAGCACTGATCCAGCAATGGCACGGCAAGGCCGATGGCCGCATCAACGTCTGGGTCGGGCTGGAGCACATGTACTACGCCACCCCCGAGGCCTGCCGCCGCGCGGTGGCCATGTGCGAGCGCTACAACACCGGCCTGCACACCCACTCGAACGAAGCCGAAGCGGAAATCGGCGAAGCCATGAAACGCTTCGGCTGCAGCCCGATTCGCGCACTGGAACGCCTCGGGCTGCTGGAGCCGGAACGGGTGCTGCTGGCCCACTGCGTCTGGCTGGATGAGGACGAAATCGCGCTGCTGGCGGAGAAGAACATCGGCGTCGCGCACAACCCGTCGAGCAACATGAAACTGGCCAGCGGCTCGGCGCCGATCGAGCAGCTGATTGCTGCCGGCGTGGCAGTGGGCATCGGCACCGATGGCGAGAAGGAAAACAACAATCTGGACATGCTGGAAGAGATCAAGATCGCCTCATTGCTGGCCAAACTGCGCTGCATGGACGCCGCCGCGTACGGCGCCTGGAACGTGCTGCGCAGCGCCACCATCGAAGGCGCCCGCGCCATCGGCATGCAGGACCAGATCGGCTCGCTGGAACCCGGCAAGCAGGCCGACATCATCGCCGTGCGCGCTGACACCCCACGCATGACACCCTTCCTCACCGACGGCCCCTTCATGAACGTGCACCACAATCTGGTACACGGCGCCCTGGGCGGCGACGTCAGCATGACCATGGTTGCTGGCCGCATCGTGATGCAGGACCAGCAACTACTCAACGGCGACCTGCCGCGCTACATGAGCGACGCCGAACGCGCCTGCCGCGCCTTGCTGGAGCGCCGCGCTGCGTGGCTGGCGGAACATGAAGATGGGGCCTTGTCGCCGCTGTAAACTGCACCGCGACCAAGACTGAATTCCCAGACCAGAGCCGGAAAACAATCAAGCAACGATCAAGCCTGCCCCTGGGACGGCCGGGTTCCATCCCGGCCTGCGGTGGTATGGCTGAACCCGATGGCCGAGATGGAACTCGATGAGATGGTCTCCTCCCTCTCCCTTCTACGGCGTCGATGCGCCAAGGGATAGATGCTA
>NZ_JBALWW010000028.1:0-33822 GCF_036961105.1 Halopseudomonas sp. | reverse complement strand
GTCTCGACACCGAGGAATTGAGAGATGCGTCATCGTAAAAGTGGTCGTCACCTGAGTCGGACCAGCGCACACCGCAAGGCCATGTTCCAGAACATGGCTGTGTCGCTGTTCGAAAATGAACTGATCAAAACTACTCTGCCGAAAGCCAAGGAACTGCGCCGCGTTGCCGAGCCGCTGATTACCCTGGCCAAGGAAGATACCGTTGCCAACCGTCGTCTGGCTTTCGACCGCACCCGCAGCAAGGAAGCGGTCGGCAAGCTCTTCAACGATCTGGGCAAGCGTTATGCAACCCGTCCGGGCGGCTATGTGCGTATCCTCAAGTGCGGTTTCCGCGCTGGCGATGCAGCCCCTATGGCGTACGTTGAGCTGGTTGATCGTCCTGAGCTGGCAACAGCGGACGAGTAAGCAGTAAGCAATTCAGAGAAGCCGGCCCAGTGCCGGCTTTTTTGTGTCTGCAGGATAGGCACGGGATTAAAGTTTTTTACTATCGACCTGCTTGCTTTAATAAATTAGCTCTTGCATCTCGCCCCAGCAATACTTGCTCCAGCCGGCGCTGCCGGCAGCCAATAGCCTTGCAGGAGCAATCGAATGTCAGACCCCAGAAACATGACCACCAGTGCCGGTAGCCCCATCGCCGACAACCAGAACTCACTCAGTGCGGGGGAGCGAGGCCCACTATTGATGCAGGACTACCAGCTGATCGAGAAGCTGGCCCATCAGAACCGCGAACGTATTCCTGAACGCGTGGTGCACGCCAAAGGCTGGGGTGCCTTCGGTGTCCTGACTATTACTCAGGACATCAGTGCCTACACCAAGGCCCGCCTGTTCGGCGAAGTAGGCAAGCGAACCGAGGTGCTGGCACGCTTCTCTACTGTGGCAGGGGAGCTCGGCGCAGCGGATGCAGAGCGTGATGTGCGCGGCTTCGCGCTCAAGTTTTATACCGAGGAAGGTAACTGGGATTTGGTCGGCAACAACACGCCGGTATTTTTTGTGCGGGATCCTCTGAAGTTTCCCGACTTCATCCATACTCAGAAGCGCCACCCCAGGACCAACCTGCGCTCCAACACCGCTGCTTGGGATTTCTGGTCGCTGTCGCCGGAAAGTTTGCATCAGGTAACCATGCTGATGTCGGACCGCGGCCTGCCAACGGATGTGCGGCATATCAACGGATATGGTTCGCATACCTATAGTTTTATCAATGCCGAGAATCAGCGCGTATGGGTCAAGTTCCACTTCAAGACCCAGCAGGGACACAAGCACTGGACCAATGCCGAAGCCGCGCAGGTTGTGGGGCAGACTCGCGAAAGCACGCAGGAAGATCTCTATGGCAGTATCGAGCGTGGTGACTATCCGCGCTGGCGGATGTGCGTGCAGATCATGACCGAGGCGCAGGCCGAGCAGGTGGCTTATAACCCCTTTGATCTGACCAAGGTTTGGCCGCACGCGGACTTTCCGCTGATCGAGGTCGGTATTCTGGAGCTCAACCGTAATCCGGAAAACTATTTTGCCGAAATCGAGCAGGCGGCGTTCTCGCCCTCGAATATCATTCCCGGCATTGGTTTTTCTCCGGACCGGATGCTGCAGGCGCGGGTATTTTCCTATGCTGATGCCCATCGCTACCGCATAGGTACGCATTACGAAGCTCTGCCGGTGAATGCGCCCAAGTGCCCGGTACGGCATTATCACAAGGACGGGGCAATGCGCTTCACGCCGAATATGCCGAGTGCCGATGCCTACTACGAGCCCAACTCTTTTGGCGGGCCGACGCAGAACCCGGAGTACGCCGAGCCGCCCTTGCCGCTCAGTGGCGCCGCGGACCGCTATAACCACCGCATCGGCAATGATGACTACAGTCAGCCGCGCGCCCTGTTTGAATTTTTCGATCAGGGTCAGAAGCAACGGTTGTTCGCTAACATCGCCGCCGCAATGCAAGGCGTGCCCGAGTTCATAATCGAGCGCCAGCTGGGTCATTTCGACAAGGTGCATCCGGATTATGCGCGCGGGGTCCGGGAAGCGCTGGCTGCCGCCAAATAGAAGCTTGCGTAAAATAGCAAAAGGCCCCGCACATGCGGGGCCTTTTGCTGTCACCGCGGGTGCGAAAGATCAGTCGCGATCGCGCTCCAGCAGCGGGCCAAGGAAGCGTCCGGTGTGCGATACCGCCATGCCAGCTACCTGCTCCGGTGTGCCAGTGGCGATAATCTGGCCACCCTTGGAGCCGCCTTCCGGGCCCAGGTCCACCAACCAGTCGGCGGTCTTGATCACATCCAGGTTGTGTTCGATGACCACAACCGTATTGCCGTGATCACGCAGCCGATGCAGTACATCCAGCAATTGCTGAATATCGGCAAAGTGCAGGCCGGTCGTGGGCTCATCGAGAATGTACAGGGTCTTGCCTGTATCGCGCTTGGATAGCTCGCGGGCCAGCTTGACGCGCTGCGCCTCGCCGCCGGAAAGGGTGGTGGCCGACTGCCCCAGGCGAATGTAGGTCAGGCCCACATCGATCAGCGTCTGCAGCTTGCGCGCCAGCGCCGGCACCGCCTCGAAGAACTCGCGTGCTTCCTCGATGGTCATTTCCAGGACTTCGTGAATGTTCTTGCCTTTGTATTTGATCTCAAGGGTTTCGCGGTTGTAGCGCTTGCTCTTGCAGACGTCGCAGGGCACGTAAATGTCGGGCAGGAAATGCATCTCCACCTTGATCAGACCGTCGCCCTGACAGGCTTCGCAGCGTCCGCCCTTGACGTTAAAGGAAAAGCGCCCGGCCTTGTAGCCGCGCGAACGCGCCTCCTGGGTGCCGGCGAACAGCTCGCGAATCGGTGTGAACAGGCCCGTGTAGGTCGCCGGGTTGGAGCGGGGTGTGCGACCGATGGGGCTCTGATCGATATCCACCACCTTGTCCAGGTGCTGCAGGCCGTCAAAGCTGTCATGCGGCGCAGCATCAAGGGTAGTGGCGCCGTTCAGTGCGGTTGCCGTCAGCGGGTAGAGGGTATTATTGATCAGTGTTGACTTGCCCGAGCCGGACACCCCGGTCACGCAGGTCAGCAGTCCGACGGGGATTTCCAGGTCGACTTTCTGCAGGTTGTTGCCGCAAGCGCCCTTGAGCTTGAGCCATTGATCCTTGCGCAGCGGCGTGCGCTTGGCCGGCACCGGAATCTTCACCCGGCCGGAGAGGTATTTGCCGGTCAGCGAGTCGGGATTGTTCATCACCTCCTCTGGGGTGCCCTTGGCGACGATCTGGCCGCCGTGCACGCCCGCGCCGGGGCCTATATCCACTACGTAGTCGGCCAGGCGAATAGCGTCCTCATCGTGCTCGACCACAATCACGGTGTTGCCCAGTTCGCGCAGATGAATCAGGGTTTGCAACAGGCGCTCGTTGTCGCGTTGATGCAGACCGATGGAGGGTTCGTCAAGGATGTACATGACGCCCACCAGGCCAGCGCCAATCTGGCTCGCCAGACGGATGCGCTGCGCCTCGCCGCCGGAGAGGGTGTCGGCGCTGCGGTCCAGGGTCAGGTAGTCCAGGCCCACGTTGACCAGAAACATCAGGCGTGCCCGAATCTCCTTGAGGATCTTCTCGGCAATCTCGCCGCGGTTGCCCTGCAGTGTCAATTGGCTGAAGTATTCGGCGGCGGCGCCCACCGGCATGGTGGTAACGCCTGGCAGGTTGCGGTCGTCGATGAACACGTGGCGCGCTTCGCGGCGCAGACGTGTGCCATGGCAATCGGGGCAGGGCTGGGTGCTGAGATACTTGGCCAGCTCTTCGCGCACGCTCTGCGATTCGGTTTCGCGGTAACGCCGCTCCAGGTTAGGCAGAATGCCTTCAAAGGGGTGCTCGCGCCGCACCACGTCGCCGCGGTCATTGAGATAGCGGAATGGCACCTTGTCAGTGCCGGTGCCGCTCAGTACCAGCTTGCGGTGCTGCTCCTGAAGATCGTCAAAGGCCAGATCCAGATTGATACCGTAATGCTCGGCCAGCGAGCTGAGCATCTGGAAATAATACACGTTGCGTCTGTCCCAGCCGCGTATGGCACCTTCGGCCAGGGTCAGTTCGCCATTCACCAGACGCTTGCGATCAAAGAACTGCTTGACCCCCAAACCATCACAGCCGGGGCAGGCGCCGGCCGGATTGTTGAAGGAGAACAGCCGTGGTTCCAGCTCGCTGATCGAATGGCCACACTCAGGGCAGGCAAAGCGGGCGCTGAAGGTGACTTCTTCGCCGTCTTCGCCTTCCATGGGCGCAACAATGGCAATGCCGTCAGCCAGGCCGATGGCGGTTTCGAAAGACTCTGCCAGGCGCTGCTGCAGGTCTTCGCGAACCTTGAAGCGGTCAACCACGACCTCGATGCTGTGCTTGCGCTTCTTGTCCAGCGCGGGGGCTTCGTCCAGCTCGTAGATGCGGCCGTCAATGCGTGCACGGACAAAACCCTGCGCGCGCAGCTCGTCGATCAGTGCAAGATGCTCGCCCTTGCGTTCACGCATGACCGGAGCCAGCAGCATCAGCTTGCTACCCTCGGGCATGGCCAACACCTGATCGACCATTTGGCTGATGGTCTGCGCCGCCAACGGCAGGTTGTGATCCGGACACATGGGGATGCCCACCCGGGCAAACAGCAGGCGCAGGTAGTCGTAGATTTCAGTGATGGTGCCGACGGTCGAGCGCGGGTTGTGCGAGGTGGATTTCTGTTCGATCGAGATTGCCGGTGACAGACCTTCAATGTGGTCTACATCGGGCTTTTCCATCATCGAAAGAAACTGCCGGGCATAGGCCGACAATGACTCCACATAGCGGCGTTGACCTTCGGCATATAACGTATCGAACGCCAGCGAAGATTTGCCGGAGCCGGACAAACCGGTAATCACGATCAGTTTGTCGCGCGGCAGATCGAGGTCGATGTTCTTCAGGTTGTGGGTGCGAGCCCCACGTATCAGGATGGTATCCACAGCCCATTTACCCTCAGCCAGCAAAGCGGATAATTATACGTGCTCAGGGGGTACACGAGCAAAGATAGCCGCGTTTTTCCGCCTGCGGCTGCAGTGAATCAGGGTGTGTCATATCGTCGCCTGCAAATTCGATGCACGGCGGGGATGGCGTGGTAAAATCGCGGTTTTTTTGGAGCAGTCATGCATCAGGCCGATTCCATGAGCCCCTTGGAGCGTCGCGCAGCCATATCGCTTGCGCTGGTGTTTGCGTTTCGCATGCTGGGCCTGTTCATGGTGCTGCCGGTCCTGGCCACGTACGGCCAGGACCTGGCCGGGGCAACGCCGGTTCTGATCGGGCTGGCGATCGGGTGTTACGGGTTGACCCAGGCCTGCCTGCAGATTCCCTTCGGCATGCTCTCAGACCGCATCGGCCGCAAGCCGGTGATTCTGTTCGGCCTGCTGCTGTTTGCGCTGGGTGGCCTGGTTGCTGCCCAGGCCGACAGCATCGGCCAGGTGATCGCCGGGCGTGTTCTGCAGGGCGCTGGCGCGATTGCCGCCGCAGTGATGGCGCTGGTGGCCGACCTGACGCTGGAGCACAATCGCACCAAAGCCATGGCCATGATTGGCATGAGCATCGGCAGCGCCTTTGCGGTAGCGATGGTCGCGGGTCCTGTGGTCGCCAACCTGGCCGGGTTGCACGGTGTGTTTCTCTCCACCAGCGCTCTGGCAGTGGTCGGTATGCTGCTGGTTGTCTTCTGCGTGCCGACACCACAGACGCCATTGCGCCACCGCGAGGCTGGCGTGGTCAAGGCCGCTTTCTGGCCAGCGCTGCGCAACCCCGACCTGCTGCGTCTCAATTATGGCATTGCCGCGCTGCATGCCATCCTGATGGCCACCTTCATCGCGGTGCCGCTGGCGCTGCAACAGCACGCCGGTCTCCCCAGAGAGGAGCATTGGTGGGTCTACCTTGCTGCGCTGCTGATATCCTTCTTCGGCATGGTGCCTTTCATCATTTATGCCGAAAAGCAGCGGCAGATGAAGCGCGTGGTGCTCGGGGCGATTGCCCTTTTGCTGCTGGTACAGCCGATGTTCTGGCTGAGCATGGACTCGTTGCCCTGGCTGGTAGCCAGCGTCGTGCTGTTCTTTATCGGATTCAATCTGCTGGAGGCGACATTGCCGTCGCTGCTGAGCAAGATTGCACCCGCCGGCGGCAAGGGCACGGCCATGGGGGTTTACTCCACCAGCCAGTTTGCCGGTGCGGCGCTGGGCGGCGTGCTCGGCGGTTGGATGTTTGGCTACTTCGGCTTGGCAGGCGTGTTCGGCTGTTGCGGACTCTTGGCGCTGTCGTGGTGGTTGATTGGTGTTACCATGAATGAACCGCCTTATGTGACCAGTTATCGCTTGGCGTTGTCCCCTGCGCAAACGCAGGATACGACGCTCGCCGCCAGTCTGCTGGCCGTGCCGGGGGTGGCAGAAGCAATCATCGTGGCGGAAGAAGCCGCGGCATATTTGAAAGTGGATACCAAAGAACTGGATCGTGAGGCGCTGGACCGGGTTGTTGCACCCGTTTGATCACCCCAGACACAGAGGAGAATAGGAATGGCCAGAGGCGTCAATAAAGTAATCTTGATCGGCAATGTCGGTGGTGATCCAGAGGTGCGTTACATGCCCAACGGCAATGCGGTAGCCAATGTCACCCTGGCTACCACGGACAGCTGGAAAGACAAGCAGAGCGGTCAGCAGCAGGAGCGCACCGAATGGCACCGTGTGGTGTTCTTTGGCCGTATTGCTGAAGTGGTCGGCGAATACGCACGCAAGGGTTCCAAGCTCTATGTGGAAGGCCGCCTGCAGACCCGCGAATGGGAGAAGGACGGCGTCAAGCGCTACACCACCGAGATTGTGGTCGACATCGGCGGCCAGATGCAGCTGCTCGACGGTCGTCCCTCCGGTGGCGAGCAGAACGCGGCGCCGCGTCAGCAGCAGCCTTCGCGTCCGGCGCAGCAGCAGCCAGCTGCACAGCCACAACAGGCGCCGCAGCAATCGGCTCCGGATTACGACAGCTTTGATGACGACATTCCCTTCTAGAATGTAGCTGTCGCCAGAACCCGGCATGACCTAGGATGAGTTTCCCCGGTCTGCCGGGTTTTTTTATGGCTCGTGGAAAGCGTCGTGCTTCTATCAGGTATCGGCGTGGGCGGGTTGCCTTCGAGTGCAAGCGATAAGGGTTCATCTATGTCAGAAGTGTATTTCGTCCGCCACGGCCAGGCCTCCTTCGGTTCCGACAACTATGATCTGCTGTCCGCAAAGGGGCATCAGCAAGCGCGTCTGCTGGGCGAATATTTTCGCGCGCAGGGCATGCAATTTGATCACATCATCACCGGCGACATGGTGCGTCACAGCGAAACGGCGCAGGGCATCTGTGAAGGGTTGGGCATCGGCGAGCCCGCTTTCGAGGTATTGCCGGAGCTCAACGAATTTGATTTTCACTCGGTACTGCATGCCTTCCTCGACCAGCACCCGGACCAGGCGCTGCCTGACAAGCCGGTGGTCGCAGACTACTTCAAGCGGCTGAAGCAAGGCATCGTGCTCTGGTCCGAAGATCGTCTGGAAGGCGAGCTGCCGGAAACCTGGGCAGATTTCGAGCAGCGCATAGTGCATGCCCGCGAGCACATCATGCGCAATTACAAGGGTCAGCGAGTATTGGCGGTCAGCTCCGGTGGCGCCATTGCCATGCTGGTGCGTCAGTTGCTGGAGGCGCCAAGCAAGACCATGGTCGAGCTGAACCTGCAAACGCGTAACACCGGTCTCATTCATTGTGTGTTCAATCAGCGCTCCATGCGCCTGAGCAGCTTCAACAGTGTGCCGCATCTGGACGCCCCCGAACGCCGCGAACTGATCACCTATACCTGACGGCAGGTGACGCGTAACGCCTGACACTGCACAATAGGCGACAGAGCCGGATACTGGGATAAGGGTCGAGAAAAGCATGCGCATGCGGGTTTTGCTGCTAGGGCGGGAATCACTACTGGGCCAATCACTGGTGCAACAGGCAGCGGCGGAAGACATTGAGTTTCTGCAGGTCGACGAGGCGGCGCAGTGGTTGCCGGACGCTATCGATGGCTGGCTGGATGCATTGACGCCGGACGCGGTGATCGACCTGGCGCATTATCACCAGCAGTTTCAACTGGTCTCGGTAGATGAGGCGCGCGTGGCAGCGCATCAAGCTTTTGCCGAGCGGCTGATCGATGCTTGCGCGCAGCGCGAGCTGTTGCTCTGCATGCTTTCCAACACCCGGGTTTACGACGGCGCCAAAAGCACTGCCTACACCGAGAAGGACGAGTTACGCCCCATAGGTACGCAGGGCGCGGCGCAGGCAGCGTTGGACCACCACCTGGCACAACGCTGCCCGCGACATCTGCTGCTGCGGTTCAGTTGGCTGCTCGATGGTTCCGCCGAAGGCATGCTGATGCGTCTGGTCAAGCAGCTGCAGGCCGCCCAGAAGGTCGAGTTGGCAGAGGAGTGGCGCGGTAATCCGACGCCCGTGGCGGATGCCGCGCGGGTGCTACTGGCAGTGATCAAACAGAGTGACTGCGAATCCCAGGTTTATGGCGTTTATCACTATGGCAGTGCCGAGGTAACCAGTTGGATCAGCCTCGCCATGAGCCTGGGCCAGGAGCTGCGCGGTGCGCACCGTCTGCACCAGGATCCCATTATCGAGCCGGTGGCCTACGCCAGCCAGGCGGCCGCCCGTTACGAACCGCAAAACGCCGCTCTGAACGGGCGGCGCCTGTTGCACGTGTTCGGGATCAAGCCGCGCGCCTGGCGCGCCGGCCTAAGTGGGCTGCTGACAGCGCCAGAGGCCTGAGCCTGTCAGCCGGCAAACCTGCCTAGAACTTGTAACCCAGCCCGAGCATGTAGACAAAGGGATCAATGTCGACATCGACGCTGCTGTTGACGCCGGCTACCTTGAAGCTGGCTTCGGTATCGATATCGGCATACCAGACAGACGCATTGAGCAGCAGATGCTCGGTCAACTGGTAGTCCACTCCCGCCTCCAGGGCGAGGCCCCAGGAGTCGTCCAGCTCCAGGTCGCTGAAACCGGCCTGTTTGTTCGCGCTGGTAAACTCTTCATCGAAGAAAGCGGTGTAGTTGATGCCCGCGCCCACAAAGGGTTGCACAGCCGACTTGGTGTCCAGCGGGAAATACTGCAGCGTGACTGTGGGTGGCAGGTGCTTGATGTCCGCCAGTTTGCCAACGCCATTGAGGTTGATGCTGTGCTGGAAGGGGGTGGCGGCCAGCAGGCCGATACCAAGGTGGTCGCTCAGCATGTAGGTGCCGGTCAGCCCCAGTTGTACATCGCTATCCACGCCCACGGTCAGCCCACTGTCGGCGCCGCCAATCTTGACGTTGCCGCTGTCTTCCTGCGGATCCACGGCGGCAGCGCCAAGGCGAATGATGGCGTCGCCAGCCTGGTAAGCGTTGGCAGACACTGACACGGCCAGCAGCGCTGGGGCGATCAGCAGTGAAGCGATGTGATGAATTTTGCGTGACATGTGATTTTGCTCCTCGGTGTTCGATGGGGAGACTTTACGCAGCGACGGCGCTGAAGATATTGATCTGGAGCAAGACTGGGCGGCAATCGCCTGCGTCAGGCGGCCGCAGGGAGGTTGAACTCTGTTTGTGCAAAGATGATAATGCTTCTCTTTTAAGTGGCCGCTTCAGGCCCGCACTCCCTGGGGAGAAGGTAAATGAGAGCAGTTTGGCTAACGGCGTTGCTGTGTGTACCGCTGGCGGTACAGGCGCAGTCGGTGCAGCAGGCGCAGCAGCAAAGCAGTGAATTGACTGCCGCTGCGGTCGATTCGCAGCAGCGCATCGATCAACTGGACGACGCCACGCGCAACGCCCTTGAGACCTATCGGCAGGCCAACCAGCAAATCAGCCAACTGGGCGAGTACAACAGCCGGATGCAGAAGGTGGTGGCGCAGCAGCAGGCAGAGCTCGTCAGCCTGCGTGAGCAACTGGGCAGCATTGAACATACCCAGGCCGAGATGCGTCCGCTGATTCGCCGCATGGTTGAGTCCCTGGAGCAGTTCATCGCCGTGGACCTGCCTTTTCTGCCGGAAGAGCGTCAGGACCGCTTGGCGCGGCTACAGGATCTGCTGGTCGATCCTGAAGTCAGCATTGCCGAACTCTATCGCCGAGTTCTGGAGGCGTACCAGATCGAGAGCGACTATGGCCGCACCCTGGAAGCCTGGCGTGGCGAGCTGACCCAGGGTGATGACGCGCGCGTAGTGGAATTTCTGCGCCTGGGTCGCCTGATGCTGTTCTATCAGACGCTGGACGGCCAGGAGCAGGGCTACTGGGACACCACCACGCAAGAGTGGCAGGTATTGCCCAGCGGCTACCGGCGCACCCTGGAGCAGGGCCTGGCCATTGCACGTACTGAACAGATGCCGGTGATGCTGCGCTTGCCGTTGCCTGCGGTTAGCCAGGAGATGACGCCATGAAGCGCCTTTGCATAGGTTTTATCTTGCTGGCGCTGCTGCCGGCGAGCCAGTTACAGGCGCAGGCGCCAAGCAAGCAGGATCTGCTGCGCAGTATTCGCGAAACCCGCAGTGCGGAAGAGGCGCAAATGCGTGCCCGCGAGCAGGCCTTTTTGCAGGAGCAGGGCCAGCAGCAACAGCGCATGGCGGCTGCGGTGCGCGAGCGTGATCAGTTGCAGGCGAGCGCTGACGCGCTGGACGCCCAGTTTCAGCAGCAGAGTGAAGCCTTGGCAGCGGTCAAGGCCGAGTTGAACGAGCGCAGCGGCAACCTCGGCGAACTGTTTGGCGTGGTGCGCCAGGGCGCCGGCGATACCCGCAGTCAGTGGCAGGACTCGTTGCTCAACAGCCGCTTTCCAGAACGGCTGAAAGAGCTGGATGCCCTGGCGCAAAGCCAGCGTATTCCGCAGGTCGAGCAGCTCGAGCAGTTCTGGTATCGCTTGCAGCAGGACATGACCGCCAGCGGTGAAATCAGCCGTTATGACGCGGCGGTAGTGGACCGCCACGGGCAGACACGGCAACAGGCAGTGATAGGTGTGGGCCCCTTTGTTGCGCTTAGCGAGCAGCAGTACCTTAATTATCAGCCCGATAGCCAGCAGTTGCTGCTGCTTGAACGGCAACCCCAGGGTACTTCTCTGATCGGCGACTTTGCTGCGCCCCACGAGGGCTTGGCTGATCTGTGGATCGACCCTTCGCGCGGCAACGTGCTTGACCAGTTGCAGCGCAAGCCGCAGCTGTTGGAGCGGGTCACGCAGGGCGGTATCGTTGGCTATGTGATCATTGTGTTGGGTGTGCTGGGTATCTTGCTGGCGCTGGCCCGACTGTTTTGGTTGCAGGGCGTCCAGCGCCGCGTCGATCGCCAGACGGCCGACCTTGACCATCTGCAGGACAACAACCCGTTAGGCCGCGTACTCAGCGTCATCGGCAACAATCCGCGGCTGGAAGAACTCGACACCCTCGAGCTCAAGCTGGACGAGGCCATTCTCAAGGAGACGCCAGCGCTGGAGCGCTGGCAGGGGCTGATAAAACTGCTGGCGGCCGTGGCGCCGCTGCTCGGCCTGTTGGGTACCGTGACCGGTATGATCGCCACTTTCCAGGCCATCACTCAATATGGCACCGGTGACCCCAAGCTCATGGCTGATGGTATTTCGCAGGCACTGGTGACCACGGTGCTGGGCCTGATTGCTGCCATTCCGCTGCTGTTCATGCACAGCCTGGTGGCGGCGCGCAGCAAGGCATTGATCCAGTTGCTGGAGCAGCAGAGCGCCGGTTTGATCGCCTTGCACCTGGGCGGCGGAGACAAGCCGCGTGATTGAAGCCTTCTGGCATCTGCAGGATTTCCTCGACAGCGGTGGCTGGGTGCTCTGGGGCATCCTGCTAGCCACAGTGTTGTTGTGGACGCTGATGCTGGAGCGCCTGTGGTTCCTGGCGCGGGTGTTTCCCGCTGAAGCCAAGGGCTATCAGCAAGCGTGGCTGGGCCGCGGCGAGCGCCGCAGCCTGGCCGCGCGGCACATTCGCAGCGCGTGGCTGTCGCAGGCACAGCAGCGGTTGAATCGCTACCTGCCGATGGTGCGGGTGCTGATTGCGTTGTGCCCACTGTTGGGTTTGCTGGGCACGGTCAGCGGCATGATTCAGGTATTCGACGTCATGGCTCTGAGTGGCAACGGCAATCCGCGCGCCATGGCGGCCGGCGTCTCGCGCGCCACCGTGCCGACCATGGCCGGCATGGTCATTGCCATCAGTGGCTTGTTTTGTCTGGCACGGCTGGATCAACAGTCGCGCCGGGCCTTGCAGCGGTTGTCCGACCGCCTGCGTCACGAATAGGAAGTTACGCCATGCGTATGCGCAGACACCACAGCACTGCAGATGAAGAGGCCGGCATCGACCTCACGCCGATGCTGGATATCGTATTCATCATGCTGATCTTCTTCATCGTCACCAGCTCCTTCATCAAGGAGTCGGGGATCACGGTGGAGCGCCCCTCGGCAGCCAGTGCGGCTGAGCAGCCAAAGGGCAATATCCTGATAGCGGTGAGCGCCGACGGTGAAATCTGGATCGACCGCAAGCAGGTGGATATCCGCGCCGTGCGCGCCGCAGTTGAGCGCATGCGCGTGGATCAGCCCGATAGCACCGTGGTGGTGCAGGCCGACAAGGACGCGCGCAGCGGGCTGGTGATCCGGGTCATGGATCAGGCCAAGCTGGCGGGTGTTGAAGCGGTAGCCCTGGCCGCCACGGCGGAAGGTCGCTGATGCGACTGTTGCTGAGCTTTATCGGGGCGGTGCTGGTCGCTCTGGCGCTCTTTACCCTGATGGTGCTATTGATCATGCCGCCTCAGGACGACCCGCAGGCGCCGCAGGAGCTGCTGCGTATCGGCGTAGTGCGTAGCGTCAGTGATAGTACCAATGAAGATCAGCGGCAAGAGTTGCAGCGTCCGGAACGGCCCGAGCCCCCCGAACCCGTGACCGAGCCACAAGTGGACGCACCTGCAGCGCAGCAGGTGCCCGAGCTGCAGTTGCAGATCGAGGTACCGCAGCTGCAGAACGCCCTGAGCCTGAGTGTCGCTCCTGCGCAAAGCGACCTGCGCCCGGCACCCGCTGCGCCTGCACCCGCGCCTAGTCCGGCACCTGCGCCCGCACCGCCGCCGGGCACCGCCGAAGAAGTTACTCCGCTGGTGGACGTGCCACCCAATTACCCGCGCCGCGCGCTGGCAGCCGGAATTGAGGGCGAGGTAACGCTGCGCTTTACCATCACCCCCGACGGCAAGGTGGAGAACCTGCGAGTCACCGCAGCTGAGCCGCCTGGCGTATTCGAACGCGAAGCGCGCCGCGCTGCCAGCCGCTGGCGTTTTGCGCCGCGCCGCGAGAACGGCCAGGCAGTGGAGCGCGAAGCGACTAAAACCCTGTATTTCCGTCTTACCAAGGGGAGACGTTAATGCGATTGCGCCCAGTCTTGTTGCTGCTTTTTCTGCTGGCGCCGGTGGTCCAGGCGCAACAAATTGATCCCAAGGTCTTCATGGCGCTGGAAAGTGCTCGCACGGCGCAGCAGTCGGGCGACCTGCGCGCCGCCCAGCGCGGCCTGGATGAGGCATTGAAGAGCACCAGCGCCGACTCGCTGGAACAGGCACTGGTACAACAGCGGCTGGGCTACCTGGCGATTGAGCGGGAAGAGTACGCTGCGGCCATTCGCTGGCTGAAACTGGCGCTTGCGCAGGACCAGCTTAGCGCCGAAGCGGCGCAGCAGGACCGCCGCAACCTGGCGCAGTTGCTGGTGCAACAGGGGCAATACGCGGAGGCGGTCAAACTGCTGGAAGCCGAAGAGGTCAGTGGCCTGCCCTTGGCAACCCGGCGGCTGTTGGTGCAGGCCTACCGAGAGCTCAAGCAGTACCGCAAGGCAATCCCCTTGGCAGAACAGATAGTGCGCGCCAATCCGGCTGCCGAGGATATCTGGTATCAACTGCTGGCCGGCATGAACTATGAACTGCGGCGCTACGGCGATGCGGTGGAGTGGCTGCAGGTACTGGTGCGGCGGGCGCCTGAACGCAGCGACAACTGGCGGCAGTTGGCAAGCATGCAAAGCATGGCTGGCAAGCAGGCAGAGGCTGCCGCCACCCTGCGTCTGGCGCACGAGGGTGGCGTAGGGTTGCGCGCTGGTGATCTGGATAATCTGGTCGCCCTGCATGCGCAAGCCGGGGCGCCCTGGCAAGCGGCACGCCTGCTCGATGCCCTGATCGAGCAGAAACTGCTACCGACTGACCGTGAACACCAGTTGCGGCTGGCACAGCTGTGGCAGGCGGCCCGCGACCGCGAACAGGCGCTGAGTGCCTGGCAGCAACTGGCCCGGCAAAGCGGCGATGCCCGTTACTGGCTGCAGGTAGCCTATCTGCAATATCAGCAGGACGACTGGTCCGGGATGCAGGCGACCCTGTCGCAATTTCGGCCCGGCAATGCCGAGCAGCGTCGCCAGGTGCAATCGCTGCGCAACGCCGCAGCGGCTGCCCAGGCCGGGCTCTGATCAATCCCCCTTTTCGAAAGACCTGATCCGGCTGGCGCTAAGGCGGCAGTCGGCGCAGGCCAGTTCGCTGGTATATGCGAGCTGCCCCGAGCCAGGCAAGGTCGAGCCGCGCAGAGCACGTTTTCCATCTTGACCCTGGTGATCGATTGCAAGCATTGGACGAGATGGAGCTCGCCCGTCCCAGGCAGGCAGCCGCTTGGCTGCGTTTCCCGCGCAACAGGCCTCTCCGGCGCGGGTTCTCCCTGGGATGGCCGGGTTCCATCCCCGCCGCGAAATCTGACTTGGCGCCAAGGGTGGTGCTACCCACTGGGGCGGCAGTGACGTTGCTCAGGTGAAGGCAGTACCAGCGCGTTGCTGGCGATCAGTATTCGAATATTTCGATGTGGCTGGCGCTCAGGCGGTATCCGGCGCTGGCCAGTTCGCTTTCGCTTTGCTCGACGTGCAAGGTGCCAGTGATCCAGAACGGAATATAGGCAGCGTCCAGCGCAACCCCCTCTTCGCTTTGTACCAGAACGATCTGATTGGAGGGCGGCGGCGGAACGTGGATGCAGGCACCAAAGTAGGGAACCAGCAGAAACTCGGTCACGCGATTATCGTCGCTCAGCGTCAGCGGCACTATGTAGCCCGGCAATTTCACTTCCTTCCCGTCCAGTTCGGGCACCGTGGGCGCCTGCGGCTGTTGTTGCTCGATTGCCGCTGCGCCGCTGCTCTGGCCAGTGGCGTCCTCACTGAGCACGTCGGCCAGTTGCGAGAGATCGTGCATCGGCTGCGGCATGCCGAACTGTTCGGCCGCACCGGGTGGAATCAGCGCCTCCCAGCTCAGTTCGCGGGCCGCTTGCGCACTCAGGCTGCCGAGCATGAGAACGGACAGCAGTAAGACGGATATCAGAGCGCGCACAGGTTACTTCCTCAGGTCTTGATCGACAGGCCGTCTACCAGCGCCAGGCGATAGGCACGCCAGGCGGGAACGCAGGCCAGTAACAGGCTGGCCAGCACAATGGCGGCCAGCAGTTTCAGTTCAGCCAAATTCGGCCAGCCGAAGGGCATGAACAGACCATATTGCTGCTCCAGCACCGGCTGTGCCAGCCAGAGCCCAATGTACAGCAAGCCGAGACCAAGCAGTATCCCGGCGATGGTCAATGCCATGGCTTCCAGCACCAGCAGGCTGAAAATATGCCAGGGCTTGGCGCCGACCGAGCGCAATATGGCCATCTCGCGGCGGCGCTCGTTGAGGCTGCCGAGAATGGCGCTCAGCATGCCTACCAGACCGGTCAGCACCACGCAGGCCGAGACCAGAAATAACGCCTTTTCCGCCACGCTGAGCAGGCTCCATAATTCCTGCAAGGCCACCCCCGGCATGATCGCCAGCAGGGGCTCGCCGGTGAACTGGTTGACCTGGCGCTGCACGGCAAAGGTGTCTATACGGCGGTTAAGGCCCAGCAGCATGGCGGTGATGGCGGTTGGTGTCAGGTCCAGATCCCGCGCCTGCTCGGCGCTGATATGGCCGGCACCGCGCGCCGGCATGCCCTGCTGCCAGTCCACGTGCAGAGCCTCGATGCCTTGCAGGCTGACATGGATGGTGCGATCAACCGGCGTGCCAGTCTTGTCCAGAATGCCGCTGACGCGGAAGGGTTTGTCGGCGTGTTCGACAAAACTTACCGCACCGGCGCCGTGCGCCAGTACCAGCTCGGTGCCCACCTGGTAGCCCAGCTCGCGAGCGATGTCGGCGCCAATCACCGCGTCGTAGAGATCGTCGAAGGGCTTGCCCTGGGTGAAGCTCAGGGGCTTGTCGCGACCGAAGCGAAAGTGGGTGAAGTAGCCTTGATCCGTGCCCATGACCCGAAAACCACGGTGCGAATCACCCAGCGAAATGGGGATGGCCCACTTCACCTGCGGCAGGGTGCTGATGTTGTTGTAACTGTCCCAACGAATATTGTTTGTGGCGTTGCCGATGCGGAACACCGAATACAGCAGCAACTGCACCGAGCCGGAACGCGCACCGACGATCAGATCGGTCCCGCTGATGGTGCTGGCAAAGCTGGCACGGGCCTCGCTGCGCACGCGTTCGACGGTCAGCAGCAGGGTGACGCTCAAAGCGATGGCCAAAACCGTCAGCAAGGCCGTGACGCGGCGATTTTTCAGGCTCTGCAAGGCCAGGCGCAGCAGATACATCAGCGTGTCTCCAGGCGGGTGGCACGGTTGAGGTCGGGCAGCGCCAGGCTGCGATCAAACAGCGGAGCCAGGGCGGTATCGTGGCTGACAAACAACAGGCTGCTGCCGGCCTCGCTGCATTCGGCAAACAGCAACTGCAGGAAGGCTTCGCGGCTATCGGCGTCCAGCGCCGAGGTGGGTTCGTCGGCGATCACCAGTTCCGGATTGCCAATCAGGGCACGGGCGGCGGCTACGCGTTGCTGCTGGCCGATGGATAGAGCCGTGGCGGGCCGGCGCAGCAATGCCGGGTCGCGCAAGCCCAGCCCGTTCAACAGATGGCTCGCAGCGGCTTCCAGACTGCCGTGACGCTGCTCTGCACGCTGCCTGCGGCGTGCAGAAAAACGACAGGGCAGCAGCACATTGTCCTGTACCGAGAGATAAGGCAGCAGATTGAACATCTGGAAAATATAGCCGGTATGCTCGGCGCGGAAGCGATCACGCTGCCGCGCGGACAGTGTACTGAGCGACTGTCCCAGCAAGCTGACTTGGCCCTGCTGAGGCAGATGCACCCCGCCCAGCAGGCCGAGCAGGGTGGTCTTTCCACTGCCCGACGGACCCTTCAGAAACAGCCGTTCGCCCGCCTGCAACGAAAAGTGCGCGATATCCAGCAGCACCGGCTGGCGCGGCCAGGCAAAGCGCAGGTCGTTGAATTCAAGCAGGGGACTGGTCATGGTGGTGCGGCTTCCTCGGGTGCGTTGCGGGTGTTCAGAATATCAGTCCAGCTTCACTGCGCCACTTTCGGCGGACAACTCTGCGCCCATCTGGCCCTTGGCTGTGATGGCTTGCAGATTGATGCGCTCAAGACCGGGGTATAGCTTGAACAGCGGCAGTTCCAGGCGAGTTAGCGCGGCTGGCTCGGCGCAGTCGAAGCTATAGCTGGCCTCGATGTCGGCGTGCGCGTGTTCGTGTTCATCAGCATGCTGCTCGGCGTGTGCTTCATCGTGATCATGGTCTTCGTGCGCATGCTCAGCCGCTTCTTCGTGGGCTTCGGCAAAGAGCGGACTGTGCAAATCGGTCTTTACAAGAGAGCAGTCGGCAGCTGCTGGAAAACTGAACAACTGCTGGGGTTTGCGCAGTTGGGCCTGCACCTCTGCGACCTTTGCCTGGTCTTCCGGGGAATTGGCTGTGTGCTCGAAGCCAACCAGGTTCATTGCCGGGCTATCCAGCTCCAAGTGTACCTGCGAGCCTTCTATTGCCAGATTGAGGCTGGCCACGCCATGTTCGTGGGCGCCCAGGCTGGTGTGCTCCTCGTGCTCATGCTCATGCTCGTGCGCAAGTGCGCCAAGACTAAGCGGGAAGGCCAGGCTGAAAGTAATAAGTTGTCGACGCATGCGGGATACTCCGTAAATGATTGGTCCGACACATAATGTTATCTTATATCGTTTATGTAAAGGTCGGATGCCGGTCCGCGCATTGGTCAATGGCGTACGTTGTATCTCTTAGCCAGGATATTGCGCAGTAGGCGGTGCCGCTCTGCCGTATTGTCAGTAAAGCAACTGGTATAAGCGACGACGATATTGAATGGTCAGCGAGTTGGCGCCGCCGAGCAGGTCGAATACCTGCATCAGGGTTTTCTGCGCGGCACCGTCAGCGTAGCTGCGGTCGCTCTGCATCAGTCCCAACAGCCCGCCCATGGCATTCTCGTAATCCTGCCGGGCAAGACCGAGAATCGCCAACTGGTAAGCCGCTTCGCTATCGTGCGGGTCGCTGGCCAGGCGGCTGGTCAGCAGTTCGGCTGCCGGGTACTCGGCAGCCTGGCGCTTGAACACCCATTGGGTCTTGAGTTGGCTGATCGCCTCCTTGTGCTGCTCTGGCTTGCTGATGGCCCCCAGCACCTGCTCGGCATCGTCCAGTTCACCATGCTCTCCCAGCGCCCGTGCCAGCAACAGCAGCAATGCATCACTGGACTGCTCGGCAATCGCTTGCTGCAGCAGGGCGATGGCCTCGGCAATGGCGCCTGTATCCAGTAGGGTGGTCGCCTCGGCAGCAGGGTCGGCTGGCTCCGGCGCAGCTGCCACTGGCTCGGGAGCGGCGCCAATATGCGGGATCAGCAATTCGCGGATGGCGCTTTCCGGTTGAATGCCGGCAAAGCCTTCAACCGGTTGGCCATCCTTGAACAGCACTACCGTAGGCAGGCTGCGGATACCGAACCGCTCGCTCAGCGCGGCTTCTTCGTCGCAATTGACCTTGGCCAGCAGCAGCTCACCGGCGTAGCTGTCGGCAATGGTCGTGAGTGTCGGCAACAGTGCCTTGCAGGGCGCGCACCAGTCGGCCCAAAAATCGACCAGAACCGGTTTGTGGAAGGAGTTCTCGAGCACGTAGCGATCGAAGGTGTCGGTGGTGACATCAAACAGGTAGGGCGATGACATGGCTATTCCGATACAAGGGGTGGCGGGCGCGCGTGCGTCCCAAGTCTGGTTGCCTTTATAGGGCTGGCGCGGGGCTATATCAAGTATTGCCGAGCGCGGCCCCGGCGGCATACAGGCTGACCTGGCGAAATTCCAGTGGCTCGCCCAGGTCCGGCCAGGTGCGCCCGGGCAGTATCTGCTGGCGCTGATAGGGCGGGTGATGCAGTTCGCGCACGCGCGAATCGGCGATCAGTACGGCGTCAGCGCGGCCGGCAAAGTGGTCAAGGAACGGACGGTTTTCGGCGTCGTAGAGCACATCGGCGGCGATGATCAGATCCAGCGGGCCGTTGACGGCAAAGTAGTCGCCAGCGATCTCCACACGCATGTCGTTGAGTTTGGCGTTCAGTGCACAGGCCAGTTGCGCGGGTTGATCCAGGTCGCAGGCAATCACGCTTTCGGCCCCCGCCAGTTTGCAGGCCAGCGCGACTACGCCGGAGCCGGCACCGAAATCCAGCACCCGTTTGCCACGCACCTGCTGCGGGTTGTCGAGCACCCAGCGCGCTAACGCCAGGCCGCTGCCCCAGCAAAAGCCCCAGTAAGGCGGGTGTTCCAGCAGGCGGCGGGTCTCTTCACTGTCGAAGGCGCGGTCCAGATTGGCCGGGTCGAGCAGCCAGAGCTCCAGCTCTTCCAGTCCGGGCAGGCGCGCGGGCAGCAGTTGAGCGTCGCTCAGCACCTTGTTCAGTTCGGTGTTCAGGGCAGCAAGGGTCATGGGGGGATCCGCAGTGGTCTCGGCTGCATTGTAACGCTGGGCTAGCCAGCCCGCAGCCCCGTCAGCCCGGCAACAGGCTGCGCAGACGGCTGTGCAGAAACTCGATCAGGGTGCGCGTGGCCAGCGTGGGATAAAGATTGGGTGCGGTCAGCAGGTACAGCTGGTCGCCCCAGGCGCTGACGCGCACGCGCTGGTTGGGCAACAGGCGTATCAGCTCGCCGCTGTCCAGTTCCTCCTGCACGCTGTACAGCGGCAGCAGGGCGCAGCCAATGGCGGCGAGCGCTGCCCGTTTGAGGAACAGCATGTCTTCGGTCTGCAGGCGTGGCCGCAGGGTCAGGGTGCGCGTCTGCCGACCGTCGAACAGCTCCAGCGGCAGGCGCTGTTCGGGCAGGTTGACGCTGACCATATCCAGTTGCAGCAGGTCGTCCGGCTGCTGCGGCGTGCCGTGTTGTTGCAGGTAGGCAGGGCTGGCGCACAGGGCCCAATCGACCGGCCCGAGATCGCGGGCCACGAGGGTGTCGGGTGGCGTCGAGGTGACCCGTATGGCGACGTCGATCTCGGCGGCCACCAGATCGAAGATACGATTGCTGAAGGTCAGTTGCAGGCTAACCTCAGGGTAGAGCGCAGCGAACTCCAGTAGCAGCGGGCCGACCACCTGCTGGCCGAGGGCGACCGGGACGCTGAGGCGAATATGCCCGCGCAGATTTTTGCCCAGGTCGTCGACCGTGGCCTGCAGGGCGCTGAGTTCCTGGCTTATGCGCGCGGCATGCTCGTACAACGCCCAGCCAATCTGCGTGGGTTCCACTCTGCGCGTGGTACGACGAAACAGCTGCACCTGCATGCTTTGCTCCAGAGCCTTGAGCCGCCGGCTCACGTGCGAGCGCGAGGTGCCCAGGCGGCGTGCGGCGCTGCTCATGCTGCCGGCTTCGACTACGGCGCTGAGAAACTGCAGGGTTTTTATATCCACTGATTGTTGCCTATCTGTAAACAGTTTGGGCTCGCTGCCGGGTATTGTAGATCAATTGGTCGGCTTCTATAGTCCAGGCACGCGAATATTCAGGTGCGTTAAGCGCACGACTTTTCAAGGAGAACAACAATGAGTCTTCCCAGCGTTCTGCAGAACTCACTCAAGCTGCCGGTTATCTGCTCCCCCCTGTTCATCATCTCCAACCCTGATCTGGTCATTGCCCAGTGCAAGGCCGGCGTGGTGGGTTCTTTTCCGGCCCTCAATGCGCGCCCGGCGGAGGAGCTGGAAGTCTGGCTCAAGCGCATTACCAGCGAGCTGGCCGAGTACCAGGCGGCCAACCCGGAAGCGGTGGTGGCGCCCTTTGCGGTTAACCAGATCGTGCACAGCAGCAACGACCGCCTGCAGCATGATGTGGAAATGTGCGTGAAGTACAAGGTGCCGATCATCATTACCAGCCTGCGCGCGCCCAACGAGGTAGTCGGCCCGATCCACAGCTACGGCGGCCTGGTGTTCCATGATGTGATCAACGTGAAGCACGCGAAGAAAGCCATTGAGGCGGGTGTGGACGGTCTGATTCTGGTCTGTGCTGGCGCCGGTGGTCACGCCGGGCAGCTCAGCCCGTTTGCGCTGGTGTCGGAGATCCGTGCTTTCTACGACGGCCCCATCATCCTTTCCGGCTCCATCGCCAAGGGCGAGCAGATTCTCGCGGCCCAGGCCATGGGCGCCGACCTGGCCTACATGGGCACGCGCTTTATCGCCACCCATGAAGCCAACGCCGACGCGGCCTACAAGCAGATGCTGGTGGATACAAGCGCCGACGACATCGTCTACAGCAACCTGTTTACCGGCGTGCACGGTAACTACCTCAAGCCCAGCATCCAGAATGCCGGGATGGATCCGAACAACCTACCCGAGGGCGACAAGAGCAGCATGAAGTTCGGCTCCGGCGGCAGCAACAAGAGCAAGGCCTGGCGTGATATCTGGGGCGCAGGGCAGGGTGTGGGCAGCATCGGCGGCATCACCTCCACTGCCGAAGCCGTAAGCCAGTTGGAGCAGGAATATGCCAGCGCGCGTGCACGCATGCAGCAGATTGCCAGCCCCTACGGTGGTGATAAAGGCGGCCAGGCGTGACCGCGCGCCTGATCTGCGGAGAGCTTGACCGCAGCGGTGATCAGGTAGCCCAGCGTGCCTTGCAGCTGGCCGGTGGTCTGGCCCGGCTGGGTGTGGAAGATGGCGACGTGATTGCCGTGATGCTGCGTAATGGCCCCGCCTTTGTTGATGCGATCCAGAGCTGTCAGACCGCCGGCTGCTTTTATTGCCCGGTTAACTGGCACTTCAAGGCCGATGAGGTGGCATTCCTGCTGCAGGACTCGGCGGCCAAGGTGTTTCTGGTTGAGGCCGACCTGCTGGATGCGCTTCGCGGCGCCATCCCGGCCGGCGTGGTGGTGCTGGTCAATGGTGCGGAAGGCGGCCTGACCGCTGGCCGACTGCCGTACGAGCCCTGGCTGGCCGAGCAGGCGCCCTATGCCGGTGAGCCACGCACCCCGCGTGCGCACATGGCCTACACCTCCGGCACGACCGGGCGGCCCAAGGGCGTCAAGCGCCTCGCCCCGGCGCCGGAAGAACGCGAAGCCATGGCCGCCGCCATGCAGGGCCTGTCGCGCGCCGCCTGGGGTATCGAGCCGGGCGTGCGCACCCTGGTGTCGGCACCGCTGTATCACAGTGCGCCCAGCTCCTTTGCCCTGCAGTCGATTCTGCAGGCTGAACTGATGGTGGTGATGCCGCGCTTTGACGCCGAGCAGACGCTGGCATTGATCGAGCAATACCGCATCGACACGGTGTTTCTGGTGCCCATCATGTATGTGCGGTTGCTGCGCCTGCCGGCCGAGGTGCGGGCAAGATACGATCTGTCGTCGGTGCGCTTTGTTGCCTCCACCGGCGCGCCCTGCGCCCCGGACGTGAAGCTGGCGATGCTCGACTGGTGGGGTCCGGTCATCTATGAGACCTACGCCTCCAGCGAGACCGGCATGATCACCATTCAGGACCCGGCTTCGGCGCGGCGCAAGCCCGGCAGTGTGGGGCTGCCCATTGGGCAGACGCGGATCCGCATTGTCGATGAGCAGGGCAACGACTGCCCGGTAGGTGAGCCCGGCGTGATCTATGTGCGCCAGCCTGCGGTGCCGGACTTTACCTATCTGAACAATGAGGGCGCACGCGAGAAGGCCGGTTTGAACGATCTGGCGACCGTGGGCGACATTGGTTATCTGGATGACGAGGGCTATCTGTACGTCTGTGATCGCAAATCCGACATGGTCATCTCGGGTGGCGTGAACATCTATCCGGCCGAGATAGAACATGTGCTGATCACGCTGCCCGGCGTCACCGACTGCGCCGTGCTGGGTGTGCCGGATGCCGAATACGGTGAGTCGTTGCTGGCGGTGGTGGCGGCGCCAGCCGGTCTGCTCAGCGCCGAGCAGGTGCAGGCACATGTGCGTGAGCGTCTGGCCGGCTACAAGGTGCCGCGCCGGGTCGAGTTGGTGGAGAGTTTGCCGCGCGATGACAACGGCAAGGTGGCCAAGCGGCGGTTGCGCGAACACTTTGTTGCATCCTGAGCCCGCACGCCCGGATTTCCTGCTTTTGCGCCAGGTTTATGGCAGGGAAATGTAAGGATACATTTTTATCGCGGCCTACAAGAGAGTAAGATGTAGGCCGCTTTTATCCTTCCGGGAAACTTACATGCATTGTCCATTCTGTGGCGCCAATGACACCAAGGTGATCGACTCACGCCTCGTGGCGGAGGGTGACCAGGTGCGCCGGCGCCGCGAGTGCCTCGCCTGTCAGGAAAGATTCACCACCTTCGAAACCGCCGAATTGGTGCTGCCACGCATCATCAAACAGGACGGCCGGCGTCAGCCCTTCGATGAAGACAAACTGCGTGCCGGCTTCCAGCGTGCGCTGGAGAAACGCCCGGTCAGTGTTGAGCAGATAGAAGCCGCCATCGGCCACATCAAGCACCGCTTGCGCGCCACCGGCGAGCGCGAAGTCAAGGCCATGGTGGTGGGCGAAATGGTGATGCGCGAGCTCAAGCAACTCGACGAAGTCGCCTATATCCGCTTTGCCTCCGTATACCGCCGCTTTCAGGATCTCAACCAGTTCCGCGAGGAGATCGAGCGACTGTCGCGACGTGAACAGGATGAATCCGATGCCTGAGTGGAGCCGCGTCGATCGCGAATGGATGAGCCGTGCGCTTGAGCTGGCCGCACGCGGGCTGTACACCACCGAGCCCAACCCGCGCGTCGGCTGTGTGCTGGTGCAGGGCGCGGCGCTGGTCGGCGCAGGCTGGCATGTGCAGGCCGGCGATGGCCATGCCGAAGTCAATGCGTTGGCGCAGGCTGGCGAGCGTGCGCGCGGCGCTACCGCTTACGTGACCCTGGAACCCTGCAGCCACACCGGCAAGACGCCGCCCTGCGCCGATGCGCTGATCAAGGCCGGCGTCAGCCGCGTCGTTGCTGCCATGCAAGACCCCAATCCTCTGGTCGCCGGTCAGGGCCTGCAACGACTGAAAGACGCTGGTATCAGTGTCGAGTGCGGTCTACTGGAAGCGCAAGCGCAGGAATTGAACCCGGGCTTTATCAAGCGTATGCAGCAGGGCTTGCCTTGGGTGCGGGTCAAGTTGGCCATGAGCCTGGACGGTCGCACAGCGATGGCCAGCGGCGAAAGCAAATGGATTACCGGTCCCGCGGCGCGGGCCGATGTGCAGCGCCTGCGGGCGCGCAGCGGCGCCGTGATCAGCGGTGCCGACAGCGTCTTGCTGGATGACTCGGCCCTGACCGTGCGTGCCAGCGAACTGGGTCTGCCCGCTGACGAGGCGAGTGCCGCCGTGCAGCGTCAGCCGCTGCGGGTATTGATCGACAGCCTGCGGCGCGTGCCGCTGGATCAACGTTTTTTCCGCGAGACCGGCCCCACGCTGGTGATCAGCACCAGTGCCGAGCAGGCCGCGGATTCCTATCAGGCCATTGGCAGTGAGCTGCTGGCGCTGCCCGGCGATGAGGGCAAGGTGGACCTGTCCACTGTGCTGCGCACGCTGGCCGAGCGCGGCTGCAACGAGGTGCTGGTCGAGGCCGGTGCCGCGCTTTCTGGCGCTTTCTGGCGTGCCGGTCTGGTAGACGAACTGATTGTGTATATGGCGCCGCGCCTGCTGGGAAGCCAGGCGCGCCCCCTGATGCAGCTCCCCTTCGAGAGCATGAGCGAGGCGATGGATGTCGCCGTTTCCGATATGCGAGCCATAGGCCAGGATTGGCGCATCACCGCACGCCCGATTTTCCCTTCCTGAGAGTGTCAAACAATGCAAAGCAGCATACAGCTACTGCTGGTGGTGATGGCAATCATCGCCTTTCTGGGCGTGGTTCTTGAAGAAGTAATACATGTAAACAAGGCCAAGGTGGTGCTGCTGTTCGGCGCGCTGTCCTGGATGGTGCTCTTTATTGCCGCACCGGACGCGGCCATGCGCGAAAGCGTACAGGAGGCGCTGAACGAGAACATCACCGATATCGCCAGCCTCTGGCTGTTCCTGCTGGCAACCATGACCTTCGTTGCCTATCTGAACAAGAAGGGCCTGATCGAGAACATTATCTACCGGATTCTGCCGGGGCGTATCACCGAGCGGAAACTGCTGTTTCTGACCGGCGTATTCTGCTTCGTGTTCTCCTCGATTGCCGATAACATCACGGCAACGCTGGTGTCAGTTGCGCTGGTGCTAAGCCTCAATCTTGAGCTGCGCAAGATGCTGCGCTTTGCCACTCTGGTGGTGTTTGCGGTCAACTCCGGTGGTGTGGCGATGATCACCGGCGACGTAACCACGCTGATGATCTTCATGGCCGACAAGGTCGAGATCACCAATTTGCTGCTGCTGAGTGCGCCGGCGTTGCTGGCGGTATTGCTGCTGGCCGCACTGCTGTCGGTGGGTCTGAACAGCGAAGTGATCATCGAGAAAAACGCCCTGCACGAGCTGCGTGGGGTAGACAAGCTGATCGGCGCGCTCTTCCTGCTGACCATCGTCGCTACCATCCTGCTCAGCCTGTTCTTCGCCATCCCGCCGGTACTGACCTTCCTCACTGGCCTGGCGACGATGTTTCTGATTGCGCGTTTCTTCAATGAAGACATCGATAACGATCCGATTCTGGAATACATCCGCGTCATCGAGTTCGAGACCTTGCTGTTCTTCCTCGGCGTGCTGCTGCTGGTGGGCATGCTGCAGTTCATCGGTACGCTGCAGAGCCTGACGTCACTGTACGACATCATGCCGACGCTGCTGGCCAACTTCCTGATGGGCATGCTGTCGGCGCTGATCGACAACGTACCGCTGACCGCTGCGCTGCTGAAAGCCGATCTGCAGATGAGCGCCGCGGAGTGGATGGGCCTGACCTATGCTGTCGGTGTGGGCGGTTCCCTGCTTATAATTGGCTCCGCTGCCGGCATCGTTGCCATGAGCAAGATGCCCGGCCTTACATTCATTACCTACCTGCGCAGCTTTGGCCTGTTGCTGATGGCCTTTGCCGTCGGTTTTATCGGCGTCTATGGGTTGGGTCTGCTGGTCGCCTGACCGGCATTGAGCAAGTACGAGGCAGTCTATGTTTACCGGCATTATCGAAGCAGTCGGCCAGATTCAGAGCATGCAGCCCAGTGGCGGCGATGTGCGCCTGTACGTGAAAACCGGCAAGCTGGATCTGGGCGACGTCAAACTGGGCGACAGCATTGCGGTCAATGGCGTGTGCCTGACTGCGGTCGAGTTGCCCGGCGACGGTTTCTGGGCTGACGTCAGTCAGGAGACCATTCGCCGCACGGCACTGTCGCGGCTCAAGCCCGGCAGCCGAGTCAATCTGGAAAAGGCGCTGACGCCGACCACGCGCCTGGGCGGTCATCTGGTCAGTGGTCATGTGGATGGCGTCGGCAAGGTGCTGTCGATGCAGGAAGATGCCCGTTCCTGGCATTTTCGCATCAAGGCCCCGGCCGAACTGGCCAAGTATATTGCCGAAAAGGGCTCGATCACGGTTGACGGCACCAGCCTTACGGTGAACGCCGTGGAAGGCGCGGTTTTCCACCTGAACATAGTGCCGCACACCCTGCAGGAAACCATCATGGGCGACTACCAGAACGGTAGCCCGGTCAATCTGGAAGTGGATCTGATCGCCCGTTATCTCGAGCGCCTGTTGCTCGGCGAGAAGGCTGCAGAGCCTACCGCCAGCGGTATCAGCATGGCCTTTCTGGCCGAGAACGGTTTTCTGAAATCCTGATTAACCTGCCCCTGGAGGGCCGGATGAAACTGAACAGCATTGAAGAACTGATTGAAGATATTCGCGCCGGCAAGATGGTCATCCTCATGGATGACGAAGACCGCGAGAATGAAGGCGACCTGATCATGGCCGCCGAGGCCTGTCAGGCCGAGCACATCAATTTCATGGCCCGCTACGGTCGTGGTCTGATCTGCATGCCAATGAGCCTGGAGCACTGCGAACGTCTCAAATTACCCTTGATGGTGCAGCGCAATGGCTCCGGTTTTGGTACCAAGTTCACCGTCTCCATTGAGGCGGCTGAAGGGGTCACCACGGGCATCTCTGCCGCAGACCGCGCGCGCACCGTGCAGGCGGCCGCTGCGCCGAATGCGGTTGCCGAAGACATTGTCAGCCCCGGACATATCTTCCCGCTGATGGCGCAACCCGGCGGCGTGCTGGCGCGAGCCGGCCACACCGAGGCGTCCTGCGATCTGTCGCGCATGGGCGGCTTTGGCGAGTCGGCGGTGATCTGCGAAATCATGAACGACGACGGCAGCATGTCGCGTCGCCCCGATCTGGAAAACTTTGCCAAGCAGCACGACCTGAAGATCGGCACCATTGCCGACCTGATCCACTATCGCCTGCTCAATGAGCGTACGGTCGAGCGCGCCGAAGAGAAACAGCTGAAGAGCGAATTGGGCGAGTTTCGCCTGGTGGCCTACCGTGACCGTACCGATGACGTGGTGCACATGGCGTTGACGCTCGGCGATATTCAGCCGGAAGAACCGACCCTGGTGCGCGTGCATAACGTGGATCCGCTGCGCGATCTGTTTCTGGTTCCCGAAAGTGGCCGCTGGAGCCTGCAGGACGCCATGCGCCGAGTTGCCGCCGAAGGCCGTGGCGTGGTGCTGCTGCTGGGCAATCAGGTAGACAGCGACTCGCTGCTGGCGCACGTCAGCAATCTGGGTGAGGGCAAGACTGCGCCGCGCCGTCCTTCGACCTATAATACGGTCGGGGCCGGATCACAGATTCTGCGTGACCTGGGCGTGCGCAAAATGCGCCTGCTGTCTGCGCCGATGAAGTTCAATGCCATATCCGGGTTCGACCTGGAAGTAGTAGAATACCTGCCCTGCGAATAACTTTACGTTAAAAATTGATGCTTTGATTCACGGCAGCGCCACGCGCACTGCCGGTTCTTTAATTGAGAGAGAGTGCCCATGACTGCTATCCGTACCATCGAAGGCGATTTTGTAACTGGCCAAGGCCGCTATGCACTGGTTGTTGGCCGGTTCAACAGCTTTGTCGTCGAGAGCCTGGTCGAGGGCGCCGTAGACTCACTCAAGCGCCACGGCGTGAAAGAGTCCGACATCACTATCGTCCGCGTGCCGGGCGCCTTTGAAATCCCCTTGATGGTCAAGAAGGTCGCCGACCTGAAAAAGTACGATGCCATCATCACCCTGGGCGCGGTTATCCGTGGCGGCACGCCGCACTTCGAGTACGTGGCTGGCGAATGCGTCAAGGGCGTGGGTTCGGTCTCGCTGGAGTACGGCATTCCGGTCGCCTTCGGCGTGCTGACTGTTGACAGCATCGAGCAGGCCATCGAGCGTTCCGGCACCAAGGCCGGTAACAAAGGTGCAGAAGCGGCCATGTCGGCCTATGAAATGGTCAGTGTGATCAAGCAGCTGGAGGCCTGAGTGGACACCCACGAGCAGCAACCGGCCGCTGGCCGTCCCAAGGCTTCGGCGCGGCGCAAGGCGCGCAGTCTTGCCCTGCAAGCACTGTATTCCTGGCACATGGCCGATCAGCCCTTGTCGGACATCGAAGCGCAGTTTCGTACTGACAATGATTTCAGCAAGGTCGACAGCCCCTATTTCCACGAGCTGCTGACCGGCGTTCCGCGCAACCTCGATGAGCTCGACAATCAACTGGGTGCAGTGCTGGATCGCGATATCAAGGAGCTGGACCCAATCGAGCTGGCCGTGCTGCGCATTGGCGTATACGAGCTGCTCAAGCGCATCGACGTGCCCTATCGTGTGGTCATTAACGAAGCCATCGAGATGGCCAAGTCCTTTGGTGCTACCGATGGCCACAAGTACGTCAACGGCATCCTCGACAAGCTGGCACCACGTTTGCGCAAGGCCGAGGTCAGCGCCGCGCGCAACCGGTAAGCCGCTATAGCGGTGGGAGAGGGCGGCATGGCACTGGACGAATTTGCGCTGATTGGCCGCTACTTTCGCACCGCACAGCTGGAGCGCGCCGCAGACTCTGCCGCGGTGGCGCTGGGCATCGGCGACGATGCGGCGGTGCTGCAGCCGGGCGCCGGCCAGCAGTTGGTGATCTCCACCGATTCACTGTTGGCTGGCGTGCACTTCCCCGAACAATATCCCCCCGCTGAGCTGGGCTATCGCGCGCTGGCGGTGGCGGTCAGTGACCTTGCCGCCATGGCGGCCACCCCCCTTGCCTTCACCCTTGCCCTGAGTCTGCCCCAGGTGGACGAGCCCTGGTTGCAGGCGTTTTCACGTGGGCTGGCAGTAGCTGCACGCGATTTTTCGATCAATCTGATTGGTGGTGACACCACTCGCGGGCCGCTGAATCTCGGCGTCACCGTACTCGGGCAGGTTGCACGCGGGCAGGCTATGCGCCGTGACGGCGCGCGCGGCAGCGACCTGCTTTGTGTTGGCGGCCCCCTGGGGGATGGCGCAGCCGGTCTGGCCGTGGTGCAAGGTAGTGATTTGCCCCCCGGTTTGTCGCTGGCGGGACAAGATTATCTGCAACAGCGCTTCTGGCGGCCCCAGCCGCAGCTGGCGCTGGGGCAGCTGTTGCGCGGGGTGGCCACTGCTGGGCTGGATGTGTCAGATGGGCTGCTGGCCGATGCCGAGCATATTGCCCAGGCCAGTGGCGTGGCGCTGCATATTGATGCCGCGCGCCTGCCCTGCAGCGAAGCGCTGGGCAGTTGGCCCGAGCTGCAGCAGTTGGAGTGGATGCTGCGCGGCGGTGATGACTACGTGCTGCTCTTTACCTTGCCGGCGGCCGCCAAACCGCACATCAGCCAATGGCGCGCGGCAGGGCATGCCATCACCATAATTGGCAGCGTGCACGCCGGTAGCGGTGTGCTGTTGGACGTTGGCAAGGGTTATGCCCCGCTCACTGGTGAGCGCGGTTATCAACATTTCAGGAGTTTGGATGACTGATTCGCAGGAGCACGCACCCGCCTCGGTATGGCGCAACCCCATTCATTTTCTGGCCTTCGGCTTTGGCAGCGGTGCCATGCCCAGGGCGCCGGGTACCTGGGGTACGCTGGTGGCGCTGCCCTTTGTGCTGCTCTGGCAGCAGCTGCCGCCCTGGGGTTACGAGGTAGTTCTGGTGCTGAGTACCTTGCTCGGCATCTGGCTGTGCCACAGAACCGCAGCGGATCTGGGCGTGCACGATCACGGCGGCATTGTCTGGGACGAGTTCGTCGGACTGTGGATAGCGCTTTGGCTGGCGCCGATTGGTTGGCTCTGGTTATTGGCAGGTTTTGTGCTGTTCCGCCTGTTCGATATCTGGAAGCCCTGGCCAATCCGCTGGATTGACCACCATGTGGGCGGCGGGTTCGGCATCATGCTCGACGACATCATTGCTGGCTTTATGGCCCTGGTGGTGTTGTTGCTTGCCGAGTATCTATTGGCTATGGTCTAACGCGGCACCTAGGTGGCACCCGCGTGTAGCCCGCGCGCATCACACCGCACGCAGAAAAGGATAATCGCATGCACAGTCTTCTTATCAAGCTGATCAAGGCCGGCCTTCTACCGCTGACGCTGTGGGCAGGCCTTGCCTGCGCCGAGCCCGTGGTACGTGTGGTGGGACTGTTCGCCAACGCAGCGGTGGTCAATATCGATGGTCAGCGGCACATGTTGCGGGTCGGCAAGCCGGGGCCGCAGGGCGTGACCCTGCTTTCCGCCGACAGCAAGAGTGCGACTATCAGTATCAACGGCGAGCGCCGCCAGCTCGGCCTGCAGCGTGAGTACAGTCAGGGATTTGCCGAGCGCGAGACACAGCAGGTGAGCATCGCACGTGGTCAAGGCGGACACTTTCTTGCGCATGGTTCGATCAATGGCCATAACGTGCAGTTTCTCGTCGATACCGGCGCTACCAGCGTTGCAATGAATTCGTTCCAGGCGCGTCGGCTGGGCATAGATTTTCTGGTCACCGGCACCGAAATTCGCGCCAACACTGCCAGCGGCAATGTGAAGGCCTATCGGGTGCAGCTTGATCGAGTCAAGGTTGGCGATATTGAACTCACAGGTGTGCAGGGCGTGGTGCTTGAGGGCGGCTTTCCGACCGATGTATTACTGGGCATGAGCTGGCTCAACCGGGTGCGCATGGACGATCAGGGCAGTACCCTGGTGCTGGAGCGCAAGTATTGACAGGCAGCGCTGGTCGGCTCGCCCATGCTTTCCTCAGTCTCTCCTGCTGCCTGATCCATATTTGAGCTGCCAGGTTTGCGGCTCGCTTGTGCCACTTGCGCGGCATTCAATCGGCTGATTAGAGCGCCGGGAAGATCGCTCGTGTGGCGTTCTCCTGCTAATATAGCTGCCCCTTTATGCAGCAGCTGTACAGGAGACCGGTGTGACAGTCACCTTCATTGCGTCATCCCAGCTACCCACCCAGTGGGGCACATTCACCATGCACGGCTTTCTCGAAGCGGAGACCGGCAAGGAGCATGTCGTCCTGACCATGGGTAACGTGGCCGATGGCGAGCCTGTGCTGGGCCGTTTGCACTCCGAGTGTCTGACCGGCGACGCGCTCTTCAGCCTGCGCTGTGATTGCGGGTTTCAACTGGAAGCGGCGCTTGAAGCCATCGCCAAAGAGGGCCGCGGCGCGCTTTTGTATCTGCGTCAGGAAGGCCGTGGCATTGGTCTGATGAACAAGATCCGCGCCTATCATCTGCAGGACGGCGGGGCTGATACGGTCGAGGCCAATGAGCTGCTGGGTTTTGGCGCCGATCAGCGTGACTACGGCATCTGCAAGCCGATGCTCGAGCATCTGGGTATCACCAGCCTCAAGTTGCTGACCAACAACCCGCGCAAGGTCAAGGCCATGCAGGGCTTTGGGGTGGAGGTGGCGCAACGGCTACCGCTGCAGTTCGGCAAAAACCCGCATAACAGCAAGTATCTGGCGACGAAGGCCGGCAAGCTGGGTCACATGCTGGGGCAGCTGCACCAGGCCGAAGCCGAGCCAGATGATGTTTGATGCCAAGCCGCAGTGGCGCATCCTGCGTACGCTCTGGCGCATGCAGACGGCCAGCGTGCTGTTGTTGCCGATCCTGGTGGTATGGCTTATGGGCGAGTGGGAAGGCGTGTTGTCTGCTGCAGCCATCCCGTTGTTTGCGCTCGCAATGGCCAGCCTCTTTGTCACCCTGTGGCGCTTTCGGCGCTACAAGCTGGCGCTGATTCAGGCAGAAAAGCTGGGTAACGATGAGGGCGCGCAGGCCGCCTGGGCGGCGCTGCACCGTCAACAAATGTTTGGTCTGTTGGCGGCCGAGTTGCCAGCCTTCATTGGTTTATTTCACTATTTTTGTACTGGCGAATCGATCCCCTTGTTACTGCTGGTGCTGGTCAGCCTCGGGGTCATGGCGCTTTATCGGCCACCGTCTGCCTGGGTCAAGTAAATGCGTCGCAGGCTGATCTGGTGCCTGCGCGTAGCCTTGTTGGTCTGTCTGCCGGTTGCGTCGCTGCAGGCAGATCCTCAGCGTATTGTCAGTCTCGCTCCCTTCCTCACCGATATGGTGCAACTGCTTGGTGCCAGCGACCGCCTGGTCGGCGTGCTGGATGACGGCCAGCTGCCACCTGAACTGGCGCACGTGCCGCGCGTAGGCGCCTATCAAACGCTCTCAGCGGAGAGCATAGTCGCTCAACGGCCTGATCTGATTTTGGCCTGGACCTCTGGCAACCCGCCCGAATTGTTGCAGCGGCTGCGGGGTTGGAATATCGAGGTGGCCGAGTTCGACCCGCAAAGCCTGGCTGATATTGCCAGCGCTACGCAGAGGCTGGGTGAGCTGCTAGGGCAATCCGCTCAGGCCGAGCAGGTGCTCAGTCGCTATCGGCAGCAGTTGCAGGCGTTAGAACCACCGGACGGCCAGGCACCGCAGCGCGTTTTCATTCAGCTGTGGGATAACCCCCTGTATACGGTCGCCGGCGGTCAGCTGGTATCGGATGCGTTGCGGCACTGTGGCGCGCAGAATGTGTTCGCCGAATTGCCCGGGCTGGCCCCCCAGGTGGGCAGAGAGGGGGTGCTGGCGGCCAACCCGGATATCATCATCGCGCTGGCCGATCAGGCCATATCCGCTCAGCCGTGGCTGGATGACTGGCGCCGGTTCCCCGAGTTGAAGGCGGTTGCCAGCAAGCGGCTTTATGTACTGGCCAGCGACCAACTGGTGCGGCCCACACCGCGCGTGGTGGAAGGCGTGGCCAAGCTGTGCGCATTGGTTTCCCCGCAGCCCTGAGTTTTTGTTGGCGCTGGGATTGGCAAATTGTTGCGCAGCGCTTCTGCCTTTCAAGGCTTTCCGGGCTCCCGCAGCCCAGTCGTTCCGGGCCCTACAGCCCAGTGCGCAAAAACCTGCACAGCAGTGCGCAACAATCTGCGCAACTTTCTGTGACCGATGTCACACAAGCCTGTCTCGGTCTTTTCTCCTTCTTTCTAACTGACTGACTTTATTTGAATTTTTTATCTTGGCACAGCTCTTGGTTGTTATTGGCCAGCCGGATCCTCCGGCAACCCTATTTCAAGCAAGGAGAGCAACATGCCA
>NZ_JBALWW010000027.1:0-42594 GCF_036961105.1 Halopseudomonas sp. | reverse complement strand
AACGAAGGGCCGAGAAACCACTCAATGTGGTGATTAGGTCCTCCGGTGGTTGCGGTGCCTCAGCACCGCCGAACTGAAAATCCGACTTTTTCAACAGAATCGGCCGAAATCAGCCAATCGGCATATCCAAGCAGACAGCATCTTAGAGCCCCCTCCCCACCTGAGCGCACATCTCGCGAATAACAATGGCATTGATGCTTCGCAGCAGCCGTACCTCCCCCGCGAATGTTGCCTTCAACTCAGGTCTGGACCGCCCCAGCCGGGTATTTTCTGCCAGCACGTCATCCAGCAACAGCGGTGCGGCGGAGCTCAGAGCATCAACGAGTTTTCGCACGGCGCTCTTTGCCGTGGCGGGCTTGATACCCATGGCCTGGCCGGCCTGGATCAGCAAGTCGGCATCTATCTGCGGCAACCTTTGGCGGCCCAGGATTGGCCAGGCCAATTCGGCCTGCTCGGGCCAGCGGTCCTTGTTGCAGGCCTTGGTGCCGTACACGGCGGTACACAGCAGGTCGTAGAAGGGCGCCAGACGCACACCTTTGGCTGTAAGCAGGAAGCTGATGTTTTTCAGATGCGCATCTTCGTTGCCCACCAGGACGTTGAACACCAGCCACTCAAACAGACGCAGCCTCGCCAGCGCGGCTGGTTTGCAGCGGTTCGCCAGGTCGGCCAAGCGCTCAATACTCCCGGCGGTATATTTGAACTCGCGTGACAACCCATCCATCTGGCAGGCGTCTATGCAGTGCAAGCGAGCGTAATGCTCTGCACTTTTCGCTTCATCCAGGGCGCGGTCAAAGCGCTCGATCAGAAAGATGGGTTCGGGCACATAGAGGCGCTCGACCGTCGGCACCGGCAGACCCACGCGCGCGGCCAGCGTCATGACAAACCATTCATTGATTACCGAGTGACGCCAGTCGGCGCCGGGGTGATCCGGCTTGAGGATATGGGTTGATGGCTCGCTGCCAACCGGTTCAAGCAGTTGGCCGTCACGGTAAATGACCGCCATCTTGTGCTGCGCACCTGCCAGCGACATGCGCTTGGCAGCGCGCTGGGCCAGCGGCACCTCGGGCATCGACTGAATGCGCTGCGACAGGGTCGTGACGGCCAACGGCTGGACGCGGCCTGGCGGCGGTACATCGCCCGGCGGCAGAAGGGTGATGGAGCCGGCTGACTCGGCGCCGAAATGCTGCAGCAAGGCAAAGGCGTCGGCCATGGTTACCCCAGCTGCTGCGGCAAGCAACGTGCGCTGGCCCTCCTCCGGTAGCAGGTTGTCGAAATACCACTGCACCGGGCGATGGCTGGCGCCATCACGGTGCTCCTCAGCCTGCAATGGCAGCAGGGGGCAAAGCGGGTAGGCTGCCGGATCAGTCAGCCAGTTCGCGCTGTAGCGGAAGGCCCAAAGCCCGTTGTTCTCCCTCAGGGTGCCAATGCGGGCCTGGTTGATCCAGGCGTCGAGGGACCGCTCCATCAATCAGCCTCCCTGTCGGCAAATGGAGTATGGGGCCGAGCACTGCGTGCTCTCTTCGCCTTGGCCTCATCCAGAATCGCGCGTACCTCCTCCGCAAAGGGGTCCGGCACCTCAACCGAGAGGGACATGCCCAGCTCCTGCATGACCTGGAACAGTTTGCCCCACTGTACGGTTTCACCGCCTCTTTCGACCTTGCCCAGGAAGTTCTCGGATACCCCAATGCTGCCTGCGGCATCGTCCTGGCGCAGTTGCATGGCCTTGCGGCTCGCGCGGACAAGCGGGCCGATCTGCTCTGGGGAGCTAATGTCGAATTTCATGGTTACCTCGTTCTGGACAACCGGGAGCCTAAACTAATCCTCGCGGTCATGCGGAATAGCGCGTCTGTCCTGACAAAATAACAGAAAACCGCATGAACGTGAGGATAATTACAAAGTGCGCAGGGGGAATAAGAAAATCCTCACGAACGCGAGGATTACATAGCAGGATGTCTCTTATCATTCATAATCCACACGCGCGTGCGGATAAAATGCTGTTTGACGGATTTGACAGCTCGGCGATGCCCAGTAGCCACGCTGGCAAACGCAAGGAAGGAGCGCCCCGCCGAAAGCGGCGAGCGACTGGGCGGCAGCGCCATCATGCAGACCGGCACTACCGGGAAGATCGGCGCGCGAATGCGCGCCGTATCAAGCTGATCAGTCCACTCTCTCGAACTTCAGATCCCATACCCCATGCCCCAAGCGCTCGCCACGGCGCTCGAACTTGGTCACCGGGCGTTCTTCCGGGCGCGGTATGTAGGTGCCGTCGGCGGCCTGGTTGCGGTAACCGGGCGCGGCGCTCATCACTTCCAGCATCTGTTCGGCGTAGTGCTCCCAGTCGGTGGCCATGTGCAGCACACCGCCGGGCTTGAGTTTGCTGCGTACCAGTTCGGCAAAGCTGAGTTGCACGATGCGGCGCTTGTTGTGCTTCTTCTTGTGCCAGGGGTCGGGGAAGAACAGCAGCAGGCGGTCGAGGCTGCCGTCGGGAATACACTGCTTGAGCACTTCAATGGCGTCGCAATCAAACACCCGCACGTTGCCGGTTGCGCTGGTGACCAGGCCGTTCAACAGGGAGCCGACGCCGGGGCGGTGGACTTCGATGCCGATAAAATCCTGCTCGGGCGCGGCCTGGGCCATTTCCAGCAGCGATTGGCCCATGCCAAAGCCGATCTCCAGGGTGCGCGGGGCCTGACGACCGAACACGGCGTCCAGATCGAGCATGCCCTGATCCAGCGTGAGGCCAAACTTTGGCCAGCCCTGGTCGATGCCCTTCTGCTGCCCTTCGGTCATCCGTCCGGCACGCATGACAAAACTGCGGATCGCGCGGCGTGGTGGCGAGGTGGGCTCGGTTTCAGCGTTTTCTGGCAGCTCTGGGTTGTCGGGCATGGAGGTATCGGACATGGGGTACTCGGCAGTGGCGTGCTCGGAAGTGATTGTTCATCGCCACCGGCCTGGGCCGGCGGCGCTATAGCCAGGTTGCTACTAGCGGATGGTGCCGTCCAGCGGCGAAGACGCGGTAGCGTAGAGCCTGCGCGGCATGCGACCAGCCAGGAAAGCGGCGCGGCCGGCCAGCACGGCGTGGTGCATGGCCTGGGCCATGAGCACCGGCTGGTCGGCGTGGGCAATGGCGCTGTTCATCAATACCCCGGCGCAGCCCAGCTCCATGGCGATGGCGGCATCGGAGGCAGTACCCACACCGGCGTCGACCAGTACCGGCACGGTCGCCTCTTCCAGGATGATGCGCAGGTTCCAGGGGTTGCAGATGCCCATGCCGGAACCGATCAGGCCGGCCAGCGGCATGACGGCCACGCAGCCCATGGCCGCCAGTTCGCGGGCGATGATGGGATCATCACTGGTGTAAACCATGACGTCGAAGCCGTCTTTCACCAGCACTTCGGCGGCCTTGAGGGTTTCTACCACGTTGGGGAACAGGGTCTTCTGATCGGCCAGCACTTCCAGCTTGACCAGTTTGTGGCCATCGAGCAGCTCGCGCGCCAGACGGCAGGTGCGCACCGCTTCCTCGGCGTTATAGCAGCCGGCGGTATTGGGCAAAATGGTGTAGCGGTCCGGCGGCACTACATCCAGCAGATTGGGCTCGTCCGGGTTCTGGCCGATGTTGGTGCGGCGGATGGCCACGGTCACGATTTCCGCGCCCGAGGCTTCAATCGCACGGCCGGTCTCGTCCATGTCCTTGTACTTGCCGGTACCCACCAAAAGGCGGGAACGGTAGCGAACGCCGGCAATTTCCAGCGCATCTTGGGTAAAGTCAGTCATCTGTGTCTCCAGTACGCGGTTTAGCCGCCGCCGATGGCGTGGACAATCTCAACCCGGTCGCCGTCGCTCAGCAACGTCTCGGCGTGCTGACTGCGGGGCACAATGTCGAGATTCAGCTCGATGGCCAGGCGCTTGCCGGCCAGGCCCAGCTGCTCGACCAACTCACTCAGACTGATGGCCTGCTCAAGGGAATAGGGCTCGCCGTTGAGGTGGATCTGCATACGCGACTCGAGGGTATCCGGGTGAAGGGGTAAATTCGCCTGGCCGCGCGCTTGCTCAGCGGGCCAGGGCGCTATGATAACGCGCTTTGCCGCCGGCTGACCACGCCAGCGCCCTCAGAGCGCGCGCCACACGCCCAGCCCGAGGCAGAACCAGGCAATCAGCCAGGTCACGCCGCCCAGGGGCGTAATCATGCCCAGTTTGCTCACACCGCTCAGCGCCAGCAGATAAAGGCTGCCGGAGAACAACACAATACCCAGGGCAAAGAGTACCCCGGTCGCCTTGAACAGGCTCGACTCCGGAAAGCGCAGCAACAACAGCGCCACGCCTATCAATGCCATGCTGTGCCAGAGTTGGTAGTGCACCCCGGTCTGAAAGGCGTTGAGCAGATTTTCCGGTAATTTGCTGCGCAAGCCGTGCGCGGCAAAGGCACCCAGCGCCACGCCGGTAAAGCCACTGAACGACGCCAACAACAACAGCCATTTGGCCATGACAGATTCCTCCGGTTTATACTCCGAACGAATCGCTCATTCGGACTCACATGATCAAGAAAATAGTACGTAAAGCCGCCAAGTGGCTGCTGATACTCGCGCTGCTCAGCCTGCTGCCGGTAATAGTGCTGCGCTGGGCGCCGGCGCCGGGCTCCATGCTGATGGCCGAGCGCTGGATTGCCGCCAAACGCGCCGACCAGCCGTTGCAGATCGCCTACCAGTGGCGCCCCTATGACGAAATCTCCGACAGCATGAAAATGGCGGTCATTGCCGCCGAAGACCAGCGCTTTGCCGAGCACTACGGCTTCGATTTCAGGGCCATCCGCGCGGCGGTAGAACATAACATGCAGGGCGGCAATCTGCGCGGCGCCAGCACCCTGAGCCAGCAGGTCTCCAAGAACCTGTTCCTCTGGTCCGGTCGCAGTTATCTGCGCAAGGGGCTGGAGGCCTGGTTTACGCTGTGGATAGAGGTGCTCTGGCCCAAACAGCGGATTCTGGAGATGTATCTGAACATCGCCGAGTGGGACCGCGGCGTCTTTGGTGTGGAAGCCGCCGCCCATCACCACTTCAACATCGGCGCCAGCTACCTGTCCAACCGCCAGGCCAGCCAATTGGCTGCGGTATTACCCAGCCCATTGAAGTGGGACGCCGCTCAGCCGCCGGCCCACGCCCAGCGTCGCGCCATCTGGATAGAGCGACAGATGCGCCAACTGGGCGGTCGGCATTATCTCGACGAGATGGAGGCCGGACGCAACTGGCCCGAGTGGCTGGGCCTGCGCTACTGGCGCAACCGTCTGGATATCTGAGCAGCAGCCGACACCGCTTTCACTCCCCTTTCAGGTCCTCACGCAGGCCAAACATGATGGAGTAAGCCTGCTCGGCATCCACAGCGACCACCGCGCCGCTGCGTGGGTAGACCCAGGCTTCTTCGCCCTCTTCACCTACCGGCATGCGTAACTCGGGGTTGCCCAGGGTGTTCTGCACATCGCTCAGCGGCAAGGGTTCGGAGGGAATCAGGCTCATGCGCAGTACCGGCTGATCCTGCAAGGCATCGGCCACCGAGGAGTTGATCGGCTGATCCGGCAAACCCGGCTCCCAGGCCTGCGCCGCTACCAGCGAGTCGCGCTGCTGCGGGGTCAGTTTGAGCACCGCCTGGGCGCGCCAGCTCAGGTCATCACTTTCCAGAGTGTAGCGGCTGACCAGCAGCGGCTGACCCTCGGAGCTGATCATCCACAGGGTGCCATGGCCCAGCGCCGCACTGGCATCGGCCAGCGTCAGTTGCTGACGCTGCAGCGGCTTCCAGAGACTCTCTTCATAGGCGGCGCGCCACTGCATGGGCTCGCCTTGCTGCGGTTTGGACAACCAGAAACCAAAAGCAAAGAAGCCGAGAATCAGCACGCTCAGCAGCGTGGCCAGACGAACCCCTTGTTGGCGGGTCATGCATCACTCCTTTTATTATTCAAAATGACTCTCTGTACAAAACCTGCGTACAAACCCCAGGTACAACGCTGCACACATAAAAAAGGGCATCACTGCGGATGCCCTTGGATTGCCTCTGCCGTGATCTGCGCTTCAGAGCGCGACCTCGGTTTCCAGATTCTTCTTCAGCTTGTTCATGGCGTTCTTTTCCAGCTGACGAATACGTTCGGCCGAGACCTGGTACTTGGCCGCCAGCTCGTGCAGGGTGGCCTTTTCTTCGGCCAGCCAGCGCTGATAGAGAATATCGCGGCTGCGCTCATCCAGCGCTTCGAGCCCGGTCAGCAGACTGCTGCTGGAACTGTCAGACCAATCAGCGGACTCCAGCTGGGTGGCCGGATCATAGCGTTTGTCTTCAAGGTAGTGCACCGGCGCGTAGGCGACGTCCTCGTCTTCATCCTGGGCGCCATCAAAGCCCAGATCCTGACCGTACAGGCGGCTTTCCATCTCGCGCACTTCACGCGTGGCCACACCCAGATCGGCTGCTACCGCTTCAACTTCATCCTGCGACAACCAGGCCAGCTTCTTCTTGGCGCTACGCAGGTTGAAGAACAGCTTGCGCTGCGCCTTGGTGGTGGCCACCTTGACGATGCGCCAGTTGCGCAAAATAAACTCGTGAATCTCGGCGCGGATCCAGTGCACCGCGAAGGACACCAGACGCACACCCATTTCCGGGTTGAAACGCTTGACCGCCTTCATCAGACCCACGTTGCCTTCCTGCACCAGATCGGACTGCGCCAGACCATAGCCGGAGTAGCTGCGCGCAATGTGCACAACAAAACGCAGGTGCGACATGACCAGCTGACGGGCAGCTTCCAGGTCTTCCTGATAATACAGACGGTCAGCCAGCTCCCGCTCTTCTTCAGCGCTGAGAACCGGAATGCTGCTTACGTTCTGAACATAGGCTTCAAGATTCGCACCCGGCACCAAACTGTTGATGGGTTGCAAGGCAGTGCTCATGTTTGAACTCCCAAAAAATGACGGCCCAGTGTATCACTGCAAAATAAGACTGGGAACGCAGACTAAAGTTCAGGCTCGGACCAGCTTCAAGCGGCAAGCCGCAAGCTGCAAGACAAACCAAAACCAAACCAAAATTCCGAGCTGCTTGTAGCTTGCCGCTAGCTAGGCTCTATCGCCCGCACATGCTGCCCGACCGCCAGCCAGGCACCGACCAGCCCCAGCAGCATGGCGCCGCACACCAGCGTCAGGCCGTCGCGCCAGGGCATGCCGATCAGCGCAAAATCGCTTTGATACAGGCTGGCCACCTGCTGCACCGTGACGTTAAGCCACGCCAGGCCAGCGGCCAGCAGCAGCCAGGCCAGCACGCCAGCCAGCAGACCGTAGAGTACGCCGATATACAGGAAAGGCCGGCGCACGAAGGCATCGGTACCGCCCACCAGCTTGACCACCAGAATCTCTTCGCGGCGGCTTTCGATGGCCAGGCGGATGGTATTGGCCATGACCAGCAACAGCGCAATGATCAACAGCAGGCCGAGTCCGCCGGTAAAGCGCTCGAGCATGGCGAGAATGGAGGCCAACCGCTCGACCCACAACAGGTCGATCTGCACCTGGTCCACGCCATCTACGGCCGCCAGCCGATCACGCAGCGGCTCCAGTGCGGCCGCGCCGCCTTCGATACTGGCCGGCGTGACCACGATCACGCTGGGCAAGGGGTTATAGCTCAGCTGCAGCAGCGCATCACCCATACCCGAGTGTTGCTGAAATTCCGCCAGCGCCAGCTCCTTGTCGAGTAGTTGCGCGCTGGCCACGCCGGACAGCGTCTTGATCGCGGCCAATTGCTCCTGCTGGCGTTCGGCACTGACGTCGTCCTTGAGATAGACCGATATCTGCGCCGCTTCCTGCCAGTTCACACCCAGTTGTTCAACCTGGTTGATCAGCACCGAGAGGCCCATGGGCAGCGCCAGGGCAATGGTCATCACCAGAATGGTAAGCGCGCTGCTGAAGGGGTAACGACCCACCTGTTGCAACGCCTGCCGGGCGCTGGCACGGTGACTGCCCAGCCAGCTGCGCAGCGGATGGCGCCAGTTGCGCTCGGAGCGGGCGGCGCCCTTGGGCGCCTTGCGTTTGGCTTCGGAGTTAGCTTTAGCGGCAGCCATGCTCAGTCCCCATCCGTGAGCAGGCGACCCTGATCCAGCGTCAGCATGCGGTGATCCAATTTGGCGATCAGCGGCAGGTCGTGGCTGGCGATGAGCACGGTCACGCCCACGCGGTTGAAGTCTTCGAACAACGCCATGATCTCCGCCGAGAGCGCCGGATCCAGGTTACCGGTCGGTTCATCGGCCAGCAGCAATGCCGGTTTGTGCACCACGGCGCGGGCAATGCCCACACGCTGCTGCTCACCACCGGAGAGCGCAATCGGGTAGCTCGCTTCCTTGCTCAGCAGCCCGACCTTGTCGAGCGCGGCGCGCACGCGGCGGCCTACTTCGTCCGCCGGGGTACCGTTGATGATCAGCGGCAGGGCGACGTTGTCGAACACGGTGCGATCAAACAGCAGCTGGTGATTCTGGAATACCACGCCGACCTGGCGACGCAGGTAGGGGATGTCGTCGCTGCTCAGGTCCTGCAGGTTCTGGCCACCCACGTGCACGGCGCCCGAGGTGGGCCGCTCCATGCACATGATCAGCTTGAGCAGGGTGCTCTTGCCGGCGCCGGAATGCCCGGTGATGAACACCATCTCGCCGGTTCGAATATGGAAGTCGAGCCGGTCCAGCCCCTGGTGGCCGTTAGGGTAACGTTTGCTGACCTGATCGAAGCGAATCATCGGGAATGCATTCCAGCCGGGTGTCTGCCGAAGCGGTTACTTGTTGCCAAAGAGCGCCTCGACAAACTCGGGGGCGGTAAAGGGGCGCAGATCGTCTATCTGCTCGCCCACGCCGATATAACGGATAGGCAAACCAAATTGCTTGGCCAGGGCAAAGATGACACCGCCCTTGGCGGTGCCATCGAGCTTGGTCAGCGCAAGACCGGTCAGGCCAACTGCCTGATCGAACAGCTTGGTCTGCGAAATGGCGTTCTGCCCGGTACCGGCATCCAGCACCAGCAGTACCTCGTGCGGCGCCTCGACATCGAGCTTGGCCATCACCCGCTTGACCTTGGCCAGCTCATCCATCAGGTGATCCTTGTTGTGCAAGCGGCCAGCGGTATCGGCAATCAGCACATCGGCGCCGCGCGACTTGGCCGCCTGCAGCGCGTCGAAGATCACCGAGGCGGAGTCGGCGCCGGTGTGCTGGGCTACCACGCTGATTTCGTTGCGCTCGCCCCACACCTGCAACTGCTCCACGGCAGCGGCGCGGAAGGTATCGCCGGCCGCCAGCATGACCTGCTTGCCCTCGCCCTGCAGCCGCTTGGCCAGTTTGCCGATGGTGGTGGTCTTGCCCACACCGTTCACGCCGACCACCAGAATCACATAGGGCTTCTTGCTACCGTCGATCTGCAGCGGCTTGGCCACATGGCTGAGCAGTGCTTCCAGCTCGCCCTGCAAGGCGCGGTACAACGCCTTGCGGCTGGAGACCTGACGGCGACTGACGCGGTCCTGCAGGCTTTCCATGATCAGGGTGGTGGCCTCGATACCCACGTCCGCCATCAGCAGGCGGGTTTCCATTTCTTCCAGCAGCTCGTCGTCGATTTCCTTCTCGCCAAGAAACAGGTTGGCCATGCCTTCGCCAAGGTTGGCGCTGGTTTTGGACAGGCCCTGCTTCATCCGCGAGAAGAAGCCCTTGGGCTCTTCGCTGACCGGCGCCGGCTCGCTGACCGGTTCGGCGGCGCTCTGGCCCAGTTCGGCGAACAAGGAGGCAGCAGCTTCGCGCGCGGCCTGTTCGCGGGCTTCAACGCTGTCGAGCTGCTGGCTCATCGGGGCCGGTGCGTCTTTGTCGGCGGCCGGCGTGTCGGGCGCTTCCTTGCGGCGCGCCCAACCGAACAGGCCTTTCTTCTCTGCCTTGGCGGCAGGTTCAACGGCTTTGTTTTCGGGGCTTTCGGGCTTGTCTTTTGAACCAAACATGAAGGGTCACTATCTGAGTCTGACGGCGAATGCTTCGCCATATTGAAGGTTGGGTTATCCTACCCCACTTCCGCCATCGGCGGTATGACTCCCGGGCAACGGCGAGCCGCAGTCTGCCTACCAGATCACGCCACGCCGTCGCCCACCACTCTGCTTCACAGGATCCAATGCATGTTGCGGCTGATCTTTGTATGTTTTGCCTTTTCTCTGCTGCCGTTGGCAGCCACGGCCGATGAGTCGGCCTCGCCGCCTTCCCCACGGCAACCCACCCATACCTATACGCTGGACAACGGCTTGAAGGTCATTATCCGCGAAGACCACCGCGCGCCAATCGTGGTTTCCCAGGTCTGGTACAAGGTTGGCAGCAGCGACGAGCCACCGGGTCAGACCGGACTGTCGCACGCGCTGGAACACATGATGTTCAAGGGCAGCAAGAATCTCGAGCCGGGCCAGGCCTCGCGCCTGCTGGGCAGCCTGGGCGCCAGCGAGAATGCCATGACGTCGCGCGACTACACGGCTTACTACCAGACCCTCAGCCGCGATCAACTGGCTGTGGCGCTGGAGCTGGAAGCCGAACGCATGCATCAACTGGCATTGCCGGAAGACGAGTTCCTCAAGGAAATCGAAGTCATCAAGGAAGAGCGCCGCATGCGCGTGGACGACAACCCCAATGGCCTGGCCTACGAACGCTTCCTGACCCAGGCCTACATGGCCAGCCCCTACAGCCAACCGGTTATCGGCTGGATGCATGATCTGGACCGCATGCAGATCGAGGATCTGCGCGCCTGGTACCGCGCCCACTACATGCCCGCCAATGCCACCCTGGTGATCGTCGGCGACGTTTATCCAGAGACGGTCAAGCCGCTGGTTGAGCGCTACTTCGGCGCAGTGCCGACACGCACCCCGCTGCCCATCCGCACTCCGCTGGAGCTGCCGGGCGGTGGCGAGCGCAGCCTGGTGCAGCACCTGGATGTGCAGCTGCCCAGTCTGCTGCTGGGTTTCAATGTGCCCAGTCTGGGCACCAGCCCGGCGCCCTGGGAGGTGCATGCGCTGCGGCTGCTCAACGCGGTGCTGGACGGCGGTCACAGCGCACGGCTGGCGAGCAACCTGGAACGCGGCAACAGCATTGCGACCAGCGTGGGGGCCGACTACGACCCCTTCACCCGCGGCGACAGCCTGTTCATCGTCAGCGGCATCCCCAATCTGTCCCGCGAGGTCAGTCTCGATCAGTTGGAAACCGCTATCTGGAAACAGATCGACCTGATCAAGCAGACGCCACCCAGCGCCGCCGAGCTGGAGCGCGTGCAGGCTCAGCTGGTTGCCGGTCTGGTGTTTGCACAGGATGACATCAATAACCAGGCCAACCGCATTGGCGCGCTGGAAAGCGCCGGGCTCTCCTGGGAGCTGATCGACCAGGATGTCGAGGCCCTGCAAGCCATTACCCCGGAACAGGTCAGTGAAGTCGCCCGCCGCTATCTGGTACGCGAGCGCCTGACCCGCACCACTGTGTTACCCCTGGCCAACAAGGAGGCTCAGCCATGAAGTCGATCAAGCCGCTATCCCTGCTGCGCTGGCTGCTGGCTTTGGCTGCCCTCGGTCTGATGATCGCCGTGTTGCTGAACAAGTCGCCCGAGCCGGCGCCGCCCCTCGAAACGGCGCCCGTGGCCGATTCGCCGGCAGCCAGCAACGAGCCGGATATCGCCGAAGAGGTCTTTGGCTCGCCCCTGCCGGCCCTGGAATCGCTGGAGCAGCTGGACCTGGACACGCCGCCTGCGCGGCGCGGTCTCGATCTGCAGCACTGGACTACCAGCCAGGGCACTCGCGTCTACTACATGCGTGCCGACGAGCTGCCAATGCTCGATGTGCAGCTCCTGTTCGCTGCCGGTGCCAGCCGCGATGCTGAGCAGCCGGGCCTGGCCATGCTCACCAATGCGCTGCTCAACGAAGGAACCAAGCGCCTGAGTGCCGACGACATTGCCAGCGGTTTTGAGCGCCTCGGCGCCCAGTTCGGCAATGGCGCCTACCGCGATATGGGCCTGCTTACGCTGCGCAGTCTGACCGCCAGCGACAAGCTGGAGCCGGCGCTGGCGCTGTTTGCCCAGGTACTGGCAGAGCCGGACTTTCCACCCGCCGCTGTTGCTCGTGTGCGCCAGCAAATGCTGGCGGGCCTGCAGTACCGTCTCCAGCGCCCTGGCGCATTGGCCAGCGAGGCCTTCTGGTCCACGCTTTACCCCGAGCATCCCTATGGCAGCCTGCCCGACGGGCAGATCGACAGTCTCAAGGCGATCACTCGCGCCGACCTGCAAGGCTTTCATCAGCGCTACTACAGCTCCGGCAATGCGGTAATCGCCCTGGTGGGCGCGATCAGCCGCGAGCGCGCGGAACAGCTGGCACAGCATCTGGCCGATGCGCTGCCGCAGGGGCCGGCGGCGGAGGCCACGCCGTCTCCCGCACCCGTAGCAGCAAGCCATACGCAGATCGACTTCAACAGCGAGCAGACGCAGGTGATCGTCGGCCAGCAAGGTATCGAACGGGGCGACCCCGATTACGCCGCGCTTTATCTGGGCAACCAGATTCTTGGCGGTTCGGGCTTCGGTTCAAGGCTCATGGAGCAGGTGCGCGAGAAGCGCGGCTTGTCCTATTCGGTCAGCAGCGGCTTCACGCCCATGCAGGCACCAGGGCCCTTCAGCATCAATCTGCAGACGCGCAGCGACCAGACATCGCTGGCGCTGGAGGTGGTGAACAGCACGCTCGACACATTCATCGCCGAAGGGCCGACCGACGCCGAGCTGGCGCGCGCCAAACAGCAGATTCTGGGTGAGTTTCCGCTCAGCACCGCGAGCAATCACGCGATTGTCAGTCAGCTGGCGGCAATTGGCTTCTACCAGCTGCCGCTCAATCACATGCAGCTGTTCATGGATCAGATACAGGCGGTAACCGCCGAGCAGATCAAAGCCGCCTTCGCCAGACATCTGGACCCGGCGCAGCGGGTGACCATTACCGTGGGCCCGCCGGCTGGGCCTGAGCCTGAAGCTGAAAGCCAGGGCAGCGAGGAAAATGCGCACGGCACCGCCGCGCCACAACCCACGGAGACCACGCCATGAAACCCGCCAAGGCGAAAGTCGGCCAGCTGCGCATCATTGCTGGCGAGTGGCGCAGCCGGCGCTTCAGCTTTACCGAGCAGCCCGGCCTGCGGCCGACGCCCGATCGCGTGCGGGAAACCCTGTTCAACTGGCTCAGCAGTGACATTCAGGGCGCACGCTGCCTCGACCCCTTCACCGGCAGCGGTGCACTCACGCTTGAGGCGCTGTCGCGCGGCGCCGCCTGGGCGCTGGCGGTGGACCTGAATCGCGACGTGGTCACCACCTTGCGCGGCCACCTGGCGACACTCGGCTGCAGCCACGCCGAAGTACGCCAGGAAAACGGCCTGGCGTTGCTCGGCACGCCGCCGGCCGAAGCCTACGACATCGTGTTTCTCGATCCGCCCTTCCATCAGGGCCTGCTGGAGCCTGCCTGCACGGCGCTGGAGGAGCACGACTGGCTTGCCGCCGAGGCTCTGGTTTACGTGGAAAGCGAACTAGCACCCGGCCGCCTGACGCTACCGGCCAACTGGCAACTGCACCGCGACAAGCGCGCCGGGCAGGTCTGGTACAGCCTCTGGCGGCGACAATCATGAGCGCCTTCCGCCCGACGCGCTGGCTCGCGGGCGGACACCTGCAGACGCTGTTCAGCCCGCTGCTGCGCAGACCGCCATCCTTGCAGCGACAGCGCACACGCATGACGCTGAGCGATGGCGACTATCTGGATCTGGACTGGCACGGCAGCGCTGCAGCGCGCAGCCCGCTGGTGATCTTGCTGCACGGGCTCACCGGCAGCTCCAGCTCGCTGTACATGCTTGGCCAACAACGCGCGCTGGCGGCACTTGGCTGGCATAGCGTGGCCGTCAACTGGCGTGGCTGTTCGGGCGAGCCGAATCACAGCGCCCGCGCCTACCACTCGGGCGCCAGCGACGACCTGGCCGAGGTCATAGCGCATGTGCGTAGCCGGCATCCCGACAGGCCGCTGCTGGCAGTGGGTTATTCGCTCGGCGGCAATGTGCTGTTGAAGTACCTGGGTGAGTCTGGCGCCAACGCGCCGCTGCGCGCGGCGGTGGCAGTCTCGGTGCCCTTCCGTCTGGACCAGTGCGCCGACCGGCTGCAGGTGGGCTTTTCCCGGGTTTATCAAAGCCGCTTCATGCGCGACATGCTGGCTTACGTGAGCAACAAGAAGCGTTTGCTTCAGCATCAGGGTCCGGATGCCGAGTATGCCCGGCTGGATGCCCTGGGATCGCTCGCCGGCATGGACAGCTTCTGGGATTTTGATGGCCGCATTACCGCGCCGCTGCACGGCTTTGCCAGCGCTCAGGATTATTACCAGCGTTGCAGCAGCCGCTTCTTTCTCAGTGGTATCAGAGTGCCGACGCTGATCATCCAGGCGCAGGACGATCCCTTCGTCTACCCGCACAGCCTGCCCGAACTGAGCGAGCTGTCACCCAGCACCGAGTTCGAGTTGCACCAGCGCGGCGGCCATGTCGGTTTTGTCGAAGGGCCACTCTGGCGGCCGCGCTACTATCTGGAGCGGCGCATTCCGCAGTGGCTGAGTGCTCAGATGGCGGAAGCCGGCTGCAGGCTCACCCCATCGAGCGGCAGGTAATACTCGGCCAGCAAGGCCTCAACTGCCGGCCGTGCCTCATCGGTCAACAACCCCAGCTCCTGTGCCAATACCTGGTATACGCCACGGCGCAGCATGGCCGGCGTCAGCTCCGGCTGCTGCGTGTCCACCACCGTAGTGCAGAGAAAACTCACCCAACTGTTCATCAGCAGCCAGGAGTTGAGCGCCAGCACCTCCGGATTGGTGCGCTTGGCACAGAGGATGCCGGCATCTACCGCCCCTCGGTAAATCGCCTGTCCGCTCTGCAGGCAGCGGCGGGAAAACTGTCGGTAGCGCTCGGCCATCTCCGGGTCAGCGGAGACCAGGTGCTCCAGATCCCGCAGCAGAAAGCGATACTGCCACAATCCCTGGCTGATCGATTCGAGGTATCTGGCCTTGTCCTCCAGAGTCATTGCGCGGCCTTGCGGCACCTGCAGATACGCCTCGACCTCGGTCTCGTACTGCACCACCAGCTCGGCGATGATCTGCTGCTTGTTGCGAAAGTGGTAGTACAGATTGCCCGGCGACATGCCCAGGTGCGCAGCGATATGGTTGGTGGTAACGGCGCGCTCGCCCTGCTCGTTGAACAGTTGCAGGCTGGCCTGAAGGATACGGTCGCGGGTTTTCATATCTGATAGCCGGTCGGATGAATGAATTGACACTTTAGAGCAAATACTCTAAAAATACCTGACTTGTTTAAAGACGCCGACGTAACAGCGAAGAACCTGCGCCGGCTCGTGTTCAAACCAACAACAAGAGCCGGCCTTCAAGGCGGCCCTATTGCGGAGTCACCCATGGTAGCCGATATCGCCTACATGCAGGACCAGCAGCACTCGATCAACCGCATGCACGACCTGTTCGCGCAGCAGCGCGCTGCCTTCCGGGCCGCGCCCATGCCGGATGCCGACAGCCGCATCCGCCAACTCGGTGAGCTCAAGGCCGCCCTGATCAAACACCAGGAAGCGCTGATCGCCGCCATCAACGCCGACTTCGGTCGGCGCTCCGCCGATGAAACCCGCCTGGCCGAAATCCTGCCCTCGCTGGAAGGCATCAAATACGCCTGCAAGCACATTCGCCGCTGGATGAAACCCTCCAAGCGCAAGGTCGGCGTGGCCTTTCAGCCTGGCAAGGCGCAGGTAATTTATCAGCCGCTGGGCGTGGTCGGCATCATAGTGCCCTGGAACTACCCCTTGTTTCTGGCCATCGGCCCCTTGGTGACAGCCATCGCTGCGGGCAACCGCGCGCTGATCAAGATGAGCGAATCGACGCCGGAAACCGCCGAGCTGCTCGGCCGCGTGCTGGCCGAGGTGTTCCACGAGAATCAGGTCGCGGTGGTTACCGGCGAAGCCGAGGTGGGTGTGGCTTTCTCGCAAATGGCCTTTGATCATCTGCTGTTCACCGGCGCCACCAGCATCGGCCGGCACGTGATGCGCGCCGCTGCAGACAACCTGACACCGGTCACGCTGGAGCTGGGTGGCAAATCGCCGGCCATCATCTCGGCCGACGTACCGCTGGCGGATGCCGCCGAGCGCATCGCCTTCGGCAAGGCGATGAACGCCGGCCAGACCTGCGTGGCACCCGATTACATTCTCTGCCCGCGCGAGCGGGTCGATGGCCTGGTCGAGGCGCTCAACACGCAATTGAGCAAGATGTACCCTACGCTGCGCAACAATCCTGACTACACCCAGGTGGTCAATCCGCGCCAGTATCTGCGCTTGCAGGGCTACCTGCGCGATGCCGAGGAAAAGGGCGCCCGGCTGCTGCCGATCAATCCGGCCAACGAGGATCTCAGCGGCACGCGCATCCTGCCACCTACGCTGGTACTGGACACCAGCGACGAGATGACGCTGATGCAGGACGAGATCTTCGGCCCGCTGCTGCCGATCGTCCCCTACGACAGCCTGAACGAAGCGCTGGATTATATTGCTGATCGCCCACGCCCGCTGGCGCTCTACTACTTCGGCTACGACAAGGCCGAGCAGCAACGCATGATGGAGCAGACCCACGCTGGCGGCATGTGCATCAACGACACCATCTTCCATGTGGCGCAGGACGACATGCCCTTCGGCGGCATTGGCCCCTCCGGCATGGGGCACTATCACGGTCATGAAGGCTTTCTCGCCCTGAGCAAAGCCAAGGGCGTGTATATCAAGCAGCGCTTCAATGGCTCGCGGCCAATCTATCCGCCCTACGGTGGCAAGCTGCTGAATATGGTGTACAAACTTTTCATCCGCTGAACGCACTATGCAGATCCGCAGGCCCTGGTGCCTGCGGCCATAACAAAAATACGAGCCTGATTGTATGGACCCTAATCTGAACCCCGAACTGGGACGGCGTAACCTGCTCAAGCTGGGCCTTGGCGCCAGCATCGCGCTGAGCACGGTGGGCCTGACCGCCAGCCTCACCGGCTGCACCTCCGAGCGCTCGGCGGCCAACTTCAAAGTACTGCGTGAGTCCGATCTACCCATGCTGGCGGCGCTCTATCCGGTAGTGGTGGGCCCGCATCCGGCCTTTACCGAAAACCCTGGTGTCATCGACAAGGCCATCGCCCAACTGGACTGGACGCTGGAACGCACCTCGCCCTTTGTGCAGAAGGCGGTACTGGATCTGCTCGGCATGCTCAGCATGCCGCTGACCCGCGGCCCGTTGACCGGCGTATGGGGCGATCTGGCCAAGGCCAGCCCGGAACAGTTGCACGCTTTCATGTTGCGCTGGCGCGATAGCCGCTTCGATATGTTGCGTCAGGGTCACAAGACCCTCAGCCAGTTGCTGCTGATGTCCTGGTATGCGCTGCCGCAATCCTGGGCGACTACCGGTTATCCCGGCCCACCCGTCATCTGACCCCGGATCTGCTTTCACGGAGCTAACATGCCTGTACCCGATATTTTTCTGCAGGGCGTCGCCCGCGGCTGGCAAGTGATTGATGCCGCCGAGCTGGCGACCGATACCACACTCGAAGCCGACGTCATCATCATCGGCACCGGCGCCGGTGGTGGCACCAGCGCTGAAATTCTCGCCCAGAGCGGTCTCAAGGTGCTGCTGGTGGAAGAAGGCTCGCTGAAAACCTCCAGCGACTTCAAGAACGACGAGGCCAAGGCCTACGCGGATTTGTACCAGGAAGGTGCCGCACGCGGCACTGCTGACGGCGGCATTGGCATACTGCAGGGCCGCACGGTGGGCGGCACCACCACGGTGAACTGGACCAGCAGCTTTCGCACCCCGGACCAGACGCTGGCGCACTGGGCCAGCGAGCATGACGTCAAGAACCTGGACAGCCAGAGCATGGCGCCCTGGTTTGCGCGCATGGAAGAACGCCTCAATGTGGCGCCCTGGGCGATACCCCCGAATGCCAACAACGAAATCATTCGCACGGGCTGCGAGAAACTTGGTTATCACTGGAAGATCATTCCACGCAACGTGAAGGGCTGCTGGAACCTGGGCTATTGCGGCAGCGGCTGCCCGGCCAACGCCAAACAGTCGATGCTGGTCACCACCATCCCGGCGGCACTGGAGCAAGGCGCGACCCTGGTTCACAGCGCGCGCGCCGAAAGCCTGGTATTCGAGGGCGAACGCATCAGTGAAGTGCGCTGTCGCGCCATGAACTCAACGCTGACCGCAGCGACCGGCGCCATCCTGCGCCTGCGTGCCACGCACGTAGTGCTGGCCGGTGGCGGTATCAACAGCCCCGCTCTGCTGCTGCGCTCCAAGGCTCCTGATCCCCACGGCCGATTGGGCAAGCGCACGTTCTTGCACCCGGTCAACATGACGCTGGCGAGCTATGATCGCCCGATAAACGGCTTTTACGGCGCGCCCCAGTCGGTCTACTCCGACCATTTCCAGTGGGATCAAGGCACCACAGGCCCGATGGGCTACAAGCTGGAAGTGCCACCCATGCAGCCGAGCCTTATGTCCGCCATGATGGGCGGTCTGGGGCAGGAAAGCCTGCAGCGCATGAACGGCCTGTCGCACAGCAACCTGATGCTGGCGCTGATGCGCGACGGTTTCCATGAGCAAAGCCAGGGCGGCGCAGTAGCCCTGCGTGACAATGGCGACCCGGTGCTGGACTACCCGCTGAACGACTATCTGTGGGAAAGCGCGCGCCGCGCCTATCTGAGCATGGGCGAGATCCAGTTTGCCGCCGGCGCGAAAACCGTCATGCCGACCCACGTGCACGGCCGGCATAGCAGCAGTTGGGCCGACTTCAAGCAACAGGTGGCCGAGCTCAGCTACCGTATTCATGATGTGCGCCTGGCCAGTGCGCACGTCATGGGCGGTTGCGCCATGGGCGAAGATCCGACCCAGGCGGTGGTCGACAGCCGTGGCCGGCACCACCAGTTGGAAAACCTCTCGATCCTGGACGGCTCGCTATTCCCCACCAGTATCGGCGCCAATCCGCAGCTATCGGTCTACGGCATAGTTGCCAAACTGGCCACCGGGCTGGCCAGCGAGTTGAGCTGAGGTTGCAGCCCCGCCCCGACGGTGCGGGGCTGGTTGTTGAGAAAATGCCCGGCGCGCGCCTGCGCGGCTGGGTTTTCGGCGGTCATTGGGCTACCATCTGCCTCTCACCCGCATAGCCCGCAGGACCCAGCCAACGATGAACACCGTACTCTACCCCGGCACCTTCGACCCCATCACCAAAGGACACACAGATCTGGTTGAGCGCGCCGCGCGCCTGTTCGATCGCGTCGTCGTCGCCGTCGCGGCCAGCTCCAAGAAGAACCCCGCGTTCACGCTGGAGCAGCGCGTCGAGATGGCAAAAACGGTCCTGGCGCACCTGCCCAACGTGGAGGTAGTCGGTTTCTCATCCTTGCTGGCGCATTTCGTCAAGGATGTGAACGCCAATGTGCTGCTGCGCGGCCTGCGCGCAGTATCCGACTTCGAGTACGAGTTTCAGCTGGCGAATATGAACCGGGTGCTGGCGCCCGACGTGGAGAGCCTGTTCCTCACCCCGTCCGAGCACTACTCCTACATTTCTTCTACGCTGGTGCGCGAAATTGCAGCGCTGGGTGGCGACGTGACCAAGTTCGTACATCCTGACGTGAATGCCGCTCTGCTCAAGCGCTACCATAGCTGAGCCCATGCGCCGCGGAGCCACTGAACCATGTCACTGATCATCACCGACGACTGCATCAACTGCGATGTCTGCGAACCGGAGTGCCCCAACGAGGCCATCTCTCAGGGCGAAGAGATCTACGTGATCGACCCCAACCTGTGCACCGAGTGCGTAGGTCACTTTGACGAACCCCAATGCCAGCAGGTCTGCCCTGTCGACTGCATCCCGCTTGATCCGGAGCACGTCGAAAGCAAGGAAGAGCTGATGGACAAGTACAAGATCCTTACCGGCGAGGCGTGACCATGGGCAAGCGGCGCAACAGGCACTTTCTGATCACCCTCAGTCTGGCTGGCCTGGTGTTTGCTACCCCGCTGCATGCCGCCGACGGCCCTGGTCAGCAGGCCGTCGCCAGCGCGCACCCCATCGCCACCGCCGCGGGGCACAGCATACTCGAGCAGGGCGGCAACGCCTTTGACGCTGCTGTCGCTGTCGCCTCCACCCTGGCGGTGGTCGAGCCCTATAGCTCGGGCCTGGGCGGCGGCGGCTTCTTTCTGCTGCGCCAACCCGGCAACCGCGATCAGCCCTACCGCTTTATCGACGCCCGCGAAACGGCACCCCTGAGCGCCAACCGCGACCTCTACCGCGACAGCGATGGCGTGGTGCAGCGCGACCCGGCCATCAACGGTCCGATGGCCGCCGGCATTCCCGGCGTCCCGGCAGCACTGGCGCATCTGGCCGAACACTACGGCAAGCTGCCCCTGGCCAAGACGCTGGCGCCGGCCATTGCCGCGGCCGAGAACGGCTTTGCCATCAGCGAGCACTACCGCACCCTGGCTGGCTATCGCCTGGAAGTGATGAATCGCTACCCGGAAACCGACCGCATTTTTCTGCGCGACAGCCGGTTGCCCGCCGTCGGCACCCTGATCAAACAGCCGGAACTGGCCGCTACCCTGCGCGCCATGGCCGCCGACGGCCGCGATGGCTTCTATAAAGGCAAGGTCGGCGAGCTGCTGGTGGCCGGTGTGCGGAGCGCCGGCGGCATCTGGCAGCAGGCTGATCTGGATGACTACAAGGTTATCGAACGCTCGCCCATTCGCTTTACGGCCAATGGCTTTGAGGTGATCAGCGCGCCGCTGCCCTCGGCTGGCGGTATCGCCCTGGCCGGGATACTCCAGGGCCTGGATACGCTGCCCCGCGCGCAGCCCAGTTCAGTGCAGCAAACCCATCAACTGGTCGAGCTGATGCGCCGCACCTACCGTGACCGCGCCGCCATGCTGGGTGACAACGACTTTGTCGCAGTGCCGGTCAAGCAGCTGACCTCGGCGGACTACGCGAACAAACTGGCCGCCAGCATCGACCCTGAGCACGCCACCCGCAGCAGCGAGCTGGGCCCGCTGATCGACTTCGTCGAGGGCAATCACACCACGCATTTCTCGCTGATCGACGCCCAGGGCAATGCGGTGGCCGCCACACTCAGCGTCAACCTGCCCTTCGGCGCTGCCTTCACCGTGCCCGGCACCGGGGTGTTGCTGAACAACGAAATGGACGATTTTGCCGCCGACCCCGCGGGCGTCAACGCCTACGGCCTGGCCGGCAGCGAAGCCAATGCCATCGCCCCCGGCAAGCGGCCGCTGTCCAGCATGACTCCGACCATGCTGGAAAACGACCAGCAACTGGCGATCCTCGGCACACCTGGCGGCAGTCGCATCATCACCATGGTGCTGCTGGGGTCGCTGGAAGCCATGCAGGGCGAACCCGTCGAGCGCTGGGTCAGCCGTCCGCGCTTTCACCACCAATATCTGCCGGATCACATTCAGGTAGAAGCTGGCGCCTTCAGCACCGAACAGCAAAGCGCGCTTGAGGCCATGGGGCATCGCATCGAACCGGTTGGCCGCGATTACGGCAACATGCAGGCCGTGGCCTGGGACAAAAGCAACAACAAGCTCACCGCGGCCAGCGACCCGCGCGGAATCGGTGAGGCTCGCGTTGGCAACGCAACGGCGGCAAAAGCGCATACGCAACAAGGCGCTACCGCAGACTGAGGTGGCCAGATGAAGTGACCACTTGCCGCCAAGGCCGGCATTACCGAGCCTTTAACACCATTTCATCGTAAAAGCCGAGAGATTCTTCTCTGATTCCTGTATATTGGCCGCCTGTTTTTCCACCCGGCTTATCAGAGAGTGCCATGACCGACCTATCCCTTTACCGAAATATTGGTATCTTCGCCCACGTTGATGCCGGCAAAACTACCACCACCGAGCGTATCCTCAAGCTCACCGGCCGCATCCACAAGCTGGGTGAGGTGCATGAAGGCGAATCCACTACCGACTTCATGGAACAGGAAGCCGAGCGCGGTATTACCATTCAGTCCGCTGCTGTCAGCTGCTTCTGGAAAGGCCACCGCTTCAACGTCATCGACACCCCCGGCCACGTTGACTTCACCGTAGAAGTGTATCGCTCGCTGAAGGTTCTCGACGGCGGTATCGGCGTATTCTGTGGTTCCGGCGGCGTTGAGCCCCAGTCCGAAACCAACTGGCGCTACGCGAACGACTCCAAAGTTTCCCGTCTGATCTTCGTCAACAAGCTGGACCGTATCGGTGCCGACTTCCTGCGCGTAACCGAGCAGGTCAAGAACGTACTGGGCGCCAAGCCGCTGATCATGACCCTGCCAATCGGCCGCGAAGACACCTTCACTGGCGTGGTTGACCTGCTGACCCGCCAGGCTTACGTCTGGGACGACACCGGCATTCCGGAAAACTACAGCATCCAGGAAGTCCCGGCCGACATGGTCGACGACGTCGAAATGTACCGCGAGCAACTGATCGAAACTGCCGTGGAAATGGACGACGACCTGATGATGGCCTACATGGAAGGCGAAGAGCCGGCCATCGACGACATCAAGCGCTGCATCCGCCTGGGTACCCGCGATCTGGCATTCTTCCCGACCTACTGCGGCTCCGCGTTCAAGAACAAGGGCATGCAGCTGGTTCTCGACGCCGTTGTTGATTACCTGCCGTCCCCGACTGAGGTCAACCCGCAGCCGCTGACCGACGAAGAAGGCAACCCGACCGGCAAGTTCGCCATCGTGTCTCCGGACGAGCCCTTCCGCGCCCTGGCGTTCAAGATCATGGACGACCGTTTCGGCGCCCTGACCTTCTGCCGCATCTACTCCGGTAAGCTGGCCAAGGGTGACACCATCCTGAACTCCTTCACCGGCAAGACCGAGCGCGTCGGCCGCATGGTAGAAATGCAGGCTAACGAGCGTAACGAACTGACCAGCGCACAGGCCGGTGACATCATCGCCATCGTCGGCATGAAGAACGTTCAGACCGGTCACACCCTGTGCGACCCGAACAACGAGTGCACCCTGGAAGCGATGGTCTTCCCCGAGCCGGTAATTTCCATCTCCGTTGAGCCGAAAGACAAGGGCTCCACCGAGAAAATGGGTATCGCGATCGGCAAGATGGTTGCAGAAGATCCGACCTTCCGCGTTGAAACCGATCCGGATTCCGGCGAAACCATCCTCAAGGGCATGGGCGAGCTGCACCTGGACATCAAGGTCGACATCCTCAAGCGTACCTACGGCGTTGAACTGGTTGTTGGTCAGCCGCAGGTTGCCTACCGCGAAACCATCACTCGCGAAATCGCCGACAGCTACACCCACAAGAAGCAGTCTGGTGGTTCCGGTCAGTACGGTAAGATCGACTACGTCATCCGTCCCGGCGAGCCGAACTCCGGCTTCACCTTCAAGTCCAGCGTTGTTGGCGGTAACGTTCCGAAGGAATACTTCCCGGCCATCGAGAAGGGCTTCGCCTCTCTGATGGGCACTGGCCCGCTGGCTGGCTTCCCGGTTCTGGACGTTTCCTTCGAACTGACCGACGGTGGCTACCACGCCGTTGACTCCTCGGCCATCGCGTTCGAAATCGCGGCCAAGGGTGCGTTCCGTCAGTCCATGCCGAAGGCCGGCCCGCAGCTGCTGGAGCCGATCATGAAGGTTGACGTGTTCACTCCTGAAGACCACGTTGGTGACGTTATCGGCGACCTGAACCGTCGTCGCGGCATGATCGCAGGCCAGGAAGCCGGTGTAACTGGCGTCCGCATCAAGGCTGATGTACCGCTGGCAGAAATGTTCGGCTACATCAGCACCCTGCGTACCATGACCTCGGGTCGTGGCCAGTTCTCCATGGAGTTCTCGCACTACTCTCCATGCCCGGCCAACGTTGCCGAAGCTGTGATCGCGAAAGAGAAAGAGAAGAAAGCCGCCAAGTAAGTATTATTGGCTGCCTCGAAACGGCCCTGCTGCCGTTTCAACGAAACGCCCGCTGCTCACGCAGCGGGCGTTTTTTATTGCCCTGGATTCGGGCCTCCAGGCGAGCTGTCAGGACTATTCGGCGGCCCGCAGCGCTGCGCGGGTATAGATCATGGCGTGCGCAGCGCGCAGGTGGTTACCAATTTCCATCAGGTAGTTAAGGTCGTTCAAAAGAGATGTTGCTTGCCAACCGTCCAGCTCCTGGCTGCGTAGCTGCTCATGCAACCGACGCTCGAACCCGGCACGAAACATCTGCAGCTCCTGCGCCAGCTCGGCCGACCATCGCTCACCTGGCACACCGGCGTCCGCGCTGCTGCGGGCCAACAGCGAAAGCGTTGCACGCCCCTGCTCGCGCAACTGCCGGTACCCCTCACGCAGCGCGGGCCGCTGGCTATCGATGTGTTTGCGCAGATTATCCTGCAAATGCTTGGCAGCCTTGACCGCCTCCACCAGATCCCGCGCTGACAGCATGTCATCCATCAGCTGCTGTTGTTGTGCAGGCAGCAGTTCGCAATCCAGACGACTGCGGAAAGCGATAATGTCGGCATACACGCCTTTGATGTGCTGGTGGTACAGCGCATCGGCATCTTCACGCGCGGCCAGAGGCGGTATCGACAGACGGTGATCAAGGTTCTGACTAGCCGCCATGTCGCGGGCAAACTCGGCCGGCAGATACAGCGCTGCCGCAATCACCCTGTGGCTCAAACTGGCCAGGTGCGCCAGCTCCTGCTGCAGCACTCGCAACGCGGTATCGGCGTGCACGAGCGCTGCATCATTGAGGTACAGTGCCCGCGAGCGCGGCTGCAGAGCAAGCTCCTGATCCGGCTCGCACTCAACCGGTAGCCAGCGCTGCAACAGGCGCACCAGCAGGGGGATGCACGGCAACATCAGCACCAAGCCGAGCAGATTGAAAAGTGTATGAAACAGCGCCAGCTTGAGCGTCAGCGCCTGCTCACCGATCCCCAGCCAGCCAGCGAGCGTATCGACCAGTAACGCCAGGGACGGCAGTATTGCCAGGGCGACAATGGCGGTCACCAGATTGAACGCAATATGCGCAGCAGCCAGTTGCCTGCCCGCGTTGTTAGCCGAGAAAGCCGCTATCAATGCCGTCACCGTGGTTCCCAGGTTGGCGCCCACCGCCAGCGCTAGTGCAGCGGTATAGCCCAGCTGGCCGCTGGCCAGAGCCGTCAGGGTGATCATCAGCGTCGCGTGGCTGGACTGCATCAGCACCGTCGCCAGCGTGCCCAGCGCAGCGTAGAACAGCAAACCTTGCCAACCGCTGACGGCATAAGCAGACAAATCCAGCCCCGCATCCATGCCGGTAAAGCCCAGCTTCATCTGATCTATGCCCAGAAACAGCAGGCCGATACCGAGCAACACCTGCCCCCAGCCTCGCCAGCTGGCCGCCTTGGTGCGCTCAAGGATCACGCCCAACACCAGCATTGGCATGGCAATCTGCGAGAGGTCGACCTTCAGCCCGACGAGCGCAATCAACCAGGCGCCGGTCGTCGTGCCCAGGTTGGCGCCAAACACGATGCCGATGCCGGCAGTCAGGCTGATCAGCCCGGCGCTGAGAAAAGCGATACCGAGCAGAGTAATCAAGGAGCTGGATTGCACCAGCGCAGTGGTCACACCGCCAAACAGCAGGCTCTTCCACAACCTGTTGGTGCAGGCTGCGAGCCAACGCTCAAGTGCGCCACCCGTAAAGGCACGGAAACCGCTTTCAAGATAGCGCATGCCCAGAATGAACAGCGCGACGCCGGCAAGCAGCAGGGAAAGGGCGCTATTGCCAAAAAACAGCAATACGAAACCAGCCAGCGCGGCGATCAACCAGGCTGGCTGGAGCTTTACAAGCCGCAGCGATAACGAGCGACCCGCAGGCATGGCCGCTAGCCTATCCGGTCAGACAGACTGCAGCGGCATTGCCAGAGTGCGGCGCGATCCACCATGGACTGGCGCTCGCGCAAGGGAACCTAGAGGTTCTCGTCCTGCTGCTTGCGGCCGTAGCCGGCACGGGAGCAGCCCAGGCAACGGACAAAGGTCTCGGCACCGGGGCGAACCACCAGTTCGCGGCCCGCCTCGCCGATATTACCGCCAGCAGCGGAAAACGGCAGGCTCACCACAAAAGCAGCGGCGCCCACAGCGGTCACGGCCAGCAGCAGGGGGCGGGCAATAACCAGATCCCCGACCATGGCCAGGTAGCCAGGCTTGTCTTCCTTGTAGGAGTTGTAATCATCAGCAGCCATGACGCTGACACTCATCAGCAGGCCGGCGGCTAAAGCGGTAGTTTGACGTAACAGGCGCATATTGAATCCCTGGTTGTGGCCCGAAAGGCGTTGATCTTGTTACACGACCCGTTATCCCGTGGATCGCTGGTATCACACCTCATTGTAGGCACATTCCGCGAATTTCGGAACGTGGCACACTGAAATTAGTCTGGAGCCCCGTTTTACAGGGCTTTGCGACAGCTGCCGGGCGTTTCAGCGCTGGCATTGCCGGCAGAAAACCGAACTGCGCTGCCCCAATCGCACCTCACTCAAGGTTGTGCCACACAACTTGCACAGCTGTCCCGGCCGGCCATACACAAACAATTCCTGCTTGAAGTAACCCGGTTGGCCATCGCCACCGACAAAGTCACGCAAGGTGGTACCGCCGCGCTCGATGGCATGCGCAAGAATGCGCTTGATTTCCACAGCCAGCTTCAGATAACGCGCCCGACTGATTCGGCCAGCCTCACGGCGCGGATCTATGCCGGCAGCGAACAGCGCTTCGCTGGCGTAGATATTGCCAACGCCGACAACCACGGCATTGTCCATGATGAAGGGTTTGACCGCGCTGCTTTTGCCCCGTGACAGTTGATACAGGCGCTCGCCATCGAAGACCTCCGACAGCGGCTCCGGCCCCAGCTTGGCCAGCAGCGGATGCGGCTCGCCGGCCCGTGCCCACAGCAGCGCGCCAAAGCGCCGTGGATCGGTATAACGCAGGGCCATGCCGGAATCGAGCTCGATATCCACGTGCTCATGCTTGGCCGCGGGCGTGCCCGCCGGGACCAGGCGGAGATTGCCGGACATGCCCAGGTGGGAAATCAGGCTACCGCCGCCAATCTGCATCAACAGATACTTGGCCCGGCGTTCGATGCGCTCGAAGCGCTGCCCTTCGATCTGTATCTCCAGGTCTTCCGGGATGGGCCAGCGCAGCCGGCGCTCGCGCACGATCAGCCGGGTGACGGTGCGGCCTTCCAGGTGCGGGGCAATGCCCCGGCGCGTGGTTTCGACTTCAGGTAGTTCGGGCATTCAGGATTGCTGCCAGTAGGTAAAGAAGATCAGCAACAATAACAGCGGCATCACGGTGAGAACAAAGCGTCCGTTCCAACCGAAGGCCACCCGGAACGGTGTTTCGCCGCTGTAGCGTGACAGAATCAGGGTTGAGGGGCCAAACGGCGAGAAGATCATGGCCAATGAGAACCCACACATCAGCCCAACCGCTGGCGTCATGATGGGCACGCCCAGCAAGGATAACTGCGCCAGCAGGCCGGCGATCAGCGAGAGTGACACAATCGGCGCCAACCCCAGCACCGCCAGGGTAATAGTGCTGAACAGACTGCCGACCGCCAGCAGAATGTTGTATTTGGGATCCTGCGCCAGCCAGGCGGCGATCTCTTCCAGCGGCGCGACCGCACCCAGCACACCGCCCAGAAGTGCGGCGCAGCCGAAGATGAACATCTCGTTATGCATGCTGGCCATGTTCTCGGTGACCTCACGCAATACCGGCTGGGGCGAGCGCTCCCGCCACAGCAGATAGCTGATCACCCCGAAGGGCACCAGCACCATGGCCGATTGCGACGCGGTAAGACTCGATAGCGAGGCCAACACACCAATGGCGCCCAAACCCACCAGGCTACCCAGCAGCAGCTCCAGCATGCCGTCAGCCTTGCTCGAATCACCGATGTTGTCGCGTAGCTCCAGCAATCCTCGGGTTTCGCGGCGCCAGCCGACAATGATCATCATCAGCGCTGCCACCGCACCATAGGGCACCATGGTGCTCCAGGACTGCTCGGGCATCTCGCGAGAGATGATGGCGATGGTCACACTGGTGGGCGCCAGCAAGGGCACCAGGGCGAAGCCGCGTAGCGTGGTGACCATGACGCTGCGCAACCCGCTGCGACGCTGCTCATCGGTTAGCTGGTAACGCTTCAGATGCTCGGTCAGCGTGCCGCACAGCAGATTCATCATGCCGAAATTGAGAATCGAGCCGATACTGCCGGCGGTCAGTACGTAGCGCGGATAGAGCACCACTTTGGAACCTGACAGCAGCGCCTTGTGCAGCTCGCGCAGTTGCGGCAAGCGCTGCGCCAGCAGCTGCATCAGCCCCAGCGCGCCAAGAAAGCTGGTGTAATAGGCGACGGAGCTGGCCAGCTTCGGCCAGAGCTCGGCCTCGGGACGGGCGAACCAGACCGCCGGGACAAGAATCGACAGGGTGACTATTCCCAGCCAGCGCGGATAGGGATTCAGGCGCTTGAAGTGCAGCAGAAAATACAGCGCAAAGGAGGCCGCCGCGCCCCAGCTGAACCAGTGCAGCTGCGTCAGCAGGCCAAACAACTCAAGCGCTACGCCGAGCGGCAGTAGCACCGCAGGCTTCACGGCAGGTCCTTGCGAAAGGCACCTTTCTTGAATACGCCTTCACCGAAGCCGAGCAGTTTGTCGTTCTGGTCCAGCAGGTCACAGCTGGCCATGAACACCTTGTGCCCGGCACTGCGGCAGCTAGCCACGGCGCGCACGCGTGCGCCCAACGCGGCGGTGGCGGAGAAATTGGTATTCAGCGACAGGGTGATGGCCACCCGGCGCTCCTCCGGCGATTCTGCCCAGGTGCCGCACAGGCCCATGGCAATATCCAGCAGGCTGGCAGTAACGCCGCCGTGCAGGTTGCTGGCGTTGTTCAGATGCTTTTCGGTGAGCGTCAGGGCGACCACGGCGCGGCCCTGGCTGTACTCTTCAAGCTCCGCACCCAGTTCCTGAAAGAACCCGGTCACGGTGCGGGCGATGGCTTGACGGTTGTCTTGATTCACGGGTGCAACACCTTTTATTCACTACACTCGATGGGACACGGCAGCGCCGCCGGATGAAAACACCAACCCGTCGGCAATTGTCTTGGAAGCAGGCAAGTATGGCACAGGCGAGACACACAAGACTGTCGCCAAACTTGCACTCACAAGGTACAGGATTTAATCTCGCAGCACATTAAACGAAATACTGTTTCGCCGTGCGAAACATACGTCTGAACACATCCCCTACTGAGGAGTCCACGCATGTTCAATCGGATTGGCGTCATCGGCGCCGGCGCCATGGGCCGCGGCATCGCCCAACTGTTCGCCAGCAGCGGCCAGCAGGTTCAGCTGTTCGATACCCGCGCCGAGGCCATCGAGGACGCCCTGCAATTCAACCGCAACCTGCTGCAACGCGCCCAGGCCAAGGGCAAGATGACCGAGGCCGAGCTGGAGGCGACCCTCGCCCGCATGCAGCCGGCACAGACGTTGGAAGAACTGAAAGACTGCGACCTGGTGATTGAAGCCATCGTCGAATTGCTGGAGGTCAAACAGCAGCTGTTTGCCGATCTCGAAGCCATTGTTCGCGACGACTGCGTGCTGGCGACCAATACCTCTTCGCTCTCGGTCACCCGCATCGCCAGCAGCGCCAAACACCCGGGCCGGGTTGCCGGCTTCCACTTCTTCAATCCCGTGCCGCTGATGAAGATTGTCGAAGTGGTACGCGGCGAGCGCACCGATGAGCGCGTGATAGAAGGCCTGGTCGAGCTGGCCAATACCGCTGGCCACTTTCCGGCGATCACCCCGGACACCCCCGGTTTTCTGGTCAATCACGCCGGTCGCGCCTTTGGCACTGAAGCCCTGCGCATGCTCAGCGAAGGCGTGGCCACGCCGTCGCAGATCGACCGCATCCTGCGTGATGGCCCCGGCTTTCGCATGGGGCCCTTCGAGCTGTTTGATCTGACCGGTCTGGACGTCTCCCACGCGGTCATGGAGTCGGTGTACGAGCAGTTCTATCACGACCCGCGCTACACCCCCTCGTTCATTGCCGCGCAGCGGGTTGCTGCCGGCTTGCTGGGTCGCAAGACGGGTCAGGGCTTCTACCGCTACGAAGACGGCCAGAAAATCGAACCCGTTGAGGCGCAAGCCGAAACCGTGCTGATCAACCGCCCGTTCTGGCTGGAAACCGATGACGACGCGCTACGCAGTCAGGTCAGCGACGTCCTGGCCCGCGCAGGCGCCACATTGGAAACCGATACAAAGCCTTCGGACGACGCCATTTGCCTGATCACCCCGCTCGGCGATGACTGCAGCACCGCCCTGACCCAACTGGGGCTGCCAGCCGAACGCACCCTGGCCCTCGACAGCTTTGCCAACTGGGACAAGCGCCGCACCCTGATGCGTCAACCCGCCGCCAAGGCAGAGGTGGTAGCGCAGGCTCGCCAGGCCCTGAGCGCCGATGGCGTGCCCGTCGAAGTGATCAACGATTCCGCCGGCTTCGTGATTCAGCGCCTGATCGCCAGCGTCGTCAACCTGGGCTGCGAAATCGTGCAGAAAGGCATCACCACGCCGCAAACACTGGACCGCGCCATTCAACTGGCTCTGGGCTACCCCCAGGGCCCGCTGGCCTTCGGTGAGCATTATGGCGAAGCCAACATCCTTGCCGTACTCAATAACCTGCAGGCCGTTTACGGCGAACCGCGTTACCGCCCCAGCCCCTGGCTGCGTCGCCGCGTGCAGCTGGATCTGCCTTTGACCACACCCGACTTTCAGGAGTAACACCATGACTGCCTATATCTATGATGGCCTGCGTTCCCCCTTTGGTCGCCACGCCGGCGCTCTGGCCAGCGTACGCCCCGACGACCTGCTGGCCAGCGTCATGAGCGCACTGATTCAGCGCAATCCCTTTGATGGCCAGGACTACGAAGACGTGGTCATGGGCTGCACCAACCAGGCAGGTGAAGACGCGCGTAACATCGCGCGCCACGCTGGCCTGATGAGCGGCCTGCCGCCGGAGGTGGCCGGTGTGACCGTCAACCGCCTCTGCGGCTCCGGCCTGGCAGCCATCCTGGATGCCGCCCGCGCAGTAAAAACCGGCGAAGGCCAGCTGTTTGTCGCCGGCGGCGCCGAAAGCATGAGCCGTGCGCCCTTTGTCATCGCCAAGAGCGAAAGCGCCTACTCGCGTGACTTCCGCGCCTTCGACAGCACTATCGGCGCGCGCTTCCCCAACCCGCGGGTGGAAGAGGCCTTTGGTGACGACACCATGCCGCAAACCGCCGACAACGTGGCCGCCGACCTGGGCATCAGCCGTGAAGAGGCCGACGCCTACGCCGCGCGCAGCCAGGCGCTGTATGAAGCAGCCCGCGCCGACGGCTTCTTTGCCGACGAGATTCTGCCGATCGAAGTATCCCAAGGCCGCAAGAAGCCCGCCAAGGTGGTCGATCAGGACGAGCACCCGCGTCCCAGCAGCGATCTGGCCGCCCTCAGCGGCCTGCGTCCGCTGTTCAAGGACGGCGTGGTCACAGCCGGTAACGCCTCTGGCGTCAACGATGGCGCCGCCGCCCTGCTGATCGGCGATGCCGCGATTGGTGAGAAGTACGGCATCAAGCCGCGGGCGAAGATTCTCGCCGGTGCCGTGGCCGGCGTAGCGCCGCGCGTCATGGGCCTGGGCCCGGTTGAAGCCTGCAAGAAAGCCCTGAGCCGCGCCGGCCTGACCCTGGACGACATGGACGTGATCGAAATCAACGAAGCCTTTGCCTCCCAGGTACTGGGCTGCGCCAAGCAGCTGGGCATCGCCTTTGACGATCCGCGCCTTAACCCCAACGGCGGCGCCATCGCCGTCGGTCACCCGCTTGGCGCCTCCGGTGCCCGCCTGACCCTCACCGCCCTGCGTCAACTGGAGCGCACCGGCAAGCGCTACGCGCTGGTCAGCCTGTGTATCGGTCTGGGTCAGGGTGTTGCGGCGGTCATTGAGCGCACGCAGGGCTAAGCGCACGCGCAAGCGGCAAGCGGCAAGCGTAGGAATGGTGCGGGTGGCTGTTTGATGCGACTAAACGCAAGTATCAAAAGAACGCCCGTTCCTTCTTCTAGCTTCTAGCTCAGAGCTTGTAGCTTGTAGCTTGTAGCTTGTAGCTTGCAGCTTGTAGCTTGCAGCTTGCAGCTTGCAGCTTGCAGCTGAGTTTTTTGCTACTGTACCGCCTTCACTCTTAGCCAGCGACTCCCTGCATGCAGCTCAACACAAATGTTTTCGAATGGCTGGGCCAGGTTTTCGGTACCGTCATCCGTTTTATCATCGACAGCCTGGTCTGGCTGTTTACCCTGCTGAGCAATGCCAGCTCGGATTTCGTCAACGGTTTTGCCCGCGCTCTGGGCATCGACAGTAGCCTGCTCAGCATTGCTGCGGTGATTCTCGGGCTCTGCCTGATCTACCTTGGCGTGCGCGCCTTCATTCGTCGCAAGATCATTCTCGGCATCATCTGGATACTGCTTGGCCTCTGGTTGCTCAGCGCATTGATGCGGTGAACCGCCGCGCCTTGCATGCTGTCGCACCCTGAGTAGTATTGAGACAACTTTCGCGCCAAATTCAAGGAGAACACCATGGGATTTGCCTTTTCCAACGATCTGACACTCGAGAGCGCGGCCTTTGCTGCCGAGGGCGCTATTCCCAGCAAGTACACCGGCGAGGGTGAAGATGTATCCCCCGCGCTGAGCTGGAAAAACGCCCCGGCGGGCACCAAGAGCTTTGCCGTGATCTGCCACGATCCCGACGCGCCGCTGATCTCTGCCAACGGCACTTATGGCTTCGTCCATTGGGTCTACTACAACATTCCCAGTGACGTTACCGAACTGCCAGAAGGCTGCAATGCCTACACCCAGGGCAAGAACAACTTCGGCAAGCCCGGTTACAACGGTCCCATGCCGCCCGAAGGCCACGGTCAGCACAAGTACTACTTCTGGATCATCGCACTGGATGCAGAGCCGAACCTGCCAGCCGACCTCAGCCTCTGGAAACTACTGGAAAAGATCGAGCCCAACGCCACGGCCATGAACCGCCTGATCGGTACCTATCAGCGCGGCTAAACCCTTGGTTCCCGGCGCAGCCCTTCTGCGCCGGGGCACCGGCTCCGCTTTACCCCACCCCCAATTCGCCTTCCCTGAGGCTGATGCCGAAGCACATCGCCCGCGCGCATGACAGCGGATTCACCTCGCCAAGCTTGATTGCAGGCTGACTCGCACGCTGATTATTATGACCATCATATTGACAGCCACTACCCTTTTACCTTGATCGGAACCACTCCAATGGACATTTACAAGCCCGCCAGCCATGCATTCGATCGGGCCATCACCTTGCAATCTCAAGCCGCCAACCTGTTCAGTGGTACCACCAGCGATGAGTACCAGAATATGGTTGGCCCCTTTGGCGGCCTGACGGCCGCCACCCTGCTGAACGCAGCACTGCAACACCCCGCACGCCTTGGCGAGCCGATTTCTCTGACCATCAATTTTGCCGGCCCGGTACAGCCGGGAACATTTGAAATCGAGGCCCTGCCAATTCGCACCAACCGTTCTACCCAGCACTGGCTTCTGCTGCAACGACAGGGGGGCGAAGTGGTGACCAGCGGTACGGCCTTCTTTGCCACCCGCCGCGACACCTGGTCAGAACAACAGGAACCCATGCCTGCAGCGCCAGCCGCAGACAGCTTGCCGCAACAGATCCGCACCGAAAGGCCCTGGTTCCAGCATTATGACTTCCGCTATGTCTCCGGTCTTTTCCACCCGTCCGAACCGATCAAGGAAGGCCGCGAAGGTACCGATACCTTGCTGTGGACCCGCGACAACCCGCCTCGACCCTTGGATTTCGCCTCGCTGACCGCGATGGGTGACGTTTTTGCACCGCGCATTTTCCATCGCCGCCAACGCTTTACGCCAGCGGGCACTGTATCCATGACGCATTACTTCCATGCCGATGCGGCGCAACTGACTGCCAGCGGCGATCGGCCACTGCTTGGACAGGCGCGCTCCGCCCGCATGCACAACAACTATTCGGATCAGGTGGCGCATCTGTGGAGTGAAGACGGCACCTTGCTGCTGACCTCGACGCAGGTGGCCTACTACAAGGAATAAAGCGGAAATGCCTGCGCTCCGAACGGCGGGGCGCAGGCGCACGGCTCAGCCGAACAGCTGAACCAATTGGTTGCGCAGCGGCGCGTGCAACAGCGCGCGCGTCTCGCGGTAGGCGCGGCGGTCCAGCGCGGCCAACTGACGGGTTTTTTCCATCGCAGACGCCAGCAGTTGCTCGGCTGGCTGCAGCTCATCCAGAAAGCCTGCGGCCAGAGCCTGCTCGGGGTTCAGATACTCGGCCTGCAGTGCGCAGCGATTCAGCCACTGCGGCGCCAACCTGGCCCGCGCCTGGGCCATGGCGCCGTCCGGCATGGTCATACCAATGGCGACCTCGTTCAGCCCGATGCGAAACGCGCCCTCTGCCCCTACGCGGTAATCAGCCAGCAAGAGCACGAACGCGGCCTTGGCCATCGCATGCCCGCTGCTGGCGATCACCACCGGCGCTGGATAATCCAGCAGCGCCAGGGTCAGTCGGTCGCCCGCCGCCCGCATGGCGTCACAGGCTGGCCCCCCGGCATCGATCAACTTGCGATCATAGCCGCCACTGAAACAACCGGTGCGTCCGGTTACCAGCAGCGCAGCATCGGCCTGAGCCGCCTCGGTTATCGCCGCCAACAACTGCTCCAGCATGGTTTCCGACAGGGCATTCACCTTGCCATCATCCAGGCTGATCAGCGCTACCCCATCGGCTATCTGCAGCGTCAGAGCGCTCACGCCTTGGTCTCGCCGCGAGCCTCATCGCGCAGCACGCGACGCAGCAGCTTGCCGACCGACGACTTGGGCAGATCCTCGCGTATTTCCACGTGCTTGGGAATCTTGTAGCCGGTCAGATGTTCGCGGCAATGGGCGATGATCGCCGCCTCATCTAGCTCGGCATCATTGAGGCTGACGTAGACCTTGATCGCCTCACCGGTGCGCTCGTCCGGCACGCCCACCGCCACACACTCGCGCACGCCGGGGTGACGCATCAGGGCATCCTCCACATCGTTGGGATACACATTGAAGCCGGACACCAGAATCATGTCCTTCTTGCGGTCCACCAGTTTGAGGAAGCCCTGGTTGTCGATCACGCCTATGTCACCGGTTTTCAGCCAGCCATCCTCGGTAAAAGTGGCCGCGGTTTCATCCGGACGGTGCCAATAACCCTGCATTACCTGAGGCCCGCGAATCAGCACCTCACCGGGTTCGCCGCGCGGGGTCTCGACGCCGTCTTCATCGACCGTCTTGAGCTCGGTGTCTATTACCGGCTGGCCGATGAAGCCCTCCTTGTAAGGCGTGTTGGCGGTGGAGGCGACGACTACCGGCGAGGTTTCGGTCAGGCCATAGCCCTCACGGATGACACTGCCCGTGCGTGCTTGCCAGCGCTTGGCAATCTCGGTATTGAGTGGCGCGCCGCCGGAGTTGACCCATTTCAGGCGGCTGAAGTCGATATTGTCGAATTCGGGATGGTTCATCAGTGAAACGAACAGCGAGTTGATGCCCGTGAGCAAGGTAAAGGAATGGCGCTTGAGATCATTGATCATGCCATCCAGGTCGCGCGGGTTGCTGATCAGCACGCTGTGGAAACCGGTAAACACCGAGGCGATGCAGTTCGCCGTAAAAGCGAAGATATGGTAGAGCGGCAGCGGCGAGATACGCACCTCCTTGCCGTATTCAACATCGCCTTCCTTGAGAATGCTGACCGCCTGCAGCACGTTGCAGAGAATATTTCGGTGGGTCAGCATCGCACCCTTGGAAACGCCCGTGGTACCCCCGGTGTACTGCAACATCGCCAGATCATCCAGGCCGCGCTCGGCCTCCACCGACGGTAGCTCATCACCCAGGCGCAGTGCCTGCATGAAGCGCATTTCGTCCGCTTCGGCGCTGTCGTATCGCGGATTGGTCAGGTCGTCGGCACTGGTGACAATCAGTTGCTCGACGTCCGTAGAGCCCTGGATCTTGCGCACCAGCGGTAGCAGCTTGTCGAGCACTACCACCGCCTTGGCGCCGGAGTCGGCGAACTGGTGGCGCGTCTCGTAGGCGGTGTACTGCGGGTTGGTATTGACGATCACCAGGCCCGCGCGCAACGCGCCGAACAGCGCTACTGTGTATTGCAGCAGGTTGGGCAACTGGATTGCCAACCGGTCACCCGGCTCCAGCCGGGCGTGATGGCGCAGATAGCGAGCAAAAGCATCAGCGCGGCCGCGCAGTTGGTTGTAGGTAAGGGTATCGCCACCACAGGAGAATGCCGGACGATCGCCGTACCGCGCACAGGAGCCGTCGAGTACATCGAAAAGGGTGGTGTAACCCAGCTCAGCCAGCTGGGCGCCGACGGCGTAGTGGACGGTTGGCATCTGAACCTCGTTAGTGAACTATTATTTTGAGCCGCGCTTTATCGGACGTATATTTTGCACAGCGGAATGAAGTACCAAAATATGCTATTCTATCGGGCCTTAGTGTGCAATGATCGAGACAATCTCTCGAGAGTCTCGCTGTGCAGAACGCCCTATCGTGGTATGTTTCGCGGCTGATCGACAACAATAATAGACAAGCATCGAACAGTAAGAGCGCCGTACATCGGCCAGAACACCAGGATGCGCCAGCAAGGTAACCAAGCAAATGAATGAAGAGCACGAAAACAGCAACGCCCCCGTCACCGCGAAGGATCGCAAATTTGTAGAGGCGCTGTCTCGTGGCTTGGACGTCTTGCGCGCATTCAGCCAGGGCGCGGTGGTCATGGGCAACCAGGATATCGCCCGCATCACGGGCCTGCCCAAACCCACAGTCTCGCGCATGACCTACACCCTGACCAAGCTGGGCTACCTGAGCTATTCCACGCAGCTGGAGAAGTATCAGCTTGATTCCGGCGTGCTCGCCCTGGGCTACGCCTATGTATCCAATTTACGCGTGCGCCAGCTGGCCAAGCCCTACCTCGACGAATTCGCCCGCACCACCAATACCTCGGTAGGCCTCACCTGCCGCGACCGCCTGTCGATGATCTACGTGGAAAACTGCCGACCGGCGGAAACCACGTCCCTGCGCATGGATGTCGGCGTGCGTCTGCCACTGGCCACCACCGCCGCCGGCCGCGCCTACCTTGCTGCCATGAAGGACGAAGAGCGCAGCCATGTGATGGATGCTCTTAAAGCGCGTAATCCGGAAAGCTGGCCCGAGCTGGAAGCCTCACTGCAGAAAAGCTTCGCCGAGTACGAAAAGCACGGTTTCTGTCTCTCGCTCGGCGATTGGGACCGCAACGTCAACGCTGCCGGCGTACCCTTGCATCTGCAGGATGGCAGCCTGATGGTGCTGACCTGCGGAGCGCCTTCCTACCTGGTCTCGGAAGAGAAAGTCCAGAATCAGCTGGCACATCAACTGGCCATGCTGGCCAGAGACATCGAGCGGTTGGGCGTTTAGCGCCCAGCCGCTCACTGCAAGCTGCAAGCGACAAGTTAAACACGTGCGCTCAGCCCATCCACCCTTGGTTTAATCCTGGCTTGCCGCTTGTAGCCTGAGGCTTGCCGCCGTGATGAATCGCCCCCGCGCCTAGCGCGGTGGCGATTCATCACCTTTACTGATAAACCCCCATTTCGCGCAAAAGGGGCATCGACAAAGCATTTGTTTTTTTGTATTTTGCCTAGCGAAACATGGTTTCATTATTTCGCATAGCGAAACAGCGAAATAGCCAAATAGTGAAACGCACTTAGCCATACCTACGGAGGTCAAGCATGTCGGACGTGGTCACTCTTGAACGCAAAGGCGCCATTGCGGTTATTACCGTCAATAATCCCCCGGTCAATGCACTCGGCATTGCCGTGCGTGAAGGCCTGCAGAACAGCTTCAAGGCGGCTGAAGCCGACCCCGAAGTAAAGGCTATTGTGCTGGTCTGTGAGGGCTCAACCTTCATCGCCGGCGCGGATATCAAGGAATTCGGCAAGCCGCCGAAGGAGCCGAGCCTGCCCCAGGTGGTCAATGACATCGAAGCAGGCAGCAAGCCCAGCGTCGCCGTGATCCACGGCACCGCCCTGGGCGGTGGTCTGGAAGTGGCCGTCAGCTGCCATTACCGTATTGCTCGCAAGGACGCCAAGGTCGGTCTGCCGGAAGTCAAACTCGGCCTGCTGCCGGGCGCCGGTGGCACCCAGCGTCTGCCGCGCCTGACCGGCGTTGCCAAGGCACTGGACATGATCGTCAGCGGCGCGCCCATCAGCGCGACCGAAGCGCTGGAGCTGGGCGTGGTCGACCAACTGATTGAAGGCGACCTGCTCTCCGCTGGCCTGGCCTATGCCGACCAGTTGCTTGCCGAAGGCAAGGGCCCACGCCGCACAGGCGAGCGTACAGACAAGCTCGAAGGCGTCGATAACGCCGCAGCCGTCGCGGCCAAGCGCGCCGAGATCGAAAAGAAGATGCCCGGCCTGTTCTCGCCGCAGCGCTGCGTTTCCGCAGTCGAGGCCGCCTTCACCCTGCCGCTGGCCGAGGGTCTGAAGCGCGAGCGTGAGCTATTTGCTGAATGCCTGGTCTCGCCACAGCGCGCAGCTTTGGTACACGCCTTCTTTACCGAGCGTCTGGCCTCCAAGGTCGATGATCTGCCCAAGGACACCCCCGTACGCGACATCCAGTCCGCCGCCGTGATCGGTGGGGGCACCATGGGTGTGGGTATCGCCATGTGCTTTGCCAACGCCGGCATCCCGGTCAAGGTGCTGGAAATCACTGCCGAGGCCCGCGACAAGGCCATGCAACGTGCCCGCGACACCTACGGCATGAGCGTCAAGCGCGGCAGCCTGAACGAAGCGGCACTGGAAAAGCGCATGGCGCTGATCAGCGGCGTGACCGATTACGCCGACCTGGGCGACGTGGATCTGGTGATCGAAGCCGTATTCGAAGAGATGGGCGTCAAACAGAAAGTCTTCGAAGCACTGGATGCCAACTGCAAGCCGGGCGCGATCCTGGCCAGCAACACCTCCTCGCTCGACCTGAACGAAATCGCCCAGTTCACCAAGCGCCCCGAAGACGTCGTGGGCCTGCACTTCTTCAGCCCGGCCAACGTCATGCGCCTGCTGGAAGTGGTGCGCGGCGAGAAAACCGCCAACGACGTGCTGGCTACCGCCATGGCGATCGGCAAGAAATTGAAGAAAGTAGCCGTGCCGGTCGGCGTGTGCGACGGTTTTGTCGGCAACCGCATGGTTTTTCAGTACGGCCGCGAAGCCGAGTTTCTGGTCGAAGAAGGCGCCACGCCGGCGCAGGTCGACGGCGCGCTGCGCAAGTTCGGCATGGCCATGGGCCCCTTCGCCATGCGTGATCTCTCTGGCCTGGACATCGGCCTGAGCATTCGCACCCGCCAGCGTCAGACGCTGCCAGCCGAATTCAAGCTGCCGGTGGTTTTGGACAAGATGGCCGAAGCCGGTATGCTGGGTCAGAAGACCGGCAAAGGCTTCTATGTTTATGAAGCGGGCTCCCGTACCCCGTTGGAGAACCCGGAACTGCCGGCGCTGCTGGAAGCTGCTTCAAAAGAGCAGGGTATCGAGCGCCGCGAACTGTCCGATGAGTACATCATCGAGCGCACCATCTATGCCCTGATCAACGAGGGTGCCAAGATCCTCGAAGAAGGCATCGCTCAGCGCGCCAGCGACATCGACGTGATCTACCTCAATGGTTACGGCTTCCCGGCCTTCCAGGGTGGTCCCATGTTCTACGCTGACGCCGTGGGCCTGGATCGCGTGTACGCAAAAATCTGTGAGTTTCATGAACAGCATGGCGCCTGGTGGAAACCCGCCGCCCTGCTGGAAAAACTGGCCAAAGAAGGTCGCAAGTTCGCCGATCTTTGATAAATCAGGGCATCCGGCGCCGATACCGGCTGCCGGTTACCCGTATTACCACGAGGACTGACAATGGAAATTCATTTTTCTCCAGAACAGCTCGCCTTCCGCGACGAAGTGCGTGAATTCCTGAAACAGGAGCTGCCTGCCGACATCGCTCAGAAGGTCAAACTGGCCAAGCACCTGAGCAAGGAAGACCACGAGCGCTGGCAGAAGATTCTGTCCAAGCGCGGCTGGTACGCGCCGGGCTGGCCGGTTGAGCACGGCGGCACTACTTGGGGCCCGATCGAGAAGCACATCTTTGACGAAGAGTCCGCCGCTGCCGGCGCACCGCGTCTGGTGCCCTTCGGCGTCAACATGGTGGCGCCGGTGATCATAAAGTTCGGCTCTGAAGAGCAGAAAGCGACCTACCTGCCACGCATCCTTGATGGCACCGACTGGTGGTGTCAGGGCTACTCCGAGCCGGGCGCCGGTTCCGACCTGGCCTCGCTGAAGACCCGCGCCGTGCGCGATGGCGATCACTACATCGTCAACGGTCAGAAGACCTGGACCACCCTGGGCCAGCACGCCAACTGGATCTTCTGCCTGGTGCGTACCGACCCTGAAGCCCAGCAACAGCGCGGTATTTCCTTCCTGCTGATCGACATGGCTACCCCCGGCATCACCGTGCGTCCGATCCTGACCCTGGACGGCGACCACGAAGTCAACGAAGTCTTCTTCGATGACGTCAAGGTTCCGGTCGAGAACCTGGTGGGCGAAGAGAACAAGGGCTGGACCTGCGCCAAGTACCTGCTCACCCACGAGCGTACCGGCCTGGCCGGCATCGGCGCCTCCAAGGCAGCAATGAGCAACCTCAAGCGCATTGCTTCCAAGCAGCAGAAGAATGGCAAGCCGCTGATCGAAGATACCCTGTTCCGCAGCCAGATCGCAGAAATCGAAATGTCGCTGATGGCGGCGGAAATGAGCACCCTGCGCATCGTCGCAGCGGCCTCCGAGGGCGGTGTACCCGGCTCGGAAAGCTCCATCCTGAAAGTCCAGGGCACCGAAATTCGCCAGACCATCACGCACCTGATGCGCAAGGCGCTGGGCCCTTACGCCCTGCCCTTCCTGCCGGAAGAGCTGGACCTGGACTACGACGGCGAACTGCTCGTCGACGACTACGCGGCCTCGCCGGCCTCGCAGTACTTCAACATGCGTAAACTGTCGATCTTCGGCGGATCCAACGAGATCCAGAAGAACATCGTCTCAAAAATGATTCTTGAGCTCTGAGGAGGCCGACCGTGGATTTCAAATTGACCGAAGAACAACAGATGCTGCAGGAAACTGCCGAGCGCCTGGTTCGTGACGTGTACGACTTCGAGAGCCGCAACAAATTCAGCGAAAGCGAAGCCGGCTTCAGCACTGCCTTCTGGCAGCAGATGGGTGAGCTGGGTCTGACCGCCATCCCCTTCGCCGAAGAGCTGGGCGGCTTTGGCGGCGGCGGCGTGGAAACCATGCTGATCATGGAACAGCTGGGCAAGGGCATCTGCCTTGAGCCCTACATGGAATCCGTGATTCTGGCGGGTGGCCTGATTGGCCAGTTGGGTAGCGATGCACAGAAAGAAGAGCTGATGGGCGCCATTGCCAGCGGCGAACTGCAGGCGGCTGTCGCACTTGACGAGCTGAACAGCCATTACGACCTGGCCAACGTCACCACGACTGCCAAGCAGGATGGTAGCGAGTGGACATTGAGTGGTCGCAAGGGCGTGGTCATCGGCGGCCAGACCGCAGGCAAGATCCTGGTGTCTGCCCGTACCGCTGGCGACAGCCGCGACGAGCAGGGCATCAGCCTGTTCCTGGTCGACCCGACCAGCGCCGGCGTCAGCCGTCGTGTGTATGCCACCGTTGACGGCCGCAAGGCCTGTGAGCTGTTCCTCGACAACGCCAAGGGCGAGCTGCTCGGCGAAGCCGGCAAGGCCTTTGACGCCATTCGCTACCAGAGCGGCCGCGCCATCGCTGCCCTGTGTGCCGAAGCCGTTGGCGCCATGCGCGCGTCCTGCGATCTGACGCTCGACTACCTGAAAACCCGCAAGCAGTTTGGCGTGGTGATCGGCAAGTTCCAGGTACTGCAGCACCGCATGGTCGACATGATCAGCGAGCTGGAGCGCGCCACCTCCATGGCGATCCTGGCAGCCTGCCTGGCTGACGACGAAGACAGCGCCGAGCGCAGTGCCAAGCTGGCCGCCGCCAAGTTCGTCATCAACCGCGCTGGCCGTTATGTCGCCGAACAGTGCATCCAGCTGCATGGCGGTATCGCCATGACCTGGGAATACAACGGTGCTCACTACGCCAAGCGTCTGGTCATGATCAGCCACCAGTTCGGTGATGACGACCACCACCTGGAAGCCTATGCTGCGCAACTGAGCGTCGCGTAAGTTCCTTCCGGACAGCCGGGCTGGCGTCAATCGGTCGCCAGCCCGGCATTTTTGTCCAGCAAAGCGACAATTTGCACTTTCGGGCGCTCACTCTGCCCGGTATCCTATGCAGCCCTTTTAATGTCATGCGCCCGCGGGCGTCTCAAGACTTGTGGAGGACTAACGTCCATGAAAATCCTCGTTGCCGTTAAGCGCGTGGT
>NZ_JBALWW010000026.1:0-46153 GCF_036961105.1 Halopseudomonas sp. | reverse complement strand
CTGCGCATCGAGGAAAGCTTCCAGCGCCCCTTCGATCCGACCCACGAGAACATGGCCAGTCTGCAACTCAGCCGCAGCCTGCCGCCACACGAACTGGCCGCCAACCTGCGCCGCGCCTTCTCCGGCATCGTCGCGGGCAACGTGAAGGACAAGGGCATCCGCCGCATCGAAGAGTTCGGCCCCTACGAAATCCACGGCGATGCCGAAGTGATGCAGCCACTGGACCGACTGCTGCAGGCCTTTGTCAGCCAGCATCGGATGAAGCTGCCAGGTGGCGCGGCGTATGTGCCTTGTTATCGGGTGGTCAGCTGAAGAGCAGCTATAAGCGGCAAGCGGCAAGCGGCAAGCGGCAAGCGGCAAGCCAAGATTCTAGCTCTGCGTCGGGCTGGAAGCTGGAAGCTGGAAGCTGGAAGCTGGAAGCTGGAAGCTGGAAGCTGGAAGAATAGAGTCTGGTGCTCCAATGGACGCTAGTGCACCCGGCTTGGCCTGGATTTGTACGAGCTGGTTCGAGCTTCCCAGAGAAGGCCAGCCGGTCGGCTAACACTCCCTCCAGAAGCCGGCGAGCACCTGCTCGACGGCTTCCAGAAAACCCGAAGCACCAAACTACTTACCCAGGGCCCAGGTTTAAGCTTGCAGCTTGAGGCTTGCGGCTTGAAGCTTCTAGCCCGCCGCTTGCAGCGGGTGCTCCTCCGGCCGCCGCGCATACCGCTCCGCCAGCACCGCACACACCATCAACTGAATCTGGTGAAACAGCATCAGTGGCAGGATCAGCGCGCCGATGGCGCCGCCGGCGAAGAGTACCTGCGCCATGGGTACGCCGGTGGCGAGGCTTTTCTTCGAGCCGGCAAACAGGATGGTGATGCGGTCTTCGGTATTGAAGCCGGCGCGGCGCGCGATGAAGCTGACGATAAAGAGCACCAGCGCCAGCAAAAAACAGCAAGCCACCACCAGACCGGCCAGCTGGAACAGCGGGACCTGCTGCCAGATGCCCTCCACCACGGCGTGACTGAAGGCGCCAAACACCACCAGCAGAATCGAGCCCTGGTCCACCGACTTGAGCCAACCCTTGTTGCGAGTCACCCAGTCACCAATCCAGCGCCGCGCAATCTGACCGGCAATAAAGGGCACCAGCAGTTGCAACACGATCTTGCCGATGGCATCCAGGGTGTTCGACTCGCCCGCCTGTGCGCCTATCATCAGCAGCACCAACAGCGGGGTAACAAAGATGCCCAGCAGGCTGGAGGTCGCCGCACTGCATACCGCCGCCGCAACATTGCCGCGCGCCAGCGAGGTGAAAGCAATAGCGGATTGCACTGTGGCGGGCAGCGCGCAAAGGAACAGGATGCCCAGGTACAGATCCGGCCCCACCAGTGGCACCAGCACGGGTTTCAGCGCCAGCCCCAGCAAGGGGAACAGGATAAAGGTGCAGGCAAACACCAGCAGGTGCAGGCGCCAGTGCGTCATCCCGGAAATGATCGCCTCGCGTGACAGCTTGGCGCCGTGCATGAAAAACAGCAGTGCAATGGCCGCATTGGTCAGCCCGTCGAAGGCTACCGCCGCCTGGCCGCTGACCGGGAAGAGGCTGGCGGCAATCACCACGGCGATCAGACAAAGGGTCATGTTATCGGGAAGGAAACGCGGTCTGGCCATGCTCTGCTCTCTATTTATCAGGGGATGCTTTTTACTGCGTGCTTGTCACTGGCAAGCGCGCAGTTTACTGTTTGCCACAACGACCGACTAACGCGATCTAACCACACAATGTCGAGAAACGGACAGACTTCACCCATCCACCGCAGCGTACCCGCGCTTAGCGGCCTGCCCCGCCCACTTTACGCACGTGTCGAGTCGCTGCCGCGCAGCTCCGCGACCGAGTGGCACAGCCACCCCTGGGCGCAACTGTCCTACGCCATTCGCGGCGTGCTTTCCGTGCACACGGCACGCGGCCGCTTTCTGGCCCCGCCGCTGCGGGCGATCCTGGTACCACCTGACTTGCCCCACGCGGTCATCAGCTCGCCGGCCACCGAAATGCGCAGTCTGTATATCGAGCGCAGCGCCATTCCCTGGGTGGCGGAGCACTGCAAGGTACTGGAGATCAACCCGCTGACCCGTGAACTGATCAACCACTTCGGCAGCCTGCCCGCCGAGTACGACGAGCACAGCGCCGATGGTCGTCTGGTGGCGGTACTGCTCGACCAACTGCAGGCCGCTGCCGATACCGGGCTGTTTCTGCCCTGGCCAGCGGAGCCGCGCCTGCAACCCTTATGCGAGGCGCTGTATCTAAGCCCAGACCTGCCCGATACGCTGAGCGACTGGGCACAGCAGCTACAGCTGTCGGAGAAAACCTTGACCCGCCTGTTCGTGCAGCATACTGGGCTGAGCTTCCGTGCCTGGCGCCAGCGCCTGCGTCTGCTCAGTGCCCTGCCGCTGCTGCAACAGGGTGAGCGGGTGACCGACGTGGCGCTGGCCTGCGGCTACGATTCCACCTCGGCCTTTATCGCTGCCTTTCGCCGGCATATGGGGCTAACGCCCAGCGCCTTTGGCGAACAACCCGGCGAGCAACCCGCAAACCTCAGCACGCCGCTGGCGCGACGCTGAAGCTCAGGGTTTGGCGATCTCGGGCACCAGGATCCACTCGGCGCTGTCGTTCCATACGTCCATGCGATCTTGCCGCTATTGCTAGCTATTACCCATCGGCGACAGCGGGTCGCAGCAAGTACCGGCAGACTCATCCGCTATACTCCTGTCACCGGCGCCGCCTTATCGCTGTCGTCACAACCAGAAGAGGAAGTCTTGATGAAGATGTTTGTCCGTTTCATGCTGTACTCCTTGCTGCTCAACTGGGCGGCTGTCGCCTTGGCCCAGACCCCGGCGCCCGCCACCGTGCCGGCCGGCTACGAAGAAGAAGCGGCCCGCGCTGCCGCGCTGCTGCGCACGGCGGTAGATCTGTACAAAGAGGAAGGCGATGCCGCTTTCGCCAAATTCAGCCGCCAGGGCGAGTTCACCGACGGTGACCTGTATGTTTACGTACTGGACCGCCAGGGGCACATGCTGGCGGCGGGCGGGCCATCGGCCGCGCTGATTGGCCGCGATGTATCACCGCTGCTGGATGACGAATTGAAACAGCACCTGGCCGCCGCGTTGCAGCAACCGGACTCCGACACCATCCATAGCGATGAATACCGCTGGAAAAACTGGCAGGACGGCAAAGTGGAACGCAAGCGCGTTTACTACCAGCTCTACGATGACAAATCCTTTGCCGTAGGTTACTTCGTACAGCGCTCCAGCCCGGACGCTGCGCAGCAGTTGCTGGAAGATGCAGCACAGGCGATACAGGCCGACCCGCAAGGCACCATCGCGCGTATCAACCAGCTTGATCCAGAGTTCAACCGCGACGATCTCTACGTATTTGTCGCCGATCTCGACACCCAGAGCATGGTCGCGCACGGCTACAACCGTCGCTTGCTCGGCATCCATTTCCCGGACATGAAAAACCGTGACGGCATGCGCGTGGGTCAGAAGCTGCTGGATGCGGCCGAAGCCGGCGAAACCTCAGTGAGCTATACCTGGCCCAACCCCGTCACCGGCAAGGATGAGGAAAAACAGACGCTGATCCGCAAGGTCGGTGACTACCTGGTTGCCGTGGGATACTACCAGGAGAGCAAAACCGCAGCGCAGTGAGCAGCCGCTGGCGCGGAGGGCTCTGCCTTGTCAGCAGCCGGCCCATCGGGCCGGCTTTTTTGCGCCTGCTCCTGGCCTGATTTATTGCAGCAACGCCAGAGGTGGCGCTGGCTCGCGAACCTAAGACCGCCGGCGAGGTCCAAATTCTGAGGCAGCGGACGACGCCGTACCTGACGGCAAGGCGCTGCTGGCTTCGCAGTGGATAATAAGGAGATTCCCGATGGTTACGCATTTCATGCACGACGGTCACCTTGCCTGTGGCCGCGAGGGCGATCTGACCAGCAGCAAGACTCTCAACAAGGTCAAGTGCCGCAACTGCCGCAACACTGATGCCTACAAACAGGCGCGGCGCGATCAGCGCAACGCCGCACGACGCAAGGCGCGTCACGCCGCTGCCGGGCACGATAGCAATAGCTGGCGTACCAGCTGGAGCCAACGCTTGACGCAAATCAACGGGCCGCAGCGCCTGCCGCGCGGTTTTGGCCAACAAGCTTACGTCTGATCTTTTAAGCTAGACCGCAGGTGGCCATTCTCTCTGGCCGCCTGCACTCCCCATCCATTTGCGCAGCGACCACGCTCACCGCGCCACCAAAGCAGCAGCCAGCCCGGCATCAGTTAGACTGTCATTCTCGCCAGACTCCAACTTGTACCCCAAGCCCTGCTACGCCCTATTTCAAGCCTCTTTCACTGGAGAACACAGCGCTGAGCGCACGGCAGCTTTTAGTGCTCGGTGCATCTGGCGAAGATAGTTAGCTGGAGAAGTGGGTTCAAGCGCTGGCAGCTCGATAGTGCCCTTTGATTCTAAGCGACAATGAACCATTTCATTACAACCCACCCACCAAGATTTATTTCGACCCACCAAACACATACCCCGCCAACGGCACCCCCATCGCCACCGTGTGAAACGCTCTGTAACCGCGATCGCTGCCCGCCGCACCCGCCACCACATGCAGCGGCAACAGATGCTCGGCATCCGGATGCGCCAGCCGTGCGCCGGGAGCCTGCAACCAATGGGTCAGAGCCTGGGTGCGCTGCGCTTCGGGCAGAGTAACCACCTCCGCCAGCCAGTCATCAAAAGCTGTGGCTGCCGGGGCTGGCGTTGCCAGACTGGCGCGCATCAGCGGGATGTTGTGAAAGCTCATGCCGCTGCCGATGATCAGCACGCCCTGCTCACGCAGTGGCGCCAGCGCTTGGCCCAGCGCAAGGTGCGCCGCCGGGTCCATATCGGCTCGCAACGACAGCTGCAACACGGAAATATTGGCCTCGGGCACCACCAGCTTGAGCGGGATGAAGACGCCGTGATCCAAACCGCGCGCGGGTTCCTGGGCAGTGGCAAAGCCGGCCTTGCAGATCAGCTGCTCCACCTGGGTAGCCAAGGTGGGCGCGCCAGGGGCGGGCCATTGGAGTTGATAGGTGTGGGCGGGAAAACCGTAGTAGTCGTAAAGCAGAGCAGGAGTTGCCTGGCTGTTGAGGGTAAACGCCGACTCTTCCCAGTGGGCGGAGATCACCAGGAGGGCCCTGGGCGAAACGCCCAGGGCCGGTAGCAATCCCGTGAGCCAGCGCTGCATCGGCTGCCAGGTGTCGGCCGGCTCCCACTCCATGAAGAAGCAGGGGCCGGCGCCGTGTGGCAGAAACAGCGTGGGCATAACGGCAGTAGACATACTCGACTCCTTGATGGCGGTTTAGAACGGCAGACGCAGGCGCGCATCCAGCGAGAAGCGATCACCGCCGCGCAGCAAAATGGCGAAGGCAGTCAGCGCCCACAATAGTGGGTACTCAAAGCCGCCATCCGTCCAGAAGAAACCGTTGCCCAGGTGCACCGTGATCGCAATACCCAGAAAAACGGTAATCGCCAGCGCTGCAGGACGGGTCAACAAGCCCAATACCAGCGCCAGCCCGCCGAAGAATTCGATCAGCCCGGTCAGGAGCGCAAAGAGCACGCCCGGATGCATTCCCAGCGTCTCACCAAAGAACTGACCGGTACCCTGCAAGCCATAGCCGCCGAACCAGCCAAAGAGTTTTTGCGCGCCGTGCGGCATCAACATCAAACCAGCAGTAATACGGATCAAGGGATAGCCCAGGGGCGCCAGCCGCGCCAGAAAGGCTGGCCCGGGAGTGACCGTGATGGGTGCCTGGGTATTGGTAGTGCTGTTCATGGCAAATCTCCTGGGCCCTCAGGCCGAAAAATAGGTTGTCTGTGTTGCTGGAAGACATCCTATAATCGTTTCCATATATGCATAAGACAGCAGGAATGGAACTCATGGTTGATGAATCGGAAACCTTAGGCGGTGCCTTGGAAGATCTGCAGGCGTTCTGTGCGGTTATCGAATTTGGCAGCATCTCGGCAGCAGCACGCCAGCTGGCGGAAACCAAGGGCGGCATCAGCCGGCGTATTTCCCGCCTGGAAGCGCGTTTGGGCGCTGCCCTGCTGGCCCGCACTCCGCGTGCGGTCAGCGCGACCGAAGAGGGCACGGCTTTTTATCTGAAAGCGCGCGACGCGCTTTCCCTGCTGTCCGAGGCCGCCAACGATGCACGCCAGTCGGGCTCCGTGCCGCGTGGTCATTTGCGCATCACCGCGCCCATGGATATGGGCATGGAGATACTGCCACCGGTTCTGGTGCGCTTTCGTGCCATGCACCCGCAGATCAGCGTGGAACTCCTGCTGACTGACAGCACCCTGGATCTGGCCGCCAACCGCATCGATCTGGCACTGCGCGCCACCCCCGGCAATCTGCCGAGCATGAATTACCGCGCCTCCACTCTCAGCGCCTTCGCCCTGCGCCTGTATGCTGCGCCGAGCTACCTGGTCGCAGACGGCACACCGCAGAACCCGCCCCAGCTGCCGCTGCATTCGCTGGTCGGATGCCGCGAGCTGTCGGCGACCAACAGCTTGCAGCTGACCGACTCGCGGGGGCGTAACAGCGAGCTGTTGGTCAATCCCAGCGTGCGCACCAGCGACTACGCCAGCACCCATCGGCTGCTGCTGGCAGGCGCCGGAATAGGGGCGCTGCCCGACCTGGTCGCGGCAGGCAGCCTCGCCAGCGGTTTGCTGCAGCCGGTTCTGCCGGATTGGCACATCAACCGTGGCACCCTCTATGCCATCAGCCTGGGTGGCGCTGAAGCCCCTGCACGCGTGCGCGTATTTCGGGACTACCTGCGCGGTGAGCTGGCCTTGCTGCAACAGCAAATCACAGTGCAAACCTGACCGGGGCGCTTATAGCCTTTACACTCTGAGCTATACGCCCTGAGCTATACACACTGACTCATACCCGCCAACCCAGGCAGACACGCCATGCAGATTGAGCTGATTGAAATACGCGACCACCTGAGCCGCTTTCCGCCCTTCGATGAGCTGCCCGAAGAGGTGCTCAACGACATCGCCCGGCAGGTGGAAATTGCCTACTTCAAGGCCGGCACCGACATCCTCGCCTTCAATCAGGAGATTCACGAGCTGCACTATGTGCGCAGCGGTGCGGTGGATATCTTTCGCCGCAATGGTGACCTCTATAACCGTCTGACCGAGGGCGGCATCTTCGGCCACTTCGGCCTGCTGCGGCACAACCGGGTGCGCTTTCCGGCGCGCGCCATCGAAGACACCCTGCTCTACTACATTCCCGGCGTGCTGTTCGATCAGCTCTGTGAACAACATGAGACCTTTGCCGACTTTGTCGAGGCCGAAGGCCAGTCACGCCTCAAGGCGGCGGTGGACAACGGCCGCGCCAGCGAGTTGATGAAAATCAAGGTGCGCAAGCTGATCTCGCGGCTGCCGGTGACCGTCAGCCTGAATACCAGCGTGCAGCAGGCCGCGCGGGTGATGACCGAGCAGAGCGTGTCGTCGCTGGTAGTGGTGGACCCGCAAATAGTCTGGCCCGATCCGCAGCGGGTGCCGGTGGCCGAGCCGCAGCATGCGGTCATGGTCGGCATCATGACCGACCGCGACTTCCGTACGCGCGTGCTGGCCGAAGGCTTGCCGCTGGAGACGCCCGTGGCCGACATCATGTCGCCCAACCCGATCACGGTGCAGGGTGATGACACCGTGTTCGAAGCCATGCTCTGCATGCTGCGCAACAATATTCATCATTTGCCCGTGGTGCAGCGCCGCCGGCCGATCGGCCTGATCAATCTCAGTGACATCATCAAGTACGAATCGCAAAGCAGCCTGTATCTGGTCAGCAGCATCTACAACAAGCAGTCGGTAGAAGAACTGCAAAGCTTGCTGCCCGACGTGCGCGCCACCTTCGTGCGCATGGCGCGCGACGAGGCCAGCGCACACATGATCGGCAGCGCCATGTCGGGTGTCGGCCGCAGCTTTACCCAACGCCTGCTGGAGCTGGCAGAGGACCAGTTGGGGCCGCCACCGGTGCCCTACTCCTTCATGGCGCTGGGTTCGATGGCGCGGGATGAGCAACTGGTGGTGACCGATCAGGACAACGCACTGGTACTCGATGACAGCTTCGACCCGGCACTGCATGACGATTACTTTCTGAAACTCGCCACCTTTGTCAGCGATGGCCTGGCTGCCTGCGGCTATACCTATTGCAAGGGCGGCATCATGGCCACCAACCCCAAGTGGCGGCAACCGCTCAAAGTCTGGCGTGGGTATTTCCGCGACTGGATCAAGAACCCCAAGCCCGAGGCGTTGCTCAACAGCTGTATTTTCTTTGATCTGGACAGTGTCTATGGCGAATCGGCACTGGTAGAAGAGCTGCAGGAGCTGCTGGCCGAGCAGGCCAGCCGCAGCGAAGCCTTTCTTGGCGCCCTGGCTCGCAATGCCCTGAACCGCACACCGCCGCTGGGCTTCTTCCGCACCTTCGTGATGGAAAAGGACGGCGAGCACAAGAACGTGATCAACCTCAAGCGGCGCGGCACCGCGCCACTGACCGACCTGATCCGCGCGCATGCCCTTGCCTGCGGCTCGCGCGCGCAGAACTCCTTCGAGCGACTCGACGCCATTGCCGCTACCAAACTCATGCCTCCCGAGGCGCTTGAGCGCCTGCGCTACGCCCTGGAGTTTCTGTCGCTGGTGCGTATTCGCCACCAGGCACTGGCCATTGAAGAATCGCAGGAGCCGGACAATGATGTGGAACCGGAGAATATTTCTTCCGCCGAACGTCACGCGCTGAAGGATGCCTTTCAGGTCTTGAGCAACGCGCAGAAATTCCTGCGCTTTCGCTACCCGCACCTGCCGGTTACGCGCCCGCTATGATCCGCTTCAACCCAGGCGCGCCGCAGCCACCAATGGCATCGCCCGACTGGCCAGCGCAGATGGCGAGACTTGCCGATCAGGCCAAGCATCCGATATTGCAGCGTTTTTATCAGGCCGGCTGCGTTGCCGCTGACTGCGCGCTGGCGGAGGCGCCGCTGATCGCACTGGATATCGAAACCACCGGCCTCGATCCGCGGCGCGACGCCATCGTCAGCCTGGGGCTGCTGCCGTTCAGCCTGCAACGCATACGCTGCCGCGACGCGCTCTACCAGGTGGTCCGGCCGGTGGGTGAGCTGAGCGAAGAGTCCATCACCTTTCATCGCATTACCCATTCCGATGTCAGCCAGGCTCCGCGCATGGCAAGCGTTCTGGAAGAGGTACTGCAGACGCTGGCAGGCAAGCTGGTGGTGGTGCATTACCGCGCCATCGAGCGCGGCTTTCTCGACCAGGCTTGCCGCCTTTACCTCGGTGAAGGGCTGCATTTTCCGGTGATAGACACCATGGAGCTCGAAGCCCGACTGCACCGCGGCGCCAACGAGCCCAATTGGTTTCAGCGCCTGTTCGGCAAACGGCAGCAATCCATTCGCCTGGCCGACAGCCGCCTGCGCTACAACCTGCCGCTGTACCAGGCGCACCATGCGTTGACCGACGCCCTGGCCACCGCCGAATTGTTGCAAGCGCAGGCGTTGACGCACTATCCACCCGCTACCGCGGTCAGCAAGCTGTGGAGTTGAAGTTCCTTTGGTTTAGTCGATCAGCGCGCGTATCTTGCCGGGGTTCAACAGCCCGTGCGGATCGTTGGCCGCTTTGCTGGCGATGATCTCCGGGCTCAATTGGCCGCCGTGTTTGCCGTCTTCCAGCATGTAGGTATGGCTATTGTTGATTTTGATACCCAGCGATTCATGCAGCGCCATCAGCTCGAGCAGTCGCGCCTCGCTTGAGTAGCGCACCAGTGGCAGTCCGGTGATCATCGGTTGTGAGCCGGCCAGTCGAATGAACTCCAGATGAATCAGTACTTCGTCACCGACCTGCGCCTGCAGTTCAGCAAGCTGTTGCAGCACGCGAGCGCTGTCGTAGTTGGTCTGCAGATTGGTAACGCCCTTGTCGTGCTTGAGCGCCTGCAACGTGGAATGATTCCAGCAGTATTCCATCAGCGTCACCCCCGATACCTGCGACTCGGCGAAGGTTTGCATCCACAACTGCTCTGCGCCGTGCGCCGCGCGCAATTGCGCCAGGGGTTGGCGGTTATGCGGGGCGACCAGCGCCAGCACCAGAAAATGGCCAGCCGGCTGGGTAAAGGGGAGATCACGGAAATAGGACGCGGCCTGGCTGTCGTAGAGTGACAGTTCACGTTTTTCGATCCCTGCCGCATCCAGCAACTCGCGACAGAAGTCGTAGGCCGATTCGATGCTGGCGAAGTCAAACAGGTATTCGTCCCAGTCACGTGCCGGCGCCAACGCCAGCTCCAGATCCAGCAGGATGCCGTTGGTGCCATAGGTGTGGTGGTAGGTCGCCAGCGCCTCGCCGCGCAACTCCAACACGCGCGGGCTCTGCTCGACAGTGAGAATACGGATGGCCTGGACCGTACCGGGCGCGGAAACCGGACCGTAATTGATAGAGCCGATACCGCCAAAGCCGCCAGCGAACAAGCCGCCGATACTCGCTGCGCGATAGGTGGACGGCATGCAACGCAGCTCCCAGCGGCGCTCGCGAACGCGCTCTTCCAGCTCACCGATTTTCATCCCGGCCTGAACCCGAACCAGGCCATCGCAGATCCATTCGAATGTCGCGCAGGCGGTCATGTCGATCACCACACCGCCTGCCAGCGGGACCGCCTGACCATAATTGCCGGTGCCACCGCCACGCACCGTCATGGGCACAGCCAGGCCAACACAGGCGCTGACCAGCGCGGTCAACTCGGCCTCGTTACGCGGGCGCACCACCAGGTCGGCGTGCTTGTCGACCAGTTGCGGCGCCAGCAGCGGGCTGAACCAGTAAAAGTCTCGGGACAGGCGCTTGACGTGCACCCTGGAGGTAATCCACTCAAGCTCAGGCAGTTGCGCCTGTAGCGCGTTCAGTATGTGAAGAGAAGTCATCGTTCATTTACCATGGTTAAACCGCATGCTGCCATGCAAGAAAATCCGGCCCGGCGAGGCTCGGGCCGGCACGCTTGTTCAGGGCATGACCGGATTTCTGGTCACGAACTTGGTGGTATACACATCCTTGAGCGACACCTTGGCAGGATCCACCAGCTCATTCTTCACTACCATGTCCCAGGTGGCCTGCATGCGCGCATCGGTGATCACGCCAATGCCCAGCTCTGCCGCATCGCCACCTGCAACCATACCGCTGTCGCGCAGTTTCTCCAGCGCGAAGGCAAGCTGCTCGGTACTCATATCGGCATTTTCCTGCTGAATCACCGCGTTCCCAGCGGAGGGATCGATCAGGTAGTTCTTCCAGCCCTGACGGGAGGCGTCGATAAAGGCCTGCACTTGCTCCGGGTGCTCGGCAATCAGCTCATCACTGCAGGCAATCGAATTGCCGTAGGGGGGATAACCCTCCTGACCGAGCGAAAACACCTTGTACGTGATGCCGCTGCTTTTCAGGGCGAACGGCTCGGAGCTCATGTAGCCCTGCTGCGCCAGGGAGTCATCGGCTACGAAGGGCGAGATATTGAATGTGTAAGGCCGGCTCATTGCATCGGTAAAGCCGTATTGGCTCTTCGCCCATGGCCACCAGGAGGAGTGCGCGCTCGATGAGATCAACACCGAACGGCCTTTGAGGTCGGCGAGCGAATCCACATCGGCGTGCGTGATAATCACCGTCGGGTCGTACTGAAAACTGCTGGCGACCATGGTTAGCGGGATGCCCTGCTGGCGAGCCATCATGGTCCCGATGTCGTCGCGGATGATGCACTGCGCCTTGCCGGCGGCCAGCAACTGCGCCGAGTTGACCTGCGGGCCACCCATGCGGATGGTCACATCCAGCCCCTTCTCGGCGTACAGGCCTTCGGCTTGCGCCTGATAAAAGCCGCCATGTTCGGCCTGCGCATACCAGTTGGTGATAAAGGTGATGGGGGTGGTTGCCTGTGCACTGGCGCCACCGACGGCAGCCAGCAGCGCGACCAGAGGTGATACGCGTTTTGCCAAGCTGCGTTGTACAGCAGTACGTTCCTTGCGTGTTGCCTGCATGACTATCTCCGGGTTGGTTCGACTATGAAGTTGCCGCTATTTAGCTGCGTGATTCGATGTGGCCGCTGAACTGACCGCGTCCCCAGGTCATCTCCTGACGCTCGATCCAGCGCGCCTGATGTACCTCCGCAATCGCCTGCGCCCACTGGCTGCTGAGTTGCTCCAGCAGCTGCGCGCCCTGCTCGGGGGTGGCACCGGTGGGATCACCGATCACTCCGCTGGGTCCAAAGTCACGGGCGGTCCAGGCCGCAGCAGGACGGGTGCTGGACAAGGTCGGGCACGGAAAGGGTGGCGGGTAATGCGCTTCGGCGCGGTCCATGTGCAGGGTTTCCGGCGCCAGCTGCATCAGCACGGCGGTTTCGCCGTGGCCTGCATGCATCGCCAACTCCCGCTCCTGCTCGGACATGAAGCTGGTATCAACCCGCACACTCCAGGCTGAACGGGCAATGATCATGAAGTCGCCATGACGCAGGCGCAGTTCGCGCGCCGCCATCTCCAGCGGTTGCGGTTGGCCGCCATGCGCATTGACCATGATCAGCTTGCGAAAGCCGGCGCGGTAAACCGATTCTCCAATCTCCTGAATGGTGTGCAGCAGAATCTCGCCGGTCAGCGTCATGGTGCCGGGAAAGTGCAGGTGCTCATCCGACTTGCCATAGGTAATGGGAGCAAGTGCATAGGCGGGCACTTCTGCCGGCAGCCGCGCCATGGCATGGCCGACCACGCCCGCCGCGATAATGGCGTCCACGCCACAGGGCATATGCGGTCCGTGTTGTTCGATGGCGCCCACTGGCAGCACTATGACGGTGTTGGCCTTGTCTTCCAGCGCATCGACATCGGTCCAGCTCAGGTAGGGCAAAAAACGTTCGGGCGGGGTATATCCGTGCAGCATGGTTACTCCTTGTTGCCGCATAGCGGCAGGTAGGCGGTGGCTTCCACTTCAATCAGAATGTCGTCGCTGGGCAGCATGGCGCTGACCTCGACGACAGTTGAGACCGGCGGTTCATCGGGGAAAAAGGTCCTGCGTACTTTGCTGAAACTAGGGAAGTGGTCCAGGTTGCGGAAGTACTGCACCAGCTTGAATACATCGCTCATCTGCCCGCCTTCACACTCGATGATCTGGCGAATGGCATCGAGGACATACCAACTTTGCGCCAGAATGGGCCCCTGCTTGATATCGCTGGAGAACTCACCGGTCTGGCCCAGGCTCTGTGCCACCTCGTGCGGAATATCCTCAAAGCCACGCACTATCAGGCGTCGCGCCGGGTCCACAGCGATCACACCGGAGAGAAAGATAAAATCCCCTATCCGCTTGCTGGCGGCGTAACGCGCCAGCGGAGCGCCATTGGTTGCATCGGTTGCCATCGTTTGCTCCATACAGTCAGGTATCAGAAGCGCAACCGCCTGCATGGCGGATGCGCAGACATTCAAAGCGCCAGGGTCAGACGCGCCGAGCGGCAACCGCCGCAGCAGATCGCCAGGTACTCACGGCGGTCTTCCTCGTCCAGACATTGATCGGCATGCACGGGCTCGCCGTCGCGCCAGGGCACCACACAGCTACCGCAAATGCCTTGTTCACAGGCGGTTTCCACCTGCACTCCAGCCATGCGCAGGGCCGCAATAATGGAGCCGCCGGCCGGTACCTCAAGGCGCCTTCCGCTCTCGCTCAGGTAGAGCTCGAAGCCGGTTTGCGCCACTGCTTCGGTTCCGGAGAACGCTTCCTCGTGCCACTGATCTGCAGGCAAACGGACACATTGCTCGCGCACACGCGCCATCAGTCCCTCGGGGCCGCAGCAGTAGACATGGGTACTGGCCGGCAGCGCTGCCAAGTGCGTCGCCAGGTCGAGCTTGTCCCGTGGGGAATGAACTACCTGAACGGGCCACCCGGAGCTGGCGAGCAACTCCTCGAAGGGCCAGGCCCTGTCGTTCGGAACGGTCACCATAAAGGTGAAGGGTTGGCTGCGGGCGCTGAGCTGGTACGCCATGGCAATCAGCGGCGTCAGCCCCACGCCGCCGCCCACCAGCAGATGATGAGGCGCGTCATCGTCCAATGCGAAGAGGTTGGCTGGTCGACTGATCATCAGTTCCAGACCCGGCCGCGCCATTGCGTGCAAGGCACGCGAGCCACCTCTTCCATTGCGCTCAAGCTTTACCGCAACCTCGTAATGGCCAAGCTCGGCGGGGTTGCTGCACAACGAATAGGCGCGCCGGCCATGCCCATTGATCTGCACCTGCACGTGCGCACCGGCACCGAAGGCAGGCAGTGCGGCGCCATCGGCGCGCTGCAGCCGCAGCCGCATTACCAGGGGCGTAAGCATGTCGCAGGCAACAATAAGTACGGGGAAGAATTCAGCGCTAAACATAGTTTGACCAAATAGACTGTACACTTGGTCAAACTAAATGCATAACGCATGCCAGCCGGTCTTTTCTACGACCTGATGCCGGTTTGGTTTCTGCTCGGACGGATCAGTCGGCGCTGAGACCGGCGCCCAAAAGAACGAAGTCGATCAGCTCCTGCTCGATCTTCTGGCGCACCTGTGGCTCGGTGAGCGAAGACTCCAGCAGTAGTTCGGCTTGCAGGGTGTAATCGGAGTAATACTGGGTGAGCGCCCAGATGTGCATGATCAATAGACGGCCGTCGAGTTTGCGCAAGGCTCCCTGCTCGACCCAGCCATCTATGACGGCGACCTTGGCAAGGGTGGCTTCGATCGAGCCCGGCCAATAGGCCTCCAGACGCGCCCCGCCACTCAGCACCTCCATGGTGAAGATGCGCGACAGCTGGGGATGCTCCAGGGCATAAGCGAGTTTCACGCGAACGAACTCGCTCAGCGCCGCACGCGGCGAGGATGACGCAGAATCCGCATCCAGGATAAAAAAACTCCGCCAGCTCTCGAGCACCTTGCCCAATACCTGGGAATAGAGCGCTTCCTTATCCTCGATGTAATAGTGCAGTTGTGACTTCTTGAGCTGGGCCCGTTCGGCGATCGCCTGGGTTGAGGCGCCCTGAAAACCATGCTGGCTGAACTCGGTCACCGCCGCATCCATGATCTTGCGCATGATTTCTTGGCGGCTCTGCTTGGAGCGCTCGGTTCGCATGTCTACTTTTGCCACTTCTGCACCATTTCAGTGAGTTGCCGCTCTCGCTCGCACCATGGCGAGGCGAAACACCCATAGGTACGCGGCGAGGTCGCGCTATCCTACCTTGCCAAAGCAATGAGCATAACCGGAAATGAAAGCCCGATGCCAAAGCCTCCCGTTTTCAGCTGCAATCGATTGCTACAAGCGTTTGGCCCAAGCGAGTCAGCAAAAAAAAGCCGGACCCAAAGGCCCGGCTTGTTTCAGCGATACAGCCTATTTACTTGCGCGGTTCGCTCATCAAACCTTTGACGATGGCAATACAGCCCACCAACAGCACTATGGTAAAGGGCAGGCCAGTAGATACCGACATCGCCTGTAGCGCGGCAAGTCCGCCGCCCAGCAAGAGCGCGATGGCTACCACCCCTTCACTGATGACCCAGAACACGCGCTGCGGTACAGGTGCGTTGACCTTGCCGCCGGCGGTAATAGTGTCGATCACCAGCGAGCCGGAGTCAGAGGAAGTGACGAAGAAGACGATTACCAGCACGATACCGACGAACGAGGTGATCGCGGTCAGCGGCAGTTCACCGAGCATGACGAAGAGTTTCAGCTCCAGCGCAGCGTCCTGCACCCCCGTAAAGCCTTCAGTGACAAATTGACCGATGGCAGTACCGCCGAAAGCAGTCATCCATAGTACCGAGACCAGCGATGGCACCAGCAGCACGGCGATCAGAAACTCGCGCACGGTACGACCACGGCTGACGCGCGCGATAAACATGCCGACAAAGGGTGACCAGCTGATCCACCAAGCCCAGTAGAAGGCAGTCCAGCCCTGGGTGAAGTTGGCGTCTTCACGGCCAATCGGGTTGGACAGCGCCGGCAGATGGGTGGCGTAGGCCAAGAGGTTGTCGAAGAACCCTGTGGCGATGGCCAGGGTCGGGCCGACGATGATGATGAAGCCCAGCAGCACTATCGCCAACACCATGTTCAGCTCGGACAGACGCTTGACGCCCTTGTCCAGGCCCGCCACTACCGAGAGCAATGCCAGCCCGGTAATGCCGGTAATCAGCAGTACCTTGGTGACGTTGCCCGTGCTGAAGCCGAACAGATAATGCAGACCAGCAGTGGCCTGCTCTGCACCAAAGCCCAGTGAAGTAGCCAGACCAAACAGGGTGGCAAATACCGCCAGCGTGTCGATGATGTGCCCTGGCCAGCCCCACACTCGCTCACCCAGGATCGGGTAGAAGATCGAGCGAATGGTCAGCGGCAGCCCCTTGTTGAAGGAAAACAGCGCCAGCGCCAGCGCCACTACGGCGTAAATCGCCCAGGGATGCAGGCCCCAATGGAAAATGGTGGCGGCCATGCCCAGACGCGCCGCCGCGTCGGCATCGCCCACTGCGCCGCCCAAAGGCGCCCAGTCGGTGCGCAAGCCATCTTCACCAAGGGTCACCCCGCCCAGCGATGAGGCGAAGTGCGACATCGGCTCGGAGACGCCATAGAACATCAACCCGATACCCATGCCGGCAGCAAACAGCATCGAGAACCAGCCCAGATAGTTGTAATCCGGCTTGGCGTCCATACCACCGAGTCGCACCTTGCCCAGCGGCGAGACAATCAGGAACAGACAAAGCAACACGAAAATGTTGGCTGCGCCGATGAAGAACCACGCCAGGTGACCGGTCAGCCAGTTGCGCAGCTCGGTGAACATGGGCACCACTTCGCTTTGCAGCGCCAACGTCAACACGACGAAAAGCACCACGGCGAGCGAAGAAATGGTGAAGACCTTGCCGTGGATATCCACGTTGAAAAAGAAATTCCCGGAAAAGTTGTCCTGGCCTATGACGTAGTCCGTGTCGATCAGGTTGGCATCGCCGGTGGGAGCGGGTATGCCGTCGTGCTGGGCCAGCTCCTTTAGCGGGTCGTGATCATTCAATGGTTCTGTTGCCATTTGAAGTGCTCCGATGTGCAAATGACGCGGTCAAAAAACAACCGCAAAGAGTTGCCGGTCGCTACGCCAGGGCGAAACGCCAGCAATAATTGACAGCCCGCAAAAGGGCCAATGATGTGTGAAACGGGTATTGCCATAACAGCGCTTTCCGCCATGCGGATTAGGACAGTCTGCGGTCTCATACAGGCTAGTGCTGCCACAATGATAGCGACTGACACGCCATTAAGGAAATCGCGACACCTTTGCGCAGCCGCGAACAGTCAAAGACAAGCGATCAGTGCGCTTCTCTGTCGGCCATTTCCTGCAACAGGTAGGCACCGGTAAAAAGCATCAGTATCTGCTCGTGGGCCAACTCCAGGATAGCGTCACGGCGCTCCGGCTCGGCGATATAGTCGAGCGACAGATAAAACAGGTTGCGGCTCAGCAAGGTGGCAATGGTCTGGATCCGCTGCGTGCTGATATTGGCTGGCGCCAGGCCTAGAGTCTGGATATCGGCAGCCATATCCTCGGCAAACTCGTTCATTTGCTGGCGCAGCTCGGCGCGCAGCAGTTCGGAAGGGCCATGCAGCTCACGTACCGCAATCACCACGCGGTCGCGGTGCTCCAATACATAATCGAAGTACAACCTGATGGTCTGCTGTGACACACGTCGCCCGCGCAGTTTTTCTTCCTGCTCCGGATCCAGGTCTCGGCTGGCTATGCTCTGCTGCGCCGCTTGCCGGCGTAGCGCACGCAGCGGCCCGCGCAACTGGTGATTACTCTGGCGCAACAGCTGCAGGCCAAGATCTTCCATGCTGCGGAAATGTCGATAAAAAGTATTGGGATTGAGACCGGCTTCGCGGGCCAACTCACGCAAACCCAGGCTGGTAATGCAACGACTGTTGGCGGCCAGGCGCACTGCGGCTTCCATCAACGCGCGCTTGCCTGGCGCCTCGGTAGCGCGGGCGCTATCGCCGGCTTTATCGGACATGCGACTCCCTTGTATTTTTTATCCCTGTACGGAGAATTTCCGGCAATGTTTCCGGAGCTCCTTCAGCGCGGTTGTGAGTCGAGAATCTCCAGCACCTGGCGGGCATTGAATGCGTATTCCTTCATCAGCGCCTTCAACTCATCGTTGAAGGCCAGCTCTTCCTTTAAACCTGCATCCTGTTTCAGATTTTCCAACTGCGCCAATTGCTGGGCAAGCTGACGCTCGGCCGCACGAAATTCGGACAATTTGCTCATAAGCTACCTGTAAAAAATGGGTAAAGGCGAAAGGGTAAAAAAGATGCTTGACTGGATTCTACACCAAGTCGCCGCGCTTGCAGCTGCCGTCCTTGGGCTTTGGCGCGCATGCCTCCAGTGAGATGGATAAAACACTGAGCGCCCGCCTCGGGGCAGTTGGAAGGGGCCTGCCAAACAGAGAATGAACAAGCTACGCGCAGCGATGCCCAAGGCAGTAGGGACGATACCGCCAATTTCTCATCAGCCTGCCGGCCGCATGTTAGGCTGTCGACATAAACATTGAAGCGGAGAAATACCCAATGCCACCCGACTCCAGGGCGCTTGCCCTTCCCCCGCTGACCCAAACCAGCGAGGGTGCGCAGCGACGCGTAGGCGTCGAATTGGAAATGAACGGCCTGGATCTGGAGCGCATCACCAGCCTGGTGGCCGAGCATTGTGGCTTCAGGGTGGAGCAGCCCAGCCGCTACGAACGCACGCTCAAGGGCGACCCCGCCGGTGACTGGATCATTGAGCTGGACTCCAGCCTGCTGAAAAAAATGGGCCGTGCCGAGCGGCCGGATGATCCTGCCTCTGCCGAGCTGCTGAGTTCAGCGGAAGACGCCATTGTCTGGGTTGCCGAATCACTGGTGCCCTACGAGCTGGTCAGCCCGCCGCTGCCCCTGGATCGGCTGGGGATAGTCAACGAGCTGATCGCCCTGCTGCGCGACGCTGGCGCCAAGGGCACTGCCGACCGCCTGACCAATGCCTTCGGCATGCAGTTCAATCCCGAAGTGCCGGCCACTGATGCGCGCACCCTGGCAGCCTACCTCAAGGCCTTTCTCTGTCTGTATGAGTGGATACATCAGCGTGCCAGGATCAACTTCGCGCGGCGTCTTACCACCTACGTCGACCCCTTCCCCAGCGCCTATGTACGCAAGGTCACCGCGCCGGATTACTGGCCCGACCTGCCCACCCTGATCGAAGATTATCTGCAGCACAATCCCACTCGCAACCGCGCACTCGACATGCTGCCGCTGTTTCGTCATCTCGACGAGGATCGCGTGCTGGCGCATACCCAGGATGAACTGATCAAGGCCAGACCCACCTTTCATTACCGTTTGCCCGACTGCCTGATAGATCAGCCCGGATGGGATCTGACGCCGGCCTGGAACGACTGGTTGGAGGTCGAAAAACTGGCCACCGATCAGGACCGCCTGCAAGGCTGCTGCAGCGCCTACCAGGGTTACCTGGCGCAGGGGCTGGGACGATTGCTGGAGAGCTGGCCGGAACGGCTGGAGCGCAACTGGTTGCCGGACATTTCATGAGCAAGCCGGTTATTGCCATTACCGGTCCGACCAAGGGCGCCATCGGACCGCGTTTTCTGGTTGCCCAGGCAGTACGCTTCTACGGCGGAGTACCATTGCAGCTGCGCCCCGGCGATGAAACGCGAGAACAGCAATATCAGGGTGTGGTGGTTACCGGCGGCCACGACATAGACCCCGTGCTCTATGCCGCCGAACCCGAAGTACACCCCAAGTACGACGCCGAGCGCGACAAACTGGAAGCCAGCATCATCGACGCCGCCCTGGCGCGCGAATTGCCACTGCTGGGCATCTGCCGCGGCGCCCAGCTGCTCAATGTGCGCTGCGGCGGCAACCTGTTCCAGGACCTGAAATCACGCCGCAAGCTGACCTCCAACCGGCGCACCCTGCTCCCCTTGAAAACCCTGTGCCTGGCGCCCGACAGCCATCTCGCGCGTCTGCTGGGCGTTGAACGCGGCAAGATCAACAGTCTGCACAACCAGGCGATTGACCAGGTAGGTGATGGCCTGGTGATCAGCGCACGCGATCTGGACAACATTGCCCAGGCGATAGAAGCACCCGGCCGACGCTTCGTCATGGGCGTGCAGTGGCATCCGGAGTTTCTGCTGTTCATGCGCCGCCAGCGGCGGCTGTTTCAGGCCCTGGTGACGGCGGCGCGGGAGATGGGGTAGTAGAGCATCAGAAACCCTGGTCTTGACGCGCTTATGTTCATAAGCACCTGGCGGACTTGCCTCACTCCGTGCGTGCATCCAAACTCCGCCAGCGTGCCTGCCGAGCGGCGGCGGTACGCAACCCTGAAAACACCTGTGTCGTTGACGTACTTGTCATTGCCTGCCAATCAGTTCACCCCGGAGTAGCCCATGCCCACCGACCCGTTGAAAACCCTTTCCGACCTGGTCAGCGATGCCCATGCGCAGATTCAAGCGGCGCATCAGCACATCAACCCGGTGGTGGAAGTGCGTCAGAGCATGCGTGATGCCGGCATCCCCGCCGACCTGATCACCCTCGACTGTTTGCGCACCCAGCGCCGCATCACCCTGATCCTGCACGACCAGCAGCCAGGCATGGTGCTCTACCAGTTAGTGACACGGGAAGAGGAAGTGGGCGGTGAATTCAAGCAAATGCCGCTGGCGGAGATGAGCAGCGCTACGCTGTTTGACTGGATGCAGGACTATTTCGGCTGAGGTAGGAAGAAGTCCTTGCGATCCTCGTGCGTAGCCATCTGCCCTCAAAGCCGCCAACACTCCATTCATATCGGCGCGAAGTTCATGCCTCCATCTTGTGACAGCAGCGCTACCACATCGGCACCACACGCTTGTGCCATCGTCGGCGAACGCAAGTACAGGTAAAACACCCAACAGCTCCTAAGCAGACTGTTGCGCTAGAGCTCGACCGCCCAACGCTTGCGCGCATGCAAGTAAGCCGCTGTATCGCTGTAGCCTAGTTGCTCGGCGATCTGCGCGCGGGTCAGGCCCTGCATTTCCAGATAGCCATCCAGTTCGGCGCGCACTGTGTCCAGTAACTGACGAAAAGTCAGACCCTGCTCCTGCAAACGACGACGCAGGGTGCGTGGTGTTTGATGCAGATGGTCGGAGGCCCATTCAAGGGTTGGCGTGTGCCCCTGCAGAAACTGCTGACGCGCCAACTCCGCCAGCCTGCCCGCCACACCGCCAAAGCGTCGCTGCTGGGCCAGGCGCCGATCCAGTTCACTGCAGACTATGTCGAACAACGCCTGGTTACGACCCAGCATGGGCACAGCCAGGGTGTCCTGGTCAAACCAGAGCTGATTGCCCGCGGCCGCAAAGCCCAACTGCTCGCCAAACAGGGGTTGATACTCCAGCCAGTAATCGGGGCGCGCGTGCCGAAAATAGGCGCGCACAGGTTTTAACGCTTCGCCGGATGCGGCACCTAGCTGGGTCATCGCCATCGTCATGTAGTGCTCCACCAGATAGCGCTCGAGGCTGGCCGGCACCTCGACACTGATTTCTACCCCGACCAGCTCGCCGTCAAAAACGTAACTCACCGAATCCATGGCCGATGCCAGACCGGCATAACGAATCCAGCAATCCAGCGACTGACCCACATTCGCCGCAAAAAAACCCATATAGGCCAGCACGTGCCAGTCCTGACGACTGAAATGCGAAAACAGATGCAGACCTATGGCTGGATCAAGCTGCGCTGCGCGCTGCCAGAGCTGTTCCAGCTCGATCAGGCTGAAATCTTCCTGAGCCGCAGCATGATGATCAAGAAAGCGTTGCAGTACCTGACCGAGCGGCCCGTGGTGATAACGTTGCGCTGGTATTTTGGCCGCTTCGACGGCTTTTTTGTCCTCACCGAGCATGTTGGCGCAATCCGATTTGGCTTTTCATTGTTATCTCCTGACTCACCGTTACTGCTCAACGAGGTTAGCAATGGAAACAACAATAACAAACCTGAACCCCACCATAGTGGTCGCCGCCATCTTCTTTGGCTTCATCGCCCTGGAGCTGGTGCTCGGTCGCTTCTTTCAGCCCAAGGGCGAGCGCCGTGACGCCCTGCTGGAAACCATCGGCTCCACGCTGCTGCTGGGCGTGACCGTGCCCGCCATCACCTTTGCATCCGCCGCACTGCTTAGCCATTTTCTGCCACAGTGGAAAGACAGCCTGGCGGGCATACCCTGGATTGCGGGCTTCGCCCTGTTTCTGCTGCTCGATGACATGACCCAGTACTGGTGGCATCGTCTGGCACACCGCGTGCCATGGCTGTATGACCTGCACCGTGCGCACCACTCGGCCAAGTACATGAGTATCCGCATCGTGTATCGCAACAACAGTTTCTATTACCTGCTGATGCCCGGTATCTGGCTGTCCGGCATGCTGATTTACATGGGCTTGGCGCATGTGTATTTCGTCTATCTGATCATCAAGCTGAGCGTGATTTTCGGGGCCCACAGCAGCGTGCCCTGGGATGCCAAACTGTACAAGATCAAGGCGCTGCACCCTTTGATGTGGCTGGTCGAGCGCACCATCTCCACACCGGCCACCCATTCGGCACACCACGGCCTGAATGCCGATGACGGCGTGACCAACTACAAGGGCAACTTCGGTAACCTGTTATTCTTCTGGGACATACTCTTCGGCACCGCCAAGATCACCCGTCGGCGCCCCACCGAGTACGGCATCGAAAATATCCGCCCGGCGAGCTGGCAGCAGGAGCTGTTCTGGCCGCTGGTCCGCAAGCCGGCGCGCCGTAAAAAGCCTGTCGCGCAAACCACAGAGGCTTCTTCATGAGTTTACGCATCACCCTGATCGCCGGTTCCAACCGCCCGGACGCCCAGAGCAGCAAGGTCGCCCACTACCTGGCTGCGCGCCTGCAAGCCTTGGGAGCCGAGAGCGACATCATCGATCTAGCCGCCGAGCCACTGCCGCTATGGCCCGCGGAAGCAGACAACAATCCCTGGCCCGGCATGGCGGAAAAGCTGCGCGCGTCGCAGGCGGTGGTGGTGATTACACCCGAGTGGCACGGCATGGCCTGCCCGGCGCTGAAGAACCTGTTTCTTTACGCCGGCCGCCGTGAGCTCGCGCACAAGCCAGGGCTACTGGTGGCCGTATCCGGCGGTCAGGGCGGCGCCTACCCGATTGCCGAGATGCGCAGCTCCAGCTACAAGAACTGCCGGCTTTGCTATCTGCCGGAGCATCTGATCGTGCGCCATGTGGAATCGGTGATGGGTGACAGTGAAGGTGGTGAGGATGATCGCCGCATCCGCGCCCGCGCCGACTGGTCCCTGCAACTGCTGTTGGACTATGCCGGCGCGATGCGCGAGCTGCACGAGAAGCATCGCTCGCCACCGCCGGACTTCATGAACGGCATGTAATCAACCGCATCAGCAGGCGTCTGGACTGAGATCCAACCCACTGATGCGCCGCACCGGCGTTTGTACCGCCGCCTCGAATACCCCGGGGCGGCTTTCCAGCAAGGTGAAATGTCGGCTCGCGCGGGTGATTGCGGTGTAGACCAACTCCTTGGTTAGCACCGGGTTGCGCGCCTCGGGCAACACCAGCGCGGCGTGCTCGAACTCCGAGCCCTGGCTCTTGTGCACCGTCATGGCAAATACCGTCTCCACTTCCGGTAGGCGGCTGGGCAGCACAAAGCGCATGCTGCCACTGCCATCGTTGCGCGCAAAGGCCACTCGCAAGGCTTCGGTCTCGGCCTGGCCCGGCACCAGCGCCGGTTCACGAATACGCAGGGCGATGCCAATATCGCCGTTCATCAACCCCAGGCTGTAATCGTTGCGCGTCACCAGCACCGGGCGACCCTCATACCAGAGCTGCTCGCTGCGTAGCAGGCCACGCCGCTGCAGTAGCGCCGCGACTCGTTGATTCACACCTTCCACGCCCCAGTCACCTCTACGTACAGCGCACAGCAACTGGAAGCGTTCGAAGCTTTGCAGCACGGCGCGCGCCCAGGCCTGCCACTGCGGGTCCGCGGCGGGCACCTCGGAATCAGGCCGCTGCTGCGCCAGCACCTGCAGATAGGCAGCGTAACCGGGCAGCCCATCTTCACTGCCCAGCACCAATACGGCGAAGGCCGGATCAGATGGGCCGCTGAGGCGCTGACTGCGAATATCCGCGAAAACACCACGGCTGAGCAGTTCTCGAGCCGGCTCGGCAGCGCAGCGGTTAACAGCACGGGCCAGCTCGCCAATGCCGCTATTAGCGCCAAAGCGGTGGGAGTGTCGCAGCATGGCGGTCTGTTGGGCCAGCGCGTGCCGCTGCGCATCACCGGTCTGCAAGGCAGCTTGTGCCAACGACTGGCCACTGACCTGCTCCAGCCAGTCGCGGGTTTGCTCGCTGTAATACCCGGCATCCGCGTCACGGCAAAGATCGCCCAACACCGCACCGGCCTCGACCGAGGCCAACTGGTCCTTGTCGCCCAGCAGAATCAGTCGCGCACCCGGCGGCAACGCTGCCAGCACGCAGGCCATCATCTCCAGATCAATCATCGAGGCTTCATCCACCACCAGCACATCCAGCGCCAGCGGGTTGCCTGCATGATGTCGGAAGTGCCGGCTATCCGGCAGACTGCCGAGCAGCCGGTGCAGGGTGCCTACCTCGGTCGGGATCGCATCGCGCACCGACGGGTCGACCGGCAGGCGGCCAACCTGTTTACCGATGGATTCAGTCAAGCGCGCGGCCGCCTTGCCGGTGGGCGCCGCCAGGCGGATACGCAGCGGCTGGCCCTGCTCGACCGCCGGCGCCTGCAACAGCGCCAGCAACCGCACCACCGTAGTGGTTTTGCCCGTGCCGGGGCCGCCGGTAATGATGCTGAAGCGCCCGCGCGCGGCCAGCGCGCAGGCAATGCGCTGCCAATCGGGTTGCTGCTGACTATCGGCAAACAACGCCTGCAAGCGGGCGGGCAGATCGTCCGCCACCGACATGGGCTGCAAGCGCTCGCGCAGGCCGGCCACGACCTGGCGCTCGTATTGCCAATAGCGGCGCAGGTACAGCCGTTGGCCAATCAAGACCAGCGGCCGGCTTCCGCTCTGTGCGCTGCCTTGGGCATCCACCACGCCGCTCTGCGCCAGCTCTGCCTGCCACTGCTCAAAGCTCATACCCGCCAGCAGTTGCGATGGCAGCAGGGTGCTGCCGGCACTCTCCCCTTCCGGCGGCAGCGACAGCGCGAAGTCCGGCGCCTGCAAGGTGGCCGGCAAATCCAGACAAACATGGCCGTGGCCAAGCTGATGGCTGACCAGCGCGGCGGCCAGCAGCACGCCCGCCGGGGTATCGGACACCTGCTCCAGCAGAAACTGGGCCAGTGCGATGTCCAGCGCGCGCAGCCAGCCGTTGGCCTGCCATTGCCCGAGCAGCTCCAGCAGCGCGCTGCTGTCACTCAAGGGATCAGTGGCAATGTCAGTAACAATCTCGCCGCCAGTGTCTTTGATCGGCTCGGCAGCGGGCTCGCCGAGCAGGTCGAGCTGATCTTCGATCATGCGCTGACCTCCGTTAGCGGCTGGCCGGCGAACAGTCGGTCCAGCGTTTCTATCAATTGGCGTGGTGGGCGATCCTGCCAGAGCCCGCCAGTGCTTGATTCTATCCCCCGCACAAACCAGTAGAGCGCGCCGCCTATGTGCCGGTCGTAGTCGTAATCCGGCAGGCGAGCGCGCAGTTGGCGGTGCAGCGCCAGAATATAAAACACGTATTGCAGGTCGTAGCGGTGCTCCGCCATCGCCGTGGTCATGGCCGCGTCGCTGTAATCCGCCGGCCCCTGTCCCAGCCAGTTGGACTTGTAATCCAACACGTAGTAACGCCCGTCATGCTCGAACACCAGATCGATAAATCCCTTGAACAGGCCGTTCAGTCGGTCCCGTTGCAAAGGTGCTCGCGCGACGCCATGCAGCGTATGCGCGCAGACCAGTTGATCAATCTGCTGCACATCCACGTGGGCCGCGCTGAACATGAACTCCATCTCGCTCTGATACTGCCCGCGCTGCAGCGCAGCCATGGTCAGCTCGGTCTCTGGCACCAGCCCAGGGCGACGCAGCAAGCTGCTCAGCCATTCGCTCAGACAGGGCGCCCAATCCCCCCAGCCACGACGCTGACAGCGCGGATAAAGCCAATCCAGTGCCTGCGCCGGCTCGGCCAAGGCGGCAAAGCCCTCCGCCGCGGCCAACTCCAGCAGACCGTGAATGAAGGTGCCCGGTTGCGGGCCGCGCGGGAAGCGATGAATAGAGTGCAACTCGCCCTTGCGCAGCGGTACAAACCGCGACTGGCGCTCATCATCGGTCATGCGCTCGGCCAGCGGACTGTCTACCGGCAGCGCCGGTTGCTCGTTGCTGATGGTCAGGGCGCTGTAGGAGCCAATCCACCAGGACGCAAAACGTTTGTGAGTGGGCGTACGCGCACTGAGTTCGGCGCTCTGCGCCAGCAGCGGCTGATAGCACTGGCGAGCGATTTCTGGCGCCGGCGCAACGCTCAGCACCTGACCATCGGGTTGCCAGGCCTGCAGCCAGCCGACCAAAGCCTCACTGGCCGGCAAGGGCTCACCACCGGCCAGCAGGTAGGCGATGGCGCTATGGTGCAGTACCGAGGCCTTGCTCTGACCGCTCTTGAGGTCCGCCAGCCCCAGCCAGCAGGCATGCCGGGCGCGGGTCAGCGCCACATAGAGCAGGCGCAGATCTTCACCCAGGCGCTCCTGGTCAGCGCGTCGCAGCGTCGCTTCATCCGGCTCCAGCTCCAGCCGTGAGCGTTCGCCATCGTGCACCCGCACCGGCTCGCCCTTTTTCGCTGGCCGGCTGTGACTGATAAAGGGCAGAAACACCAGCGGGTATTCGAGGCCCTTGGATTTGTGGATGGTCACCACCTTGACCAGCTCGGCGTCGCTTTCCAGGCGTAATACCTGGTCCTCGCCGGCGCCCTCGCCCGCCTGCTGGATCAGCTCGCGCAGGTGGCGAATCAGCGCCTGCTCGCCGTCCAGCTCGCGCGCGGCGCGTTGCAGCAACTCGGCCAGGTGCAGCAGATTGGTGAGGCTGCGCTCGCCGTCGCTCTGCAACAGCAGGCGCGCGGGCAACTGAAAGTCGTGCAGCAAACGGTGCAGCATTGGCAGCACGCCCTGGCGCTGCCACCGGCGGCGGAAGTCGCGGAACTGATCCACGCGCTGCTCCCACAGCCGCTCGTCCTGATTGAGCAGCTCCAGCTCGGCCCAACTCAGGCCCAGCGTGGTGCTGGCCAGGGCCGCGCGCAGCAGGCGGTCATTGCCAGGTTCGGCGCAGGCGCACAACCAGCGCAGCAGATCCTGCGCCTGCTGGGTATTGAGCACCGAGTCCTTATCGGACAGGTAAACACTGCGCACCCCACGGGCAGCCAGTGCCTGCCGAATGGCCTGTGCCTCACGCCCGGTACGCACCAGCACCGCCATGTCGGCCGGGCGCACCGGCTGCAGGCCGCGATCGGGATGCGCAAAGCCCGCATCGCCGCGCTGCCCGGCCAGCAGTATCTCGGTCATGGCACTGGCACAGCGCTCGGCCATTTGCTGACGATAGACCTCGCCACTCAACGGCACCTCGCTGGGCAGGTACCAGGCAGTCAGGGCCGCTGCGGGCTGGCCGGCCATGCTCCAGACCTCCTTGCGCCCGCGCGCCCGCACCGGTAGAAACGGCAGCGGATTATCAGCACCCTGGCGAAACAGAAAGGCCGCGCGCGGGAATTGCGCTTCGGCGTGCTCAAACACCCGGTTGACCGCCGAGACCATGGCTTCGCTGGAGCGGAAGTTGGTGTCCAAGTTTTCATGCCGGCCGACGGTGGCGGCGCGCGCACTCAGGTAGGTGAAAATGTCGGCACCGCGAAAGGCGTAGATCGCCTGCTTGGGGTCGCCGATCAGCAGTAGCGCACTGTCCTGGTCGTTGCTTTGCACGCGGTAGATACGATCAAAAATCCGGTACTGCAGCGGATCGGTATCCTGAAACTCGTCGATCATCGCGACTGGAAACTGCTGGCGAATTACCTGCGCCAGGCGCTCGCCGTTGTCGCCCTGCAGCGCGGCGTCCAGACGGGTGAGCATGTCATCGAAGCCCATTTGCGCGCGGCGACGCTTCTCAGACTCAAAGCGCTGTTTGATCCAGAGGGCGGCGTGCCGCAGCGCCACCTGCTCCGGCCCGCGAATGGCCGCGAGTTCGGTCGGCAGCCCAACCATGGCATCCAGCGCCGGATGCTGGGGTGGCGAGCCCGCTTTCCATATCTCGGTAAGCCCGTCCGGCGTCAGCCGTTCGAAGCCTTTGCCAATATCGAGTTTGAGCTGATCGTCATCAGCTGCCCAGCTGCGCAACTTGTCCAGCCAGCCCGCCAGATGACCACGGTTCATTTTCGTGCCGTTGAACGCCTTGGCCTCACGCGCCTGCTCCAGCAGCGCCTCCAGCTCATTCACCCAGCCAAGCCAGGGCGCCTTGAGCGCTGCCAGTTGCTGGGCAGCCTGTTGCAGGCCGCTGTCGATCAGGGCCTGCAAACCCTGATCTGCCGCCGGCAAGGGCTGGTCGAGCAATACCCGCACCTTGGCCAACAACGCATCGGGCTGCTGCCAGCAGCTATCGACCCAGTGCAACGCATCGGCTTGCAGGTAATAGCAGTGCAGCCGCCAGTAATCGCGCGCTACCTCAGCCAGCAGTTCCCGCTGGTCGGTTTCCAGGGTCTGGGTGAACAGACTGCCGCTGTCGAAGGCGTGCTCGCGCAGCATGCGCTGACACCAGCTGTGAATGGTCGAGACGGCCGCCTGGTCCATCCACTGCGCGGCAATATCCAGCTTGCGCGCACAGCTCGGCCACTGCGCCACGTCAGTATCGGCAATCAGCTGCGCCAGAATCGGGTCCGGCTCAGCCAGCTCGCCACGAAACGCCTGCGCTGCCTCCACCAGACGTGCCCGGATGCGGTCGCGCAGCTCCTGGGTGGCGGCATCGGTAAAGGTGACCACAAGAATGTCTGGCGGCAGCAGTTCGCGGCCAAAGGCGCTGTGCTCATCGCCGTGCCCCAGTACCAGGCGCAGATAAAGTGCCGAAATGGTAAAGGTCTTGCCAGTCCCGGCACTGGCTTCAATAAGCCGGCTGCCGCGTAGCGGACAGCGCAGCGCCAGGGGCAATTGCGGGGTGATTGCATTCATTGCGCCAACTCCCCGGCTGGGCGAAATTCCAGCCAGCCATCCACACAGGCGTTCAATAGCGGTTGATACAGCGCCTCGGCCCAACCGGCAAACTCCTCGCTCTCGGTCAGGCTGGCAAAGTCGGGATAGCTGCGCTGCAGCGCCACGCTCTTGTCGCGCTCGCCGAGTGAGTAGCTTGAGCCTTCATAACAGCTGCGAGCCTTGTCCAGCGCCTTGTCTTCATCGGTTTCAAGCAGGTAGGCAAAGGCGGTCTCCACGGCTACCGGCAACGGCCGGCAGAGCCCCTGCTGCCAGCCCAGCAACCAATCGCGCAAGATGGCCACGGCGCGCGATTGCTCCAGCGGCAACAGCTGGATATTGGCATCGGCAGTGACCAGACAGGTGGTCAGTTGGTGGCCGCTGGCGGCGGCCAGCAAATGCAGGCTGAGCTCGTTGAGCAACTTGCGCCAGCGCGGCGCCTTGCCCTTGGCATCCAGCGCGTTGCCGGTCAGCAACTGCAGGCGCATCAGGCCGCCCAGCTCGGTCGATGACCGTACGCCCGCCAGCCAACTGACCACGGCGATACCGGGCGCGCTGGCCTCCAGTGCCAGCGGGTGAGCCAACACCTGATCCCAGAGCAGGGCCTGCTGGCGATACCGCTGAAGCTGATCTTGCAGGGGCTCGAGCAATTGCTCGCGCAGCAGATCACCGAAGCCGGCCAGCGGCAGCGCGCCGCGCTGTTGCATGCGGGCGGCTTCTTGGATCAGCAGTGCGTCCCAGTCGGCATCCACCGGCGCCTGCTGCACACGCTCCAGCAACCATTGGCTGAGCTGGTGCCGCTGCAAGCCGTCGAGCGCGAAGGGTTCATCATCCTCGGCGCTGCTGTGTTGCTCCTGTAGCCAGACCTTCAGCCGGGTACTGAAGAAGTGCTCAACCGGGTGGCGCAGAAAGCGCTGCAACGCGGCCAGCTCTATGGGGGCCTCCAGTGGCTGCGCCGCGAGCGGTGTGTTCTGCTGTGCAAACTGTGTGGCGTCGTGCAATGCGCGCCATTCGCTGGCATAGCTGAACAACGTCGAGTCGGCATCAAAATAGCTGCGACTGAAGGGTTGTAATGGGTGCTCGGTGGTCAGCGCCGCCAACAGGTCACGGCCATCGGCCATTTGCCATCCCGCCGCCAGGTGGTCACGCAATTGGCCGATCAATACCGAGGGCGGTCGCGCGCTGTTGTCGCGAATGCTGCGCCCTACCCAGCTGATATAGAGGCTATCGCGGGCCGACAATAGCGCCTCAAGCAGCAGGTAGCGGTCGTCTTCGCGGCGCGAGCGATCGCCGGGGCGATAGTCGCGGCCCATCAGATCGAAGTCGAGCGGCGGCTGCGCACGCGGGTAGTCGCCATCGTTCATACCTAGCAGGCAGATATGCCGGAACGGGATGGCGCGCATGGGCATCAGCGTGCACACATTTACCGCACCGGCCAGAAAACGTTGGCTGAGCTGCGACTGGCCGGCGCCGTCCAGCCAGGCTTCGGCCACCACATTGAGTGGTAAGGGGGTGTCGAGTGCGACCCGGTCACAGAGCTCCAACCAGTTGGCCAGACTCTCCTGCAGCTGCGCCAACAGCAACTGGTCGCGCTCGGTATCGGCGCTGAAAAAATCTGCCAGCAATTGACGCAGACGCTCACCCCAGACCGCGGGGGCGGCGGGTTCACGCAACTGCTGTTCGTGGCGATCGAGTTGCTGCAGCAGTTGGCTGAGCGGGCCGATCAGCGCCGCATCCAGGCCACCAATTTCATCAAAGGGTTCTATTTCCTGCCAGGCGCCAGCGCTGCCCCCGGCATAGCCGAGCAACATGCGGCGCAGGCCGAAGCGCCAGCTGTTGGCCTCCAGTCCAGCGGGCAGGCCCAGCGCCTCGCGCCGCTGCTGGTCCAGCCCCCAGCGCACCCCAGCACCCTCTATCCAGCGGTGCAGCGTGGGCAGCTCCGCCTCACTCAGCGCAAAACGGTTGCGCAGCGCGGGCACATCGAGCAGATCAAACACTTCGCTCACCGGTAGCCGGCTATCGGGCAGGCGCAGCAGGTGCTCCAGCGCAATCAGCAGCGGCTCCTGGCCGCGCTGGCCCTGATCGGCCAGGGTATAGGGAAGGGCGCGCGGATCATCCGCACTGTACTGCCCGAACACCGCCTGAATGTGCGGTGCATAGGTATTCACGTCCGGCACCATTACGATAATGTCGCGCGGTTTCAGCGTGGCATCCTTGGCAAAGGCGGCCAGCAACTGGTCATGCAGAATTTCAACCTCGCGCTGCGGGCTGTGGGCAATGTGAAAGCATAGCGAGTGCTCCTCTGCGGCCTGCAGCGGCGGCCATTGCTCGCGGGTTTCCGCCAGCGGGCGCAGCTCGAGAATATCGCTCTGCAGCTGCGCCAGCAGGCTGCTCGCCGGCGGTGCTTCAAACAGATCCACCCGGCCGCCGTTGAGGTCGGCAAAGCGCGCTTCATAGGCCGCGCGCTCGTCGTGCTGATCCAGCAGGTTGATGTAGTCACGCCCTTGCTTGCCCCAGGCCGCGAGTAACGGATGGGCGTGCTGGTGCAGGCTGCTGTCATCCAGCGCAACCGGCGTACCGGGTTTGCGCTGCTGGCGGCGATACTGGTGCCGCAGCAGATCCTGATCGGCGACGATATCGCCCCAGTGAAACTGGCAGGGGTTGAGTACGCCCAACAGTACCTGACTGAATCGTCCGATCACTGCCAGCGCCTCCAGCGTCTGTGCCGGCAGAGAGGAAATACCGAATACGATGACTCGACGCGGCAGCGCCGCCGGGCGCTGCTCGGCGTTCAGCAGGTGCTCGACAAAGCGCGGGTGAATGCCGGCGCGGCTGTCGCTCAAGTGCTCGATACCCACATCGACCAATACCGCACGCCAGAGCGCCGGTTGCCACAGCTCTTCCTCTGCCAGTGGGCGATAGCCTTCCCGTGCCAGGCCGATGCGATCCTGCCCAGCGGCCCAGTCATTCAACCAGTCCGCGCGGTACACCTGATACTGGTCGAACAGATCGGCCAGGCGCTCGGCCAATTGGTAGCGCTTGCGGCAGTCGCTATCGTCGGCAAGAAAGCGCTGCAGCGGCGCGAAAGCTGGCTGCCCCAGCAGCTCCGGCAACAGGCGCATGAGCCGCCAAAGCAGTGGTTGCTTGTCGAGTGGCGACTGCTCCGGCACAGTTTCTCGCCCTAGCACACCGCGGTAGCTGTCCCACAGAAAGCGCGCCGGCAGCTGCACATCCAATGCGGCGGCGATGCCGCTACCGCCCTGCTCAGGGTCTGCCGCCAGGGCCATTTGCAGCCACTGCGCGATACCGTTGCTCTGCACCAGTATCACCTCGTTCTCCAGCGGCGCGAGCGGATGCGTGCGCATCCAGTCCACCACCAGCTGACGCAGGGTCTCCAGGCGGTTGCCATGAATGATCATCAAGCCGGGCGAGAGGGTGTCGGCGTGCTGCATTTAGGCTCCGTGGGCGTTAAACAAGATGGGCATTCTGGCACAGACCTGCGACAAAGCCAGTCGCAGGCGCGCCGCTACAGCTTATACCTGACTGCCCAGATAGCGCCGCTCCCAGGGTGTGATCTCGTCCATGAAACTCTCCAGCTCCATACGCTTGCTGGCCAGGTAACCGTCGATGAACTCGGCGCCAAACAATTCACGGGCAATGGCGCTGCGGTCCAACCGCTGGATAGCGTCGTGCAGGGTCCCCGGCAGCACCAGTTCATCCGGCGCGCTGAACTGGCCCTGCACCGGCGCGCCGGGCTCACAGCGATTGTCGATACCGTACAATCCCGCCGCCAGCGAGGCCGCCACGGCCAGATAGGGGTTGGCATCGGCGCCCGGCAGGCGGTTTTCCACCCGGCGCGCGACCGGCTCGCTGGCCGGAATACGCAGCCCGGCGGCGCGGTTATCGTGCGACCAGCAGAGGTTGTTGGGCGAGGCGTAGGCGTGGCAGAAACGCTGATAGGAGTTCACATGGGGTGCCATCAGCAGCGTCAACTCGGCCATGCAGTGCTGCAGACCGCCAATGAAATGCTCGAAGGCAGCGGTGGGCGCCTGCGTCGCCGCGTCGGTGAATATATTCTGCCCGCTGCCCTGATCCACAACGCTCTGGTGAATGTGCATCGAGCAGCCGGGTACGCGCGCCAGGGGCTTGGCCATGCACACGGCGATCAGACCGTGCTTGAGCGCCACCTCGTGCAGCATGTGCTTGAACAGAAAGGTCTGGTCGGCGATCAGTACCGGATCGCCATGCACAAAGTTGATCTCGAACTGGCTGACGCCCATCTCATGCATGAAGGTGTCACGCGGGATGCCCAGGGCCGCCATGCCCGCGCTGATCTCGTCGAAGAAGGGTTTGAGACCGTTACTGGTACTGACGCTGAAGGCGCCAGCACCCACTTCGCGGCGGCCGTCCAGCCCGACCGGCGGCTGAAACGCCTGGGTATCGTCGCGATTGGGCTCGAACAGAAAGAACTCCAGCTCGGTGGCGACCACCGGCGTCCAGCCGCGCTCGGCATACTGGTGAATCACCTTGCGCAACAACGCTCGGGTCGAGAGGCCCGACAGCTGTCCATCCAGCTCCACAGCCTCGCAGATCGCCAGCGCGCGGGTCTGGTCCAGCCAGGGCAGCACGTGTGTTTGGTCAGGGTCGGGGGAAAGCACCAGATCACCATCGTCGTGACCATAGAACTCGGCTTCAGGATAGCCGCCCATGATGCACTGCAGCAGCACGCCGCGCGCCAGCTGCAAGCGCCGTTCGCTGAGAAAACCCTCCACCGTCATGACCTTGCCACGCGGCACCCCGTTCAGATCCGGGGTAACACATTCGATATCGGCCACACCCGCCAACCGCTCGGACATGGGGACTGCAGATAGGGGGGACGTCATGGCGCTACTACCTTTGCTGGCCGGTTTGCCGAAAATGGCGTTGCCGGATCATACCTCATCCGCCTGAACGGAAACCAATACGGGCGGCGGGCCTGCTTCAGGTCCAACGCGGCAGGCGGCAAATGATTCCCCTTGCACAATGAACGAACATTCATTCATTATTGCTGTATGGCATCTCCCCAAACACCATAACGACAATAAAAAGGTAACCCCATGAAATCAGTTGTCTGTCGCGCAAGGCTCAGCCTTGGCCTACTCGCACTACTGCTGTCCGGCTGCTTGAGCAGCGGCGGCGGTAGCGATTCATCCGATACCCCTGCACCACCTCCGCCTGCCGCCGAGACCCGCGAAAACACCCTCTACCTGCGAGCGGCTGCCATCGGCGTCGCTGATCTGGAGGCTGCTATCAAGGTCTATACCGAAGGCCTGGGCATGCGTGAAATCGACCGTCTGACCCGCGATGACCGCATCGAGGTGGTGCTGGAGTCTGCCGACAAACGCGGCTCCAACGTGGTGTTGATGAGTTACACCGACGGCGTAGGCCGCAACACCCAGCAGAACCCGGGCAAGCTGGTGTTCTACGCAAAAGACCCCGCCGCCTTTGCCGCGCGTTTCGCCCTGGCTGGCGGACGCATCACCGTACCGCCAGCCCCACAGGCTAGTGTTGGCGGCATTGTGGTGGGCTTTGGTCGCGACCAGGACAACAACCTGATCGAAATCACCGGCAGCGACGACGCTACCGATTCCTACTTCAGCGCATTCGGCATTGGTGTTTCCGACCTGGAATCGGCGCGCGATTTCTACGTTGATACGCTGGGCTTCGAAGAGAGCCAGTTTCTGCAGATTCCCGGCCAGTACGATGAGTACATCCTCACCTCGCCGGTCCCCGGCAGCTCCGCCCTGGTGCTGATGCACTGGACCAGCGCCACGCCGCGCAACTACACCGACAACCCAGTGAAGCTGGAGCTGGCTGCCGCCCAACCGCAACGCCTGAGTGATGCCATCAGCGAGGCCGGCGAGAGCGTCAGCCAACCCCCGGCGCCCTCAACCGAGGGCGACCTGAATAGCGCCCTGGTAGGCTATGCCAGCGATGCCGACGGCACCCTGCTGGAAATTCGGCAATCGATCCGCGCGTACCTGAGCGGCGCTGCCATCGGCGTCAGCGATCTGGAGGCGGCACTGACCTTCTATCAGGACGGGCTGGGCATGCGCGAAGTGGCGCGTCGCAGCCGCGACGACCGTGACGAAGTGGTACTGGAGTCGGCTGACGGCCGCGGCTCGCAAGTGATCCTCATGGGCTTTACCGATGGGGTTACCCGCAACTACCGGCAGAATCCGGGCAAGCTGGTGTTCTACGCCAAAGACGCCAATGTCTTTGCGCAGGACATTCGCGATGCCGGCGGCGTGGTACTTGTTGAGCCGGTTGACCAGGGCCCTGCGCTGGGCAACGCGATAGTCGGCTTTGGCCGCGACCTGGATAACAACCTGATCGAGATCGTCGGCGACAGCGCCGCTACAGAATCCTACTTTGGCGCCTTCGGCATCGGCGTCAGTGACCTTGCTGCCGCCAAAGCCTTCTACGCCGACACCTTAGGCTTCAAGGTCTCGCTGTTTCTGCCCATTCCCGGCCAGTACAACGAGTACATTCTGCAAGGCTACGGCGGTTCAGCGCTGGTGCTGATGAACTGGACCAACGGCACGCCGCGCAACTACACCGACAACCCAGTGAAGCTGGAGATCGCCAGCGCCTCACCCGAGGCCTTTATCGAGACTATCGATGAAGCCGGCAAGCGCGTAGTGCAGGAGCCAGAGCTTTCAGAGGAACCCGGACGCGAGGGTGAACTGGTGGGCTACGCCAAGGATGCTGACGGTACTCTGCTGAAAGTACTACTTGCGCCCTGGGGGCAACCAACAGACACGCCCTGAAGCGCGAAACTAAAAAGGCCAGCTGAGAAGCTGGCCTTTTTATTACCGCTAACCGCACTTGGAACCCGCTGTCAGAAGCTCAGTGCGCGGTCGCCCTGCTCGTCCTTGATGCGGGTCGGCAGCCCCATGTCGTTCAGCAGGTTGATGAAGGGTTTGGCGTCCAGCTCTTCCACATTGACCATCTTCTGTACATCCCAGACGCCATTGGCGATCAGGATCGCTGCCGCGACTGGCGGTACACCGGCGGTGTAGGAGATGCCCTGGCTACCCACTTCGGCATAGGCCTCCGCATGATCGGCCACGTTGTAGATGAACACTTCCTTGTCCTTGCCGTCCTTTTTGCCCTTGACCAGATCACCGATGCAGGTCTTGCCGCTGTAATCCGGGGCCAGCGAAGAAGGATCGGGCAGCACGGCCTTCACCACCTTGAGCGGCACTACTTCCAGCCCTTCGGCGGTGGTGACCGGTTGTTCGGACAGCAGGCCCAGGTTCTTCAACACGGTAAAGACGTTGATGTAATGCTCGCCAAAGCCCATCCAGAAGCGCACATTCGGCACCTTCAAATTCTGCGACAGCGAGTGCACTTCATCGTGGCCGGTCATGTAGCTGGTCTGCATGCCGACCACCGGCAGATCGTCGGTGCGCTTGACCTCGAACATCTGGTTGCTGGTCCACTGACTGTTCTGCCAGGACCAGACCTGACCGGTAAACTCGCGGAAGTTGATTTCCGGATCGAAGTTGGTGGCAAAGTACTTCCCGTGGCTGCCGGCATTGATATCGATGATGTCGATCGCGTCCACGCTGTCGAAGTATTCATTGACCGCGATGCTGGCATAGGCGTTGACCACACCTGGGTCAAAGCCGATCCCCAGAATGGCGGTAATGCCGTTCTGCTCGCAGAGTTCACGGCGCTTCCACTCGTAGTTGGCATACCACGGCGGGGTTTCGCAGATCTTGGCCGGATCTTCGTGGATGGCGGTATCCAGATACGCAGCGCCGGTTTCGATACACGCCTGCAGCACCGACATATTGACGAACGCGGAGCCTACGTTGATGACCATTTGCGACCGGGTCTTGGCGATCAACGCCTTGGTGGCCTCCACATCCAGCGCATCCAGCGCGTGGGCCTGCAGCGCACCGGCCGCTTTCAAGCTGCCCTTCTCGCGCACGCTGTCGACCAGTGCCTGGCACTTTTCGAGGGTCCGTGAGGCAATATGAATATCGCCCAGCACATCGTTGTGCTGCGCACATTTGTGCGCAACCACCTGGGCTACGCCGCCGGCACCAATAATCAGAACGTTCTTTTTCATCACTCTTCCTCGCAACGCCTCCTTGGATAAAGGCTGGGGTTGTGGCCTCAGGAGAGGCTTTCTAGGTAATCCTGGAAACCGAACTCACGGACCAGTTGCACTTCACCATCAAGTTGCTTGATTGCAATGGCGGGCATGCTCACGCCGTTGAACCAGTTTTTCTTGACCATGGTGTAACCGGCCGCGTCGATAAAGGAGAGGCGATCGCCAACGTTCAGCTCGCGATCAAACTGGAACTCGCCGAAGATATCGCCGGCGAGACAGGATTTGCCGCACACCATGTACTGGTGCGGGCCGTCGCAGGGTGCCATCTTGGCGTCCTGACGGTAGATCAGCAGGTCCAGCATGTGCGCTTCGATCGAGCTGTCGACCACCGCCAGCTGCTTGCCGTTATAAAGCGTATCGAGCACCGTCACTTCCAGCGAGGTGCTGAGCGTGATGGCGGCTTCGCCTGGCTCCAGATATACCTGCACGCCATACTTCTCGGAGAAAGCCTTGAGTCGCGCGCAGAACTTATCTACCGGGTAATCGTCGCCGGTAAAGTGAATGCCGCCACCCAGGCTGACCCACTCGACCTGCTGCAGCAGGTGACCAAAGCGCTCTTCAATCTGACCGAGCATTTGATCGAACAAGGCAAAGTCGCCGTTCTCGCAGTTGTTGTGGATCATGAAACCGGAAATCAGCGGCAGTACGGCCTCGATCTTGGCCGCATCCCACTCGCCAAGCCGGCTGAAGGGGCGCGACGGGTCCGCAATCAGAAAGTCGGAACTGCTGACGCCGGGGTTGAGCCGCAGGCCGCGCACGGTGCCCGCAGAGGCATCGCTGAAGCGCGTCAGCTGGCTAATGGAGTTGAAGATGATCTTGTCCGAATTGTGCAGGACTTCCTCAATCTCGTCGTCGGCGTATGCCACGCTGTAGGCGTGGGTTTCACCGCCGAACTTGAGGCGCCCCAACTTGACCTCGTTCAGGGAAGAGGAAGTGGTGCCATCCATGTACTCACTCATGAAGTCGAACACGGACCAGGTGGCGAAACACTTGAGGGCCAGCAGGGCCTTGGCTCCGGAGTGTTCACGCACATAGGCGATCCTCTCCATGTTCTGCTTCAACTTGCTCTTGTCGATGAGATAGTACGGCGTCTTGATCAATTCGGTCGTGACCTCCAGCTGGCAAAAGCCCGGGGTATCGGGCGTGGGAAAAGCGCGCGATTATAGTTTAACCAGGCCGCTGCTTCGATAAAAAATTCCCCCGCAGCCGGCCACGCGACGATGCCAAGGGTACACCGGCAATGCTGCAATTTCACTTCAAGGCCCGCGCCAATGCACTACAGGCATCAAAATAACAATAAAAATGCATTAGCCATATCACGCGTCCTCTACCTATAGTTGATACAGCGCCATCCATTGTCCGCTTACAACAAAAGCGCGTCGTCCAATCGACGCCAGCCAATTTCAGGGAGACACCCGATGCGATCACGCACCCTAGTTCACTGTTTGAGCGCGCTGGCTGCCAGCATCAGCCTGAGCAGCTTCGCCGCCCCCAATCCCGCTACCGAAACAACCGCCGCCCATAACAAGGCGGTGCTGCAGCAGTTGCCCTTTGCCGACAAGCAAGCCTTCAGCGACGCCGAGCGCGGTTTTGTCGCCAAACTGCCCGACGGCAAGGTCACCAATGAAGACGGTTCGGTTGCCTGGGACATGAGCGAGTACGACTTCCTCAACAAGGAAGATGCCCCCGCCACAGTAAACCCCAGCCTCTGGCGTCAGGCGCGCCTCAACGCCATCCACGGTCTGTTCAAGGTGACCGATGGCATGTATCAGATTCGCGGTATGGATTTGGCCAACATGACCATCATTGAAGGGAACACCGGGCTGATCATCATCGACCCCCTGCTGTCTCCGTCCACCGCCAAGGCCGGTCTCGACCTTTACTACCAGAACCGTCCCGAGAAGCCTGTTGTTGCGGTGCTGTACACCCACAACCATGTTGACCACTGGGGCGGAGTGAAAGGCGTGCTCGACGAGGCAGACGTCAAGGCCGGCAAGGCGCACGTCTACGCGCCGGCTGGCTTTATGGAGCACGCGGTATCCGAGAACGTGATCGCCGGCCCGGCGATGAGCCGCCGCGCTGCCTACCAGTTTGGTGCCACATTGCCACCGGGCGAGCGCGGGCATGTCGACACCGGCCTAGGCAAGGCGCTATCCAAGGGAGATCGCACCCTGATTGCCCCCACCGATACCGTGCCGGATAACGCTACCTTGACCATCGATGGCATCGAAGTGCAGTTCCAGATGGCCCACGGCACCGAAGCCGAGTCGGAAATGATGATGTATTTCCCCAAGTTCAAGGTATTGGATACCGGCGAAGTCACCAGCCAGCACATGCACAACGTCTACACCATCCGCGGCGCGGCGGTGCGCGACGCCAGTGCCTGGTCGCATTATATCGATGTAGCACTGGAGCGCTTCGGTGACGACACCGACGTACTCATTGGTCAGCACCATTGGCCTGTGTGGGGCGAGGACAAAACCAAGCAGTTTCTGTCGGTGCAACGCGACATGTACAAATACTTGCATGATCAATCGGTACGCATGATCAACAAGGGCTACCTGCCGGGCGATATCGCCGAGCAGCTCAAACTGCCCGAAAGTCTGGATCAACAGTGGTATGCCCGTGGCTACTACGGCACGCTGAGCCACAACGCCAAGGCCATCTATCAGCGCTACATGGGCTGGTACGATGCCAACCCGGCCAACCTCAACCCGCTGCCACCCGAGCAGAACGCAGCCAAAACGGTTGAATACATGGGTGGTGCCGACAAGGTGATCGAGCAGGCGCGTGAAGATTACGCCAACGGCGAATACCGCTGGGTAGCCTCGGTAATGAGTCAGGTGGTCTTTGCCGAACCCGGCAATCAAGCAGCCCGTGAGCTGGGCGCAGATGCCCTGGAACAGCTGGGCTATCAGGCCGAGGCCGGCACCTGGCGCGGCGCGTATCTCACCGGTGCCATGGAGCTGCGCGACGGCTCGACCAAGCCCACGGACGGCTCACTTTCGCCCGACGTACTGCAGGCCCTGGACACCGGCATGTTCTTTGATTTGATGGGAGTGCGCCTGGACGCCGACAAAGCCGCTGGCAAACATCTGGTGATCAACTGGCAGTTAACCGACACCAAGGAAAATTACCGCCTGAATCTGGAGCACTCAACGCTGACCCATCGCGCCAATACCCAGGATGATGCAGCACAAGCCACCGTTGTAATGACGCGTGAAACGCTGAACCAAATCCTGCTGAAACGCACCACCTTCCCGGATGCGGTGAAAGCTGGCCAGATCAAGGTATCGGGCGAGCCTCAAGCCTTCTTCGGGCTGCTGCAGATGCTGGAAGTACCTTCCGGCAGCTTCCCGATCATTGAGCCAATAAAGGATTAAGCCGCCACGGCGTGCTAGGCAGCATAGATAACCCGCCACTCGGCGGGTTATTTGCATCAGGGTTGCTGTAATGAAATCATCAACCGTCCGGTAAAGAATGCTCGTTGCTTGCCAAGGTTGAACAAGCGCGGTGCAAACAGCCAGCTCTGGGTCACGCCCATCAGCTGGGTGTAGATCAACAGTGCCAACTGCTCTGGCGCTTGCGTCTTTGGCACGCTGTCGTTGGCCTGTGCCGCCACTATCAGCTCCTGCAAGGTGCCTATCATGCTGCGCGTCAGTTTGCGCTCACGCTTGAGCGTCGCTGCAACCGCGTCGGTCAGCTCGGTCTTGTTCAACAGGATTTCGAACGACCGCCGAAACCAGGCATCCTCAACCAGCAGCTCCAGCCAGCGCGCAACAAAGCGCTCTATGGTGGCCACTGGCGGTAGATCGGCTTCACGCGCTTGCGCCACCAACTGTTCCAGCGGCTCCTGCGAGTAAGCCAGTACCGCTTGAAACAGGTCGTCCTTGTTCTTGAAGTGCCAGTAGATAGGCCCGCGACTGTAACCGGCCTCGGTGCCAATCATGGCTAATGTGGTATTGGAGTAGCCGTTGCGACTGAACAGCGTCAGCGCGGCTTCAATAATCTTGAGGCGGGTTTTTTCCGCGTCTTCTTTGGTTCTGCGCATGGGTGTTCCAACAGGTGTTGCCGGCAACCTGGCTGCCGGCAACAGTCAGGCCTGATCAGAGAGCGCCATCGGCTGCCATCTGCATGTACTCGGTATCAAAACGCAGTTTGATATTACCGGTATCGCCAAGGGTTTTGTCGTTCGGCAGGCTGATACCGACAAAATCGGCAGAGTCGGCACCTTCACCCAGCAGCCCTTTCTCGAAGGAGAACTGACGCACGCTGTCCATCGCCTCCACCGCCTCAGCACTGCGAATGAACGTCAACGCATCAGCGGGCTGCCAGAACATTTTCATGCCTGCCAACTGCGCTTCATAACCTGCCTGGTCAGTACCCGAGGCTTCACCCAGAGCAGCGCGAGCCTTCTGCCCTGCTTCGCTGTCGGTGCCCATGTCCGCCATCAGTTCAAACCAAGCGCCAACCAGAGCTTTGCCCAGTGCCGGATTGTCTTTCAGGGTCTGGGTGTTGACGATGGTCAGATCCTTGATGTGACCGGGAATCTGGCTGGAGTCGAACACGCGGTTGGCCCCCGGCATGCCGAGCATCTCATCCAGCAACGGATTCCAGGTCACCACGTTCTTCACATCCGGGGTATTGAAAGCGGCCACCAGATCAGCATCGCTGGTATTGACCACAGTGACGTCACTCTCGCTCATACCCACCGAGTCCAGCGCACGGGCCAACAGATAATGCGAAACAGAAAGCTCAACCAGATTGACCTGCTGCCCCTTGAGGTCTTTCAGATCACTACTGCCCTTCATCACGATGCCATCGTTGCCATTGGAATAGTCGCCGACAATCAGCGCCGTGGTATCCACTCCCCCGGCGGCAGGAATCGACAGTGCGTCCATGCTGGTGGCGACTACGCCGTCAAACTGACCGGCGCTGTATTGATTGATGGATTCGACATAATCATTGATCTGCACGATCTCAACTTCGATGCCGTACTTGTCGGCCCACTTTTTCATCAGGCCCGATTCGTCAATGTATTTCCACGGAATCCAGCCGGCGTAGATGCTCCAGGCCAGTTTGAAACTGTCTTTCTCTTGCGCTGAGGCAGCCGGCACCATCGCTGTTGTGGCCGCCAATGCGATCAGTGCCCCGGATACAACCTGCTTGAAACGTCGTGCAAAAGGTACGGACTTTTTCATGGTTCTACTCCAGATGGTTTTAGTTATCACCTTGTTACAGGTAGACAGCAAGAACCGGGCCGCCAGCAGCGGCCCGCTCGGATCAGAAGAACTTGAGATAGCGCTTGAGCTCCCAGTCGGAGACGTGGGTGTGATACTCGGTCCACTCCTGGCGCTTGTAGGCAACAAAGCTGCTGAACATGGCCTCACCGAACACCGCTTTGGATAGCGGATCCGCCTCGAACGCGTCGATGGCTTCACCCAGGTTTTGCGGCAGCATTTCTATATCCATATCGCGGACCTGCTGGTCGGTGTAGTTGTACATGTTCTCGCGGTGCGGTGCGCCCGGATCCATGCCCTCGCGAATGCCTTCCAACCCAGCAGCCAGCATCATGGCTGCGCCAAGATAGGGGTTACAGGCGATGTCCGCCGCACGGCATTCGACCCGCGCGCCCTGGGATGGGATACGCAGCATGTTGGTGCGGTTGTTGTTGCCATAGCAGACGAACACCGGCGCCCAGGTCGAGCCCGACATGCTGCCCTTGCGCACCAGACGCTTGTAGCTGTTGACCGTTGGCGCAATGACCGCACTGATTGCCTTGGCGTGCTTCATGATGCCGGCAATGAAGTGGTAAGCCATCTCGGTCACACCACAACCGTGCGGGTCACTGCCGTTGGCCACGTCGAAAAGATTTTTTCCAGTTTCCCGATCAGCCAATGACATGTTGTAGTGCGCACCACTGCCGGTGCGCGTGGCGGAAGGCTTGGGCATGAAGCTGGCAAAAGCGCCGTGCTTGCGGGCGATCTCGTTGGCCATCAGGCGGAAGAACACCAGCCGGTCAGCCATACCCAGCGCGTCGGTATAGGTGAAATCGGTTTCAAACTGTCCGTTGGCATCTTCATGGTCGAAGGAGTAAACATCCCACCCCATAGCGTTCATTGCTTCGACCAGCTCTCCGATGATGGGCATGTTGTCCATCAATCCGCGCGGGTCATAGCAGGGCTTGGCCAAGGTATCGCGGCCGCTGATGGGCTCGAAAGAACCGTCTTCGCTGTCCTTGAACAGAAAGAACTCGGTCTCGATGCCCAGGTTGAAGGTCAGCCCCAGATCCGCTGCAAGGCTAACCTGCCGCTTGAGAATATTGCGCGAGCAGGCCTCAAAAGGCGCACCGTCCAGATACAGATCACTGGCGAACCAGGCCAGCTCCGGGTTCCACGGGCATACGGTGGCGGTCGCCGCGTCGGGCATGGTCGCCACTTCGTTGTCGCTGATGTCCTGCGGCACGCCATCCAGCGCAGCGCCCGTGTAGAGCTCCGAGCCCTTGATCATGCGGCCGAGGTGTTCCAGCGGTACAAACTTGCCCTTGATGATGCCGTGCAAGTCTACATAACCGCCCAGCGCGTACTTGACGCCCTGGTCCTGCAATCGCTGTTTAAGTTGCTCGGTTGTGGCGTGCTCACTCATGCTGATACTCCGTTGATTCTGACCGCACCCGCTGCGGTAACTGGTACGAATCTTTCATTCAACATACATGCCAGCATGCATGTATACACTGAAGCATCTTTACACTAATACCCGTTGGCAGAACCAAACCGGACAGGCAGATCACGAATTTATGTATGAAACTCAGCGAGTTGCAAAGACGTACCAGGCCGGCGACTTCGGCCTGCAAAGCGGCGAAACGCTGCTTGACGCTCGGCTAAGCTACGTCCAGGTAGGCCGACTGAATCCAGACAAAGACAACCTGGTACTGCTCCCGACGTACTACGGTGGCACACATGAGGGCAATCTGCCCCTGATTGGTGCGGCGAGCGCCCTCGACCCAGAGCGCTATTGCATCCTGATACCAAATCTTCTGGGCAATGGCCGGTCGAGCTCACCGAGCAACGCACATCCAGATCAGCGAAACGCACGCTTTCCCAAAATAAGCCTGTACGACAACGTGCGGCTGCAGCACCAACTGGTGCAAACACATTTTTCCGATGCGGCCATCGCGCTCGTGGCCGGCTGGTCAATGGGCGGCATGCAGGCGTTACAATGGGCAGCTCTCTATCCACAGCAAGTCCATGCGGCCGCCAGCATTTGTGCCACAGCACGCTGTTGGCCGCATAATCAAGTGTTTCTCGAAGGAGTGAAAGCCGCGCTCACCTGCGACCCGGTCTGGAACGAAGGCAACTACACCACACCTCCTGCCGCAGGCCTAAAGGCTTTTGCTCGCGTCTATGCCGGCTGGGCGTATAGCCAGGCGTTTTTCCGCAACGAAACCTATCGGCAGCTCGGCCATCAATCCATTGAAGAGCTACTGCGCTTTTGGGAAGAGGATCACCTGCAGCAGGATGCCAACGACCTGTTATCTATGCTGCACACCTGGCAAACAGCCAACATCAGCTGCAATCCAGTATTCAACGGAGACATGGGCGCCGCTCTTGGCGCAATCCAGGCCCGCTGCCTGATCATGCCTGGCAGTACTGACCTCTACTTCACCAAAGCGGATGCTGAGTGGGAGGCTAACCAGATATCCAACGCCAACTTCACCTTGCTTGAGTCCGAATGGGGGCACTGCGCCGGAGGGCCGGGACGTAACACAAAAGATACTCAGACGATCCATGAGGCGTTAGAACGACTACTGAACGCCCGATGAACCCGATGTGGCGCTTAAACTAAAAAGGGAGGCATATAGCCCCCCCTTTTCAACGATGCAGCATGCTCAAAAGAATCAAAAGCTATAGCGCAGCCCAGCAGACATCAGGTCGACATCGTAATAGTCTGCAACGTCTTGGAAGCGTTCAAATTCAGCAACGATGGTGACGTTTTCAGTCAAGTCATAACCCGCGCCTATTCCCCAGGATAAGACCCACTCCTCTACCGTCTCACTTTCCGCGGCCATGAAAGTGGAACTGAATTCCCCCTCAGTTTCCAGCCGATGGTAGCCAGCCTTGGCGAACAGACTGAAGCTTTCCAGCGGCAAACTGAACACGGCATTCATGCCATACCCATCCGTAGCGAGATCGGTGCGTGCACTGGCAAAGCCATTGGTAGCCCGATAAGCAGCCTCACCCAGGTCGATGTATTCAAACTCAAACGCGACGTACTGATTAAGCTCCAACCCGCCGCCAATTCTCCAGGCGGTATCTTCGGTGTCGAGCGAAGTGCTCACACCCGGAACAACCCCCCAAAAATCATCAAAGTCGCTTTTGGGCACATCTGCATCGGATTGACCCAAACTAGCAAACAAATAGGGCTTGGTTTCTTGAGCCTGTGTAACGGCAGAAATAGATGCCAGACTGAATAGTGTGGCGGTGAACAGCGCTCTTTTGAACATCTTTTTATGTCTCCATGTACCTGCAAACCGCCTTCTTGGCGGCGTTCCTTGCCTTATCGCACTTCTGCGTTGGGCGCTCAGATCATAGAGCAGAATAAAGAAAGCGCGCTAGCCCCCAGCGACCTATATTGCTGGAAGCTGGAAGCTGGAAGCTGGAAGCTGGAAGCTGGAAGCTGGAAGCTGGAAGCTGGAAGCTGGAAGCTGGAAGCTGGAAGCTGGAA
>NZ_JBALWW010000025.1:0-52450 GCF_036961105.1 Halopseudomonas sp. | reverse complement strand
GCGCCTGTCCACTCGGTAACTGTCCCATCATGCTGTTTGATCCCTCGCCGGCCAATGAAGATATTTTGCCGCAGGCCAGTAAAGGGAGCTACTTTTTCAACAGAATCGGCCGATAGCCGTCAGTTGCGACGGCCAAGTGTTGGCCAGAACTAGGTGCCCCGTGGCGTCTAGGAAGCTGGAAGCTATTCAGTCAGCTTTTCCCTAGTAAGGTTGAGACGGGCTTCTCGCATTCTAAGCCGCGCTCGCGGAGGGCTTGCAGATACGGCTTGCGGGCAACCCCTCCGTCTCGCGTAAAAGTAGACATCGCTCTGATGAGCGTCTCGTCGCTCCATTTCCTGTAGGTTTCAAGCAAAACCTTTTCCGTATCCATGCCAATCCTTAGCTGGTTTCTCCGTATCAGGTTATACCAATCCGGGCCGCCCATCACTGCCGGATATGCATTTACGTTCCGACACGTGAGGCAGTTAACAGCGCCCAACTTAGGGTTTGGCCGGTAGCCGCCGTTGGTAAGAGGCTACTTTCGGCCAAAGGCGGACATTTACTGCCTAAAAAATTTAGCCGACCATCGTTTGCCTGCAACGAATCGGTCACGTAGTGACAGTCTGACGTAAGCGGGAGAGCGTCGATAAATCCGGCTGTAATTTAGGACACCGCCCCGATTGTTTGCTCTCCTTACCAGCCATCCCACAAAGCCCTTGGCAATTCGTCGCAAAAAAAAGCATTATGCTAACAACTGTTCACACCCAGTCCTCGCTTTGGTGGCATGGATGCCTTTCTTTTCTCATACAAGCATCCCCGCCCCCCAGCACGGTGATTTGTTGTGTGGCACCGGCCGCTGGGCGATCCAGTTATACTGGATTTAGATTGCGCTCGGCTTAAGGTCGAGCAGGAAAGATGGAAAATATGCATAATTGACGGATCTGGCGAGTAAAAACTCGTATTCTGAGCGGAGTGTTTAGCCGCGTATTAATCATGCTTTCGATATAATCACTGCTAGGCCTCAGCACACATATGGACGTATCGCAGGCTATTCGCAACACTGAGAACTCCCTTCGCGATCTTATTCACGAGGTCATGCGACTGCGGTATTCGAACGAATGGGAGTCGGAACTTGGCGTATCCGGTGACCGGCTTCAGCGCTGGGAGCAAAGGAGAGAAGTCGAGGCCAAAAGGCAGGATGGGGCTGCGGTGGAGCCACGACTCCTCTATTACGCTGACTTCCACGATCTTTGGAATATCCTCAGGAAGAACTGGGAACTGTTTACCCCTATTCTGGGAGAACGCAAACGGATCGAGGTGTGGATGGCTGAATTGGAGCGCCTTCGCGACCCTAACGCGCACAATCGAGACCTGTTGCCTTTTCAACGACAATTAGCCGAGGGTATTGCTGGCGACATTAGAGCCCGCATTGTTAGATATCGGAGCAAAATGGAAACTCCTGAGGATTATTTCCCCCGAATAGAGAGCATTCGCGACTCAGCCGGCAACGCATGGCCTGCATCACTCCGTCCCTCTACTAGGCCGCTCCTAAGAGTAGGCGATGAACTTCAACTGGTCATCACCGCTTCGGATCCGCTAGGGGGGCCACTTGAGTACGGATACAACTGGCATCCATCCGGTAATTGTGAATGGAGCGCGACGAACGCATTAGTGATTCCCATCCAAGAGAACCACATAGGCAAACTCAAGGAGCTCCACCTAAGAATACGAAGCCCGCGCCAGCATCACGCGTATCACGGCTATGACGATTTCAAGATTTTTCACTTTGACGTCTTGCCGAAGTAGAGCGCGCGGAGCCGTCCTTTCCAGTCTGTCAGCTCAACCCCTCTTCTTCTCAAGTTGCGATTGTCGCAATTACCTGTTAAATCGAACGTTTGCCTTCATAGGGAGAGGACGTGAACCCAGCAACAATCATCACTGGCGCCTTGCTGTCTCAGGTTCTGCTTGGTGTCCTCATGTTTGTGGCAGCCACTATCATGCGTGCGCATCAATCCCGAACTGCTATTTTTCGAGGAGAGCCCATCCAGTCCGAATACAGCTGGCTAATACTGACTCTGTTGCTCGTGTCCGTAGCAACGCTGGTTCTCGCACACTCCATGTCGTCTCTATGGTTGGGTCTATTCCAGAACACCGCATTTGCAGGAGTACCAGACAGAACGGCGACATTGATAGTTTTTCTCATAAATATCGCAATCACCACTGTGCTGGTAGCAAACACCGGAGGTAGTGCCAATAGCCCTTTCCAGCCGACCTTTTTTCTTATACCCACGCTAGCCATTCTACTATTCGAGTCCTCGCTTCGCGTAGTTGCGTATGCAGCCATCGTCAGTGTGTGTTTCACCTGTTTGCTCGTCCAGGGTAATCGAATTCATGAATCACACAGGCGGGGAGCCGAAAAAGCATATGGGTTTGTTTCTGTCGCATCACTTGCCATCGCAGTTCTGGTCGGCCTTCTGACGCGTATCTGCCCAGAAAGTATGTGCTGATGGTTAACAATCGCAAACACAGCGACCGCTTTTCATTGCCGCTACGCCCCCATTACAAAGCCGCGCATGCTGCGGGCGTTAAGTGTAAATCTGGCCCCGCCAAGTAGGAGTTTTCAATGCCAAACTGGGAAGGTCTAAGCTCTGATGCACAAGATGTATATATAAACCTTGGGACAAGGAACGACAAAACGATCAAGAAAATTAAAACCGCGCGGCTGATAAACGCCATAAGGGAGTCCCAGTTCGTCGGGTACGACAAAGAAACTCCGTACAACTGGTTAATATTTGAGTACGAAAGAAGAAAAACGCAGAGGAATTGGTTGCTAGGTGTAAGCGCCGCGGTCATCACTGTCGCCGGAATACTCGTGACTGCGCTGGCAGCGTAACTCACGACTGATCGCTCGGACCGACAGGCCTCGGCCCTGGTCATACAACCCCTTGATCTTGTGAACCACAACCCACTCCTTCAATGATCTGTCCCGGCCTGTGCATAAGGCGGGGGTCGCTACATGGAGCGGTGGCCGATGCCACCATGGGTGAGTCAGAAATGTTGGCCAGAGAGAGGGGGAGGTAGCTTCTTTGAAGGCAAAGCAGGAACAAATCGCGCATCTACGTATCCACCGCTAGCAATCAGGCGATGTAATACCGAAATGACGGCTCGCTCGGTATCATAGATCGCTCCAGTCGTATCACCATCCTCGAGGCTGGACCGACTGCTGTCAAAGTCCAGGTTGCCTTGACATATCGAGTCGGCAATGAGGTGCGGCGTGAAGCACATGGCGGTAGCATCACACAAAAGCTGCCATCGGATGTGGATATTCATCGTTGATGAAGGGCAGGAAACACGGTCAGCCGAAATTCCGTATGGGATAGTGCGGGGAGTCGATATGCCTCATGTGGTGGCATTCACTCTATGCGTTTCTCCACCTGATAACCTTACCAAGACGCCGCGTCCATGCCCTGAGAACTTGCGGGTTAGTGCTCTTGGCATCGGTCCTGCGTTCTGAGGAATAAGTGAGCGCTTGGCTGTAAGACGGGCTCATATTTGGAGACTCTCGCAGCCCTGCAGGGGGAGCTTAACAAGCTGATTTTTTTCGCTGTGACAGATGACTTCCCAATTTCGAAGCTTACTATCGCCTAAATAATTGATTTATAAGTAATAATTCGAAGGCTGTGTTTTTACCATTCCGTGTAGGGTTGATTTATATTATAAATAGCGCTCTGTGACATCACGTAGAGGGATCACATGATCATCAATGCGCTGGAGGAGCTGGGACCTTGCTTAAGCACTCAGCTGGCGGGTCACCTGATTGAGAAGCATGGCCTCTCTCCTAGTGCCGCTCGCCAGCGCATAAGCCGTGCTCCAACGGATGTGCGACGACTTAGCAGCTTGCCTTTCGCGCGCGGAGCGGCATTCGTTTATCTCAAACACCAGTACGCGACAAATGATTACTGGGAGAGCCTCTACGCAGCGATATTCTCTATCGAGGGCTCCTACGCGCTTGCATTGGCCGCAGTTCTCTGCCGTGAGGTAGTTCCGGTCCATCACTTTCATATCGCGTGTGGCTCGCCTATTGCCCAAAAACGACACATCGCCTCGAGTGCTGTCCTTAAGCGTCTTACGGACGCTGGCGTCTTAGAGGTAAGCGTCCAGCCCGGGATGGGGCCGTGCGTGATGACCAGGCAGATGCGCATCAATCCAGATTTGAGTACGATTTCGGCAGGTGTCCGTGCGCGCTTGGTAGCAGAGTCCGTGCTCCTCAACAGCATGAAGGAGTGGCTACGGAATCTAGCTATCGCAAGCTACAACAGCGTCACGTTCCGAGGCTCTGCTGATGAACAGTTGCCCAGAGTCGGTACATTCTATTGGGATCTCAGCGCGCCCAGCTACAGCACTGCTCTGGCTGAACGGCGCCAAGGCGACGCCAAACCTGGTTTCGTCGCGTGTGATGTTCTTCTGGTCGACAGTGTCAGCGTGAGCGCCATTAAACCCTTCCTTCACAAAATGAAAACACTTCAAGCATTGAAGAACGTTGGACGCGTTATGTTCATCATGGTCGGGCAACGTTTCGACAAAGATGCATTTGCCGAGCTTAGAACGGCGGGTGTCATTCCCGCGACACCAGAGTCTCTTTTTGGGAAAGACATAGCTGAGTCGTTTCACGATTTGATCAAGGTTCTCACCGATGCTTTACAAGGGATGCTGCACTCCGCGAAGCTCGACGATGTCATTACAAAGCTTGGGAAGCTTGAAGGGGCTCTAGGTAATATGAGAGGTGCTTTCTTCGAGCTGCTCGTTGCAGAAGTCGTTCGGAAGACTTTCCCTGGGGAGGTACAGCTCAACAAAGTCTGCGCAGGTGAAGATGGAGCAGCTGAGGTAGATGTATGGGCTGTAAAAGATGGAATAGCTGCTCGGCTTATCGAGTGCAAGGGGATGGGGCCGGGCAAACTAGTAAGTGATGATGAGATCGGCCTGTGGCTTACTACCCGTATCAAGCGGGTCAGACACCACCTGCAGCACATTAGTCAGTGGGTAAAGCCAAAGCCACAGTTTGAGCTCTGGACGAGTGGAGTTTTGTCTCCCGAGGCTCAGCATCGGATCGAAAAAACACGCGTTGCGAACAGCGCCAAGTTTGACCTGATCGTAGTTGGTCCCGAGGACATTCGTCAGGCTGCCAAATCAGTCGGCGATATTTCCTTACTAAAGACCTTAGAGCACCATTTCATCCCTGAGCAATAAAAAGCTGCTCCCAGCTTCCGAAGGAACTATTTACCCGGCCAGTAGCATCGCCGTAACAGCGTGAGGAAACGTTGGTTAGTTCTTCCTCTGTACTATTTGATATTGGATCGTCAACCGCCGTTTTGAGCTAAAAAGACGTGGTTCGTACATAACGGTGAGCAGCTCTTCGTCGCCCGCTACGAGCAAGACCTTTCAGGCCAACTCAATGTCTCCTATTGGCCGGATAGCGACAGCTTGATCTAGGCCGCCGCTGTCAGATGTGTTCGCAGCATGTGCAAGAACATGAAAATCGCTACTGTCGACGAATAGGTGGGCGAGGTGAAATTTTTGTCGAACCATCTGACGCTCTACGTTAGGAGCTGCTGAACGAAGTGTCAGGAGAAGAACTGGCATTCTAGGACGATGGGGCCCCATTTGTCAGTACGATTGAGGATTAAGGAAGATTGATGAGTGCCACCCAAAAAGAGACGCGGAAGCGATTGAAAGAAGCCATCGAAAAGTTCGACCTTTCCGCGGCGTTAGAAGCCCTAAAGGAAATGGGAACAGATGAGGTGGCTGCCGTTCTAGACGAGAAGATGGCGCAACCAGGTGCATATCAGATACGGGGCAATCGCTCCAAAAGGAACAAGTTCTACGACGCGCTTCTGGGTTCATCCGTCATGTTGGGTGAGCACGATTCGATACGTTCGTATGCCAATGAATCAACGAAAAGATCAAAAAAATAGAGGAATGCTTCGACGAGATTCGGAGTTCTTTGCCAAAATGCGACATCTCCCAATTTCCTGAAGACATTCAATTCTGGAGTCATGTCGAGCGCGCGTCGCGTGAGTTGGCTCGGCTCGATAGAGCCGTAAGTAAGGAGTGGGGAAAGCTTGAAGCGAAGCTTAAGGCGGGTATTTCGACTGAGATTCCTGAAGCATTGATGGCTCAGCTTGAACATGGCGAAATGGTGAATATCGACGCGGCTTATGGAGGCATCGTAGAGGCGCTCAGTTTGACATTAAAGATGCTCTCCTTCGAGCAAAAGCTGCTTCACGATGACAAGCTGGTGGCCCCCCCAATACCCGCGATTAACGACGACCATCTGTACAAAGCTGGCTCAATCCAGCTGTATGCGGTGTCGTGGAACGCCCTAGAGAATGCCGCAAACCGGACTCTATTTTTCGGTGGTGAAGTCGGGAGCGCGCAGGAAGCGAAAGTATCTTTTGACCGCTTCCCGGCGGCATACCATACCAAGTTCCCAGATCCCATCTTCTTCTATCGCCAGCTGACCGAGGTCGAAGCTTACGATTTCATGGCCAACCGCAGGCTGCACACCTGGGCGATGCAGAATACGATGTTGATGACGAATGGAACCGCATTACATGGAACCGTCATGAAGGAAGGCGCGGCAGTGCCTGCGTTGACCGCAGGCTTTGTCTCTGAGGAGGAAGGCATTTCGCTTGCGAAGCTATCAGAGATCCTTGCCTATGATGTTTTCGAGGACCAAGAGCGCTTCCACGGACTGACCCTGCGAGAGTGGGTGCGAGGATACTGTGCGCTAGGGCTGATCGCCGCGGCGAAGCAAGACGACTCCTGCCTGGTTACGTTCGAAAAAATTGAGATTGAGCAAGGGTTCCTCAACTACAAGCTTCCGGAAGAGTGCATCCAGACCCTTATCCATCATCTGACCTTCGGACAGGATAGTCGCGACCTGTATGACTCGCCTTTGATTCAATCGGAAGATGGCAAGTACACCGTGCTTGCCAATGTGCTTAAAACCTGCGACGTGACCAACGTGCTGTTTTCAAGGTTGAGCTCTCTCAAGACCCAGTTCGACAAGAAGGGCAAGGGGTTTGAGAGCCGCGTCGTTTCGAGCTTCGTAAAATGGGGATACCCGTGCAAATTTACGAAGTTCACGATTGATGGTGCCGAGTATGAATACGACGCCCTGGTATTGGTTGATGACACCCTGCTGCTCATCGAGTGCAAGAACAACTTGTTGTCGAGTAACAATGCAGTCCAAGCGTTTCGCTATTCTGAGTTGATTGACGAGAACGTCGAACAAATCAAGCGTCTGGTGCGCGGCCTGAGAGAGCGCCCTGACGTAGTTGAATCGCTGTTCCACAGAAAGCTCGATGACTTGACCCTGGCGCCCGTGATGCTGAACTCCATGACCTACTCCAGGGATCCTGTGGATGGCGTCTACATTTCGGATTGGTCGGCGTTGGGCAAGTTCTTCACGGAGAGCACCATCTCTAGCTTCAGTTTGCAGAATGGCAAGAAGGTAAACAAGCAGACTATTCATACGCTTTGGACAGGTAAGCGGCCTACTGCAAAAGAGTTGCTTGATTATTTAGAGATGCCCATCCAGTTGAAGTTGATGGGCAAGCACCTGCGCTTCAGGTATTTCGATCGTCCGATGTCCGAGAGCTCAATCTTCTTTGCGCCAGAGCTGGATGTCGATGAAGAAAAGATGCTTAAGGCCCGAGGGGTGCCACTTGCTAAGTAGGCTGGGAGGAAGAAAACCAAGACTTGCCGCCAAAAGCGCTGAGAGTCGTGTCGCAGAGGTTGGCATCTGTACTATGAAAACGCCTGCGGACGGTGGATAGGCTGCGCGGGGGCTGGCACCGGCGCAGTACGGCGTGCGAGTGCCTTGCTACTCGGGCAGGCCGGCAGCAGGTTTCGGACCCTCTTAGACTGCGGCCAGTGTGGTAACGGGTTACGCTCTTCCCCCTGGCCCACTAGCCCACTACACCCGTCAAGGAGCCGGACTCGGCTCACATGGGTCCTACCCCGATTGCTAGTAACGCTTTCCCCTAATAGACATCAGATTAGTCAACCGACGAGTCAATTCCGTCAAAAATTGTCAAGCTAACAATCGAATACAGGGTGTCAACCTTCACCACAAATAAATTTCGCTAGTCGTTATTCCTTGTGGCTTTAAGCTATGTCAACCGTTTATACGGTTTGACATTAATTTTAACTATTGGCCCGATGATCCGCTGCAGGCGGAACCCACGCGGCGGGCCAAGCCGCGAAAGTAGTTACGGGTTTCGGCTCCTTGCCACTGCGCTTACAATGCGCCTTTTGCGCAGCGCGCACGCAGACCGCCAGGAGCAACCGATGGACAATACCAGTCAGATTCTCGAACGCAGTGCCGAGTTGTTTGCCGGCCAGCGGCTGCTGCTGGTCAATCCCACGGCTGACAGTCTTACCCGCAGCCTGCAGGCAGACTGGACCTTGTGGAGTTGGGATTTTGCCGTGGCCCACGGCCTGACCGGGCAGGTACCTGCCGAGCGACTGGTATTTTCCCACCTGTGTCCTGAGGTCGAGGCGCTGGATGCGGCCATCGTGCTGATGCCCAAGGCCATCGAGCGCGCAGAGTATGCACTGGCGCAGGTGGCGCCCCTGCTGGCGCTGGGCAAGCCGATCTATTTGGTTGGCGAAAAGAAGGGCGGAATCACCCGCGCCGAGCGGTTGCTTGGACGCTACGGCGCAGAGCCAGAGAAGCTGGATTCCGCGCGGCATTGCCAACTCTGGCGCGTGGTCACTGATCGCACCGCGCCGCCGTTCAGGCTGGAAGACTGGCAGCAGCGCTATGAGCTGCAGTTGAGTGATCAGCAAATTCAATTGCTCAGTCTGCCTGGGGTGTTCAGCCACGGTCGTCTGGATGAGGGCAGTGAACTGCTATTGGACGAAGGCAAAGCGCTACCCAGTGGCAAGGTGCTGGATTTCGGTTGCGGTTCTGGCGTGCTGTCTATCGCGCTGGCGCGACGCAACCCGGACAGTCAGTTCGAACTGGTGGATGTGGATGCGTTGGCGCTTTACTGCGCGCAACAGTCGCTGCAACTTAATGGCGTGCAGGCGCAGGTGTATGCCTCCGATGGCTTGAGTGAAGTGCACGGGCGTTATGCAGCGGTCATCAGCAACCCACCCTTCCATACTGGTATCCGTCAGGACACCAGCATTGCCGAGCGCTTCTTCAACCAGGTAACCCGCAATCTGGCACCGCGCGGCGAGCTGCGCATCGTGGCCAACGGCTTTCTGCGTTATCCACCGCTGATCGAAGAGCACATCGGGCCCTGTCAGGTGTTGCGTGAAAATAATCGTTTCAAGGTCTATTGCGCCGTCGCACCTGGCTGATTTTCAGTTGCCTGAACGCGACGATGCTGGTAAATTTGCCGCCGTCTTAGGGGAGTAGTCTCTCCGGAAGCCTGCCTTCCATTGGCGAACGTCAACATAATTGATCCGCAGATCATGGCGTTCGCAAACCTCAGCCGCTCCGCGCGGCACGGGTTTGACGAGACCTATGACATACGAACACCAGCCGAGGGCGGGGGTGTCTGTATGTCATTGGTATGTCTGACCCGCCCTCCGTTGGAAAATCCGTGGAAGCTTTCTTTGTTTCAACCGGGATTGTTACGCTGGCTGAGATCGGCGACAAAACCCAACTGCTGGCCTTGCTGCTGGCTGCGCGTTTTCGCCGACCCTGGCCGATTATCTGGGGCATTCTCGTTGCCACCATAGTCAATCACGCCCTCGCCGGCGCGGTGGGGCAAGTGGTGGCCGATATGCTCAGCGATCGGTGGCAGCACGGCATACTGGCTGTGTCCTTTCTGGCAGTGGCAGCCTGGACCCTGGTGCCCGACAAGCTGGATGAGGATGACGCGCCTCCCGTCAGCCGTTACGGCGCATTCCTGGCCACGCTGGTGGCGTTCTTTCTGGCAGAGATGGGAGACAAGACGCAGATTGCGACCGTGGTTCTGGCGGCGCAGTTCGATGCTTATGTGTGGGTAGTATTGGGCACAACCCTGGGCATGCTGCTGGCCAACGTGCCTGTGGTCCTGCTAGGTAACGCTGCAGCCGACAAGCTACCGCTGGTCTGGATACGCCGGGTTACCGCCCTCGGGTTTCTGCTGCTGGGCTTGTACGCCGGGTGGTTGGTGTTCCAGCCGGCGTAGGAGCATTGGCTTCTGGTCAGTCCAGACCGCTGACCAGTCGGTTGCGGCCGCCTTGTTTGGCCAGGTAGAGGTTGCGATCCACGGCGTCCATGAAAGCCCGAGTTTCGTCTTTCTGACTGGGTACCAGGGTGCCCAGGCCCATGCTGATGGTCAGTATCTGGCTGACATCCGAGGCGTTGTGCGCGATCTGCTCCTTGAAGACCAGGTTGCGGCAACGTTCGGCGACCCGCTCTGCTGCCACTGCATCGGTTTCGGGCAATACCAGGACAAATTCTTCGCCGCCATAGCGCGCCAGGAAGTCTCGCGAACGTGCGGCGGCTGCGTTCAGCGCCTTGGCCACGCGTTTCAGGCAATCGTCACCCTTGAGGTGACCGTAATGATCGTTGTACTGCTTGAAGTAGTCGATATCAATCATGATGACCGATAGCGGTTGGCCGGTGCGCCTGGCATTGGTCCACTCCAACTGCAGGATGGAGTCGAACATGCGACGGTTGGCGACGCCCGTCAGGCCGTCCTTGAAAGACAGCTCCTCCAGTTCTTTCTGCAGGCTGAGCAGCTTTTCTTCCGTCTGCTTGCGTTCGCTGATGTCGAACATGAAGCCGATCAGGGCTTCCACTTCGCCGTCGTCATTGCGGACCACATGCACTACGTCGCGAATCCACACGTAGTTGCCGTCGCTGGTCAGGGCGCGGTAGTCGGCTTCGTGATCTATGCCGGATTGTGACTGCGAGACGCAGAAATTGACTACCCACTCGCGGTCTTCGGGATGCATGCGGTCAGACCAGTCGTTGACACTGATCCAGCTATCCTGAGTCCAGCCCAGCAGGGCTTCGATCTGCGGGCCGATATAAGCGAACTGCATGCTTGCCCAGTCGATTTTCCAGGGAATGGCTTTGGTGGATTCCAGTAGCGTCTTGTAGACCGCGCTGTCCTTTTCTATTTCTCGACGGATGTCTGTCATGGTCCTTCAACTCTGGGTATAGGGGGCAGAGCACAATGCACGCCGCGGTTTTTCATAGTGCAGTAGATCTGTTGCAGGAACGGGCTCACAGATCAGCCTGCATTTCCAAGTCGTGCCGACTGGCTGGTAAGTGCTTTCAGACCGTCAGCTATCACTTATGTCAGTGGGCAAGCCTCTCCACGCTGCCGCCCGCCCGAGCGTAAAGCGCCAGCAGCTCGGCGGGCTGGTCATAGACAATTCGCTCACCCGCACGCAACTCGCGGCGCATCAGACGCACCATTTGCTGCAGCACATCCTGCGCGAAGCTGACAGCAGGCTCGCCGGTTACTTCGCACAGGCGCCCGGCTATTACCGCCGGATCACTGACCACCGGGCAGATGCGATAACGGTAGCTACCGCCTATGGCTTCGGGCACCAGATCCATGAAGCGGTCGGCGCGCTGGCGGAAGAAGCTCAAAGGTAAGCGATAGGCGTTGTAACCCAGGATAGGCAGGTCGTCCGGGACTTGCTGTTCTTCATCCAGAATTTGCAGGCTGGTCGCCAGGGGTACCAACTGATCAAGCTGATAGCGCTGAGCCATGTGCGGATTACCCAGGCGCACCAGATTGGCGATCAGCTCGCCGAGGGAGGCGTGCCCTATGATGGCCGCGCGTTTGGGCAGGCCGCCCCAGGCGCCGTCCGCACCGTTGAGCAGGGCTTCGAGCACCGAGGCGTTTTCGAATCCGCCACCGGCGTGCATGTGCACCAGCAGTTTGAGCGGCGGTGGTAACACGCAGCGGATAGCCGCAACAAAGGCACCGACCTGAAAGGGCAGGTAGGTCCCGCGATCATCTTCGATACTGAGGCCTTCAATTGGCTGTTGGGCCAGCATGGCAAAAACACCGCAGGCGATATCCGGGTCTTCGGCCAGCGCATCGCAGCCGTCTACCACGTTGATCAGAATGCGCGGCGCGCCGCCGTGGTCGCCACGGATGTTCTGCTGCAGCCAGGCGATGCTGGCGGGCAGGCTGCGTACCAGCGTGGCGAGATCGTACTGACCGGCCATGCCATCCTTGCTCAGGTAGATTTCGTGCAGTGTGTTGGGTACCTGGTAGTCGCGCAGCTTGAGCATGGAAGGTGAAGGGGTGAAGTGGCCTTGTTCGTCCACCAGCCCAATGTCGGTAAAGGCGTAACAACCGGTGGTGTCGATCTGATGATCGCGCAGGTAGAGCATGAAGTCGTCATCAACCTCCAGCTCCTCCGGCATCGAATAGTCGAGCGTGCCGAGCAGAATCCGGTCAAAACCGAAGTCGCGTATCTTGGGCAGTATCGCCAGCTTGTCCGCGAGGGTCTGGCCTACGCGTGCGCCGACCGGATTCTCCCGTAACGACAGGTCGATGAAATAGGGCGCCACCGCGCGCAGCTGCTCGATCTTGTGTTGAGTGCTGGCGAGAATCTCATGAATACGCGTGCCGGTTGCCGTGTCGATGCTCATGCCTGCTCCTGTCCATGGAAGTGATGGCATTTTTATAGCACGTCCTGGCGCCAGCTTCGAGCCTGCATCAATCCGACACTCTTGCCTGCGCTCTGGTCTTATCCGGAAACGTGTCTCTGACCTTGCAGTATCCAGTGTTGCGCTTCAGCCAGTTGATCAAAGTCGAAGGCCCGGATCTCGGCGCCAACCAGATGTGAGCCCAGGCGCTGAGCGAGATTGCCAAGGCTGGAGTCGCTGGCGACGGCGACGCGCTTGACCTTGTGGTGGTGCTGTTGCACGAATGACAAATGGGAAATCAGTGCACTGAACGAGTCCCAGCCGGGAAAGGAGTGCACATGAATGAGGATGCCATTGAGACCGCCGTGCACTTCAATGAAGGGATCGGCGGCTGCGCCGACCCGACGAAAGTCCTCTTCGCTGAGCGGGCCGTGGGGTTCGAGCACAAGGATAGCGTTGTCGGAGTCTAGCCGGATATCAAGCATACTGTGGTCCTCCCGCTGCAATCAGCCTTGATGTTTTGACTGCAGCGCAGACCGGCAGTTCAGCGTATCTGGCCGCCTTCTGGCGTGCCACCGTAGGCTTCGGCGCTGAGTTGCTGTTTGATGGCTGAAGACAGGTTCATCACCCAGCGATTGTAATTGCGATGTATCTCCCCGTCCTTGTAGTCCAAATTCTCACTGCTTTTGTGATGAATGCTGAAATGCTTGGCGGAATAGGGGATCTCGACCGTGGCCTGGTGGTCGCGCAGCAAAATACTCGCCTCGATCAGGCCGGGCTCCACTAGACGAGGTTGCCAGCCGTAGCGGGTCGCGCCCAGCATGATGGCTTGCTCGACCTGCTGTTCGCTAGGTTGAAACTCACTGTTGTAAATGGCGGTGCTGGCGTCATCCACATTGTAGATCGGCTGGCTGGTGCAACCGGCGAGCAACGCCAGAGTCGCGGCAATGAGCAAAGTCTGTTTCATGGCAAATCCCTCTGGTGATTGTCCTGCATAGTGCATTAGAAGCCCTGCGCGGCCAGTTGTTCCGCGATCTGCTGCAGTATCTCCAGCCCTTGCACATCGGTTTCCAGCCAAGGCAACTGAGGTCGCGGCAGGTGCCCCAGTTCCTCTTCGATGCGCTGCAGGTAGCTGGCCTCCTGTTCGCGGCGGCGCTGCAGAAACTGGCCGTCGGCATCGCCGGGTATGACGCGGTTGACCAGCGCGGCGACCACCGGAATGTTTACCGATTGCAAGGCGCTGACAGCGCGCGCTGTTTCCAGTATAGGCAGGCGCTCGGGCGTGAGCACAAAGAGAAAGCCGCTTTGCTGATGATCCTGCAGCACACGCCTGGCCTGATGGAACAGGCGGCGCCGGTTCAGCAGGGTGTCTGCTATATCGCGGGTCTTGCGATCCAGATCACTCAGCTCGTTGGTTTGCGGGGTTTCGAAGGGGCTGTCGATGTCCCGCCCACGTTTGGGAGTCAGGTGCTGCAATACCTTGCCGAGCTCTTCGGACTTACGGTTGTGGCTGAGCAGGCCTTCAGTCCATGCCGCCATGGCCTCGGGCAAGGTCAGCAGACGCAGGGTATGGCCCGTGGGTGCGGTATCGAAAATGATCAGGTCATAGTCCGGTTGCGGCGTGCTGATCAGCCGAGCGATACGCTCCAGCAGAGCGGCTTCCTGAGTGCCGGGCGACTGCCGCGTGAGCTTCAGCTGGCGCTCCAGTTCCGGCAGCATTTCGGCGCTGGCGAAACGGCGCATCTGAGCGGTCACCCGCGCCAGATGGGCTTCGACCTCGGTATCGGGATCGATCTCCATGGCGTCCAGGTTGGGTAACAGGCGGCGTGGTTTGTCGTCGAGCTGCTTGGCGAACACGTCGCCCAGGCTGTGGGCAGGGTCGGTGGAGACGATCAGGCAACGTTTGCCGCGGCTGGCGGCGAGTACGGCGAGGGCAGCGGAGACAGTCGTCTTGCCAACCCCGCCCTTGCCACCCACCCAGATCAGGCGGCGGTCAAGCAGGTCAAAGCGTGTTGGGGTAGTGATAGCGGAGGCTCCAGATCAACAGCAACGAAAGTGGTCGAGCGGTGAGTGCTCCATGCCCATGCGTCTGTGCCAGTCATGGAAGCGCTGCAGCAGCAAAGGCTGCAGCTCCAGGGTGTAGTAGCTGGCGGGGTTGGGCACGCCCATCAGCTCCGAGAACACCAGCAGCATGAACAGATCATCCTCATCACGCCGCGCCCGGGCGATGGCGCCACGGTAGCGGGTGCTGTAGGTTTCCTCGAGAAAGAAGCGCGCCTTGCCGAGCCAGGCGCGCCATTCTCCGGATTTTTCAGGAGGCATTGCTGTCGTCGGCTGCCGCGATAGCGCGGTGGCGCTTGAGCGCGGCGGCACATTCCATGGCCACCAGGATCGCAGCAATCAATACCACGATGTCGAGGAACAGCAGGAAGTAATTTTCCTGCTGGTAGAAGGTGCGCAGCTGGGTCAGCAATGCCACCACGGTCATCACCAGCAGGAAGCACAGCGGCGCCAGGGTGTACCACATGGGCCGGCGCAGGTGCACCAGCATCACCGTGATCACCAGCAGCGTCAGGCCGGCCAGCAACTGGTTGGTGGTGCCGAACAGCGGCCAGATGATCATGCCGCCGGAGCCATCAGCGCCCGCGCCGAAAGCCAGCAACATGCAGGTACCTACCGCAAGCAGCGTGGCAACCAGTGGCTTCTGCATCCACGGCTGGTTATAGATTTCGCCGAACTCCTGGAAGATGTAGCGCTGCAGGCGCAGGCCGGTATCCATGGTGGTGCCGGCAAACAGGGCTGCCATTACGGTCAGCAGGGTAGCGGCAGTGACCTGTGGCAGGCCCAGGCCGTTGTGGATGATGTAAGCGCCGCCTTCAACAAAGGCGGTAACACCGCCCTGGCCAAAGGCCGAGTACATGGCTTTCCAGTCAGCGAGACTGGCGAAACCGGCGGTAGCCACCAGAATCGCTGCCAACGACAGGCAGCCTTCGCCAATGGCGCCAAAGTAGCCGACAAAACGGGCGTCAGTTTCCCTGTTCAACTGTTTGGAAGTGGTGCCAGAGGCGACCAGACCATGGAAGCCGGATATCGCGCCGCAGGCTATGGTGACAAATAGCAAGGGTATTATCGAGGGCGTTCCGGCTGGAACCGCATCGTTGAACATGGGCGCAACCATGGTCGGATTCAGCAACAGGATGGCGCCATACAGAATCAGCAGGCCGACGAAGAGTTGCAGGCCGTTGATGTAATCACGCGGTTGCAGCAGCATCCATACCGGCAGAATTGACGCGACGCCGGCATAGATGAACAGCAGCACGATCCAGATCGCGTTGCCGGACATCCCAGCGACTTCGGCAGGCATCTGGATGGGCATGGAAGGACCGGCCCAGATCAATGCATAGAGCGCAATCACCCCGATGACCGACACGCTGACCAGGTTGAGAATGCGGCGGTAAATCAGCTGGCCGACGATCAGGGCCACCCCGATGGCGCCCCAGACCGGCAGTACCGCAGTCGGGAAGCTCATCATCAGCTTGGCGATCACCACGGCAAAGACCGCGTTGACCATCAGCAGTACCAGGAAGATGACGATCATGAAGATGCTGCGTGCGCGCTTGCCGACCACATCGCCGGTCAGCGAGCCGACCGAGCGGGCCTTGTTGCGTACGCTGGCCCAGATGGCGCCCATGTCATGCACGCCAGCGAAGAAGATGGTGCCGCAAACGACCCACATGAATGCAGGTGCCCAACCCCAGATGACCGCGATGGCGGGCCCGACGATGGGCGCGGCGCCGGCGACCGAGGTGAAATGGTGGCCCCAGAGCACAAATTTGTTGGTAGGCACGAAATCGACGCCATCTTCGAACTCGTGTGCCGGTGTTCGATAGTCAGGGTCGAGGCGGTATATTTTCTCGGCAATGAACTTGGAGTAGATAAAGTACCCCAGAGACATCATGGCCAGACCGGCCAACAACAGAATAACAGCGCTCATGCAAGGCTCCCGGTTTTGTATTTTTGCGCGGATGCGTGAACCAGACCCCTGTGGGGTCTGGCCTAACTATAGTCGACGCGACCGCGAAGGGTAGCCGGGTTGCGCGGTAAATAGGTTGCCTATGTGACTAAAGTCTATGTTCTTTCTGCACTTGCCGAATCAGCCCGCCTGCCGGCAGTGGCCGTGGATCTTCAGTACGCGCTGCGTGGAGCCCGGGTTGGCGGCCAGTAGCCGCGCCGGACGGCTCGGCCGTTGCAGCAGATTGCCGCCGCAGTTGGGGCAGGTGAACTGCAGGTGTTGGTCTGCGCAATCGTGGCAGAAGGTGCATTCGAAACTGCAGATCAGTGCGTCTTCGGCAGCGGGCGGCAGGTCTTTGTTACAGCATTCGCAGTTGGGGCGTAATTCAAGCATCTTGGCTCCGCCAAACGAGGGATAGTGCGGCGAGTATAGCCAGCTTGCCGGCCCGCAGGTGAAAGCGAGGGGCTAGCAGTGTAGGCTGTATACATTGATAACGACTCAGAGTGAGACAGTCCATGAGTAGTCTGCATATAGATATCGTGTCCGACATCGCCTGCCCATGGTGCGCCATCGGCTATGCCCGGCTGGAACAGGCGTTGGCCAGTCTGGACGGGGAACTTCAGGCAGATATCGAGTGGCACGCCTTTGAACTGAACCCTGATCCGGACAGCAAGCCGCAACCGATATTGCAGGCGTTAAGCCGTAAATACGGTCGTAGCGAAGCCGAGATGGAAGCGGCGCAGGCCAACATGATCGAGGTCGCGACGGGGTTGGGGCTGAATTTCAGCAAGATGCAGCAGCGCTACACCGCCAATACCTTCGACGCGCACCGCCTGGTGAAATGGGCGGCGGAGCAGGGCGAGGCGACGGCTATGAAGCAGGCGCTGTTTGATGCCTATTTCGGCCACGCGGAGAACGTGGGCGAGCGTGACGTGCTCTTGCGCTGTGTGCAGAAGGTTGGTCTGGATGCAGACGCCGCTCAGCAGGTACTGGTGTCCGATGCCTATGTTGCAGAGGTACGCAGCGACGAGGCCCGTTATCAGCAGGCCGGTGTCTCTTCGGTGCCGGCGTTCATTATCAATAATCAATACCTGATTTCCGGGGCCCAGGAGCCGGCCTATCTGGTGGAAGCGCTGCGCGAGATCGCCCAGCAGGGCGCGGAAGACGCGCCGGCTTAATCTGCTGTCTTGCGTACCAGCGCCTCTGCGCCCGGCCAGCCCGGGAATTGCGGCAGGTTATCGGTTATCTGGTGCCAGCTGGCCTTGGAGTCGGTAAACAGATGGCCTTGCGGCTGCTCGGTGATCTCACCTTCAAGCCCGCCGAGCGCGATGCCCAGCACCTGCGGGTGATCCTTGTAGGTGCTGATCAGCGGCGAGCCGCAGGTACGGCAGAAGTACTTGGTGACGTTGTCGGATGAATCATAGCTGGAGAGATTGTCTGCACCGCTGAGCCAAGTGAACTGACTGCGCAGGATCGAGGTGCGGGTGCGGAAGGCCGCGCCATGCCAGCGCCGGCATTTGCTGCAATGGCAGTTGAAGATCGGGCCAAGCTTGCCGGCAATACGATATTGCACTGCTTCGCACAGGCATTTTCCGTTGAGTTCAGCCATTCGCCGTTCGCCTCCCTGTTGTTTTTTTGTTGTTGTCGCCTTAAGTCCGTCAATAACTCCGGGCCATGCTGAACAGGCGTGAAGCTAGCCAGCTTAATTGTTTTATGCGTGCTTTGGAAAACAATAGCCAGCAGGCGACTCGGGTTGAGCTGAGAAAACAGAGGTTCATCCACACCGCTGCAATGGAACCCAACGGCGCCCGCGGCTTGCCCAAGACGAGACAAGCGAACGCAATCATTAGAATCAGCGAGGCAACGAGGAACACTCAAAGGCGCCAGATATAACCCCCTTGTGACCAACTGCCCGGGCAGCTAAGGCGGTGTTTTGCTGTTGGCAGCGGCATTGCCTCGAATGACGGGAAGCCAATACAACCCGAAGGCGCAGTGGAAGACCAGAAAGACGGTTTTCCAGGCCAAGGAAATGTTTTCCATCGCATTATCCCGATCCGCTCTGACCTCCCGGGGCATTGGTGCCATTAGCACAGTCAGGCCACCGAATATCAGTCATGCTCTGAATAGCGCGGACTCGTCTTTGCAAAGCTGAATGGGGTTCATCGAAAGCGTCCTTGTGGGCAGTGATCCTGGAAAATGGGTGGCCGGCAGTCTGGTTCGCTGCCGGTCCGCCCGCTAGAACCTCAGAGATTGCTGCTGATCAGACTGCACTGCTGGACGCCTGAGCGACCTTGCTGCTCGCTCACCAGTTGCAGTTTGGAGCCGCCGGAGGCCATGCCCATTTTCACTTCCTGCCAGACGAAGTAGTTCTTGTTCTTCTCGGTGTTCAGCAGCAGCGAGGAAGCGCCGTTCTGTGAGCTGAGTGTGTGCTGGCCCGGTGGCAGCTGGAACATGAAGAACGATTTTGGTCCGGTGGTGCCGGCGCGTTGACCGTCGACCGCGACGGGCATGGAAATGGCAGCGCCAAAGGTTTCGTTGCGGTAAACGTAAACCTGTGCGTAATCGGGGTGGGTATTGAACTGCTTGGCTTCGGCGTCCATGGCGCTGGGCGCCTTGTTGACACTGGCACAACCGGTGGCCATAACGGCGCCAACGAGTAGGGTAGAGAACAGCATTTTCCTGGCTAACATCGACTACTTCCTTTTTGTGGGTGATTCTCTTCAGTGCTTCCGGGGCGCTGGTTGCTGGTGCGCAGGGCGCCAGCGGGAGTTAGCCGGAGGGTAAGCACAAACAGGCAGAGTATCGGGGCATCCATGCCGCAGGAGGGCCGCGAGGCGGTGCCTGCGATGGCAGAATAATGCCGCCGGCGGTGATTTTCGGCTAGCCCCGCAAGACAGTATTTTTTCTACAATATTGCAATCCGGTTGCAACCTGACGCTGGCATGCTGCAGGGATGAGGGCGCGCTTGCGCTTGGGATAGGTTTACGAGGGACCTGGTATGGATGCACCGCAGACAAGCACAAGCTCGGTTGGCTCAGCGCCGCAAGCCTCTTTGCGCCAGGCACTGCTGTTCTGGCTGAAGCTGGGTTTTATCAGTTTTGGCGGGCCGGCAGGGCAGATTGCACTCATGCATGAGGAGCTGGTGGAGAAGCGTCGCTGGATATCCGAACGGCGTTTTTTACATGCGCTCAACTATTGCATGATGCTGCCCGGCCCGGAAGCGCAGCAGTTGGCAACCTATCTTGGCTGGTTGTTGCATCGTACTTGGGGCGGGGTGGCGGCGGGTGTGCTGTTTATTCTGCCCTCGCTGCTGTTGCTGGTGCTGCTGGGCTGGTTGTACCTGTCCTATGGTGATCTCCCCTGGGTGGCGGGGGTGTTTTACGGCATCAAGCCGGCGATTACCGCTGTGGTCTTCCAGGCAGCCTGGCGCATCGGCGGCCGGGTGTTGAAAAATCCCTGGTTGTGGGCTATTGCCCTGGCCGCCTTCGTGGCAATTTTCGCCGTGCGTCTGCCGTTTCCGCTGATTGTGCTGACGGCTGCTTTGATAGGTTATTTAGGCGGTCGCTGGCGGCCTGCCTGTTTTCAGTTGGGTGGTGAGACAGCCAGTGTACGAGCGGATCATCAGCCTGCCCTGATAGACGACCATACGCCGCCACCGGTGCATGCGCGTTTCCGCTGGAGATCACTTGCCCGGCTGCTCGTTGTTGGCGCGCTGATGTGGATATTGCCCATGGCGATTTTGACATTCTGCTACGGCTGGCAGGGCGAGCTGACGCAGATGAGCTGGTTCTTTACCAAGGCCGCGTTGCTGACCTTCGGCGGAGCCTACGCGGTTTTGCCCTATGTGTACCAAGGCGCGGTAATCCAGTTCGGCTGGTTGACGCCCACCCAGATGATTGACGGGCTGGCGCTGGGTGAAAGCACGCCGGGTCCGCTGATCATGGTGGTGGTGTTTGTCGCTTTTGTGGGTGGCTACGGGTTGCAGGTGTTTGGTCCGCAGCAAGCGTTTCTGGCAGGTGCGGTAGCGGCCCTGCTGGTGGCCTGGTTTACCTTTCTACCCTCGTTCCTGTTCATTCTGGGGGGCGGCCCGCTGGTGGAGTCGACCCACGGCAAACTGTCTTTCACGGCGCCGCTGACGGCGATCACGGCGGCGGTAGTGGGCGTCATAATCAATCTGGCGCTGTTCTTTGCTTACCACGTGCTTTGGCCGCAGGGTTTCTCCGGCGGTGTCGAGCCGGGCGCAGTAGTCATTGCGCTGGTGGCCCTGCTGATACTCTTTGTGCTCAAGCGTTCGGCGTTGCAGACGCTGGCGGTCTGCGCGCTGCTGGGGCTGGGGATCAGCCTCTGGTAACAGCGCGCAGGGTAGCCGGTCGCCGCGTTAGTGGCTGGGTGCGGGTGTGGCGCTGGATACCCGACGCAGCAAGGCATTCAGCAGCACGCCGTACAGCGGCAGGAACAGAATCAGACTGATGCCCAGCTTGATGGCGTAATCCACGGTGGCAATCTCCACCCAATGGGTCGCCATGAATTCGTTGCTGCTGCGCCAGAAAGCGACCGAGAAGAAGGCGAAGGTATCGGCCAGGTTGCCGAGCACGGTCGACAGGCTCGGGGCAATCCACCAGCGCTTCGATTGGCGCAGACGATCAAACACCTGAATGTCCAGCAACTGGCCGATCACGTAGGCAACGAAGCTGGCCAGGGAAATGCGCAGCACAAAGTCATTGAACGACAACAGGGATTCTAGCCCGCGGTAACTGCCTTCCTGAAACACCACGGACACGGCGTAGGATACGACCAGCGCCGGCAGCATCACGCGGGCAATAACCTTGCGCGCGGCGCTTTTACCGAGCAGGCGAACGGTCAGATCGGTGGCCAGAAAGATAAAGGGAAAGCTGAAGGCGCCCCAGGTGGTGTGATAACCGAACAGGGTGATTGGCAGTTGCACCAGATAGTTACTGGCAATGATGATGGCGATATGAAAAGCAATCAGCAACGCGAGGGCCTGCTGCCGACGCGCGGGGGAGAGGGTAGTCATCTTGTGTCCTTTTTACGGATTCGGAAGCCGTGCCTCCGCCGTTGTTTGTTTATGGGGTTAGGGAACCCATGCCGGCCAGAATAGCCTCAAGCGGCGCACATTTTAATGATTTATCGGCATACAGCCAGATATTTTGTGTTCAAGGGATGAACGGAGCCTTCGGCGGTAGGTGGCCGCGAGTAGTACGTGCGTAGCAATCCGGACGCCTTGCGGCGCCCGCAAGAAGCTTATTTGTTGGCCTGATACAGCGGCTCAACGCGCGGCGCGGCACTGCGCAGCGCTTCAATACGACCGGATGAAGACGGGTGGGTGCTCATGAAGGCCGGGGGTTCACCCTGCGATGCGGATGCCATCTTCTGCCACAGCGAAACGGCTGCGTCGGGGTTGTAACCGGCACGAGCAGCCAGTTCCAGACCGATCAGGTCAGCCTCGCTCTCGTTGGACCGGCTGTTGGGCAGCGTCAAACCATATTGCACTGCCATTTCTGCCGCCTGCTGACTGCCCGAACCCAGGCCCAGCAAGGCGCCGGCCAATTGTGTACCCATCTGCGTGGCGTAAGCACGAGAAATGGCTTCGCGGCCGTGCTCGCGCAGGGCATGGGCAATCTCGTGGCCCATGATCTGGGCAATTTCATCGTCGGTCAGATTGAGTTTGTCGATGATGCCGGAATAAAACAGGATCTTGCCGCCAGGTGCACAGCTGGCGTTGAGCTGGTCATCCTTGATCAGATTGACTTCCCAGTCCCATTGCGCGGCATCCGGGCGGAAATAGGTGGCTTGTGCGGTCAGATCATCGGCGATCTTACGCAAGCGACGGACGGTTGCCGTATCGGTATTGAGCACGCCAGCCTGTTTGGCGGCGGTCAGGGTTTCTTCATAGGACTCGGCGGCCATCTGATTGACTTCTTCGCTCGACAGACCACTCATCATGTATTGGGTGCGGTCTACCCCCACGTTGCCACCCTGGGTGGTTTGTACCCCTTGGCACCCGGCCAGCGCGATAACCGGTACACACAGCAAAAAACGCAATCGCATGGTTCTTTTATCCTTGCATGAACTGGGCGTGACGGTTTCGCCGCCACGCCGTTTTGGTGCCTGTTAGTTGGCGGAGTCCTGCATACCTTCGCCAACCTGTTGCACATCCTCGCCGAAACCTTCAACGGTGTTGCAGCCTGAAAGAACCGCGATTCCAAACAGAGTTGCTACCAGCATCATCAGTGTTTTTTTCATTGCCTTGTATCTCCATATATGAATAAACGCACAACAGAGCAGCATCAACCAATCTAGCAGAACCTCAGGTCCTGCCCAGTTGGGTTTTGCCGCGGCCCTGGATGGCTGTGCCGGATAGGCTGCGCCATAATGTGCGAAACGACAGTTCAACGCGATGAAAGACGGCCGCTATGGTATTGCCAGTACCGCCCCTCAGGCAATTCGACAGCGTGAAGGCGCCAATCTCTTCACAGCGCTGAAGTTTTTTTATCTGTCGCCGATATAAGCACAAGAACCTATCTATGCCGCGCAGCCGAGGTAATCAATGAAATTCAAGTCGATTCAGCTATCCATCGCAGTTCTGGCTGGAGCTTGTCTGTTCCTCGCCGTGGGGGTGATGACGCTGTTTTCGGTCTACTCGTCCGAGCGCAGCCAGGATTACGTGCAGACACGTAGCGAAGAACTGCTGGAGGGTGTGGTCAAGGAGCGATTGATATCCATAGCCAATGGCGAGCGTGCACGTATCCGTCGGCAACTGGAGTTTCCCTTGGCGGTGGCAGCGCAATTGGCCAACCTGAACCAGATGATCGGCGAGATTCAGCCCGATGGCATGCCGGCTTTGATGATGGGGCGTGAGGAGATGACTCGGGTCATCGAAATGACCTTGAGTGAAAACCCCGATTTGCTCGCCGCCTACGTGGGATGGGAACCCAATTCGCTGGATGATCTGGACAACTTCTTCGAAGGCGTGGAAGGGGATGGCTACGACGGTACCGGTCGTTACATGCCCTGGTGGTATCGCGATGCCGACGGTTCGTTGAAGCTGGATGCGCTGGCCGACATGGAAGACGAGACCCTGCTGGACACTGGCGTACGTGCTGGGGAGTACTACCTGTGCCCCAAGCAAACGCTTAAGCCTTGCGTGACCGACCCGGCGCCCTATGAAGTGGGCGACCAGACCATACTGCTCTCGTCGTTTACCGTACCCATTATCAGCGAAGGCAACTTCGTGGGCATTGCCGGGGCGGATCTGTCGATGGACTTTCTGCAAGAGATGCTGCGCGCGAGCGACGAAGAGTTATACGGCGGTCGCGGTCAGCAGGCCCTTGTCAGCGGTCAGGGCCGGCTGGTTGCCTACACCGGAGATGACGCCCAGCCGGGTGACCGGGCTGACAGCGTGCTGGATGCAAACGACCTGGCAAATCTGGCCAGCCTGCAGGATGAGCCGATTTACGACATAGATGAGGCAGGTGGCCACATTGAATTGGCCATGCCCATTACTCTGGGTAACAGCAACACACGTTGGTCGCTATTGATCACGCTGCCACTCGATGCGGTGATGGCTGACTTGATCGCTCTGGACAACGAGGTCGATGAGCAGCGTACCCAGTCTGCGCTGATGTTGGCTGTGGTAGGTTTTCTGGTCGCTCTAGTGGGGCTGGTGGTGATGTGCTTTGTGGCCTATGGTCTGGCCAAGCCGGCACGCCAGCTGGTGGCCATGCTGGACGATATTGCCAAGGGTGATGGTGATCTCACCAAACGTCTGGAGGTTGATCGCGCCGATGAGCTGGGCGCCATTGCGCGCGGTTTCAATGCCTTCCTGGACAAGCTGCAAGGCATGATTCGTGAGGTGGTTGGCTCGGTGCAGCAGGTGACTGACGCCTCCGAGCATACTGCAGATATCGCCATTCGCACCAACGACGGTGTGCAGCGCCAGCTCAGCGAGATTGACCTGGTGGCCACCGCCGTAACCGAAATGACTGCGACCGCGCAGGATGTTGCCCGTAACGCCTCGCAGGCCGCGAGTGCCGCGCACAATGCTGATGGCTCCGCCAGCCACGGACGAGAGGTGGTGAGGGCGACCTCTGCCACCATTCAAAGTCTGTCGGAGGATATACAGCGTGCGGTGAATAGCGTGCAGTCCCTTGCCCGTGACAGCGAGAATATCACCGGCATTCTGGATACCATCCGGGGCATAGCCGAGCAGACCAACCTATTGGCTTTGAACGCTGCCATTGAAGCCGCGAGGGCTGGCGAGCAGGGACGCGGTTTTGCTGTGGTCGCCGACGAAGTGCGTAATCTGGCGCAGAAAACCCAGGCCTCGACGGCGGAAATCCAAGCCATGATTGAGCAATTGCAAAACGGCACTCGAGAAACCGTCAAGGTGATGGAGCAGAGCCGGGCGCGCACCGACCAAAGCGTGTTGCAGGCGGAAGAGGCGGACGCCGCCCTCACGTCCATCACCCAGGCAGTATCGGTGATCAACGACATGAACAATCAGATCGCCAGCGCGGCAGAGCAACAAAGCGCCGTGGCGGAAGATATCAACCGTAACGTGACCACCATCGATACCGTGGCCAAGTCGGTTGCTGCGGGGGCAGATGAGGCGTCCAAGGCCAGTGCGTCGCTGACCAAGCTGGCGGAGCATCAGCGCCGGTTGATCAATCAGTTCAAGGTCTGAATCGGCCCGCTGGGGTTGCAGCAATGCGGCCCCTTGGTAGCGGGGCTGCTCACGGCAGTGGCGACCGGGTGAATCATTTCCACCTGCGCCTCTGCATTCAGCAGTAGCGGCTGTAGCGCCGCCACCGGCGTGGCCTCGGCCAGCCAGATGGCCTGTTCGCCACTATTGAAGGTCACCGGCATGCGCTCGGCCAGTTTGGCGGGCAAGCCTTTGGCTGGCACTGTGATCAGCGCGCAGCTGTCCCAGTATTGGCCATCATCAAGCTGATAGCGTTCCCAGATTCCCGCCAGTGCCAGGCCGCCTTCGCGGCGCCGCAGATACCAGGGGTGTTTGCGCGTGCCATTGCTTTTCCACAGATAGTATCCATTGACTGGAATCAGACAGCGTCGCTGAGCGAGCGCCTGCTTGAACATGGGCTTTTCGTGCAGCAGTTCGGCGCGGGCATTGAAACTGGCACGGCTGAGGTCTTTCAGCCAGCCAGGTGTCAGGTTCCACAGCACGGTTGCAGCGTCCAGACGGCCTTGCTGTTTACGCAATATCAGCACGCGTGCGCCGGGTGCCAGGTTCCAGTCGGGTTGCCAATCCGGCGGCGTGCTCGGATGCGGTGCAGTAAATTGCGCGAGGCGTCCACTCATCTGCTGGGAACGTCTATTTGCTGGTTCTGCTCGTCGAGTGGGCTGGCGCTCAGGTAATCGTTGATCAACCGGCTGCCGCGTATGGCGTCTTCGTCGCTGAGCCACAGGGCAATGAGGTCATGGGCGGGCAGGTCGCCGACCGCGCCTTGCAGATACTGACCGCTGATGTGGCAATCGATGTGGTGGTCGGCCAGCATCCGCTGCAGCAGCGTGGCTTCGCTCAGGTCCAGTGGACGGTAAACGCACTGCATGTTCAGTCCTGTTCGCGGCGCAGGTCGACATGGTAGTCGTCGTGCTGGTGATCTATCCACAGGCTCACGTGGATTGGCTGGCAGCATACCTGACAATCTTCGATATAGGTCTGGGCACCACTGGCTACGTCCAGCAGCAGGACTATCGGCTCCCCGCAGTGCGGGCAGACAAGGTTGGCTTCTTCAAGGGCCTGCACGGGTTGCTCCACTGTTGTAGGCGTGTCGCGCAGTGTAGCGCTGTCGTCAACTTGGCGAAACTGCCACGCACAACGCATAATGCGCGGCCAACGCTTTTAAATTGAGGGTTACATGGGCGAGTTTGATGCTATTCGGCCGTACGACGATGCCGAGGTTCCGGTGGTAATGGAGCGTCTGCTGAGTGATCAGGACCTGATGCAAATGCTGGCCGTTTACCGCTTTCCGCGGCTATCACGGTGGTGCCCGGGGTTGTTGAAGCGCGCGATCCAGTTCGGCTTGCGGCGTGAGGCACGGGGTATCCGCTGCGTTGATACCCTGCAGCACAGAATCGAGCCCTATCTCGACCGATTGATCGAGAGCAGTACCCTGCAGGTCACCTACAGCGGCCTTGAGCATCTGCGCGAAGGGCAGGCTTATCTGTTCCTGGCCAATCATCGCGATATTGCGATGGACCCCGCCTTTGTCAATTACGCGCTCTACCATGCCGGCCATCCGACGCCGCGGGTGGCAATCGGTGACAATCTGCTGCAGCGTCCCTTCGTCGCGGACCTGATGCGCCTGAACAAGTGCTTTATCGTGCATCGCTCATTGACGGGTCGGCGCGACAAGCTGCGTGCCTATCAGACCATGTCGGCCTATATCAGTCATTCGCTGCAGCAAGGCCAGTCGATCTGGATTGCCCAGGCCGAAGGCCGTGCCAAGGATGGGCTGGACGAGACAGACCCGGCCATCATCAAGATGTTCTGCATGAGCCGTAAGGGCGAAGACTTCGCCAGCGTGATTCGCTCGTTGCAGCTGGTTCCGGTGTCCATTGCCTACGAATGGGACCCGTGCGATGCCATGAAGGCGCGGGAACTGGAGCAGAAGGCGCGACTGGGCGAATACCGCAAACAGCCCGGCGAAGATGACAGGTCCATCGCCAAGGGGCTGACCGGCTACAAGGGGCGCGTGCACGTGGCCTTCGGGCAGGCGTTGGAGGGCGATTTTGCTGATGCCAAGGCGGTAGCCAGGGCGGTGGACCGGCAGATTCTTACCCAGTACAGGCTCTTCCCCAGCAACTATCTGGCGCTGGAGCAGCAGGGCGAGCTTCCAGCCGATCTGGCCGATTGGCGTGGGTCCTTTGCGGCGCAGGAAGTCGCCGTTGAAGAGCAACGCTTCGCCGAACGTCTGGCGGAGATACCCGCCCGGCAGCAGCCTTACTGGTTGTTGCAGTACGCAAATCCGGTACACAGCCGCTTGCGCGTACTAGCCAAGCAATAGGTTGTTACAGCTGAGTGCTGATGGAACTTAGCAGCAGTGCCAGAGCCAGAGAAAGGCCGCCGACCCGGTAGAAAAGGCGGTTGGCGCGCAGGGTGGCAGAATCTTCGCCGGACCGCGTTGCGGGTATCTGGGGCGCAGTGGCCAGTCGGCGAGCGCTGAGCAGGCCGCGCAGCTGGGTGGCAAGCCAGAGCCAACTGCCATTGACGGCAAAAAACAGCGCCAAACTGTTGATCACCAGCGCAGGGTGCGCGAGATAGTACATCCATGCTGCCTGCAAGGGAGCCATGGTAGGTCCTCCGAACAACGGAATCGGTAACCTGTGGGCACGGCGACTGGTAACTACGCTGCTGGACGCGGCGCTTCTAGTCTGACCTGTACCTGTCTATTCTTGTGGTTATGGAGGGCTACGGCGATACGCAAAGGGAATGATGTGGTGGCGGGCCTGAGCCATTCCACCGGTTCATAAGCAGACGCGATTTTAGGCGAATTGGCGATTGAATTCGACCAGCGCGTAGCGCTTCCCGATCAATGGTTCGCGCCGGAGCTGGTTAGCAGTACCCTATTTGCGGCAAGCTGCGCGAGCCTGGCAGCATCTGGAAAGGCGTTAATGCAGCGGGCCCATTACACCCCAACGTGAGGTTATCGATATGAACAAACAGCTGATGGCAACTCTGCTGATGAGCGCTGCGCTGGTGCTGACCGGTTGCGCTTCATCGTTGACCGGCGACACCTACAGCCGAGACGATGCACGGGCGCCGCAGATAGTGCGCATGGGCACTGTCGAAGCGGTCAGACTGGTGAAGATCGAGGGCACCAAAACAGTGGTCGGGCCTGCGGCCGGCGCAGCCATCGGCGGCGTGGCCGGCAACAGTGTGGGCGGCGGTAGCGGGCGTGCCATTGCCACCATCGTGGGGGCGCTTGCGGGCGGCATGGCCGGCGCCGCAGCAGAAGAGGGCGTAACGCGTACGCAGGGGGTAGAAGTAACCGTGACCGAGGATTCGGGGCAAACCCGCGCCTATGTACAGGAAGTGCAGGAAGGTGTGGATTTCGCGGTAGGCGATCGCGTGCGCGTAATGACAGTGAACGGCGAGTCACGAGTAGTAAAGTAGCAAGCTGCTGTGCGCGATGAGCCTGTCTTCGCGACAGGCTACGCATTTTGTAACGCAATGGACGTGAGTGGTCCGCCGCTGACAATCTTGCACCCTCTATAATGGCGGCGTTTGTTGGCCCGTCGCTGCCACACCAGCGCTAGCGTGGTAGGCTGGGTAACCATGCTCGGCATCAGGCCTGGCAGCAGGCCAACCAGCGCTAGGAGCGCAGCAATACCGGCAATAGCCTTTGCGGCCATAGATGGAGTAAGTCCTGCATGACCTTGGCGCTTATCGTCATTCTTCCACTGATCGGCAGTTTGCTGCCGCTGCTGTTCAACAAACAGGGTCGCTCACTGTGCGCCAGCATGACCATGCTGGCGCCGGTCATTGGCATGGTACTGCTGTGGCAACAGGCACCAGCGGTATTTGCAGGTGAGACCCTGGTACAGACCTGGCACTGGCTTGACCAGTTAGGCCTGCACATCAGCTTTCGGCTTGATGGTCTGAGCTTTCTCTTCGCTCTGATGATCCTCGGCATCGGTTTGCTGGTGATTCTTTACGCTCGCTACTATCTGGCCAAGAAGGACCCGATGGGACGCTTCTTTGCCTATCTGTTGCTGTTCATGTCGGCAATGCTGGGTGTGGTACTGGCAGAAAATCTGCTGTTGATGATGTTCTTCTGGGAGATGACCAGCCTGTCATCCTTCCTGCTGATCGGCTATTGGTCGCACTCTACGGACGCCCGGAAAGGCGCGCGCATGGCCCTGGCGGTGACCGGGGCAGGTGGTCTGGCGCTATTGGCCGGTGTACTGCTGATTGGCCAGGTAGTCGGCAGCTATCAGTTGAGCGATGTGTTAGCTGCTGGTGATCTGCTGCGCGAGCATGCGCTTTACCCGGTGATTCTGGTGCTGGTGCTATTGGGTGTCTTTACCAAGTCGGCGCAGTTTCCCTTCCATTTCTGGTTGCCGCACGCGATGGCGGCACCTACCCCGGTGTCGGCCTATCTGCATTCAGCCACCATGGTCAAGGCCGGTGTATTTCTGCTGGCACGGCTCTATCCGGCGCTGGCCGACACCGATTTGTGGTTCTATCTGGTCAGCAGCGTGGGTATGGCCACGCTGCTGGTGGGCGCCTGCACGGCCTTGTTTCAGCACGATCTCAAGGGCCTGTTGGCGTATTCGACCATCAGCCATCTGGGCCTGATTACCCTGTTGTTTGGTCTGGATACGCGGCTGGCGGCAGTGGCGGCGGTCTTTCATATCATCAATCACGCTACTTTCAAGGCTTCATTGTTCATGGCCGCCGGTATCATTGATCACGAGACCGGCACCCGCGATATGCGACGGATCAACGGTTTGCTGCGTTTCATGCCGCACACCGCCACGCTGGCGATGGTGGCAGCGTCTGCGATGGCCGGGGTACCGCTACTCAATGGCTTTTTGAGCAAGGAGATGTTTTTCAGCGAAACGCTGGAGCAGCACATGCTCGGCAGTTTCAGTTGGCTGATACCGCTCGGTGCGACCTTGGGCGGCGTGTTCTCGGTCGCCTACTCGCTGCGCTTCGTGCACGATGTGTTCTTCAACGGCAAGCCGGTCAATCTGCCCAAGTTTCCGCCACACGAGCCGCCACGTTACATGAAGGTGCCGGTCGAAATACTGGTCGCCATGTGCCTGATGGTCGGGTTGGCACCTGGGCTAACGGTGGCCGGCCTATTGGCCGTGGCTGCACAGGCCACTTTGGGCGGGCCGCTGCCGGAGTACAGCCTGGCCATCTGGCACGGCTTCAACTTGCCATTGCTCATGAGCTTTGTGGCCCTGGTGGTCGGGGTATTGGTGTATGCCGCGCGACGCCCGCTGTTCGCCTGGTATGAGCGACAGCGCGAGCTGGATGCCAAGCTGATCTTCGAGCGTTTGGTCCAGGCGCTGGTGCGTGGCGCCGGGCAGTTCACCCTCTTGCTGGAGAATGCCTCGCTGCAGCGTTACCTTGCCTGCGTGCTGGCGGCGGCTGTGTTGGTCAGCGGTTACTGGTTGTTCAAGCTGCCCAGTCTGCAGGGCGAGATCGCCATGTCGCCGGTTGACGGTGTCAGTCTCGCGGTGGCGCTGGTAATGGCGTTAGCGGCTGTTGCTACGGTTGTGTGGCATCGCCAGCGCCTGGTTTCTCTGACCATGCTGAGTGTGGTGGGACTGGGCGTGGTGCTCGCTTTTGCGCGCTTTGCTGCACCGGATCTGGCGTTGACACAGATTTCCGTCGAGGTGGTTACCATAGTGCTGTTGATGCTGGCGCTGTTCTTTCTGCCGGCGCGCACCCCGCGTGAGTCCTCGGTGTTGCGGCGCGGGCGTGATCTGCTGCTGGCGTTGATGAGCGGTTTGTTGGTTTCCGCCCTGGCGTTTGCGGTGATGACGCGTCCCTTCGACAGTATTGCCGGCTTCTTTCTCGAGAACAGCTTGAGCGGTGGTGGCGGCAGCAACGTGGTCAACGTGATTCTGGTGGACTTCCGGGGTTTCGATACCATGGGCGAGATCACCGTACTGGCGATTGCGGCCATCGGCATCTACGCGCTGATCGACGGCCTGCGGTTGCGCCTGCCTGGCGGTGACAGCCTTGGAAAGCCCTGGGCGCAGCGTGGTGAACTCCTGATGCTGGTAAACCTATCGCGGATATTGCTGCCGCTCGCCCTGATGATCTCGGTGTTCATCTTCCTGCGCGGGCACAACCTGCCGGGTGGCGGCTTTATCGCAGGCCTGATAACGGCGGTCGCGCTGATTCTGCAATACGTCGCCAGTGGTGAGGAGTGGACCTCGCAGCGCTGGCCAGTGAACTACCATTACCTGGCTGCCGCCGGGGTGTTGATTGCCGCCGCGACTGGAGCCGGCAGCTGGTTCTTCGGCTACCCCTTCCTCACCAGCGCCTTTGATCATTTCCATATTCCGCTGGTGGGCGATATCGAATTGGCCACGGCCATGCTGTTTGATCTGGGGGTTTATCTGACGGTGGTGGGTGCTACATTGTTGATTCTCGCCAATCTGGGCAAATTGTCTCAACTGCCGTCCAGAGGGGGGGATTTCTGATGGAGCTGGTATATGCACTACTGATTGGCCTGTTGACCAGCTGTGGGGTGTATCTCATGCTGCGCGCGCGCACCTTCCCGGTGGTGATAGGGCTGACGCTGTTGAGCTACGCGGTCAACCTATTCCTCTTTGCCATGGGGCGCATTGGTGATGCGGTGCCGGCGGTGTTGGGCGAGCAGCTCAATTATGCCGACCCGCTGCCACAGGCGCTGGTGCTGACCGCCATTGTGATCGGCTTCGCCATGACCGCCTTTGCGCTGGTATTGTCCCTGCGCGCGCAGGGTGAGCTGGACAGCGACCACGTCGACGGCAAGGGAGATCGTTGATGAGTCATTTGCCGATCCTGCCCATTTTTCTGCCGATGGTAGTGGGCGCTGTGCTGCTGTTGCTACGCGGCAGCCTGGACTTCAAACGGGGTATCAGTCTGCTGGCCACCTTCGCGCAGCTGCCGCTGGCCGCCATACTGTTACTGCGTGCCAGCGAAGAGACGCTGATCTACACGCTGGGCGATTGGCTGCCGCCCTTTGGCATTGTGCTGGTGGTGGACCGTTTAAGCGCATTGATGCTGTTGATCACCGCCGTGCTTGCCTTTGGTGCCATGCTTTACGCGTTGCGCGGCGATGACGCAGCCGGGCGTAACTTCCACCCGTTGTTCCAGTTTCAGTTAATGGGCATCACCGGCGCCTTTCTTACCGGTGACCTGTTCAACCTCTTCGTCTTTTTCGAGATTCTGCTGATCGCCTCCTATGCGCTGCTGTTGCACGGCGCCGGTTCGGCGCGGGTGCGCGCCGGACTGCACTATGTACTGCTTAATCTGACCGGATCGGCGTTGTTCCTGATTGCGGTGGGCACGCTGTACGGGGTGCTGGGTACGCTCAATATGGCGGACATGGCGGTACGAGTCAGCCAGCTGTCGGCAGCGGACCAGCCTCTGGTCGGCGCTGCAGGCATGTTGCTGCTGGTAGTGTTCGGACTGAAAACGGCTGTCTTTCCGCTTTATTTCTGGCTGCCGCGTGCCTATTCCGCTGCCAGCGCGCCGGTAGCTGCGCTCTTTGCAATCATGACCAAGGTGGGGCTGTATTCGATCCTGCGTGTCTATACCCTGATATTCGGCGAGCAGGCACAGGATCTGGCGCACATGGTCAATGACTGGCTCTGGCCGCTGGCATTGCTAACGCTGGTGTTAGGCGCGGTCGGTGCCTTGGCCGCCGCTACCCTTACCGGCCTGATTGCCTATCTGGTGGTGCTGTCGGTAGGCACCATGTTGGCCGGGCTGGCGCTGGGCACACCTGAAGCGCTGCGCGCGACCCTGTTCTATCTGATGCACTCGACCTGGATTACCGGCGCCTTCTTCCTGCTTGCGGGAGTGCTGCAGCGTGTGCGCGGCCCGCGCTTTGCCGCCAGACTGGTAGCCGGCCCGGCGGTGCCTCACCCGATGCTGCTGGGCGGCATTTTCTTTCTCAGCGCGATGTCGATTGTCGGTATGCCGCCGCTGTCGGGCTTTATCGGCAAACTGTTGCTGCTCAGTGCGGCCGGCAGCGGCAGCATGGCCGGGTGGTTGTATCCAGTGGTCCTCGGCAGTGGTCTGTTGAGTCTTATCGCCTTGAGCCGTGCCGGTACCACCTTGTTCTGGCGGCAGGCTGAGGTAACCGCCGCCGGCGAGCCATTGGACGGCGTAAGGCTGGCCGCAGTGGTGATCTTGCTGCTGGCCAGCCCGTTGCTGGTGCTGTTTGCCGAGCCGGTGCTGGCGTATCTCGACGCCACCGCAGATCAATTGCTGCAGCCGCAAAGCTACATTGATGCGGTGCTGGGCGCTGCAGGGGAGATCAATCCGTGAGCCTGTCCAAGCGCGTGCTACCCCACCCGTGGTTGAGTTTGTCGATGCTGGTTGGCTGGCAGTTGCTGGTCAACGGCATTTCCGCCGGCAGTCTGATCATGGGTGTGCTGCTGGCCTGGCTGATTCCCTTGTTGACCAATGTGTTCTGGCCCAACCCACCGAGCAGTTGCCGGGTTGATCGGTTGCTGCTGTTTGTCTGGCGGGTGCTGGTGGATATCCTGCTGGCCAATCTGCAGGTAGCGCGCCTGATTCTCGGGCCACGCCGCGAGCTGCGCCCGGCCTTTGTCGAATACCCGCTGAGCCTGCAACATGAATTCTCCATCAGCGTGCTGGCCAGCACGGTCTCGCTGACGCCGGGCACAGTCTCGGCTGACATCAGTGCTGACCGTAAAACCTTGTTGATTCATGGTCTGGATGTGGCTGACGAGCAACAGCTGATTGAACACATTCGGCGCCGTTATGAAATGCCGCTCAAGGAGGTGTTCGAATGCTCGAGACCGTGATTCTGATTTGTCTTGGCATGATGAGCGTGGCACTCATTCTGACTTTCGTGCGCCTGATCAAGGGACCTGATCTGCCGGATCGTATCCTGGCAATGGATACGCTCTATATCAACGGCATTGCGGTGATCATGCTGTTTGGGCTGTATCTGGATTCCAACCTGTTTTTTGAGGCTGCGTTGCTGATTGCGGTAATGGGCTTTGTCAGCACTGTGGCAATTGCCAAGCATTTGATGCGCGGCAATATCATCGAATAAGAGAGAGGCTGATGAACGAGACGAGCTGGATTGAATGGCTGGTGGCCGCCCTGCTGCTGACGGGCAGCCTGTTTGCGCTGATCGGCTCCATAGGACTGGTCAAACTGCCGGACTTCTTCATGCGCCTGCACGGTCCAACCAAGGCCACCACCCTGGGTGTGGGCGCTTTGGTGCTGGGCTCCATGCTCTACTTCAGCCAGCAGGCGGGTGAGCCCAGCCTGCACGAGCTATTGATTACCTTCTTTCTGTTTCTCACCGCGCCGGTCAGCGCGCAGATGCTGGCCAAAGCGGCAATGCATGAAAAACTGCGGCGTGAGCCGCGCACCCGCGGCGAACCCTGGGAGCAATAGTCGTCGCTGCTGTGGTGCTGTGAGTGATTTTAAAGCGCGGGCAATACCTGTACCTGACAAAGCCCGTATCGAATCCTGGCCCCAACCTGTCTCCCGGCAGTGCAGCGGTAGGTCAGGAAGTACGCGGCTGAAAATGGGCGGAGTGATAGAGAGTTGGCGCGCACCCCGAGCGCGTTAGCGCTCAGGGTAGGCCGCACTACTTTTAGGGAGTGGACCGGCTCAGGGGGCCAACGCCAGGCTGGAAACTGGCTGGCGGGGGGTGATTTCGATTTCTACCCGGCGGTTCAGATCACGACCTTCGGGAGTGCTGTTGTCAGCCCGCGGGCCAGCTTCGCCCAGACTCTTGAGCTGCATGTTGTGGCGGCGCACGCCGCCCAACTGCAGAACGCTGGCTACTGCCTGTGCTCGTTCCAGGCTCAGCTGCTGATTGACCTCTTCCTCGCCCACGTCATCGCTGAAGCCGATCACGGCGATGTTGCTGTCTGTCGCCGTGCGCAGGACCTTGGCAACCCGTGCCAGGGGTACCAGGCCCGAGGGCAGCAGCAGAGTACGTTTGGGGTGGAAGTTGTCCTTGACCGGAATCACCAGACGAATCTGCTCGCCGGTGTTATGGATCTCGTAACGCTCGGCCATGGCGATGGCGGTGAGCTCGGCCATGTGTTCCTGAGCCCAGGGCGTGGCCTCGGGTTGGGGTGGAGGTGGAGCGGGTTTGTTGGACGAACAGGCGCTAATGGTCAGTGCGACAGTGCTAAGTAGTGCGGCAGAAATCATCTTCATTATTGTGCTTCCAACAGAGTGTTTCCAGGCAAACGAGGTTCGGGAACCAAACCCGCCAAGACGGATCGCATGCGGGCGAATGCGGCAAAGAGTACCATCGTCGTTCACATTTGTGATCTGCCGTATGTCATGATTTTGGCGGGATAACCCGATTTTACCCAATGGAGTTCACATATTGAGATGTTTTACACTAAATAGCACGCGCATCGCCTTGATTGCAATAGTGTTGCTGGTCTCGGGCTGCAGCCTGTTGCGCGAAAGCTGGAGTGGCCCGCAGCAACGCATGAGCGGCTTGCTGGAACAGGGAAATGCAGGCTTCAGTCTGCGCCAGTGTGGTGCGGATGGGGCGCAGCCGGTTCTCGACAGCGCTGAGCTCAAGGCCATCTTTGCGCAGGCAGCCCAGCCTGGGCAGACCGCCATATTCGTGGATTTGTTGGGCCGGACCGACAGCGCCGGGCGTATCCAGCCAAGCAAGGTCCTGCGCATGCAGTCGCAGGGGCGCGGCTGCGCAGACACCAGCGCCAACAGCGCGCAGTGGGTTGCTCTGCAATACCATCCGGCCTGGCGCGCTGCTCTGGCTGTAAACGGTCTGACTCGTAGCGACGCCGCCCAGGGGTACTCGCCGGTCTCGGTGGTAACGGAGCAGTTGCCCGATGGCTCGCTGAACGCGCGCAGCCTGAGCGGTGACCTGGAGTTGTGGCTGTATCCGCAAGATTGCCAAGATGTGGCAACCGGCGATTACTTCCATATGCGCTCTGTATTGCTGGTTGACGGCGTGCGCTACAGTGGTTGCGGCTATCAGGGGCGCCAGACGGCGCCCTGATAGCCAAGGCTTTCAGCCACCCAGATAGGCCTTGCGCACGTCTGGGTTGGCCAGCAGTGCCTCGCCACTGTCCTGCATGACGATGTGACCGTGCTCCATCACGTAACCACGGTCGGCCAGTTTGAGCGCCTGGTTGGCGTTCTGCTCGACCAGAAAGATGGTGACGCCTTGCTGGCGCAACTGCTCGATGATGTCGAAAATCTGCTGGATGATGATGGGCGCCAGGCCCAGTGAAGGCTCGTCCAGCAACAGCAGACGAGGTTTGCTCATCAGTGCGCGACCTATCGCCAGCATCTGTTGCTCACCGCCGGACATGGTGCCTGCGCGCTGCTGATAACGTTCCTTCAGGCGCGGGAACAGGGTAAGGGTGGTGTCCAGTTGCTCCTGCAGCTCTTCCTTTTTGGTAAAAAAGCCGCCCATGCTGAGATTCTCTTCCACGGTCAGCCGCGAAAACACGCGGCGACCTTCAGGCACTATGGCGATGTCCTTGCGCATGATTTCCGCGGTGGTCAGGCCAGTCAGCTCGTCACCTTCATAGCGAATGCTGCCGGTGGTGGCGCGGGGATCGCCGCAAAGAGTCATCAGCAGGGTAGTCTTGCCGGCGCCATTGGCGCCGATCAGGGTAACGATTTCGCCGCGTTGAACCTCCAGGTTCACCTCGTGCAGCGCCTGAATCTTCCCGTAGTGGGTCGATACGTTCTTCATGTACAGCATGACTGGCAATTCCTCAGGTTTCACCCAGGTAGGCTTTGATGACGTCCGGATTCTGCTTGATCTGCTCCGGCGTGCCGGCGGCCAGCGGGCGGCCCTGATTGATCACCACAATCTGATCGGAAATGCTCATCACCAGCTTCATGTCGTGCTCGATCAGCAACACGGTCAGTTGATGATTGTCGCGCAGCTCCGCGATCAATGCCTTGAGGTCATCGGTTTCCCGCGGGTTGAGGCCTGCGGCCGGCTCGTCCAGCATCAACAGCTTGGGCTGGGTCACCATGCAGCGAGCGATTTCCAGGCGGCGTTGCTGACCATACGCCAGGGTATTGGCCGGGCGGTTGGCAAATTGGCGCAGGTCTACCCGATCAAGCCAGTAGGCCGCGCGCTCCATGGCTTCGCGTTCGCTGCGACGGTAGCCCGGGGTCTTGAACAGACCAGACAGCATGCTGGTGTTCATGTGCTGGTGCTGGGCCACCAGCAGGTTTTCCACCACGGTCATCTCCTTGAACAGGCGTACGTGCTGGAAAGTGCGGATCATGCCCCGGCGTGCAACCTTGAAGCCGGGCAAGCCCTGGATTTCACGACCATCAAAAACGATCTTGCCGCCGCTTGGCTTGTAGAAGCCGGTCAGGCAGTTGAAGACCGTGGTCTTGCCAGCGCCATTGGGGCCGATCATGGAAACGATCTGGCCTGGGTGCACACTGAGCTGTACGCCATCCACCGCCAGCAGGCCGCCGAAGCGCATGGTCAGCCCGGACACTTCAAGTAACGGGCGGCTCATGTGCGCAACTCCAGATGCGGACGGTTCATCGGCAGCAACCCTTGCGGGCGCCAGATCATCATCAGGACCATCATCAAACCAAACAGCAGCATGCGGTACTCGTTGAACTCTCGGGCCATCTCCGGCAACACGGTCATGATGATGGCGGCCAGAATGACGCCAATCTGCGACCCCATGCCACCCAGCACCACAATGGCAAGGATGATGGCGGACTCGATAAAGGTGAAGGATTCAGGGCTGATAAAGCCCTGACGCGCGGCAAAGAAACAGCCGGCAAACCCCGCAAAGCTGGCGCCGATGGTAAAGGCGCCGAGTTTGACTACAGTCGGGTTGATACCCAGCGCGCGGCAGGCGATTTCGTCTTCACGCAGGGCTTCCCAGGCGCGGCCAATCGGCATGCGCAGCAGGCGGTTGATCACAAACAGGGTAATCAGCACCAGCAGCAGCGCCAGCAGATACAGAAAGATGACGCGGTGCTCCGAGCTGTAATCGATGCCGACAAATTCGTGGAAGCTCTGCATGCCCTCGCTGGCTCGGCGACTGAACTCCAGGCCAAAGAGGGTGGGTTTGGGGATGCCGCCAATGCCATTGGGCCCATTGGTCAGCCAGGTCATGTTATTGAGCAGAATGCGGATGATCTCGCCGAAGCCCAGGGTAACGATGGCCAGGTAATCGCCACGCAAACGCAGCACGGGGAAACCGAGCAGGAAGCCGAACAGTGCAGCCAGCGCGCCAGCCGCTACCAGGCCCGTCCAGAAGCCGATGTCGAAGTACATTGCCAGCAGCGCATAACCATAGGCGCCCACAGCATAAAAGCCGACGTAACCCAGGTCGAGCAGGCCAGCGAGGCCTACCACGATATTCAATCCCAGCCCCAGCATCACGTAGATCAACACCAGGGTTGCCAGATCGGTACCGCCGCGATTGGAGATGAAGGGCCAGAGAATCGCCAGGGCAATCAGGAAGCACCAGAACAGTCGGCGCAGGATCGGCTTCTTGCTCACCTCGATCAGTTGGGTCGGGGTTTTCGGCAAGCCGGGCATGGCCTTCCACAACGCCGCCAGGTGATCGCGGAACAGGTTGTAGAAGAACATGAAGGCAGCGGCGGCGGCGATTTTCCAGTACACATCGGGGCCGGCGCCGACCAGCGAGAGACCGGTGCCATCCTGATTAAGGCGCACCCCCATCAGCAGGCCGGACAGCACCACAACGACAACGGCAGAAATAACGGCCGGTTTGAGATTGGCGCGCATCATACTTTCTCCACCTCCGGGCGGCCAAGAATGCCACTGGGGCGGAACAGCAGAATCAGGATCAGCAGACCAAAGGCCACCACATCCTTGTATTCGGTACTGAAATAGCCAGCGGTGATGGCTTCGGTTACGCCCAGCAAGAGCCCGCCGAGCACTGCGCCCGGGATGCTGCCGATCCCTCCCAGCACGGCTGCGGTAAAGGCCTTGAGCCCGGCCATGAAACCGATATAGGGATTGATCACGCCGTAATACATGCCCAGCAGTACGCCGGCAATCGCCGCCAGCGCTGCGCCGATCACGAAGGTCAGGGCGATGATGCCGTTGGTATTGATACCCAGCAGATTGGTCATCTTCAGGTCTTCTGCGCAGGCGCGACAAGCGCGGCCCATGCGTGAGCGAGAGATGAACAGGGTGAGCAGCACCATGGTGATCAGAGTGACTGCAAAGATGATCATCTGCATGTACGACAGGCTGGCGTGAAAGCCTTCCTGCGGGCCGATATCCACACCGCCGGTAATCAGGCTCGGCATGGCAATGTCCCGCGAGCCCTGTGCGATACGTACCAGGTTCTGCAGAAAGATGGACATGCCGATGGCGGAAATCAGCGGGATCAGGCGATTGCCACCACGCAATGGGCGGTAGGCCACGCGTTCGATACTGTAACCGTAGGCGCTGGTCACCATCATGCTGATGACGAAAGCGGCAAAGATCAGCAGCGGTACCGACTCGATACCGAACATCGCCAGCGCGGCAATGACGATAAAGGCGATGTAGCTGCCGATCATGTAAATCTCGCCATGGGCGAAGTTGATCATGCCGATGATGCCGTAAACCATGGTGTAGCCGATGGCAATCAGGGCATAGGTACTGCCGACGGTCAGGCCGTTCAACAGCTGTTGAATAAAGTAATAAAGGGACTCTGGCATAGCCATGACACCGAAATACAAGAGGAGCAATGCAGGTCCGCAAAGACGGGCATCAACAAAAAACCGGGCCTGCCAACTGACGTTGGACAGGCCCGGAGTCAGTTCACTTACTCGGTCAGTGCGGTTTTGCTGGCGTCAGCGTGCCACTCATAAACGACAAAGTTGAAGTTTTTCAGATCGCCCTTTTCATCGAAGGCAAGGGTGCCGGTGGGCGTGTCGAAGCTGTTGCTGCGCAGGGCTTCGGCTACGGCTTCGGTGTCGGTGCTTTCAGCCAGTTTGATACCATCGGCGATGACCTGTACGGCGGCGTAGGCAGGGAACACGAAGGGACCGGAGGGATCTTCGTTCTTGGCCTTGAAGGCTTCAACCAGGTCGGCGTTCTTCGGATCTTCGTCGAAGGCCTTGGGCAGGGTAACCAGCAGACCTTCGGAGGCTTCACCGGCAATCGCGGAAATATCGGTATTGCCTACGCCTTCAGGGCCCATGAAGCGCACATCCAGGCCTTGCTCTGATGCCTGGCGCAGAATCAGACCCAGTTCGGGGTGATAACCGCCATAGTAAACGAAGTCGACCTCGGCTTGACGCAGCTTGGCGATCAGCGCGGAGAAGTCCTTGTCGCCGGCAGTCACACCTTCAAACAGCGGCACTTCGATGCCGGCTTCGGTCAGCACGTCGCGTACGGCGGTGGCGATACCTTCGCCGTACTGCTGCTTGTCATGAATGACGGCGACTTTCTTTGGCTTGACCTGCTCGGCAATGTACTTGCCGGCGGTCGGGCCCTGCAGGCTGTCCAGGCCGATGGTACGGAACACCAGCTGATATCCGCGCTCGGTGATTTCCGGACTGGTGGAAGCTGCGGTAACCATCAGGATACCTTCGTCTTCATAGATGTCGGAAGCCGGCTGAGTGGAGCTGGAGCAGAGGTGACCCACCACGAAGCTGATACCGTCGTTGACGATACGGTTGGCCACGGCCACGGCCTGCTTGGGATCGCAGGCGTCATCGAATACCACACCTTCGAGTTGGCTGCCGTTCACGCCACCATCCTTGTTGATCTGCTCAATGGCCATCTTGGCACCAATGAACTGCATATCGCCATACTGGGCCACTGGGCCGGTAACTGGGCCGGCCAGCGCAATCTTGATGGTGTCTGCAGCCAGTGAATAGCCGCTGAAACCGACCAGTGCGGCGGCGGCAATAATCTGGGAAAGTGCTTTCTTGTGTGCCATTTTCATGTCATCTGCTCACTTGTGTTGTTTTGCCGAAGTAGTCTTGGCTTGTTCCGGTTTATTATGAAATACACAGCCTGATCGGAACTGTACCGGCGCAGTTTAGCAACCGGCAACGATGCAGGGAATCGACCTTGGTCGATTTGTCAGCCAATGTCCGTTAACTGCAACATTGTGTCTGTATGGCGACATGCCGATAGACAGAATAGGCTGTTTTTGGCGACATTGCCGACGATTTCTTGCATGTCGGCCGCAGCTGGCTACCATGCCAACCTTTGATATTTGAAAGGACCTGCCCCCATGACCCTGTCTGACGAAGCCTACGCAGCCATTGTCGGCGCCACCGGCAATATTGAATGGAAGACCCTGGAGCCGCACTTTGCCCGCGGCGATCTGCTGGTAGTCGCCCCCGAGCTGGACCTGGTAGAGGTGGCTGCTGCCATGATGGAAGACGACAGCGAGCAGATCAAAATCTGGATGGATGGCCAGCACTTGCGGGTGGCGACTGATGCGCAGGCGGGTGACTGGGCGGAACGGGATCCGGATTCGCTGTGGGCGGTGGTGATCAGGCCTTGGGTTTTGGTGCAGGAGCGGGGCGACAGATAGTCCCCGACCTTGCAGCCCACCGCTTTTGGCGCATTCTACTCTTTCATGTGCTTTAATCGGGCGCGCGTTTCGCCTTGCTGGCGAGTCCCCTTTCTTTGCTTGCCCAAAGAAACGGAACCCAAAGAAAGGGCACCCCCGGCCAAGCTGGCCTGCGGCTTCTCTGCGTTACTCGGATTTGAGCGCGCCTGCGGAACTCGCTTCGCTCAAACAGTCCTCGGCTTAATCGCTCAAATCCTGCGTTACTCGACAGCTTGGAAGGGGGAAGAAAGGCTGGAGATCTGCGTGATTTTCCGGTTTGGTTGTCCTGTTCAAACTACAAAAACCCGCCGCTGCACGGCTAAACAGCCCCATCTGAGTGGGCGAGTAGCGCAGAGCTGCCGGGAGAAAGGCGCTTGCGGTGTCTGAGCGAAGCGAGTTTGCAAGTGTCCCCGGCCGCTTGAGCAACGCAGCGAACCCGAAGGGCCGCGCAGCTGGGTGCCCTGGGGGATTGCTAAGGGGGCATGGGCAAGCATGCCCCCTTGGCTCGCCTAGAGGCGAAAGCGGTAACCAGCCAAAAAAGTGGCCCGCAAAATGCGCAGGAATCAGATCTGAAAAATAGATGGTCAAAGTCACTCCGGCATGGCGGACAAGCCTGTGGCGTTGTCCGCCCTACTGCGACACCAGCATTGCAGCGCGCCACCTCACCCCAGCCGCGCCCGCAACCACCCACTCAACGCATCCACCAGCAACACCATCGCCAGCATGGCCAGAATCACACTCATCGCCTTTGACTGCTGAAACAGACTCAGCGTGACGTGGAGCATCTGGCCCAGGCCGCCGGCGCCCACAAACCCCAGCACCGCCGCCATGCGAATATTGTTCTCCCAACGGTACAGACTGTAGGCAAGCCATTGGGGTATGACGCCGGGCAGGGTGCCGTAGAGAAAGGCGCTGGTGGCGCTGGCGCCGGCCTGACGCAGGGCTTCGGCTGGCTCGGGAGGAGTGTTTTCCAGCGCCTCGGCGAATAGCCGGCCGAGTACGCCGGTTGTATGCAGGGCGATAGCCAGGGTTCCGGCGAAGGGACCCAGGCCTGCCGCCAAGACCATCAGCGCCGCCCATACCAGTTCGGGTACCGAACGCAGGGCATTGAGCAGCAGGCGACAGGCAGCCTTGGCCAGCCCTCCCAGGCGTCCGGCGGCCAGCAAACTCAATAGCGCGCCCAAAAAGGCGGCTAGCAAGGTGCCGACAGCTGAGATAGCCAGGGTTTCGAGCGCGCCCTGCCAAAGCTTGGTTAGCCAGTCAGGTGAGGTATTGGGTGGGAAGAAGGATGCTGCGTAGTCAAGCATCTGTGCGCGGCTGTCAGCTAGAACCAGGCTGGGGAAGTCCAGTTGCAGATAGACAAAGGACGCAATCACCGCAGCGGCGATTGCGAGGAACCAGAGCGCGGCATTAATTCCCGATTTCACGCCAGCCTCCGGCGCAGTAGCAGGCTGATCTGATCGGCCATAAGCACCAGCAATAGAAAGGTCAGTAGTATGCTGACCACTTCGCCGCCGGCAAACATGCGGATTGACAGATCAATCATCTGGCCCAGGCCTCCGGCACCCACAAAGCCCATGATCACGGAGGCGCGTACCGCGCATTCCCAGCGATACAAGGTGTAGGACGTCAGCTCCTGCGCAGCGTTGGGAAGCACTGCATACAGGAACGCGGCCAACCGCGAGCTGCCGCTTTGCAGCAAGGCGCGGGTTGGCTGCGGATCAACCGATTCGTAGATTTCAGCGTAGACCTTGCCCAGCATGCCGCTGTAGGTGATAGCGATCGCCAGCACTCCGGCGGTCGGCCCCAGCCCCACTGCGCGCACGAACAGCAAGGCCCAGACGATCTCGGGAATGCTGCGCAGCACCACCAGCAGCACCCGCACCGGGTAGCGCAGCAGGCGGCCGACCCAACTGGGTGTGCCGCCCAGCAGGCTTGAGATGGACAACGCGCGGCTGGCAATCAGGCTCAGCGGGATGGCCAGGGCCAGGGCCAGAGCAAGCCCGGCCGTCGCCATGGCCAGGGTCTCCAATGTGGCGCGGCCCAGCAGCAAGAGAAACTCCGCGCTGGTTTCCGGTGGCCAGAAACCGGCGAGAAAACGCCCCATCACTTCTCTGTTCTGAGCGTCAAACAACTGTTGCGGGCGAAACTCGGTGAGGTGCAGACCGGGCCACAACAGTATCAGCAAGGCTAGAGTGAACAGTGCCCGAGGCGCGGCCGCAGGGTCATGCCAGCGCCGAGCAGCGTTGGTCACAGACATGGGTTACGCGGGCGCTGCGCCGTGGTGGCGCCATGCTGCTGAGCCAGTTCACCCAGGCCGGTGTTGACGTAGAGCGCATCCAGATCCTGCTGGCTGACTGAGTCGGCGGGCTTGTCAAAGAGAATCTCGCCTGCTCTCAGACCAATAACACGAGGAAAGTGGCGCAATGCCAATTCAACCGCATGCAAGCTGGCGACCAAGGGTATGCCACGCTCGCGGGCGACATGGCCAAGAATGCTCAGGGTGTGCTCGGCAAGCACCGGGTCCATGGCGGAGACAGGTTCGTCGGCGAGCATCAGATCGGATTGTTGATACAGCACGCGAGCGATGCCGACACGCTGTTGCTGCCCGCCTGATAGCTGGTCGCAACGGGCAAACAGCTTGTCAGCCAGGTCGAGGCGCGCCAACTCCGCGCGGGCGCCTTGGATATCCGTGGGATAGCATAGCGAGAGGCAGGCCCGCGCGAGCGACCACTGACCCAGCCGGCCGGCAAGTACCGCCGTGACCACCCTTTGACGTGGTGGCAGTGGCGGGCTCTGGTGAATCAAGCCGATGCGACTGCGAAGCTGTCGCAACTTGGCTCGGCCCAGTTGTGCCGGGTCGTGCTGCAGTAATTGCAGCTCGCCGCGAGACGCAAGCAGGCTGGTCGCCAGCAATTTCAGCAGCGTGGTCTTGCCGGCGCCTGAGGAGCCGATTATCGCAACCTGCTCATCTGCTGCAATGTCGAGCCTGATGTCCTTCAGCGCCAGCGTGCCGTTGGGGTGGGTATAACCCACCCCATGCAAGCTGATGCTCACTCAAGCAGGCCGGCAGCGCGAGCGGCTTCCTCGATACCCTGGTAATTTTCGGCCTTGGTGGGCACGAAGCGCGAAGCACGTTGCAGATCAAGGATCGCCTTGTGTTCCGGGTTGGCAGGGTCGAGCGCGAGGAAGGCGGCTTTGATCTTCTCGACGAGTGCAGGGTCGAGGTCGCCACGCACTGTCCAGTTGTAGTCATAGTAGGTCGGGGTCACGGCGTAGACGCGCACCTTGTCAGTATTGACCTTGTTCTCTTCGATCAGCTTTTCCCAAACCGATGAATTCAATACTCCGGCGTCTACCTTGCCCGACTCGACCCAGGCGACGGTGGCATCGTGGGCGCCAGAAAAGCCTACACGGCTGAAGAAGCTGTCTGCATCAATACCGTCCTGCTGCAGGAAGTACCGCGGCATCAAGTGGCCAGAGGTGGAGGAGACCGAGCCGAATGCAAAGCTTTTGCCTTTGAGGTCGGCATGGGTCTTCACGTCGGGGTCGGCAGTGATGAAGGTGCTGGTGAAGACCTCATCCTGTTCGCGCTGAACCAGCGGAATGGCGTCGCCAGTACGCAGCTTGGCCTGTACAAAGGTAAAGCCGCCCAGCCAGGCCATGTCGAGACGTTTGGCGCCCAGAGCTTCCACCACACCGGCGTAGTCGGATACCGGTTGGAAAGTGACCGGCATGCCAAGCTCTGCTTCAAGGTATTTCCCCAAGGGCTCGAACTTGCGCATCAGCTCGGTGGGAGCTTCATCGGGGATCGCCGAAACGCGTAAGGTGGTGGTTTCTGCCAGTGCAGCAGTGGAAAACAGCGTGGCGGCAGACAGGCACAAGGCCGCCAGCGCCGCGAAAGGGCGTTTGATCATCGACATGTTTTTGCTCCGGTTCAATAGCGGAAGACTCCCGAACAGCTGTCGTGGCTGAACGGGGCGTGGCGGCAAGTCTAAAGAAAAAACCTGCCCAGGCGAAGCCCTGCCGCGTGCGGCGCGAAACTCAGCCGGCCACATTGGGGTTAAACTCATGTTTTTGCTTTGTGAAGAGAGTGCAATGGCCTGGAAGCTGGCAGCCAATATATCCTTGTTGTTTACCGAAGTTGCCCTGTTGGAGCGTGTTGGTGCTGCGGCCAGGGCCGGTTTTGACGGCGTGGAAATCCAGTTTCCCTATGCTGTACCGGCTCGTGAGCTGCGCGATGAGCTGCAGCACCAGGAAATGCCGCTGGTACTGTTCAATCTGCCGGCTGGAGATCTGCTGCAAGGTGGTCCTGGGCTGGCCGGGGTTCCCGGGGGTGAAGCGGAGTTTGCCGCAGCGCTGCAATTGGCGCTGGAGTATGCTCAGATTCTGCAGCCTACACGGGTCAACGTACTGCCTGGAAGGCTGGTGGCGAGTTGGCAGCGGGAGCAGGCTCTGCAGACGCTAGAGAGTAACCTTGCGCTGGCGGCCGATGCCTTTGCCGAGCTGGGCATTGGCGTGGTCTGCGAAGCGATCAACCGGCTGGATATGCCGGATTTTTTGCTGGCGGGATCGGCGGAATTGGCGGCGACGCTGGCGCGAATAGAGCATCCTAACCTGTCGGCGCAGCTGGACTTTTATCATATGGCGCAGATGGGCGAAGCGCTGCCCGAGAGCATACAGCGGCTTGCGGGCCGGATTGGCCACGTGCAGTTTGCCGATCAACCTGGTCGTGGCATGCCGGGGTCGGGACAAATGGATTATTCCGCAGCCTTGGCGGCGTTGGCTGCAACGGGTTACAACGGCTGGCTGGCAGCTGAATATCGCACAAGCAGCGCCAATGATTTTGCCTGGATGCAGCGCTGGCGCGCCTCTGGCTGGATTGCTGAGAGGCGGGCTGTATAGTCTGCTTTGCTAAGTAAGCCGGGCGTCGCGCTTTGCCCGGAAGGTACAGTTACATCCGGACCAAAGGCGTTAGCCGCATCGCCTAGGCCGGGATGGAACCCGGCCGTTCCAGGAAACCTGGCTTTGTGTTTGTTCTGGGAAACCGGTTACACGCCTGGACCGCAGCGTACCTCTTTTGCGGTGGCCACTTTCTCCTGCGTCTGCTGATCATAGAGCCAGGCTGCGGGTCGCCAGCCACGCCGTTCGGCTTTCAACAGATACTGGTTACCGGCGATAAAACCATCGTAGGTGATCTCCAGTATGCAGGTTCGGTAGTTACCCTCCAGCAGGCCCCCCGTCGCGGAACCACCCGGCACCTCGAAGTGATAGCGCACCTGCAGACTATGCGTTCCAGGCGTCAGATCGCCGAAGCGGATGCTGGGGGTAAGCTCGCCGTCCACACGATAGGCCCTGACTTCGTTGCCCACATCGGCGTCCAGGTTGATCCGCACCAGCCCGCTGCTCAGCGGCTTTTCGGGTACCGGAGCGCAAGCACTGCAGGCGAGCAACAGCAGCGCCATGTTGATGTTCTGCAAAAGAGTGCGATAACTCATGGGTTGACTGTTTCTCCAGCAAAAAGACTGTTGTCCATCTTCAAAGCCCGCTCAATGTCGATTCCAAGAATGATCACACCGATCACCTCACCGCTGCTTGGCTGGCGCACGCTGTTGCTGACATGCACCTGGTAACGCTGGGTTGATTGATCATAGCTCAGCGGGCCCATATAGGGTCGATCCTGGTTGGCAAAGAAAGGCTCGGCAAATTTGGCTTCGTCGCCCTGCCAGTAATCAGTTGGCACTTCGCTGGTGGCCACATTCAGGCCATGCTGATCGGTCACGATGATCTCGCTGATCAGGCCGTTGTAGCGATTCTGTTGCTCCGCCAGCCAGAGCGATAGCGGCGCGCTGCGCACGCTGTCTATCAGCGGCTTTTCGCTTTGTTGCTGCTCGCGCAACCACTGGTTGTCCAGAGCATGGATGCGGCTCAGCGGCAGCTTGGCGTGGGCGCTGTTTTGCTGCATCACCGCTTGCACCAGTTGAGGATCGCGGCGCCAGTTCTCGAACAGCGTATCGTACAGGCGTTGCAGACGCGCACGTTCTTCAGACTGCAGTACCCCGATCTCGGGAATGCATTGAAACACCTGAATGTTGAACTGGGGTAGAAAGGCTGGTTCGCGGGCGAGCAGGGCATTGGAGAAATACACCCCTAACGTGGTGTACTGCTGGAAACGCGCATGTCGCGGGCGCAGATCGAGCGGTTGCTGAGTGAGTTCGATGCGCAGTGTCTGCTGGTCGGCCAGGAATGCATCGATGCGGCCACGCTTGAGCAGATGCAGCAGCTGGGACGTGGTGGTGACCAACAAATCCACTTCATAGCCGTGTTGCAACAGCCAGTCGACCTGATTGCTGCCGCGTACGCCGCCCAGGCGCAGGCCGCTGGCGGTGCCATCGGTGACAGGGCGCTCGGCATTGTTGCTGTACCAGTACCACTTTTCCAGTGCCAACGGGGCGGAGAGAGTGGCGAAATCGCTGGCGCGATTGGTGCGGGTAGCAGAAAAAAAGCCATCTGCCTTGCCTTGGCTGACCTCATGAACGGCCCGCTGCCAGGGCAGCACACGCACTTCGTAATCGCGATCCATGGCGTTGAAAATGCACGCCAGTGCCTTGACCGAACTCCCGGTAAGTCGATCGCCTTCCTGCACCTGGTAGGGGGGGAAGATATCGGTGTTGAGGCGTAAGGGGGATGCACCCTGCGTCATCAGGGGCAGAGCACAGAGCAGGGCTAACCACAGGCGTCCGAGCATGGCAGTTTTCCGGCAGGGTTATTGTGCGGCTGGTGCACAACCATGGCTTAACTATAGGACAAAACCAGTATGTCGGCGCGGACCGCCATTGTTCCGGCTGTTGGGCCAGTTGAGCCGCAGAGCGGTCGTTATAAATTGCACTGCTTGGGTTCAATCAACCCGACCGATAGCGCTGGTCGAATGCAGACGAACCCGTCATGCTATTCACCCTGTTTATAATCAATCGGCGCCCGCATAAGCGAGGCGCGGGTGCAAAGGAGCTCAGCATGCAGAATCTACAAGGCAAAGTGGCGGCCATTACCGGTGGCGGCAGTGGTTTGGGTCGCGAATTGGCTCTGTGCTGCGCGGCACGGGGCATGAAGCTGGTGCTGGGTGACGTGGATGAGGCCGGCATGCAGGAAACCCTGCGGATTGTAGAAGCTGCTCATCCGGGAACCCCTGCGGCCACCATGCGTCTCGATGTTTCCAAACTGGAGCAGGTTCAGGCCTTCGCCGATCTGTGCAAAAAGGAATTTGGCGCAGCGCATTTGATTTTCAATAACGCTGGCGTGAGTGTTGGCGGCCCAGCCTGGGAAAATACTGTGGCCGATTGGGAATGGGTGATGGGCGTCAATCTGTACGGGGTGGTCTGGGGTGTGAAGGTGTTCACCCCCATGCTGATCGAGCAAGGCGAAGGTCATATCATCAATACCGCGTCCGCCGCTGGCTGGCTGAATGGTCCGAGCATGGCAATCTATAACGTGACCAAGCATTCTGTGGTGGCGCTCTCGGAAACCCTGGCGCTGGACCTGCGCGATGTGGGCGCCAACGTTGGCGTTACCTGCCTGTGCCCGGCCTTCTTCCCTACCGGTATCTCCGACTCGCAGCGTAATCGCCCGTCTGACAAGGCCGACACCATTCAGCCTAGCGAGATGATGCTCAAGCGTGCCGAGCTGACCAAGGCGGCGGTACAAAAGGGCAAGATTCAGGCTGCCGATATCGCCGAGCAGACACTCAAGGCGGTAGAGGAGAACCAGTTCTACGTGTTCCCGCACCGCAAGATCAAACAACTGATTGCCCTACGCGCCCAAGCTGCCGACGCGGAAATCACCGTCTTCGACTCGTTGAACCCCTGAGCCCTGCTGGTGCCGCCGTACTTTGCGGTCGGCAGCACCTTTTCAGCCAGCCAGCGCCATAGGCTGGCGTGGGTTGCTCTCGATGATTGAGGTATCGCGCAGGACGAAATTCTCTACCGCCGCTCTGGTGTCCTGCCAGGCGGTCTTGTGCTCCAGATCCAGAAAATGTCCGGTATGGGCAATGCGTTGGAATTCTGCGCGTGGTGCCAAGGTGCCAAAGTGCAAAGCGTCTTCCGGACTGGTGTACTTGTCCCAATTGCCGTTGATGAACAGCAACGGAATATCGATGTTGCTGACACAGCCCATGTATTGACTGCTGTCGAGTTCCAGTACCTGACGGATGTGCATCAGCATCTGCGCGTACTCCTGCTCGTCGAGGCTGCTGACATGGCGGAAGTTGCAACGCTTGAACAGCGGCGGCAAAAACTCACCAATCGTCTCGTTGATCAAATGGCCAATCTGCTGTCGGTCGCAGGCCGCCAGAAAGGCTTTGCCGCGGGCGAGGTAATCCTGCATGGCCGGATTGATGATCGGCGAGAAAGAGGTGATCACCGCGCGCTTGATCCGATCCGGCCGCTGCGCCAGCGCCAGCATGGTTGCCACTCCGCCCCAGGAGAACGACAGCACCTGATCGGCCCGAAAATGCTCGATCAAATCCAGCAGAATCAACGCCTCGTCTTCCTTGCCGATCAATACCTGATTGCAATTGTGGGGGCGTGACTGACCACTGTAGGGCTGGTCGAACAGCACCACATTGAACAGCGGCTGCAGGTATCGCAGGGTTTGGCCAAAGGAGGCGCTGGTGGCCAGCGAGCCGTTGACCAGAATGATGGTCGATTCGGCAGCGGGGTTGGGGTAAAACCAGGTGTGCACCTGCAAATCGCGGTGCACGCGAATAACGGCTTTCTCAGCGTACATGGGCACCTCGGTGTCAGTCTGTTGGCGCGCAGCAGGCTGCGCGATCTGGAAATGACACCAGCTAACCGGAGTGAGGTTACAGAGGTGTTGCATGGAGTAACCGTTGGGGCAATCTTCATGCAGATGTAATGAAGGGCGGCGCGCCAGCGTTGATCGTTCTATGCTCCGCGTGGGAACGCAGCGCAGGATGCGCTGCGTCGCTCCTGCTAACAGAGCCCTCCAGGCTGTGCATGGTCCCACTTGGTAGCGTGGGAACGATCATAAAAAACCACGCCCATCCGCTGGATATGCTCGCGCAGGCTGTCGTTATCAATATGCTCGAAAAGCGATAGATCGACCGACCAGGGCAATAGCAAATCATCAATCTGATTTTCGATTGCCAGTAGGTCTTCCAGTGTCAGGGCGCTGCCTTTAAGGGTCAGGTCAATATCCGAGCCGGCCCGAAAGGTGCCCTTGGCGCGTGAGCCCAGAGCACATACTCCCGCAGGCTGCATTTGTTAATAGAAGATCATGCTAACCAATAGCGTATTTTGGTAGTAGCATATGGCCGGTACGGTTTGGATATGGTCGGCTTTGTAGGCAAAAGAAATGCCTATAAAGGCATAACGATACAAATGGAGAAAGACCAATGGCGAGCGAACTTAGCGAAGGGAAAATCATGCAGGCCTTGGATTGGGCCTACGATAAGGCTGTCAATGGTGTGGTAGGGATGGACTCTGCAGGCGAAATGGCCGCCAATTACATGTCCGGCTCGGGCTCACTCATAGATCAAGCTAACTCTCTTATCCGTTGGCAAAATACCAAAGCGGGTACATCCGGTTTTTTAACGGGTCTGGGTGGGATCATAACTATGCCGGTAGCGATTCCAGCAAACGTTGCTAGCGTCATGTACGTTCAGATCAGAATGATCGCTGCTATTGCCCACATGGGTGGTAATGATTTGAATGACGACCGCGTCAAGACGCTAGTGTATGCATGCCTTACCGGTAACGCGGCCAAGGATATTCTTAAGGATATCGGCATAGTAGTGGGCCGGAAATTGACCGAAAGCACCATCAAAAATATTAGTGGCAAAACGATTACGGCGATCAATCAAAAAGTGGGCTTCAGATTGCTGACAAAATTTGGCGAAAAAGGCGTGATCAACTTAGGTAAAACGATTCCGTTGATCGGCGGGGTAGTAGGCGCTACTTTTGACTCTATGACTACCAATGCAATTGGAAACATTGCTAGAGATACCTTCATTGTTCAGTCGGTGGCCACAGAATCCGTAACCTGAACGATCTGGAGCCAACAAAGCGAGCGGTTCACGGTCTTGGGCCGCTGGCTTTGCCGGAGGTAGACGCTTCGCGACAGTCGGAGCGTTAGCATTTCGATCGTTCCCACGCAGGAGCATGGGAACGATCATGTATATAGAGAAAACACGCTGGGCCGGGATGCGCTGCGTCGCTCCTGCTAACAAAGCCCTCCAGGCTGTGCATAGTCCCACTTGGTAGCGTGGGAACGATCATATGGAACCCGGCCCTCCCAGAAAAACGTGTTTTGCTTTTGACTTTGCCGCTACCTGGGAAGGTCGAGTTTCATCTCGACCATGGGCGTCGGCTGCACCACCGCAGGACGAGATGAAACCCGGCCATCCCAGAAGAAGCGCGCTTTGTTTTTGACTTTGCCGTTACCTGGGAGGGTCGTATATGGTCTCCCCCCTCATTGCAAGGCCTCCAGTTTTTGATAACAAGAGCAGGTTGTCTGTCGTATATCCGGCCTCAATCTGCAGCACA
>NZ_JBALWW010000024.1:0-52663 GCF_036961105.1 Halopseudomonas sp. | reverse complement strand
ACGCGGACGAGGCTGGCAGAACCTATAAAAAACAAAACCCCATCCAAAATGGACGGGGTTTGTCAGCGATCTGAGGCCGCCCTAAGGCGGCCTTGTCGATCAGAGCGATACAACCAATTCAGACTGCCGCCAGATCCGCCTCTGCATCCGCCAGCATGGCAAACTCTTCATCCGCCGACTTGGCCACCAGATGCTTGCGGCTGTAGCCGAAGTAGTAGGCGGCGCCCACTGCGAACAGCACCATGGTGAAGAAGAAGGCACGCGGGTCGAAGGCGTACACGCCGGTCAGCGCAATCAACGACAGTGCCAGTGCCACGCCGGACGTCACCACACCGCCGGGCGTTTTATAAGGACGCACCAGATCCGGCTGCTTGATGCGCAGCAGAATATGACTCAGCGCCATAAGCGCGTAAGAGACAGTCGCCCCCACCACCGCCATGGCCAGCATCAGGTCGCCCTCACCGCTCAGCGAAGCCAGAAAACCAAACACGCCCGGGACGATCAACGCCCGTGCCGGCACCTTGCGCTCGGTGGTCAGTGACAGCGACTTGGGCAGATAGCCTGCACGCGACAGGGCAAATACCAGGCGGCTGTAACCGTAAATGATCGAGAAGAAGGAGGCCACCAGACCGGCCAGGCCCAGCACGTTGACCAGCGTGGCCAGGCTGCCGTTGCCAGTGGCATTCAGCGCATCCACCAGAGGCACAGCGCTTTCGCCCATGGCCTTGGCACCCGCAGCGCCCGGCACCAGTACCACCACCATCAGCGCGGTGAACAGCAGGAAGACCATGGCACCGATAATGCCCTTGGGCACATCCTTGCCCGGGTCCTTGGCTTCTTCGGCGGCCAGCGGCACGCCTTCAACAGCCAGGAACAGCCACATGGCAAAGGGCAAAGCAGCCCACACGCCATACCAGCCGAGCGGCAGCATCTCGCTGGCACCGGTAGCCTCGGTTGCGGCGATGTCAAACAGGTTGCTGGCATCAAAGTGCATCACCAGCGCCACACCGGTTGCCACTATGGCAAACACGGCCAGACCGCTGATCACCATCATTACCTTCAACGCCTCGCCCACACCGGCCAGGTGAATGCCCACAAACACCAGATAGAAGGCCGCGTACACCCAGGGGCCATTCACGCCCAGCAACGACTCCACCGCCGAACCGATAAAGATCACGATCGCCGCCGGTGCCAGGGCGTACTCGATAAGTACGGCCAGGCCCGTCATGAAACCACCGGTGGGCCCCATCGCCTGGCGGGCAAAACTGTAACCGCCGCCCGCCGCTGGGATGGCTGCCGACATCTCCGCCAGCGACAACACCAGGGTCAGATACATCAGCGCCATCAGTACCGCCGCGATGGCAAAACCGCCCCAACCCGCCTCGGCGATGCCGAAGTTCCAGCCGGCAAAGTCGCCGGAGATCACATAAGACACGCCCAGCCCCGCGAGCAGAATCCAGCCCGCAGTGCCGCGCTTGAGTTGCCGTTTGGCAAGGTACTCCTGATTGTCTGTCGACATGGTTATTCCTCTACTTTTCTAAATGAAAGTTGCCGTTGGTTTAAAGCCGTGTGTTACTCGTGCTGCATTACTCGGAAACCAGAAAATTCTTGCCGCTGCCGCCGCTGTGCTCGATCACCTCGTCCTGGGTTCGATCCTTCAGCTTCACGCCCGACAGCTTCAGCCGCCGTGCCTCACGCAGCAGATAAAGCACCCGCCGCGCCGCTTCCGCGTAGGGCAAGCCAGCCGGACGCACGTTGGAAATACAGTTGCGCGCGGCATCGTTCAGCCCCGGCCTGGGATTCCAGGTGAGGTACAGGCCGAGGCTGTCAGGGGAGCTCAGGCCGGGGCGCTCGCCGATCAGCAGCAGCACGGCGCGCGCGTTGAGCAGCTCGCCAATGCCATCGCCGATGGCCACCCGGCCCTGCTCGACCACGGTCACGGGTGCCAGCTGCCAGGGCTCGGACTCTGCCTGCAGCAGCTCCAGCAGCGGCGCCAGAAAGGCCGCTGCGTTCTGTTGCACCGCCAGTGACGAGAGGCCATCCACAATCACGATGGCCAGATCACTCTGGCTGCTGGCGGTCGGCAAGGCGGCCAGTTGCTCGCGCGAGGCGTCATCCAACAGGCGGCCGAGATCAGGCCGTTGCAGGTAGCTGGTGCGGTCTTGCGCCTGGCTGTGCAAACGCAGGGGTGCGTCATTTGGCAGACTGCTCAGGCCCGCCAGCTGCGCGCACAACGCATCCACATCCAGCGGAAAATGCACCGCATCACGCGCCTGGGCGTGACTCAATTGGAAGGCCAGCATCTCGCTGGTGGGCAGACTGATACCCGCCCGGCCCAGGCCAATACGCGCGTCGGTAAACTCGCGCAGGCGGCGCCAGGGGTTGTCCACCACCTTGCCCTGCTGCAGATATTGATCGTCCGGCTTGCTCATGCGCAGCCTCCCGGCAACGCCTTCAGCGAGCGGGCGAAGGGTTCGGGTAGCGCGTCGTGCAGAATGTGCCGGTCGGTATCGCGCATGATCTGCATGCGCGTAAGCCACTGCTCGAACTCCGGTGCTGGCCGCGAGCCCAGCACGCGCCGCACATAGAGTGCATCGTGGAAGGAGGTGGTCTGGTAATTCAGCATGATGTCGTCCGAACCCGGAATGCCCATCACGAAGGAGCAGCCGGCCACGCCCAGTAGCGTCAGCAGGTTGTCCATATCGTTCTGATCGGCTTCGGCGTGGTTGGTGTAACAAACGTCGCAGCCCATGGGCACGCCGAGCAGCTTGCCGCAGAAGTGATCTTCCAGCCCGGCGCGGGTGATTTCCTTGCTGTCAAACAGGTACTCCGGGCCGATAAAACCCACCACGGTATTGACCAGCAGCGGTTTGAACTTGCGCGCCACCGCGTAGGCACGCGCTTCGCAGGTTTGCTGGTCCAGGCCGTGATGGGCATTGGCTGAAAGCGCACTGCCCTGCCCCGTTTCAAAGTACATGACGTTATCGCCGACGGTGCCACGCTGGAGGCTCAGCACTGCCTCCCGCGCTTCAGCCAGGGTAGCGAGATTGAAGCCAAAGCTGCTGTTGGTCGCCTCGGTGCCGCCAATCGACTGGAACACCAGATCCACCGGCGCGCCGGCCTCGATGCACTCGATGGTATTGGTCACATGGGTCAGCACGCAGGACTGGGTCGGGATCTGATACTTGTCGATCACCTCCCCCATCAGTTGCATCAGCTTGATTGCCTGGGCCACGTTGTCGGTGGCCGGATTGATGCCAATCACCGCATCGCCGTTGCCGTACAGCAAGCCATCGAGAATGCTGGCGGCAATGCCATTCACATCGTCCGTGGGATGGTTGGGTTGCAGGCGGGTAGACAGGTGGCCCGGTAGGCCGATGGTGTTGCGAAAGGCCGTGGTCACGTGGCACTTCTTGGCGACCAGAATCAGATCCTGATTGCGCATGATCTTGCTGACCGCCGCCGCCATCTCCGGGGTGATGCCGGCGCGCACCGCAGTCAGTACCTCAGGCGTGGCGTGGTCGCTGAGCAGCCAGTTGCGAAAATCGCCCACGGTCAGATGGGCAATGGCGGCGAAGGCCTTGGCGTCGTGCTCATCCATGATCAACCGGGTGATTTCATCCTGCTCGTAGGGCACCAGAGCTTCGTTCAGAAAGGTCTTGAGCGGCACTTCTGCCAGGGTCATCTGCGCCACTGCGCGCTCCTCGGCCGAAAGCGCTATCACGCCGGCCAGGCGGTCACCAGAACGCTGAGGAGTGGCCTTCGCCATCAGCTCGGCCAAGTTACGGAATTGATAGGTCTTGCTACCTAGTTGGTAGCGGTAAGTGTGAGACATGGGTTACCTCAGGCACAAAACTTGCTGCTAAAATTAGGCATCGTCGCGTAACAACGGCAATCTATTACCGGCAATGTTGCGACATGCGTACCAATGCACTATCAAGTTTTGGCAAATCGAAATTTGCTCGACAATTCAAGGTGTTGAGCCATCCCCTATGGCGAAAACCGATTTATTCCACCCAAGAGGCCGACCACAGGCGCCCACCGATGCAACCACCCTCATCGCCCGTCGCACCAGGAAGGAGCACAAGCGAGGCACAGGACGCCGACGAACACGCCCACAACCTGACCAACTGGCAGCAGGAATACGACCAGTTGGGCGCAGGCCGTTTCTACGGGCGTATTGATGAGGTGGCACTGGAAGGGTTTCAGCTGTTCAAGGAGCACACCAACCGCTCGCTGCGGCAGCAGTGCAACGTCTGGAAGGATTCGGTCTGGCTGGGCATTCCGGCGCAAACCGCCGACTGCCGCATCAACGGCCTGCAGGTCGACAGCAACCAGCTGATGTGTCGCCCCGGCGACCGCGATTTTGAATTGATGACACCCGAGGCCTTCGACATTTACGGCATCGTGGTAAAGGAAGACGTGCTGCTGCACGCCGCCGAACGCGAAGGCCGCACACTCAATCTGGCCACTCTGGAGTCGGCGCCGCGCCTGACCGTAGAACGGCAACAACTGGATCAAGTGCGCTTTCTACTGGAGCGCGTGGTCAACCACAGCGCCAACGGCCTGAACAATCAACTACAGAAAGACCTGGCCACCACCGCCCTGCTCGCCTTGCTTAGCGACGAACACCTTACCTCGGAAACCGCACCCAGCTACGCCCATCGCAAGCATGTGGTCGACACAGTCAAAACCCATATGGCCGCCCACCCACAGGCCGCTGTAAGCATGACCGAACTTTGCGAACTCACCCACGTCAGCCGCCGCACGCTGCAATACAGCTTCGAAAGCATCCTCGGCATCAGCCCGCTGCAATTTCTGCGCACCGCGCGCCTGAATCAGGTACGCCGCGCCCTGAGCGACGCACAGCACGACACTGCCATCGCCATCACCGCCGCCAACTGGGGCTTCTGGCATCCGGGGCAGTTTGCGCGGGATTACAAGGCGTTGTTTGGGGAGAGTCCGTCAGAGACGGTGGGGCGGGCTCAGTGTGGCATGGCTTGAGGCCGGATCACTCAAGCTGGGGGAAGAACACGCGCAGCACAGAGTCGCCCTATCTCACGGCAATTTTCGCCCTGCCGGACCAAGCTCGATCAATAGGTAGTCGTAATGCCCTGCTGTTTCTGGAACCTGTCCGCGCAGACAGTACCCAGCAATGCTCCTGCTGAAGCCGCAAAAGCCAGTACGAAACAGATAGCCTTGATATGCGGAAAAGTTGCCGCACCCCAGCCGAAGAAATAGCACACCGCTGCGACCACAAATACCGCAATCGCCGCCTTGTTGAGCAGGAAATACAGCGGGATCTCGAAGGCCCAGACTGTCTCCCTGGCCTTGAAGCCCGACAGGCCGATTCGCAGGTAAACCAAGGCCAGTACAATCCCCAGCCCAAGCGCGGCGGCAGCGTACCAAAGTGGTTTATCGCCGCTGAAAATCGCGTACAACATAAACCCCGAATAAACGAAAGCGGCAAACCAGGCAGCGAGCAGGGGCAGGATGATCAGTCCCACATTACCTCCGTGTGATGTAAAGTCCGGCCAGGTGCAGCCAGAGCGAAGCGCACATTAAAACATGATCGTAATGGCGTTGCCGCTGACGGGACAGAAGGACGACTTGATCAAGGGTCCGTTGCCGTGAATAAGCGTTTTATCCTTGGCTGCAGAAACCAGATACCAATCGGCAGAATGAAAAAAGCCCAAGTCGTTCTCACCTGGGTACTGACTAGCAAGGATCTGACCCGCTCACAGGCAACGAGCTTTTGGGCCAGATGGGAACTGAGCCAAAAGCTGACGGCTAAGAGCAAGGCAATTAAAACCCACACTTCAGTACCGACTGTGCGGGGCTCTCCAGACGTGAAAAAACCCAGCAAATTCGGCAGCATCATTGCTACTAGCAGGATGAGAAACGCGCGCTCTGTATTTATTGAGCGAAAGCCGCAATGACGCCCCAAGTCAACATTAAGCTGGTACAACCAAAGCAGCTGAATCAGCAAGGTGACTGACCCCACCATATCTACAGCGACCTCGCCCAGAGTCTCTTCGCTGGATAGCCATCCGGCAACGGCATACAGCCCATAGAACAGGAAAAATAAAGCGAACGGCGAGCACAGCCATATAACTTCTTCAACACATCTCCTTTGATAATCCAGCCTGCCTACCAAGCGAGTGCCTCGAACGAGGATCCCCCTTAGTCAGAACCCACATTCCTCGCCAACATCAACACCTCATCCGCCGAATACAGATCAGCAATGGTCGCTACCACCTCCGCGCCCAACGCACTCTGATACAAGCGCTGCGCGTGGTTGTCGGCACGGGTGTTAACGATCACGTGTTTCAGCGTCGAGCCCTGCCGGCCCAATTGCTGTTTCACCCAGGGTAAGGACTCATCTATCAAGCGCCGCGCAATGCCCCTGCCCTGCACTGCCGGAAGTACCGCAATCTGGTCAAGCTCCACTACAGCCTGATCGCGAAAGCCGCTCTTTTGTGCCCAAAGAATGTAACCCACAACACCCGTCTGCTCTTCTGCAACGAAGGACAGAAATCGTGGAAAGGCATTCAAGCTCGACTCCAGCCATTGCAGCGACTGCTTCTGGCGAATAAACGCCTGCTGGTGAACCTCTGCAGCTGCTGAAAGGTCAGCGGCTTGCATTGCTCTGATCTGCATTTATTTACTCCGACAGAAACCAATGGGGTCAGGTTCGATTGAAAAAGGCTAATCAAAGCAAGCAAACGCCAACCCTCGGCACCTCAATTTGATACAAGGTATTTATCAAAATACATACGCATACATTGAGGGACAGTGCTTTTAAAGTGTGCCTGTCAGTCATTTTTTATTGATTATGCCTGAATATAGCTGTCTTAACGCAGCTCTCCCCCACCATCTATACATGACTGTTTAAAGTAAAAATTGTCTGAATTGTAGGCGTAAGAAATCTTTAAGCCCCAAGAAGTCCTATAGGCGCAACTTGGAGCACCCACCTTACATGATGCTTCTACATTACCAAATGACTGAAAACACAATGCTTTCATGTCATCTATTCCTCCCTTATCATCAATTATGTACTCATCACACTGATTTCTAGAATAAAAAGTACATGCGAAATCAATTTCAGGAGATAGTGGTATAGAGATTTGCGCGGAAGCTTGCGCTTCGCTCCCTATTGCCTTTGTTTCTTCTAAAGGAATTGGTTGAGCATTGCTCACCGTATTCTTCGATACAGTTTCATTAGACTCTTCTGATATTGGATTCTGGATTGCCTCAGTCGCCAATTGTTCTTGCTGGAGTTCTTTCGCATCTGGTTCCGTTACGACAACGCTTGCATTTACCTGAGGCTCATCCATTGACTCTAATAATGCTACTTTCAGCCTGGCTTCATCAGAGTGAAGTGCCTTAGGGTATTGTTCTAGATATTCATTTAAGGCATTTATCTCGTTGTCTGATTTGGCTTTTTGCCAATCATTTTCATAGGAATTAATCATTTCTGAAATTTCGTGATAGCCTTCCTCCTCTGCTATACCTAAAGGCGTTTCACCATCGGAGTTTTCAATATTTGGGTCAGCGCCATTTGCTAATAGAACGGATGCATTCTCAATTAAGTTTCCTTTTACTGCTTTATGGAGAGGGGTTGTGAAATAACGATATACGCCTGAGTGACAGGAAGTTACAGACCCCCCAATTTTTATCAAGTACTCAAGAATTTCAGCCGCATTTTTATCATCAGCAAAGCCGCAAGTAGGAATTGTATAATGTGTGCCATCGTTTACCTGTGCTCTAAATTCAGGCGAATCCATCAGTACTTTCATCTCATTAAAGTCAGCGCCCATATCAGACTTCCAGTATAAATCTCCTGTAGGAGTAGAAGTACAGCCAGTTAAAACTGCGGCCGAAATTAATGCTAAGCTGATGGATCTTTTAATCATCGATTGAAGTCCTTTTTATTTCCATATTCCACTACAGGGGTTAATTTGATTGGGCACTTAACGCCTTGGCTTTGCGGCGTGCCGGAGCGACAGCGTAGGTACGTCCGCCAACAGCCACTGGTTAGCTTCTATTGATAGATGGTTTTGCAACGAGGTTCCAGGAGTGAACGTCGGGTTCACATTGCATCATCTTGATATCTTTTTCACCCCAGGACTGAAGCACACCTTTCAACTCTTCATCGGTAACAGAGCCACCTTTGGTAACATTTCTATATAAATGTCGCCCCAAATAAATTTCCTTGAGCGAATTCTCTGGTACATCAAAGCAGTATAGAGGTCTACCAGAGACAGTTACCTTATTACATTCACGATGGCGGCCACCACCTGTGTGATAACCGAAGGGGATTCCGCCAATATTTTTCACAACACGGACTTCTTCTTCGTACGCCCACTCGAGAGACTTATACAGAAAAGCTCTCTTCATTAGATTGAAGGCATTCGAGTCAAAACGAAGGCTACCACCAATATCCATTAGCTCACTCTCGCCAATAACAGGTAGATCGTTGTGCGGCTTCGTAGCTGAGTAGATCATCTCTCCATACTGGCTTGGAATCACGTTGCTTCTCGGGTCTGAAAAGCCGGCCAAATCACAATCAAACCCAAGCACTACACCTTGGTGAGAGTCTCCATAGTGCGACCACATAAGCGCGTTTAACGGCTGACGAGTCAACGATAAAACACCGTATTTTCTCGAAAAACGGTTTCTACAAGCATCCGTGGCGGTTTCCGCGCTTATAGACTCCTCGCTATCTTTAAAGCCAAAGGCTGTGCATTCAAAAGGGTCGTTCAAATCTTCAAGGCATGAAAACCCTAGTGATAAGGTATCGACCACCTTTCGCGTGGCACCGAAGGACATGTACTTGTATAGAATCATGAACATCCCTCAGAAGAAGCTAACAGCTTACTGGACCGACGGCTTTATGATTGCATATCAGTGACTTCTGTATATCACCGCTCACAAGCCAAGCCCTCCGATTAAAAAAACCTTTAAAAACAGCCCCATTCCCAACTCCCCTCCCGCAATGTACGTATTATCTTGAGTTCCGCATTCCATGATCTCAATAACACTGCATGGCATGGGGCTCTGCATACCATCGCGGTCTGTGCACAGCTCATACATTCACGATTCCCCGGCACTTTGGATAGGTGCTGCACCCCCAGAATACGTTGCCGGCGTTGCTTCCCTTGCGCGCGGTGCGTTTGATCATGCCGCTGTTGCAGGCAGGACATAACGGGTCGGATGTTGGCGGCTGAACGACTTGCTGCAGCGGCACCTGCGCTGTGGTGCCGGGTTCAGGGACGGGGGTTATGGGGTTGCGCTGTGCTAGCAGGCGCTTGAGTTTTACGCCGTCGATAAGCTGGATGTTGCGACCTTCGGCGAAGCCTTTGGCCTCGGCGGTGTATTGCCCGGCAGTCACCACAAAACCACCCGCTGCGCCCTCTACCGCCATCGCGCCGAAAAACTCGCGAATGACCGGCACGCCAACCTTGAGTGAGCGCCAGTGTTTGCATTGCACCAGGTACTTTTCGTTGTTCTTGCGAAGGATAAGGTCAATACCACCGTCGGGGCCGTTGCCGCCGGTTTCCGAGACGCTGTAACCCTGGCGGCGAAAGGCTTCGCCGATCAGGAGTTCAAACTGTTGCCAGCTGAGGCCGTCGATGGTTTTACCGGGTTGGGTGGCGGTTTTGACGTTCTGCAGGAGTTGCTTGCGTTTGTGCCGGCCGGCGATAGAACCAATGGCGCCGAACAGGCAAACAGCGGGTATGAGGTACTGGCCAAACATGGCGAAGGTGCGCCAGAGCTGCCCGAGCAGAACGCCGGACATGTCGCCGGGTTTGAGCCCAGTGGGGGGCACATAGGGCGTTGTGGCCACGGGATGCAGTATAAGCCAGCTCACAAGGCCAATCAGTGCACTTGCCCACCAGGGCAAGCGGGACAATACGGTTACCATGTCATCGAGTGTTGAAGTACGTCTACGCGCCATCCTTGGGCTCCTGCAACTGGCGTATTGCCGTGAACTGAAATTAACCGCATCGCACTGCGGCGTAAAGCATTCGATACGCGCTCACACTTGCTTTGCGCACCGCCCGGCGCACGTCGCTTGCGTTGTGAGGGGCTCGCCGCGACTCGTCACTGGTCTACCACTCTTGCCCGAACCGACCGCCATGACCCGCCTAGGCAACCTGCGCTGTCCGCCTCGTGGCAAGTGGTCATGCGCCCCGCCACTCGGCCGCCAGGTCAGCGTATTCGGGTACCGCGCTTCCATCTAAACTTGCGGCCAAATCGGTAGTTGTCGCCATCGATGCTGAGGCAGAAAATCTCCCCCGGCAGGTTGAGCTCGTCGACGATACGCTGGCCAATGCCGGCCTCGCGCTTGCGCCGGTATATGCCCCACCAGGGTGTGCAGGAGAAGCCCAGTACGTAGAGCGGCTGCTCCGGGAAGAGGTTCAGGCGCTTGCGTAGCAGATAGACCTTGCGTACCCCGCGAATGGGATTCAGGCAGGCACGCACCTCGGCAATGAGCTCTTCTGGCAGCCCATGGTGATCAAACTTGTCCTTCAGGCTGAGATGTTCACGCTCGGCGCGTGCTCGCTCGAGCAGCTCAGCACGCTGCATCAACTTGTCATGCCACGCGTGGGCCGCAGCCTCCTGACCGTGCCGCCAACAGTAGTCGCGCAGCAACTCGTAACCGGGGAGCATCGCATCGTCATCGAGCTCTATCGCTCGCTGCACCAGATCCAGGCCAGAATCGTCGTCACGCCGCAGCAAGCGCGATCCCAGTGCAAAACACGCAACAGGGCTATCCGGTTCCTGCTGCTGCAACTGCCGAAACTGTTCGAAAGCCGCCTCCTCGCCGCTGCCAAATTCTTCGGTCAACCATGCCCGTTCGTAGGCCTCGGACGCGTTCAAAGCGGTACCTTCTGCTACGCAAACCTCCAGCTCCTGCAGGCGTGCCCTGCCCTGCGTTGCGTTTTCATAACGCTCTTGCCAGGCCGGCAGAATTGCCTCTTCCCACTGACAATCCAGCTCTTGGGTAATGGTCGGTAATACCGGGCCCAGCAGCAGGTCTGCGCGCTCCTCACGCGCCGGCAGGTCAAGTTGCGGAGCTTGCTGCAATGCTTGCAAGCGGTCGGACAACGAGGGGTGGGTGTCTGCAGAGGTGGTCTTGCGTTCCAGTGCATGCTCCAGCCAGAGCTGGGTTGAGGCCGGCTCGATATCCGAAGACAACTGCTCTGCCAACCGCTCGAAGGGTGCAAAAGCCGGGCGCGGAAGATCCACCGCGCTGCGGTGGATATCGCTCCAATAGCGCTCGTCCAGATAACTCCCGACTACGTTGACCGCCGTGAGCGCCTGCGCCATTGCATCCGCTGAGGTCACCTTGGCGGCAGCAGCATCAGCCTCATATTCATTCGCGCGCGCCAGCGGGAAGGAGAACGCCGTGAAGTAAGGCACATACCACTTGAAGAAGCCGCGAAACAGGAAGGTGCCGAAGTGCCCACCGGCAGTCAGTGAATCCATCAACCGATGCCAGCTGAGCCGCATGCGGTAGATCCAGTTTGAAACCCGGCCATGGCCGCCTGCAAGGTGCCCAAACTCATGTGCGAGCACTGCCCGGAACTGCTCCACGCTGAGTGACTTCATCAACGGCAGACCTATTACCAGGTAGTTGCGATACCAGCCAAAGACGCCCAAACGTGGGGTTTGCACTACGCATGCATTGAAGTCATCAGTGATCAGGACCCGATGAAAGCGCGGCGCCTTCAGTCGCTTGCGCAAATCATTGATCATCAAGAGTAAGGCAGGCGCCTCGCGCTGGGTCACCCGGCGCCCTTGCGGCGCATCCAGCCGCACCCAAAGCGCCTTGAGCACCACCCAGATCAAGACCAGCAACGGAATGGCCAGCTTGAGGCCAAGCACCTTGAGGAATAGCACAGACAGCAAGGTCGCCACTACCAGGCCAACCAGCATCACTGTGATGTAACCGTAGCCCAGCAAGGCCATGAGCAGTACGCGAGACTTGTACCAAAAAGGATGTCGCTGAGCCTGCGATTCGAGGCGAGCGACCAGTGCGTCAAATTGTTCGTTCGTCATTCCGTTGAGCACCTCTTGTTGTTTTTATCCATGCAGCAATCGTAGCTACTGACCAAGCATACCCGAGCAGAATGACCCGTTTAAAGTCGCACTACCCCTGCGCGGCTCAAGATAAACAATCTCGACCTGCGGCTCGCTGCCCCCCTGGATCAGGGTGACAGCTGGGCGCACAACCCTATTGCACTACCAACCGAGGAATCACTCAACCAGAGCAACGTCTTCCACTTGCCCCTCGTTATACAGCTGTGCGGCGGCTCGGATATGGTCGACGCAATACTCGATCGACTTGTTCAAGGTCGCATTGAGGCCGGTGCCGTTTTCCAGCTGCACATAAGATGGCGCCTGGTTGGTATCCGCATAATCAGGCACATGGCTGCACACCTGTTCGGCAACCACCTGCCCGGTCTCTACACTGATCAATCGCGCATGAGCCGAATAGATAACGCGGTAGTTATCCCAGTCGGTCGGAAAGTAGATGGAGCTCCACCCCAGGGTTTTGACATCAAGCACATAGTCATAATCCTGGTAACGCGCAGCCAACGCAGGGACGTCTGACTTGACCGCTGCAAAGTCGGTGGCTTCGGTCACATTAAACCCATGGTTGGCCTGCATCCCCTGCGCCAACTGGCGGGAGATACCCATCGCTGGGTCCTGAATGTTGTTTCTGCGAATAATGGCATTGCCATTGGAAATAGCAGTCAGCACACCCACCAGACCAAACTGAACGTTCACAGCAGTCTGAGCAGGAAAATCCGGCAGCTCGTTATACTTTGACAGCAAAAGATTCTTCCCACTGAAAGCGGTCGCTGTATCAGGCGCGAGCACCTTTGTTTTTACCGACGAACACCCAACGCTAAACAGTGACGCAACCACCAAAAGAACCGCGATCAATCCTTTCATTACACACTCCTTGTCACACCAGTTTTGTTTTGGTTATTGAAACCACTGCAGGTACCACGACCACCAACTACTCGCTCACGGAAGAGATCCGAAAACGCATACCAGCCCCCCCAGACTCGCCTCGAAGGCACTAAGGTCCGTTCCTACGGGCGTCATTAGCAGCTAAGGGAGTTTTAGTCTTGGCGCCAAGGCGCCGAGGCCAAGCGAAAGCAGGTGTCTCCGCAAGGCCGTTCAGATGGGGGGGCAAGGCCCATTATCAACGAGATGTCGGCCGCCCGATGCTGACCACATAAAGGGCGATACGAGGTGGCGACCAGGTCGAGAGTGGGATCAGTGCGATGCGACAGCCGTTGCTGGCCGTGGGAATAACCCGCGCTGCTTGAAGGCGGCCGGCCAACAGCGAGGCGCTGGCCTGAAAAAAACACCATTGAGGTAAACCCTGCAGAACTTCTCGATGCCATCCCTGGGCTCCTGCAAACTGGCTTATTGCCGTTGCAAAAATGTAATGCCATTTACGTTGTGGCGTAAAGCAGATAATGCGCTCAGGAGCATTTTCAATGACAGCGCTGCAGGCCGCCAGAGGCTAGCCCCAAGCTTTTGCGCTACACTGCGCCCATCTAATCAGCTTGGGTGTGCCATGAAAGTTTGCGGTGTTGAGATCAACAGTAACGATGTGAATCTGTGTTTGCTGACCCTGACGGACGATGTGTTTCAGCTGCCTGACTGCCGCTCGCGGCGGCTGACGCTGACCGACATCAACAGTACGCGCGAGCTGCGCTATTTCCAGCAGACCTTTGCCAAACTGATGCAGGACTATCAGGTGGACAAGGTGGTGATTCGCCAACGGCCAATGAAGGGCAAATTTGCCGGCGGCGCTGTGGGTTTCAAGCTGGAGGCGGCCATTGAGCTGATCAGCGACCTGGATGTGGTCATCATGTCGACCACCGACATCAAGGCATCGCTCAAGCGCAATCCCGTGCATATTCCCTTTGCCGAGACCGGCCTGAAGGGCTATCAGGAAACGGCTTTTCAGACGGCTTTTGCCTATTTCATGAAAGACATGTACGCCCCAGACGAAGAGTAGCCTGGTCGAAATATCGACTGAGGGCCAACGACTCCCGGACTGAGATACACAACGGGAGCCGTTGAGAAACCTGAAATTGCCGACCAGCCACTCTTTCCGGCGGCCGGCTTTGAACTTGGCCGCTACAGCTCAATCGCTGGCCGTTCACTCAATCAGCCGGCTCAGCCCGCCTTTCCATATCCTTGGCGGCCATCAGCGTTTCATCGAGGCGGTACAAACCCGCAATCGCAGTGGCGACCTCAACATCCAGAGCGGTTTGGTAGGGCCGGTGGAGATGCTCATCTTCACGCAGGCTGACGTTGATATGCTTGACGCAGATTCCCTGGCTGGCCAGCTGCGCACTGACGTGCGGCATGGACTCTTCAATCAATTGCCGGGCTACCTCGTCGCCCACATGCTCGGGCAGTACCGCAATCTGATCCAGCTCGACCGTCGCCTCATCTCGGTAGCCGTGCTTTTGCGACCAGATCAGATAGCCGAGTACCTGCCCCGCGTCCGCTGCCACAAAACAGAGAAACCGTGGAAAGGCCTCAAGGGTAACTTCAATCCAGTAAGGTGATTGTGCCGCACGGCCAAAAGCGTGCTGGTGGACCTGCATTGCGGCAGCGAGATCATTTCGCTGCATATGTCGAACATTCATTTCTCTGGCCCCCTAACGGTATAAACCGCGCCTTTTTCAAGTTCATTATCTGGACGCTCCAGGGTGGCTGGAACCGCTGCGTAACCCCCCCGCTCCTGCCTGCCAAAGCTTGTGCTCGGCTCTATTGCTGCCCGGCGTACCCCCGCACACCCTCAAGACTGTTTGGCCCGGTCGCGGCGCTGCGGCTTACAACGCTCAGGGAACCATCGGTTTCCAGCACCACTGCCTCCACGTCTGCCAGCGCCAACACGCCTGTTGAGCGCACTGCCGCGCGCACCTCGTCCTGGGTGATACGTGCACGGCGCATGGCGTCGGGCATGAAGCTGCCACGGTGTAGCAGCATCGCCGGCTCGCCGGTGATGAAGCGGCGGAACCAGCGAGCACGCACGCTGATCCAGGTAACGGCGAGCTGCAGGCCAATCAGCAACGCAAAGGCCAGGGCACCGTCGCTAAAGGCCACATTCTTGGTCAATAGCACGCTGGCCAGCGTGGAGCCCAAAGCCACGGTGACCACCCAATCAAACGCGTTGAGTTTGGAGAGCGTGCGTTTACCCGAGGCGCGCAGAAAAATCACCAAGGCGCAGTAGGCCATGATGCCTATAACTAGCGTGCGCCCCAGGCTCTCCCATCCGGCAAATAAGACGTTTTCCATCATTGTCCTCCCTGCTTTCTATTTAAACGGGCGTTAGAAAGTAGAACAGTCAGGAGGCAATTGGTGCCGTAAAAAATAGGGCTAGATGCCGATTGTGACGCCAATGCGGCGGATTGGCGCTTGATAGCGTGCGCCAAGTACCGTCTGGCGGAGCGCTGAAAGCGCCCTCAGCTCTGCAGAAAGTCCACAATGGCGCGCTGAAAGCTTGGCCGAATCAATACGCTGGAATGATCACCCGGTACCACTTTCAGTTGGGCACCGGGTATGGCCTTCTGCAGTTTGCGCGGCTGCTTGGCAAAGGGGTCCTTGTCACCGGCGATGATGAGGGTGGGAGCGGTGATCTTTTCCAGCGGAATGCGCCTGGAGTGAAAGGCCAGTGCTTGGGCAGCCATGGCCTTGCGATCTGCCCAAACCATGTCTGCCAACAGCCGAAAGCCGGCCAGTGTCGGGTTGCGAATACTCCAGCGACTGGCGAGCATCGCCTGCGACAAGGCTCTGCGCCCGGCGGCATGATAGGGACTGGCCAGATTCAGCGTATTTGCACCAATACCGCCTGCCACCAGGCGACGAATACGCGGCTCCTGGGTGCCAGCCAACAGTGCTACGGTGGCGCCCATCGAGTAGCCCACCAGATCGACCTCTTCCAACTCAAGTTCGTCCAGCAGGCAGCTGAGGTCCTGTGCCATACGCGCCTCGCCATACACGGCGGGATCGTGCGGCTTGTCCGAGCGGCCATGGCCCCGGGCATCCAGCGCTATCACGCTGCGCCCGGCCAGGGTCAGCCGACGCACCATGCCAGGCACCACCCAGTTGACGCGGGCGTTAGCAACATAGCCGTGGTGCAGTACAACCGGCGGCTCGGGCGACTTTACCACCCAGCACTGGTAATAGATTTCTACGTCATCGAACGACTTGAAACGACTCATACGCCCTCCAAGACACGCGCCGGTGATGCCTGAGTATTAGGCGATAGAAGCTGTGATGCAAATTACATTTTCGTTTCTTTTTGATACTTAATTATCGACCGACCAAGCTGCCGACCGTTCAGCATTTTTTGTAACCCGCCTACGGCAGGCGTGCATCTCTGTCATCTGTCTAGACGCGAAACCCCTGTGCCAGCGCTTGCAACTCGCTAGCCAGTTCGGCCTGGCTGACAGTGACCAGAGATATCTCGCGTGAGCCGCTGAGCGTCTGCAGTGAGGTATCACGCACCGACGACATGCTGCGCGAAATATCCCGCGTAACCGCAACCTGCTCTTCGGCCGCAGTGGCTATCTGGCTGGCCATACTGGAGATTCGGTCCACATCCTGCAGGATATCGGCAAGGGTTCCTTCAAGCTTTTCGGCCTCGTCGGCACTGGTAGTGGCCAGCTTGTGGCTCTGGGTAACTGCAACCTTGACGCTGTCGGCAATGTCGCGAAAACCGCTGATCATATTCTCGATTTCGACGGTGGAATCATGGGTCTGGCGCGCCAGGTTGCGCACTTCATCGGCCACCACGGCAAAACCACGGCCATGCTCGCCCGCCCTCGCCGCTTCGATGGCAGCATTCAGCGCCAGCAGATTGGTTTGATCGGCCACCGTCTTGATGACGTCTATCACGCGGGTAATAGACTCGCTGCTGTGTTGCAGGCGCTCCATCTGGCCATTCACCTGCTCGATGGCGCTGGCCAGATGGCGGATGCGCGCGACGCTTTGCTCCACCACGGCACGCCCCGCCTGATTCTTGCCGGAGGCATCGGCAGCCGCGTCCGCCACTTGCTGGGTATTGCGCGAGATTTCTTCGGAGGTGCTGGACATCTCCTCTGCCGCAGCGGCTACCTGCTCTACCAGCAATTGCTGCTGGCCCACCTGGTCGGAGTTCTGACTGGCGGTGGCGCGGGTCTGCTCGGAGGCCGACGCCAGGCGTACACTGGTCTGATCGATCTGGCTGAGGGCACCGGAGAAGGTCTCGATAAGGCCATTGAGCGCGCTGCCGATCAGCCCCACCTCGTCACGTGAGCAGATCTTGGTGCGGATCGACAGGTCCTTCTTGTCCATGATCTGGCGAAAGTCGCCCAGCAGCTGATTGACCTGTCCGGTAACCCCAAGAATGATTAACATCGCCAGCAACAACACTGCCACCACCACCACGGTGCCAATGATCGCTGCCCGCTGCAGCTCATTGCGCGCGCGGTTCAACACGTAATCAGTCCGCTCGGCCATTTCGGCAGCAACCTTCTGCTTCAGGTGATATACGCCATTGATGGCGTTGGAGGCGCTGTCAAACCACTCGATATTGGCCATGCCCAGAAAGCCGTACTCCGAGCCGATCAGTTTGTTGCGCAGCGCGCTGAAAGCCAGGGACTCCGGTTGCTCTTGCAGGTCTTGTACCTGCGCCTGCATGGAATCTCCCAACAGGCTCGCCGCCGTTTGCAACAGTGTTTGCTTACGCGCGCCAGCCGAGCTGACCTCAGCCACCAGAGCCAGGGAAACATTGCCTTCGCTGAGCACAGAAGCACCCCGGGCCATCTCCTCGGCAGCCCATTCGGTGGCCTCAGTGAGCGCGTAAAAGGCGCCCATCAAGCGGGTCAGCTGCGGCTCTTCGGTTCGGTGCAAGATCTCCGGGCTCAGCGCAGTCAATTGGGTTACGGCCTGACTGTAGGCTGCGTTAGCGGCTTCGGCGGGGATATCTTCGTTCATGACGCGCTCACGCAGCGGTGCCAGCTCGGTCAAGGCAGCGCTGGCACGCGACAGCTGCGGCGCTATTACCGCGCGTATATCCCCCTCCAGGCTCCCCAGCGCTTCGCTGAAGGTTAGCAGGCTGGCCTCCGTCAGTGCGCGCTGGGCTTCCAGCCGCTCGACCACGCGGCCGTCGGCACCGCTAGAGGCAATGAACAGTGCCGTCAGGCCGCGCTCCTTCTGTAGATTCTCGACCAGCGGGTCTGCCTTCAAAACCAGCTTGAACAAATCACGCGCAGCTTGTGTCGCCTCCAGGTTGGCGTAGCGCGCGCTGACTGTGGTGATGGAGAAATACAGCGTGCCCAACAGGGCCGGGAGAATGAGCAGCAGCAATTTGCCGCGCATCGAGATGTTTCGAAGCAGGGAGAGCATATTTTCGCGCCTTGAAGTAAAACCTGACCGTCTGGACAGACTTGCTTCAAGACTCCAGCAAAAACAGTGCCATCATCTTGCCACCCGCAATACCGACCGCTGCGTGCAAAGCCCCGCACCAGAGCTGTGCGCGGCGTAAATCGATGACCTTAAATGCAGCCACCAAGCACCTATTCGGGTTGCTCGGCTGCTCGCATCAGCTGTGCGAGCCGCTGCTGCCCGCGCTCGTCCAGCCCCGCCGCAGCGCCCTCGATGTCGCCCGGAGCTTTGTTCTGGCTCAACTTGAACTTGCCTACGAGGCGTTCTATTTCTATTTCAACGCCGACAATAGCGGTAAGCATCTGACTGATGTAATCGGCGCTGGAGTCAGTCATCTTCCAGGGACGAGGCTGCTCAGTGCGGACTTCGTGCGCGCGGGTCAGGCGGGCGACGAGCCCACGCACAAAGCGCTCATCGTCTCGCAATACCAGGCGACCATGCGCGTGTACTACCTGATAGTTCCAGGTCGGCACCTGCCGGTGGGTCTCATGCTTGCTGGGATACCAATTGGGTGAAATATAACCCTGCTCGCCCTGAAAGATCACCAGCACCGGCATCCCGTCGGTGCACTGCTGCAACAACGGATTGGCGCGTGCAACATGGCCCTGCAGTACGCCGTGCTCGCCCCGCTCTGCCAGCAGCTCGAAGGGAATATGGTTGGCGTCCAACCCCTCGATTCCCTGAGTCACCAGCGCTCCCAGCGGGTGCGCCTTGATCAGAGCATGCAATTGTTCGGGGCGATCTTCGGCAAAGTGCTCAGGCAGGTACAAGGCGAGGCTCCGCAGTGGTTGTAACGTGAAAATAACATGAAAGCGCGCTACTGGCGCTGGAAGCTGGAAGCTGGAAGCTGGAAGCTGAAAGCTGAAAGCTGAAAGCTGGGATGAGCGTGCGGCCTACTGCGGGCCAGCCAAGCGGTTTTTGTTCAGGTGCGCGCGCTCTGGCAGAGCTTGGCGGCTGAGAAAGCGCTGTTGATCAGAAAGAAGGCAAGCATGGCGAACTTGGTCTTTTTTGGTTAATGTCCCCCGCTGCGATCGCTCGTGAGCGAGCCGTCCTCTTGCCCTTTCCAACTCAAGGAGCACCTGTGCGAATTTGTGTATTCTGCGGTTCAAGCGCCGGCAACCAACCCCAATATCTGCAAGCAGCTGTTGAGCTGGGTACCGCTCTGGCCGATGCCGGCATCGGATTGGTGTACGGCGGCGCGCAAGTTGGCCTGATGGGCGCCGTAGCGGACGCAGCGCTGGCCGCCGGTGGCGAGGTAATTGGCGTTATCCCCCGCCATCTGGTGGAGCGTGAGTTGGCGCATGACGGTTTGACGCAGTTGATCGAAGTTTCCTCCATGCATGAACGCAAAGCGCGCATGGCGGATCTGGCCGACGGCTTCATCGCGCTGCCCGGTGGCGTCGGCACCTTTGAAGAGCTGTTTGAGGTTTGGACCTGGGGCCAACTGGGTCATCATCAAAAGCCGTGCGCGTTATACAACGCCGCGGGCTACTACGACAAACTCATCGCCTTCCTCGATCACGCACTGGCCGAGGGTTTCATGAAGCAGCCCTACCGCGACATGTTGATAGTTGCAGCAGATATCCCCAGCCTGCTGCACCAGGTACACAGCTACCAAGCACCCAAAGTAGCAAAATGGGTCAAGGCCGACGAGCGCTGAACAGCAAGCGGTTCAGCCTGTCCAGAGATAAGCCGCGAAAGATCATCTCCATCTTGTGATGATGATCTTCATCCGGCAAACGGACAATAAACGCCAGGGTGGGTCGTGGGTCGTGGGTCGTGGCTTGCGGCTTGCGGCTTGCGGCTTGCGGCTTGCGGCTTGCGGCTCCCAGCTTCCTGCACAAATCTTCCAGACTGCCGCCACGGGCGCGCTATGATGCTTTCATCCACCCACTGACCGGCTCGGCAAAACCAGCGCATGAACGCCCGCAACTGGATTGATCTCAGACAGGACGCCGACACCGGCATCGAGACCATTCGCGCACACTTTGAGGGGCATGCCTATGATCCGCACTGGCACGACAGTTATCTGGTGGGCTTTACCGAACAGGGCGTGCAGCGCTTTCGTTGCGGGCGCCAGCGCTATGACAGTGTGCCCGGCAAGGTAATTCTGCTGGAGCCCGGCGAGATTCACGACGGCGAAGCGCCCACGCCCGACGGCTTTACCTACTCCATGCTTTACCTCGACCCGCAGTGGCTGGAACGTGAGTTGCGCGCCTTGTTTGCCGATGCACCGCAAGACTGCCTACCCAGCATGAGCATGACAGTCGGCCCCTCCCCCGAGCTGATCTTTGCCATCGCCAGCACCTTTCAAACCTTGCATCAGCAAGAGCTGCGCATCGTTCGGCAAACCGCGATCGACTATCTGCTTACCCAATTATCTGGCCAGATGCAGTGGCGCCAACGCAGCCAGGCAGACCCACGCATGCCACAGGTAGCGCTGCGCGCACGCGATTATCTGCATGCGCATATGGAGCAGGATTTGAGCCTGACCGACCTGGCGGCGGTGACCGGGGTGGACCGCTTTCGTCTGAGCCGCGCTTTCAAGGCGACCTTTGGACTGGCGCCGCACGCCTATCTGGTGCAATTACGGCTGGCTCGGGCGCGGCGACGGCTGGCTGCCGGTGAAACGCCTGCGCAGGTTGCCGCCAGCCTGGGATTTGCTGATCAGAGTCATCTTGGTCGCTGGTTCAGGCGCGCCTACGGCCTGACACCGGCAGGGTATCGCAACCGCTGCACACCTCTTCCAGACCAGAGCTGACGCCCAGCGCACACTGACCTCCGACATTACTTTCGGGAGTTCCAGCGTGACACCATTACTGCCCTTCCTGCTGTTCGCCTTTGTAGCCTCTATTACCCCCGGCCCGACCAACCTGCTGGCCATGAGCAACAGCGCACGATTCGGCCTGCGCGCCAGCGTGCCCATCATACTCGGCGGTTGTCTGGCCTCTGCTGCACTGGTACTGGCCGTCGGTTTGGGCATGGGCACTACCCTGCTGGCCATACCGCGCCTCGCGCAGGTGCTCGGCTACGTCGGCGCGCTCTGGCTGAGCTACCTGGGCTGGCAAATAGCACGATCGCCGGTAGAGTTAGTTGCCAAGCCGGCTGGCGAGCGACCAATCAGCGGCTGGACCGTCGCCTCATTGCAACTGATCAACCCCAAGCCCTGGACTGTTGCTCTGGCGGTGGTCAGCGTATTCATGGCCAGCGCCGGAGCACCTGCCTGGCTGCTGGCATTGCTGTTTCTGCTGATGGCCGTGCCCTGCATGCTGCTGTGGGCGTGGCTGGGAATGCAGGCCGGGCGCTGGCTGCGCTCACCCACAGGGCTGCGCCGCTTCAATCGATTGATGGGCCTGTTGTTGGCAGCCTCGGGATGGCTGGGATTCCTGGCTTGAGGCGGCAATTGTCCGTTAGCTGGCGGCTTGCTGGAGGCGCGCGCAGCCGCTGCGCGTGAGCAGTACCAGGTGCACCGTCGTGGCGTAGATCTGCCCAGCGGTTTTTAGCGCATCGATCAACTCTTTATGCTCATCTGCTGGCAGATGAAAAAAGTGTTCACCCTCGCGCAGTTCGCCCAGTACCCGCTTGAAAGCGCGAAAACTGGTGCCTTTGGGCACCGCACTGAGCTCATCCAGTTGACGCAGGCTTAGGGTTTCAATCCCCTGATAAACAATGGGTTTCACTGCGTTTGCCATATCAAGGTGCCTGCTGGAGAGTTGGAACGGCGGGGAGCTTGCTGCAATTTTTACTGACTTGCTAGGGCCTGCGCGCGCCGCACAGTATACTTGCCGACCTTTTCAATACCCAGCCGAGCTCGCCATGAATGACCAACCCAGCAAAAATGCCCCAATAGCACCAACGGAGGCGGCGTCCGAGCCTTCAAAAGCGTTGCCGGGGCTGGGCTCGCTGTTCTCGGCAGCGGCCAGCGCCCACGCGCGCGCTGGGGCGGCGCCCAGCAAGGGCAAGGCCGGCGGAGACCGCCACGAGAAGAAGATCGGCATGGCGCCGCGCAACACGCGGCGCTCCATGGGTAAGCGCTAGGGCCTGAGCTATAACGGCAGCGACATGTAGAACTGGGCGCCATGGCCCAGTTTCGACTGCAAGCCAATGTGCCCGCCATGCAATTGAACCACCTCCTTGCAGAGCGCCAGTCCCAGGCCGGCACCACCCTTTTTGCTACCGATTTGCACAAAGGGTTCGAACACCCGGCCCTGCTGACTGAAAGGAATACCTTCGCCGTTGTCTTCTACGCTGAGCATGATGCGCTCGCCTTGGCGCCGCGCCTGCAAACGCACCTCGCCATCGCGTTTGCTGTGCCGCAGCGCATTGCCCAGCAGGTTGTCCAATACCCGCTCAATCTGTAACCGGTCGAGCCGCGCAGACGGTATCTCGCCATGAATATCTACCGCGAGAGTGATATTGGCGCCACGCGCCTGTTCGGCGAAACGTGCCGCTGCCTGTTCAAGCAGCTCGCGGGGGTCGCAGGGCTCAAGCTTCAGCTTCTGCAAACCGTTCTGGTAGCGCGAGAAGTCCAGCAGATCGTTGATCAGATCAACCAGCCTACGCATCTCTTCATCCACCACCAGCAACAGGTCGGCCTCACGGCTTTCAGCTGCGAACTGGAGACGTTCCTGCAATAGGGAGAAAGCCATGTGCATCCCCGTCACCGGGGTGCGCAGCTCGTGCGAAGCCCGTAACACGAACTCCCGCCGCACACGTTCGAAAGCGCGCTGATCGGTTACGTCGCGCAGCACCATAACCGCGCCCTGAACCCAGGTGTCGGTGCGCAGCACGGGGGTGAGACTGTAATCGAGTAGCCGCGTTTCACCGGCAACCGTGACCGCCAAATCCTCCTGTTCGCTGCTGTGCGGATTGCCGGCCAGCACATCGCGCACCTGCTCATCCAGCTCGGGACGGCCCATGGCTGCGCCCAGCGTCTGGCCCAGCTCGCGCGCGTCCCAGTCCAACTGACGCCGGGCAACGGGGTTGAAGTGTTCAACTTCACCATCCTGATCCAGGATCAGCAGACCATCATCGATACTGTCGAGCACAGCCTGCAGACGACGCTGCTCGCTCTTGATAGCTTCCACGTCACTGTTCTTGAATTCGCGAAGGGCTTCAGCCATGGCGCCGAAACGGCGACTCAAGGCGGAGATTTCCAGTACCGGTGAAATCGGCAACATAACATTGAAATCGCCGGTGCTGACCTGGTCGGCAGCCTCGGCCAGACCCTCGATCGGCTGCGCAAACCGGCGCGCTATGCTGTTGGCGGTCAGCAGTCCCAGCAACAACACCGACAGGCCAATCAGACCCAGCAGCCCGGCGATCAGCCAGGCGCGCTGATGCGCGGCCGCTTCGGCCTGCTCGGCTTTGGCCACATAGCGGTTCTGGATGTCATTCAGGGCATCACGCATGGCAGAGACGCGCGTGCTGAAGGCGTCATTGGAGAGCAGTTCACGGCGCAGCGCCGCTGGCCGACGCAAGATCCCGTCATAGGCCGCATAGCTTTCATCAATTGCCTGCATTGCCGTGCGGTCTGCCTCATCCACGGCATGCGCCTTGCCTATGCCTAGCCACTGCTTGAAGCGTGTATCAGAGGCGTTGATCTTTTCGCGGTCCAGCTCCTCTTCCAGCAGCATGGTGACCTGGCTGCCGATTTCCTGCCGCATCGCCAAGGTGGCCTTGATGATGTTGAGGTTGCTGCTCATCGAGAGCTTTTGCGACTGGGTCAGGCTCAGGACACCAAACATGCCCACAACCAGCCCAACCAGCGCCACCGTGATAAGCGCGCTGCTGCTGAGAAACAGCTGCGTGCGTAACTTCATAAGCCAAGCTGCTTGCGCTTGCGATAGAGGGTAGACGCGTCAATGCCCAAGGTCTTGGCCGCTTGATCCAGCGTCGAACAGGATGCCAGCACGGCCGCGATATGGGCCTTCTCCAGCTCTTCGAGACTCAGCTCCGAGCCAACTCTTGGCGCGCTGTTACTTTCTGTGGCCGTCAATCCAAGATGGGACACCTGCACCAGCTCCTCATTGCAGATAATGCTGGCCCGTTCAATCACATTGCGTAATTCGCGAATATTACCGGGCCAGTTGTATGCCAGCAGGGCGTCGCGAGCGGCAGTGCTGAAGCCGGTTGCGGGGCGGGCATAATCCTTGACAAAGTTGGCAAGAAATCGTTCAGCCAAAGCCATGATATCGTCGTGGCGTTCACGCAGCGGCGGCAGCGTCAGAGTAATCACATTGAGGCGGTAAAGCAGATCTTCCCGAAACCGACCGTCCTTGACCATCTCCCCCAGATCGAGGTTGGTCGCCGCCAGAATGCGCACGTCGGCGCGGCGCGTAACCGGGTCACCCACACGCTCGTATTCCTTGTCTTGAATAAATCGCAGCAATTTTGGCTGCAGCGTGAGAGGGAAATCACCTATCTCGTCAAGAAACAGCGTTCCGCCATCAGCCTGATTGACCCGCCCCAGGGTGTTCTCACTCGCACCGGTGAAGGCACCCTTGCTGTGTCCGAAAAGCTCGCTTTCCATCAGCTCGGCAGTCAGCGAAGGGCAGTTGATGGTGACGCAGGACTTCTTTGCGCGCTGACTCCAGCCATGAATCAAACGGGCCAGCTCGCCCTTGCCGGTGCCGGATTCTCCCAGAATCAGAATATTGGCATCTGTCACCGCTACCTGTCGGGCGGTTTCGAGTACCGTCATCATCTCCGGGCTCTGCGACTCGACGCGGGCCAGGGGTTTGCTTACTTCGTCTTCCAGCGCTTCAAGGCGCGCGGCCATCTGGCGCATTTCCAGTTGCTTGACCGCAGCCATGCGCAATTGGTCCGGGCTGCAGGGTTTCACCAGATAATCGGCAGCGCCCGATTGCATCGCATCTACTGCGGTATCCACCGCTGAATGCGCGGTCACGATCACCACGCGCATCCAGGGAGCGATGACGCGCATCTTTGCCATCACGTCCAGGCCGTTATCTTCGCCCAAGCGCAAATCCAGAAAACAGAGATCAAAAACCTGGCTGTGCAATACCGTTTCGGCCTGGGCCGCACTGGCAGCGGTTGCGATGTAATAGCCCTCATCTTCAAGACAATAGCGAAAGGTTCTGAGGATTGCCGGCTCGTCATCGACCAGCAAAATTCGCCCCTTGGTTTGCGCTGCTTCCATCTTTTCGTCTGCTCCACGCCTGTTGTGAGATACCGCTCTGCGTAAATCATGCAAATTGCATGGTGAAGATATTGCAATCTTGCAACTTGCATTCCGCACTCTGCCACAAAAAACATCTAAACAATTGTTTTTAAACGATTTTTATTTATAAAAATAACTGGCACAGCTGTTGCTCTCAATACTATGAAACGTCAGGAGCCAGTTCGGCGGCCTGACCAGGACACAGACCGGAGATTGACACTATGCACAGCACCAATCGCACTGCTCTGCTTGCATTCTCGCTTAGCTTAGCCAGCTTGATGCCGCTGGTCACCCATGCAGACAGCTCCGACCAGAGCCAGCCCATGCCGACAGAGCAACGCCAGGATCAAGGTCAACCTTTCGACGACGATCGTGTGCTGACCGCCACTCTGCAGTCACGTTTGCAGTGGGATGGTAACACGGACGGGATAAGCATCCGCGTCAACGCAGAGAACGGCTTCGTGACTCTCAGAGGCACTGTATTGCACGAGAACGATAAGCGTGTAGCCATTGCCACCGCCCGCAACACTCCCGGCGTTCGCGCCCTGGATGCCAGCGAATTGCGCGTCGGACGCGCCTCTGCCGCTTCCATCGATATGGGCGAGCCTCAATGGGCAACCACGGACGCAGTCCAGAATCGCGCGCCAACCCTGCGGCTCTGACCCTCTCCATCTCTGTTTGTTATTATTATCGGATTACGGACGTAAAAAAATATGAACATGGAGCAAAAGCCGGCGATCTACTTTCATATTAAGGAAGCCACCTTGCCGGGTGCAATTGAATGTATGAGCGGGCAGTCTGGTAACCCCGCCCACTATCGGAGGTCTCCCTTGCTTAATTGGGCCATCGCATTTTTCATCATGACGGTCGCCGCTGCGGTATTCACCTTTGGCGGCTTTGGTGCCACCGCTGCAACGCTGGGCAAAATGTTCTTTGGCGTCTGTCTGACGTTATTCTTATGCACCTTGTGGATGAGCAAGCGTCGACGCATCTGAAGCCCTGCCCCACTGCCGCGCTGAATGACCAGACTACCTTTGCTGCGCAGAGCCAACGGCGGATGCGCAGCAAAGGCAGAGCGAAGGATCGATTAGGGAAACATAGTGGTCAGGCATAGCCTGTGCGAAAATCGCGGTATTCGTATAGCGACCACGCACCATGCCTATTGAGATTATTCAATTACCCCTCGCATCCTATCCGTTGGTGAACCGGTTTTACCGGGAACATCAGCGTGGCGCCAAGGCCAAAGGTCATCATTGGGTATGGGTAGCACAGGACGGCGCACAGATCGTTGCTGCTCTCTGCCTGCAACCGATTGCGCAAGGTTACTGGTTGACCAGTCTGGTGGTGGCTCCGAACTACCGTGGTCACGGCCACGCGAGCACCCTTCTCAAGAAAGCCAGAGAGCAGGTACAAGAGTCACAACGCCCCGTTTGGCTATTCTGCGCACCGGAACTGACGTCCCTGTATTCAGGCAACGGCTTTGCCCCCACCGATCTGCTTCCGGAGCCACTAGCTGATCGCCTGCAGCGTTACCAACGTCACAAACGCCTGGTCGCCTTGGTGGCCGACTAACAGTTCAGGCGCCTGCTGCTTAACCATTCTTTTTTCCGCAGCGATGGCGCGTAGCTATGCGCCATCGTCTTGCCACCCTTTGCGCCATCGCTGATTTTTCCCGCACCGCAAAAGTGCACCGCGCCTCAAACCGCCAACCCCAAGGCCGGCTAACATTGTCACAAAAACGACATAACTAAATGAAAAAAAAGAGAATTTAAAAGCTGGCAAGCTTAATGCTAAGTGAGTCGTGCCAACGCATTTAATCAAAACCATTTGGGGAAACACGCGATGATGAAGAAACTTGCAGTTGCCGTTGCTACCGCCAGCACGCTGTCTTTTGCCACCATGACTCACGCAGAAGCGTTCGACACTGCCCTTGGCGAGTTTGATACCAGCATGACTGCCACCCTGGCTACCCAATACATCTGGCGCGGTCAGTCACAGACTGATGGCGCTGGCGCCGTTCAGGGCAGTCTGGATATCGCCCATGAAAGTGGCCTGTATATCGGCGCCTGGGCATCCAATGTGGATTCAGAAGACTTCGGCGGCTCCAGCGTAGAGTTCGACTACTATGCCGGCTACGGCGGCGCCATCACCGATGACATCGGCTATGACCTGCAATGGGCTACCTATACCTATCCCGGTAACAGCTCGATCGACGTGCAGGAGGCCCTCGCCAGCTTGAGCCTCTATGGCTTCGTGCTGGGCGCCAAATATGCCTACGATCCCGGTAGCGCACTCTACACCTACATCGATTATGGCTTCGACCTGCCATGGGACATGGGTTTGGGGCTGCACTACGGCCTGACCGATACCAAGGACCCGCTTGATGGTGTCAGCGGCGACGAAAAATACGGTGACTGGGCTGTCAGTATCGGCAAGACCGTGCTCGGCCTGGACCTCGCGCTGATGTACAGCGATACCGACCTGGATGACGACTGCCCCTATACCAGCTCCGATTCCTGTGACTCCAACTTTACCTTCTCCGTGTCCAAGACACTCTGAACACTGCGCTCGCCTTCATTCGCGGGCGGCATCCGCTTAAGTAGTTGTATTACCCGGTCTCGCGCGTCTTGTTCCACGGCAAGCCGCGCGAGACCATTTTTTTGCAAGCCAATAAAAAACCCGACGCCAGGGCATCGGGTTCTGAACAAGCCGGCGCAAGCTTCAGGCTCGTGGCAAGGTAACGCCCCGCTGCCCCTGATACTTGCCGCCGCGGTCGCGATAAGACACTTCGCACGACTCATCGGATTCAAAGAACAGCATCTGTGCTACACCCTCGTTGGCATAGATCTTCGCCGGCAAGGTGGTGGTGTTGGAAAACTCCAGGGTAACGTGACCTTCCCACTCGGGCTCAAGCGGCGTGACATTGACGATAATGCCGCAACGCGCGTAAGTACTCTTGCCCAGGCAGATGGTCAACACATCACGCGGGATACGAAAGTATTCCACGGTCCGGGCCAACGCAAAGGAGTTGGGGGGAATGATGCAGACGTCGCCTTTCACATCAACAAAGCTCTTCTCATCAAAGTGCTTGGGATCAACAGTGGCCGAATGGATGTTGGTGAACACCTTGAATTCATCGGCGCAGCGCACATCGTAGCCGTAACTGGACACACCGTAGGAAATGACCCGGTCGCCCTCGGAGCCCCGTACCTGGCGCTCGACAAAGGGCTCGATCATCCCGTGCTCCTGGGACATTCTGCGGATCCAACGGTCGGCTTTGATGCTCATGGTGTGTCCTGAACTGGTCGAAAAAGAGCCTGCATGTTACCGGGTTATGAGGGCTGACAAAAGTCCGCGATCAATCATCGCTGATACTGATTTCCGGCATACCCTGGCCCGTGGCCTGCTGGGTAATGCGCGCACCTACATGACGCGCCATATCCTGATAGATCATGCTGATCTGGCACTCCGGCTCGGCAATCACGGTGGGCCTGCCCCCGTCGGCCTGCTCGCGAATCATCATCGACAGCGGCATGGACGCCAGCAGATCCACGCCATACTCGTCAGCCAGCCGCTCACCACCCCCTTCCCCAAACAGATGCTCGGCGTGACCGCAGTTGGAGCAGATATGGATGGCCATGTTCTCGACCACGCCCAGCACGGGAATATTCACCTTCTCGAACATACCGATGCCTTTCTTCGCGTCCAACAGTGCCAGATCCTGCGGCGTAGTCACTATCACCGCGCCCGTTACGGGCACCTTCTGCGCCAGCGTCAGTTGGATATCACCCGTGCCCGGCGGCATGTCCACGACCAGATAATCCAGCTCATCCCAGGCCGATTGAGTCAGGAGCTGCATCAGTGCACCGGACACCATGGGCCCGCGCCAGACGACTGGAGTGTTTTCATCGACCAGAAAGGCCATCGACATCACTTGCAGACCGTGCGCAGTAGGCGGGATAAACCACTTGTTTTCATGCACCTGCGGGCGGGTGCCTTCGGGGAGGCCGAGCATCAGCCCCATGCTGGGACCATAGATATCGGCGTCCAACACGCCCACCTTGGCGCCTTCGCGCGCGAGGGCCAAAGCCAGATTGGCGGCTGTGGTGGATTTGCCTACACCGCCCTTGCCTGACGCGACAGCGATAACATTCTTGACGTTGGCCAGCGCCGGCACCTTGCCCTGCAGTTCACCAGCGACCACCTCACACCGCACCTTTATATGTGCAACGCTGACGTCGTCGAGGTTTTCGACTGCGGTCTGGATCATCTGCGCTATGCCACCCACTATGGTATTGGCGGCATAGCCCAATACCAACTCGGCACGCACCACGTCACCATCAATATCCAGCTGCCGCAGGCAGCCGCTGCTGATGAGGTCGGTCTTCAGATACGGGTCCTGGTACTGGGCAATGGCCTGCTCTACCGCAGCGCGCTCAACTTGGCTCATGGGGATTGTCCGGTCTACTGGGGAATGGGCGCTATGCTACTGGCTCACCCGCATTGATGAAAGAGCGCGGGTGCTAAGAATGATGAGGCAAAACCAGGCACACTCGCAGTCTGCGGTGCAGTCAAGCGTGATGGGAGCCGCCCTGCGCCAGTCGACAGCAGAGCGGCAAGCCACTATTGCTCGGTGATCATCACCGCCTTGACGTTCACAAACTCGCGGATGCCAAAGCCGCCGTGCTCACGGCCATAGCCACTGTCCTTGACGCCGCCGAAGGGCAGATGCGGTTGCGCCAGATTGTAGCCGTTGATATTGACCATGCCAGTATCAAAATGCAGGCGGGCCAGCTCTACAGCGCGATCTTCGTTGCGCGAAAAAATGCCGCCGCCCAGACCATAGCGGGAATCGTTGGCAATACGCATGGCGTCTTCGTCATCGGCGGCCTTGATCAGCGAAGCGACCGGACCGAACAGCTCGCCATCGTAGGCCGGCATGCCGGGTTTGACGTTTTCCAGTACCGTAGCCGGATAAAAGAAGCCAGCGCCTTCGGGTATCTGCCCGCCCACGCTGACCTTGGCGCCCTGGCGCACCGACTCCTCAACCTGCTCATGCAGGGTATCGCGCAGATCCTTGCGCGCAATGGGGCCAAGCTGCGTACCTTTCTGCGTAGGGTCACCGGTTTTAATCGCCGCCATCTGCGAGACAAACTGGTCGCGGAACTCGTCATACACCTGCGCCGCCACCACAAAACGTTTGGCCGAGACACAGGTTTCACCATTGTTGATGATGCGGCCCTGAACGCAGGTTTTTACCGCCATGGCGACATCGGCATCCGATAGCACTACATAAGCATCGTTGCTACCCAGTTCCAGCACGGTTTTCTTCACCACCTTGCCAGCCGCCTCGGCAATCTTCTTGCCGGTACTATCGCTACCGGTAAAGGTCACACCGCGTACCTTGGGGTGTTCTACCAGCTTGCTGGCTCCTGCGCCATCGAGCAGCAGCGCCTGAAAAACGCCCTCCGGCAGCCCCGCTTCCAGATAGAGCTGCTCAATCTTCTGACTCATGCCAAACACGTTGCTGGCATGCTTAAGGACGGTGGTATTGCCCGCCATGATATTGCACGCGCTGTAACGTATGACCTGATACAGCGGGAAATTCCACGGCTGAATACCCAGAATGACGCCAATGGGTTGATAGGTAATCAATGCGCGCCCGCCCTTCAGCGGCCGGCTTTCGTCTTTCAGCTGCTCCGGACCATGCTCCGCAGAGTATCGGCAAATGGCGGCGCATAATTGGCATTCCTGATGTCCCTGTTCCACCGGCTTGCCCATCTCGCGGGTCATCAACTGTGCCAGTTCGTCGCGGTTGGCATCAATCAGATCAGCCATCTTGTTGAGCACTTTGGCGCGGTTTTGCAGGCTTTCCAGACGCCAGCTCCTGAAGGCCGCATCGGCGCGCTCCACAACTTGACTGGCCTGCTCTTCGCTCAATATCTGATATTCGGCGATTTTCTCACCTGTGCTCGGGTCAATGGTGTTGACTGTCTTGCTCATGGTGTTCTCCGTCGATAGTGAGTAACGCGGCTCGCTGGAGTGGCGGCTGATGGACCAACTGCCATGCGCCGTCACGCCAGCGGCCACGGACCTATAAACTGCGACCACAAAAAACCCGGATCAGCTCACGCCAATCCGGGTTTTTCTGACCCGGCCCCGGTTAAACGGCCAGGTGTTACACAGCTATAGCGTCAAGGCGCCTCAAGCAGCCTCATCCATCGCTGACTCTTCAGCTTCGGCTTCGGGTTGCTCGGTGGCAGTCTCGGTATCTGACTGCTCGGGGGCCGCGTCGGGAACATCAGCGTTCTCAACCTGCTCGATCAAGGTGTTCATCAACCGCGTACCACGCTCACCGACCATTTCGGAAAACACATCACGTACCGGCAAGCTGCGCTCGCGGAAAGCGTCACGCTCTTCGGGAGTAAGGTAGATCAGCTCGATATCGCTGTTTTCGGTGATGATGTCCAGACGTTCGGTATTCAGGCGCGTCTGCACGTCGTGAATGTAGGGCACCAGCTCGGTCACTGCTTCTTCAATCACATGCTTGCGGTCCTGACTGAGGCTGTCATACCAGCCGCTGTTGGCCATGAAGGTTGCAATGAACTGCGCCTGATTGGCGAAAATCAGGTAATCCTGCACCTTGTAAAAGTCCATTTCCTGGTGGGCGAAAACCGGCTGGATGTTGCCGTCCAGCTGGCCCAGCTGCATACCGCTGAACAGCTCGCCATATTCCATGGTGGTGGGATCGGCGCCGTAAGCACTATAGGTTTCGCGCAGCAGACGGTTGTCCATGGTGCGAATGGCCAGGCCGCTGAAATCGTCAGGGGTGCGGATTGCCTTGTTGGCACTCCAGACCTGCCAGCCCTCGGGCACAATTGCCAAGGGTTGCAAGTCACGCTCGCGGAATGAGGCTACCAGATCTTCGTTCTGGCGAAATTCCGGTGCGTTGAGAATCTCGGCGTTGGTCTTTTCGTTGTCGGTCAGCACGAAGTTCAGGCTGAACAGCTGCGACTCGGGCACGGTACCGCCCAGAAAGCCGGAACCGAAGGCAAACTGCACTGCACCGGATTGCACCTGATCGTAAATATCAGTCAGGCCGCCCAGTTGGCCGTAGGGGTAGAGCTTCACCTCAACCTGACCATCGGTTTTTTCGTTTATCAGCTCGGCAAACTTGGCACCGTATTCGTACTGGACGCTACCTTCGATTTCTTCCAGGGCAAAACCCCAGGTTTCCGGTTCAGCCGCAGCGGGCGTGGTCTCTTCCACCTCCGCCTCGGGTGCTGTGGTATTTGCCGTGGGCTCTTCGTCCGAACCACAAGCCGCCAGCAGAACTGCCGCCGCACCAATACATCCATTACGCCAATTCATGGAACACTCCTTATAAATTGTTCTGGTTAGCCAAATAACCATAACATAGGCTCAGCATATGTCCATGCCGTGCAAAACCGTTTTGGATAGGGTAGTTTAAAAACAGATCACAGATAGACGACCAAATCACAAGCTGACCAGGCCGTCGATTCATGTACACAAACTCCAGCCGGATCAACTTCTCTACCGATCTGGTCAGAGCCTGACCCAACAGGCCAAGAAGAGGACAGCTCAATGCCAGAGCCTGGCGATACGTCGGCCAGCCACTCCGCAAAGGCATTGCTCGGCACCATGCTGAGCGCACTGGATCGCACGTCGGAGCATATCGAAAAGACCATCCTCGGCCTCAGCGTGCTATTTCTTGCGGGCCTGTTGATTATCCACGTTCTGGGCCGTCAGCTGTTTGGCAACGGCCTTACCGGCCAGGTCGAACTGACGCAGATAAGCCTGATCATCATGACCTTCGCCGGCCTCGGCTATGGCGTGCGCCGGGCCCGGCATATCTGCATGTCGGCCTTCTACGACCAGCTCAGCGGCTGGCCACGCAAAGCCATGCTGGTATTCATCAGCCTGCTCACCGGCGCGCTGATGTTCTACTTCGCCTGGTACGCCTGGGACTATGTGAGTGCCATTCAGAGTCGTGGCCGCACCACCTCGGCCTTGCAGATCCCCCTGTGGATCCCCTATCTGGCCGCGCCCATAGGTTTCGCTTTAGCGGGCATCCAGTATTGGCTTACCGCGATTCGCAACCTGATCTCCCGCGACATTTATCGTTCCTTCAATGAGAAGGAAGAGTACAACGCCGTGCCTGACGACGGCGCTGTCTAACCGCTAGCCATTGGACCCTGCATGCTGACCCTGACCTTTATCACCATGATAGTGCTGCTATTGCTGGGCTTCCCGATGATGGTGCCGTTGCTCGTCGCCAGCCTGATGCTGCTGTTTCTGGTAATAGATATGGGCAATGTAGGCCTGCTGATGGGTCAGATGATCAGCGGCGTACAATCTTGGGCGCTGGCTGCGGTTCCGCTGTTCATATTCGCTGCCGATCTGATGACTCGCGGCCATACCGCCAATCGCCTGCTGGATCTGGTGCAGAGCTTCGTGGGCCACCTGCGCGGCGGCCTGCCGATTACAACTGCTGCCAGCTGCACCCTGTTTGGCGCTGTCTCCGGTTCAACCCAGGCTACCGTGGTCGCCATGGGGGGGCCCATGCGCCCCAAGTTGCTGGAAAAGGGCTATTCCGACTCTTTCAGTCTGGCGCTGATCATCAACGCCAGCGATATCGCCCTGCTGATCCCGCCCAGCATCGGCATGATCATCTACGGGGTGGTGTCGGGCTCGTCCATCGGCGACCTGTTCATCGCCGGGATCATTCCCGGCCTGCTGATTCTGGTGCTGTTTTCGATTTATTGCTGGATCGGCTCCATTCGCATGGGTATCGAACCAGAAGAACGCGTTGGCTGGGCGTTGCGCTGGAAGGCCATGAAAAAGGCGTTGCTGCCACTGGGTTTCCCGCTGGTAGTGGTGGGCGGTATTTATGGCGGCATTTTCAGCCCGACAGAAGCGGCAGCCATCGCTGTGCTCTACGCCATCATTCTCGAAGTGGTGATACTGCGCGCCGTCAAGCTGACCGAGCTCTGGGACGTAGCGCTGTCGACCGGGCTTATCACCGCTGTGGTGTTCATTCTTGTGGCGGCCGGCAATGCCTTTACTTACACCATTTCGTTCGCCGGCATACCGCAGGCTATCCTGGAGCCTGTGATCGCCAGTATTGGCGATAGCCCGACACTGGTACTGGGTCTGATCGCCGTATCCTTCTTTATAGGTTGCATGTTCGTCGACCCGATAGTGGTCATTCTCATCCTGACCCCGCTGTTCAAACCAGCGGTTGAGGCCGCTGGCCTGGACCCGATTCATGTAGGCGTGATTGTTACCCTGCAGGCCGCTATCGGCTCTGCTACACCGCCCTTCGGCTGTGACATCTTTACTGCCATGGCGGTATTCCGACGCCCCTACTTTGACGTGATCCGGGGCACCCCCCCGTTCATCCTCATTCTGCTCTTCGCTACGCTGCTGCTGGTATTGTTTCCCAGCCTGTCCTTATGGCTGCCCTCACTCACGCATTGAGGGGCAGCATAGGCATGACAGGCTGGTGACATACGACAAAAAAAGCGTCATAAATGGCCAATATGCCATTTCGGTTTCCGGTTCAACGGCCGATACTGTGTTTATAAAGAGACTAAAGTCTCATTTTGTGACAGTCTGCAGATATCGGACTGCCTCATAAAAATAACCACGCAGCGAGCCACCCATGCCCAAACAATCGTCAGCTACAACCCCGCGTGCCCACTCAGCCGAGGAAACCAAAACGGTCTCCGCGCCCTCTGCCGCTTTGCGTTTGCTGGCCCTGCTGGCCTGTGAGCTCTTCTTTTTCATAGCGCTGATATCGGTCAGCCAGGGGATGCTCTTCTGGGCCGCTGTTGTCATGGTGGTTCCCACCCTGTTATTGACCTGGTTTGCTTTGCCGGCAGACAGCAAGGCCAGCGGCAGTTTTGTCAGCCTGGTGACCCGTACCAACAGCCAGCAGATCGATTTGCGCACTGATAGCCAGGCAGCCAAGGATGAGACTTCCCGCCAGTTCCTCGAGCTAAATCGGCGCCTGCGCGGCATCATGCTGGAACTGCAACAAAACAGTCTGGGTACCGCTCTGGCCTCCGCCAACAGCCGCTTGCTGTCTGAACATGCCGCGCGCGATGCCGGCCAACAGCAACAGCTGTCCGAGCTAATTTTCCATGCCAGCGAGCAGACCACGACTGCGCTGCAGGATATTTCTTCCCGCGCGACTGCCGTGACCGAGGTCAATACCCGCAATCTGGACATGGCCAGACGCTCCAAGGTCCAGCTGGACGATGCCCGTGAAAAAATGCAGCTGATCAACGGCGCAATGGCGGGTTTTCAGAACAATATCAACGCGTTGGATGCCACTTCTGGCAAAGTGCGTGAAATTCTCAAAACGGTGCAGGACTTCTCAGCCCAAACCAACATGTTGGCGCTCAACGCTGCCATTGAAGCGGCCCGGGCGGGCGAACAAGGTCGCGGTTTTGCCGTGGTAGCCGATGAGGTACGCAACCTGTCCTTCAAGGTGGGCAATGCCGCCGAGCAGATCAGCCAACTGATGGAGCAGATGACCCAAGCCATGACGGGCGCCGAACAGCAAACCCAGGGCATGCTTGAGCAGACTGAATCGACCGGCACCGCGGTCAGTACTGCCGCTGACCAGTTCGATACGCTGGTGGATGATTTTCAGCGCACCAATGATGACCTGTTGATGGTCAGCAGCGCCCTGGAAGAGCTGACCGCCACCAACGCCGAGACGCTGCAGCACGGCGGTGAAATCCGCGAGCTGAGCGTCACTATCAGCAAGCGCATGGAGGATACCTTCACTCAGGCCGACTCCTTGCGTGACAACACCAATCTGGCATTGCGCTCGCTGGCCGGCTTCCGCCTGGGCGAAGGCCATCTGGAGGCGGTCACCGAGCTGCTGATGGGGCGTCGCCGCGAGCTGGAAGCGCGCCTGGAACAGCTGGCCGACGCCGGCGTTGATCTGTTTGACCAGCACTACACGGCCATTGCCAATACCAATCCGCCCAAGCACGATGTGAGCTGGGCCAATGCCTTTATTGAGCGTGTTCGCCCGCTGCTGGATGAGTGGGACAAAGGCGGCAAGGACGGCGTAGTCTACACAGCCGCCGTAAACGAAAAGGGCTACCTACCAACCAGCCGTAGCGCCTCTTCTCAGCCGCCTACCGGCGATCCGAAAATCGATGCGGCGCGCAGCAACTACAAGCGCTTTGCGGTTACCAACGACACCGACCTGCGCATCATGAGTTCGTGCACCTATCTGAACATGGGCACCTTCGTATTGCCCGGCACCACTGTGGTGGTATTCGTGCTCTACGTGCCGTTGTTCGTCAAAGGGCGGCGTTGGGGCACCATGTCCGCCGCGATCATGCCGGCCGCGTTGGGCGTTTAACGCGGCCACTACCCAAGCGCTACAACAGATGCTGCCGGCAAAAGCCGGCGGCCACCTCTGCGGCTTCGGCTATCAACTGTGGTTGGGTGCGACCGCTCGCCTTCAGCGGCTTGTAATCATGCTCCCCGCCCTCAAGCCAGTGCAGCTTCAGACTCGGGTCCAACGGATAAGCACCCACCTCTTGCGGTTTGCCAAAGGGGTCGCGACTACCCTGCACCACCAAGCCTGGGCAATTCAACTGTTGCAGATGGGCGATACGCGTTTTCTCCGGCCTGCCCGGCGGATGGAAGGGATAGCCAAAGCAGACGAAGCCACGTACCGCCAACTCGCCGGCCAGCATGCTGGCTACACGGCCGCCCATGGATTTGCCGGCAAGAAACAATGGCTCCGACACCTCAGCACTTAGCTCGCGCAGATGCTGCTGCAAAACCGGCATGGGATTGGGCGGCCGCTTGCGCCCATCTTCCCGTCTGGCCGCCATATAGGGGAACTCGAACCGCAGCACACGCAGGCCGCGCGCCGCCAATTGCTCAGCCAGCAGGTTCATGAATGGGCTATCCATGGGCGCACCCGCCCCATGCGCCAGCAACAGGTTGGCCACCACAGGCACGGCCGGCTCATCGGTCAAAAGGCGGTTGGACATTGATTCCCCCAATTAATCAGTACGCAATCATTCAGTGCGACATCTTGTCACAGCCGCGCCAGGCGAGGGTTTTAACTTCACAGCATGCCAAACTGCAACTACGCTCAAGGGAGGTAAAACCAGGCTTGCATCTCGCAGCGGCCGATCATGCGCGCCCCGCTGGGGTAACAGCGCGGCGCGGCGCGATAGCCCGTGCGACCCCCTTGGCGCCGCAGGGAAATCCGACACACGGACAGCCGCGAAAGCCCAGCATAACAACAGCACACAGCGGCGTTCCAGAAGCCTTTTCACTCGATCAAACAATGACCTATGTCATTGCAATGCGCGCGGGCTTTCCTCATACTTGCCAGCGCTTTAATACCCATAAACCAACTGCTATCCGTGGAATCTCGCATGAGCACAGCTACCACTCCGACAGCCTATAACTATAAGGTGGTACGCCAGTTCGCCGTCATGACGGTGGTCTGGGGTATCGTGGGCATGGCCATGGGCGTCTTCATTGCGTCCCAACTGGTCTGGCCCGAACTGAATTTTGGCTTGCCGTGGACTACCTTCGGACGCCTGCGTCCGTTGCACACTAACGCGGTCATCTTCGCCTTTGGCGGATGTGCCCTGTTTGCTACCTCCTACTACGTGGTACAGCGTACCTCGCAGGCCCGCCTGGTCTCTGATGGCCTGGCTGCCTTCACGTTCTGGGGCTGGCAGGCAGTCATCGTGCTCGCCGCCATTACCCTGCCGATGGGTCTGACCTCCAGCAAGGAATACGCTGAGCTGGAATGGCCGATCGACATCCTGATTGCTGTCGTCTGGGTCAGCTATGCTCTGGTGTTCTTCGGCACCATCATGAAGCGCAAGATGAAGCACATCTACGTGGGTAACTGGTTCTTCGGTGGCTTCATCCTCACCGTTGCTGTCCTGCACATCGTCAACAGCATGGCGATTCCGGTCAGCCTGACCAAGTCCTACTCCATGTATGCCGGTGCAACGGATGCGATGATTCAGTGGTGGTATGGTCACAACGCGGTTGGTTTCTTCCTGACCGCCGGCTTCCTGGGCATGATGTACTACTTCGTTCCCAAGCAGGCCGAGCGTCCGATCTACTCGTACCGCCTGTCCATCGTGCACTTCTGGGCGCTGATCTCCATCTACATCTGGGCCGGCCCGCACCACCTGCACTACACCGCTCTGCCTGACTGGGCTCAGTCCCTGGGCATGATCATGTCCCTGATTCTGCTGGCTCCCTCCTGGGGCGGTATGATCAACGGCATGATGACCCTGTCCGGCGCCTGGCACAAACTGCGCACCGACCCGATCCTGCGCTTCCTGGTTGTGGCTCTGGCGTTCTACGGCATGTCCACTTTTGAAGGCCCGATGATGGCGATCAAGACCGTCAACGCGCTGTCCCACTACACCGACTGGACCATTGGTCACGTACACGCCGGTGCTCTGGGCTGGGTTGCCATGATCTCCATCGGTTCGCTGTACCACATGATCCCCAAGATCTTTGGTCGCGAAGCCATGTACAGCACCCCGCTGATCAACGCCCACTTCTGGTTGGCCACCATCGGTACCGTGCTGTACATCGTTGCCATGTGGGTTAACGGCATCACCCAGGGTTTGATGTGGCGCGCAGTCAACGTCGACGGCACACCAACCTATTCCTTCGTCGAAGCGCTGGAAGCCAGCCATCCGGGCTATATCGTGCGGATGATCGGCGGCGCCTTCTTCCTGCTGGGCATGCTGCTGATGGCTTACAACACCTGGCGTACCGTGCGTCATAGCAAGCCGGCGGCACTTGAAGCCGCAGCCCAGACTGCTTGAGGGACGAATTAGATGAAAATGCATGAAACCGTAGAAAAGAACCTGGGCCTGATGGTCGTTCTGATGGTCGTGGCCATCAGCTTCGGCGGCCTGGTCCAGATCGTGCCGCTGTTTTTCCAGCCGGAAACTACCCAGCCGGTAGAAGGCTTGCGCCCCTATACCGCACTGGAGCTGGAAGGCCGTGATTTGTACATCCGCGAGGGCTGTGTTGGCTGTCACTCGCAGATGATTCGCCCCTTCCGGGCTGAAACCGAACGTTACGGCCATTACTCGGTCGCCGGCGAAAGCGTCTGGGAACATCCCTTCCTGTGGGGTTCCAAGCGTACCGGTCCGGACCTGGCCCGCGTTGGCGAACGTTACTCCGACGACTGGCACCGTGCTCACCTGATCAATCCGCGTGACGTGGTACCGGAATCCAAGATGCCCGCCTTCCCCTGGCTGCAGGAAAATGTCCTCGATGGCGAATACACCGCCAAGAAGATGGAAGTCCTGCGTGGAATGGGCGTTCCTTACACTGACGAAGACATCGCCGGCGCCAAGGAAGCGGTTGAGGGAGTGTCCGAAATGGACGCCATCATCGCCTACCTGCAGCACCTCGGCACTGTCCTGTCGGACCGGTAAGCAACCATGGATATCAATACTCTCCGGGGCCTGGGCACCATCTTTGCGATGGTGGCCTTTATCGGTGTCGTGATATGGGCCTACAGCTCATACAAGAAGAAGGACTTCGACGAAGCAGCGCAATTGCCCTTTGCCGACGAAGACGACACCCAAGCCGAGGAAGAGCAGCAAGATGATGCTAGGAGTAACAAGTAATGACTAATTTCTGGAGCGGGTACATTGTTGTCCTGACCCTGACCTGCCTGGGGCTGATCCTGTGGTTGCTGCTGGCCACACGCAAGGGCCAGCGACCTGAGCAGACCGATCAGACCGTCGGTCATAGCTTCGACGGCATTGAGGAATACGATAACCCCCTGCCGCGCTGGTGGTTCGTGCTCTTCATCTCCACCATGGTGTTTGCCGCATTCTATCTGTTCCTGTACCCGGGCCTTGGCAAATGGCCTGGCTACCTGGAATGGACCTCGGTCAAGGAGTACAACGCCGAGGTAGCCAAGGCAGAAGAGCAGTTTGCGCCCATCTTTGCGCGCTACCGCGAGATGCCGGTCGAAGAAGTGGCCAAGGATCGCGACGCCACCCGGATCGGTCAGCGTCTGTTTGCCACCAACTGCTCGGTCTGCCACGGCTCCGATGCCCGCGGTGCCTTCGGCTTTCCGAACCTGACCGACAATGATTGGCTGTATGGCGGCGAGCCGGAAACCATCAAGACTACCCTGCGCGGCGGCCGTCAGGCAGCCATGCCGGCCTGGTTGAGCGTTATCGGCGAAGACGGCGTACGCAACGTATCTGGTTATGTGCGCAGCCTGTCAGGTCTGGAGACCGAGAATGTGGATCTGGCTGCAGGTGCAGAGACCTTCAAGAACACCTGCGTGGCTTGTCACGGCGCGGACGGCAAGGGCAACCAGCAGATGGGTGCACCTAACCTGACCGACGATGTGTGGCTGTACGGGTCGAGCTTCCTGCAGGTCCAGCAGACGGTTCGCTACGGCCGCAACGGTCACATGCCTTCGCAAGCACACCTGGGTGAAGACAAGATCCATATGCTGGCGTCCTACATCTACAGCCTGTCTCACGGTACCGCGCCGCAGGAACAGTAACGCGCGCCGGTTCGTCAGCCAGCACTAGCAGATGGGGGAACTTAGGTTCCCCCATCTCGTTTCCAACAGCCGTCCGGCGCGACCACTGGTCGCATTGTGCGGCTGGGCGATAAGGTCTATTTTCAGTATCACAGGCAAAGTCTGACCCTACGTGAGGTCAGTCCGCCATACTTCCCTTCGCCTGAGAGGGTCAGCCTGATATGAGCAGTAAAATCCCCCTGCAAGACGTGACGCCCAAGGTAGAGACCTACGATCTTTACGCCAAGCGCGAGAAGATCCAGACGCGCTCCTATCAGGGCTTCTTCAAGAACGTGCGCCTGGCCGGCGCCGGGTTCCTGTTCCTGCTGTACTTTGGCACGGTGTGGCTGAAGTGGGGCGACCGCCCGGCGGTGCTCTGGGATCTGCCGGCACGTCAATTTCACATCTTTGGCGCCACCTTCCAGCCGGAAGACTTCTTTCTGCTGTCCTTCCTGCTGATCATCTGCGCCTTCGGGTTGTTCTTCATTACCGTGTTCGCCGGCCGGGTATGGTGCGGTTACACCTGCCCACAAACGGTCTGGACCTGGATCTTCATGTGGGCCGAACGCGTCACCGAGGGTGAGCGCAACGCGCGCATCAAACTCGATCACGCGCCCATGAGCTTCAACAAATTCATGCGCCGCGCGGCCAAGCACAGCATCTGGCTGGCAGTATCGCTGGTCACGGCCCTTACCTTCGTGGGTTATTTCACGCCCATCCGCGGTTTGATAATGGACATGTTTACCTGGCAGATGGCCGGCTGGTCGCTGTTCTGGGTATTTTTCTTTACCGCTGCCACCTACATCAATGCGGGCTGGCTACGCGAGCAGGTGTGCATCCACATGTGCCCTTACGCGCGCTTCCAGAGCGTAATGTTCGATGCCGATACCCTGATCGTCTCCTACGACGCCGAGCGTGGTGAGCCTCGCGGATCGCGCAAGAAAGGCGTAGACCCGGCTGAGGTAGGCAAGGGCGACTGCATCGATTGTGAGATCTGTGTGCAGGTCTGCCCCACCGGCATCGATATTCGCGATGGGCTGCAGATCGAATGCATCAGTTGTACGGCCTGCATCGATGCCTGCGACGAGGTAATGGAAAAGATGGATTACCCTCCGGGGCTGATTCGCTACACTACCGAGCACAGTCTCGAAGGTAAGCAAACCAAGGTGTTCCGCCCTCGCCTGTTTGGCTACGGCACCGCGCTGCTGGTCATGATTGGCCTGTTCATCATTACCGTGAGCAACATCTCGCAGGTATCGCTGGATATAGAGCGCGATCGAAATGTTCTGTATCGAGAAACCAGCGGCGGCCAGATCGAGAACGTGTACATTGTCAAAATTTTCAACAAGGGAACTACCGAGCGCAGCTATGAACTGAGCATGAACGGTCGTGACGGCCTCAGCATGCATCTGCCCGATAGCCGTCTGGTAGTGGGGCCGAGCAGCAAACTGCAACTGCCACTGAATGTGCAGATAGACCCGGCGCAGATGGACGGCGAGACCAATGTACCTATCACCTTTACGGTAATCGCGGCTGACGATGACAGCGTCACCGCCACGGCAGAGAGCCGTTTCATGGCGCCCCGGATACGCTAGGGGCGCCAGGTTCAAGGCCACTACCATGACAACAGGAACAAGCATGCAGCAAGATCAAGACAGCGCCCCCTGGTACAAGCAGTTCTGGGCCTGGTTCATCATCGCCATTCTCGCCTTTGCGGTCTTTATCGGCCTCGGGTTGCTGTTCATTGCTACGCTCAACCCCGACAGCCTGGTGCGCGACAACTATTACAGCGAAGGCAAGGCCATCAACCTCTATCTGGGGCGCGACCACATGGCGCGCGATTTGAAGGTGGCAGCCGATTTTGCCATTGACGAGGTGACTGGCGATATCAGCCTGGAATTGCAGGGCGATTTCGCCGCGCTGCCGCGCAGCCTGACGCTGGATCTGATCTCCCCCGCCCATGCTTCCCGCGACCGCGCAGTGACGCTGCGTCAGATTCGGGGCAACAGCTACACCGGCCAATTGCAGCAGCAAATCGAGGGGCGCCGCTACATTGAGCTGAGCGACCCCGACAAACCGGGCGATCAGGGCTGGCGGTTGACCGGAGAGGTACAGCTGCAGCCCGGACAGCGCTATCAGATAACCGCCCACTGACCGATGGCGCAACCCACTCCCTGTTTTCATTGCGGCGAGCCGGTACCCGCCGGAGCGCCCTGGAGCGCGCAGATACTGGGGCAGCAGCAGCCGCTCTGCTGTCCGGGGTGTCTGGCGGTCGCCGAAGCCATCTGCAGCGCAGGGCTGGATTCCTACTATCAGCACCGTACCGAGCGGTCCGCCAATCCCGAGGCGATGCCGCGCGTGCTGCAGGACGAGCTCGAACTGTACGATCGCGAGGACGTGCAGCAACGTTACACCTCGGCCAGGGGCGGTGCTCAGGGACAGCAGATTCAATTGCTGATCGAGGGCATCAACTGCGCAGCCTGCTGCTGGCTGATCGAACGACATTTGCGCGCCCAACCGGGCGTGCTTGAGGCCAGCCTCAACATGGGCAACCAGCGCCTGACGCTGAACTGGCAAGCAGACACCACCAAGCTCTCGACCGTGATCGCCGGGCTGCGGCGCATTGGCTACACCGCACACCCCTATGAGCCTGACCAGGCTGCCGAGCAGATTGCCGCCGAGAACCGCCGCTATCTGCGCCGCCTGGGGCTGGCGGGCCTGATGTTCATGCAGGTGATGATGGCCACCATGGCCCTGTATGAAGAGTTCGATCAGGACCTGACCGAGAGCATGGCGCACCTGCTGCGCTGGGCCAGCCTGCTGATGACCACCCCCGTCGTATTCTACAGCTGTGCGCCCTTCTTCCAGGGTGCCTGGCGCGACCTGAAGAACCACCGCCTGAGCATGGATGTGTCGGTCTCGCTAGCCATTGGCGGCGCTTATCTGGCCGGCATCTGGGCCACCGTGATCGGCCGTGGCGAGGTCTATTTCGACTCGGTCACCATGTTTGCCTTCTTTCTGCTGGCAGGCCGCTATCTGGAACGCCGCGCTCGTCAGCGTACGGTCGAGAGCACCGCCCGCCTGGTCAATCTGCTCCCACCTAGCGCGGTGCGCGTGCAGGCCGATGGCAGCAGCCACCGGGTAATGCTCAGTGAGCTTGCTGCCGGCGATATTCTGGAAATCAAGCCCGGCGAAAGCATTCCCGCCGACGGCCTGGTAATAAGCGGCAGCAGCAGCGTTGATGAGTCTGCGCTGTCCGGCGAGTACCTGCCTATAGCCAAGCGCGCGGGCGACGCCGTGACCGCCGGCACAATGAATGTCGAAGGGCCGCTGCAAATCAGCATCAGCGCGCTGGGCGAGCACACCCGGCTGTCTGCCATAGTCAGGCTGCTGGAGCGCGCGCAGTCCGACAAGCCGCGCCTGGCACGGTTGGCAGATCAGGTCGCGCAGTACTTTCTCATGGCTGTACTGTTATCGGTTGTGGTGGTGGGCGCGAGTTGGTGGTGGCTGCGTGACCTCGATACCGCCTTTTGGATTGTACTGGCCATGCTGGTCGCGACCTGCCCCTGTGCGTTGTCGCTGGCTACCCCCACTGCTCTCACGACGGCCACCGGCAGCCTGCACAAGCTCGGCTTGCTGATTACCCGGGGCCATGTGCTCGAGGGCATCAACCAGATTACCACGGTCATCCTCGACAAGACCGGCACCCTGACCGAAGGGCGTATGACCCTGGAGCAGGTTCAGCCCTTCCCCGGCTACGACGCCGAGCAGGCACTGGCCTGGGCACGCATGCTGGAAAGCTGCTCGGAGCATCCCATCGCCCGCGCCTTCGGCCGCAGCCTGCACAGTGCCAGCGCGGTGGAAAATGTACCCGGCCAAGGCCTGCAGGGCGAATGTGACGCCCAACCGCTGCGCATTGGCAAACCCGACTATGTCAGTGCGCTCGGCAACTACCCGGCACCTCCCTATCCGCAGGAGCCGGGACAATGGCTCCTGCTGGGCAATGCTTGCGGCCCGATCGCCTGGTTTGCCCTGAATGATCGCCTGCGCCCAGACGCCGCAGCAATGGTGGCGGCGCTGCAGGTCCGGCGGCTTCAGGTCGTGCTGCTTTCGGGCGACCAACTGCCGGTGGTGCAGCGCATGGCCGCCCAACTGAACATCAGCGAGGCCATAGGCAACGCTGACCCGGACGCCAAGCTTGCCTACGTGCAGGCGCGCCAGGCGCGCGGCGAGAAAGTCCTGATGCTGGGCGACGGTGTGAATGACGTTCCTGTCCTGGCCAGTGCCGACATTTCCATCGCCATGGGCAACGCTTCCGATTTGGCCAAGACCAACGCTGATGCGGTGCTGCTCAACAGCCGACTACTGACCCTGGTCGATAGCATGCAGGTAGCCCGTCGCACCCGCGCCATCATGATCGAAAATCTCAGTTGGGCGAGTCTGTATAATCTGGCCATACTGCCGCTTGCAGCGCTTGGCATGGTCACGCCGGCATGGGCCGCGCTGGGGATGTCCGCCAGTTCCCTGCTGGTGGTGCTCAACGCCCTGCGGCTGACCCGCGTCAAACTGCAACCGACACAGGCCAAGGTACAGACTCCCCGGGAGGCCCGCGCATGACAGTACTCTACATTCTGGTGCCCATCGCCATACTGCTGGTCGTTATTGCCATCTGGGTGTTCAACTGGGCGGTGAACAACGGCCAGTACGACGACCTCGACAGCCCCGCGCACAGCATCCTGTTCGACGAAGATGATCCTGCCCACCTGGCCGCGCAGCGTCGTGAAGACGAGACCAGGCCGGCAACAGGCCGTGACCAGAAGCCGCCACCCGCAGACGACGACCGGCCGACATGAGCGCGGATCTACTCCCGCTGGTTCTGACTGCCCTGGCGCTGGGCTTGCTGGGTGGCGGCCACTGCATCGGCATGTGTGGAGGCCTTATGGGCGCGCTAACGCTGGCAATCCCAGCCGCGCAGCGCAAGGGCTGGCCCCTGTGGCGCATTCTGCTCAGTTACAACCTCGGGCGCATTATCAGCTACACGCTGGCCGGCGCGCTGCTCGGCAGCTTCGGCTGGGCGCTGGAGGGAATGGGGCTGGGGCCGGTGTTGCGCACCCTGGCGGGTCTGCTGATGATCTGCATGGGCCTGTACCTGGCCAACTGGTGGTCTGGCCTGACCCGTATAGAAACTCTAGGTCGTGGGCTCTGGCGCCACATCGAACCGCGCGCCCGCAGACTGCTGCCGGTGGAACGCCCCGCACAGGCCTTGCTGCTCGGCGCCCTCTGGGGCTGGTTACCCTGCGGTCTGGTCTACAGCTCCCTGGTCTGGGCCAGCAGCCACGGCAACGGCGCCACCTCTGCACTGCTGATGTTGGCATTTGGCATAGGTACGCTGCCCACCCTGCTGGCGACCGGTGCAGCCGCGGAGCGGCTGACGGCTTTGCTGCGCAGGCGCAGCCTGCGCATTGGCGCGGCCAGTCTGATCATCGCCTTTGGCCTCTGGACGCTGCCCGGCCCCCACCAGCACTGGCTGATGAACACGCTGGCCCCTCCCACCAGCCATCCGCCGACAGGCGATCAGGGCCACCAGCACTAATGGCAACATTTTGCGCACAGTCGGCGGTGTAACTCGCGTGCGCTTGTTGTACGCTTGCACCAGGATCATCCCCGACGACCGACGAGATTATTTCCATGCCTGACGCCCTTAAATTGCGCGCTCTGCCCGAAGCTCACTGCAAGGACTGCAGTCTGGCGACCATGTGTCTGCCGTTGGCATTGCACGACAATGAAATGGATACGCTGGACGACATCGTCAAGCGCGGCAAGCCGCTGCGCAAGAACGAGCTGCTGTTCCGTCAGGGCGATGTATTCAGTTCGGTTTATGCCCTGCGCTCCGGCACTGTGAAGACCTTCAGCGTCAACGATGCCGGCATAGAGCAGATCACCGGCTTTCATCTGGCCGGTGAGCTGATCGGCCTGTCCGGCATGGACGGCGAGCGCCAGCCGCTGTCTGCCAAGGCGTTGGAAACCACCTCGGTCTGCGAGATCCCCTATGAGCGACTGGACGATCTCACCGCCACCATGCCCGGCCTGCGCCGGCAGGTGATGCGTCTGATGAGCCGCGAGATACGTGATGACCAGCAAATGATGTTGCTGCTGTCGAAAAAGACCGCTGATGAGCGTATCGCCACGCTACTGATCAACCTCTCGGCACGCTTTCGCTCACGCGGCTATTCAGCCAACTCCTTCCGCCTGGCCATGTCACGTAACGACATCGGCAACTACCTGGGGCTGGCAGTGGAAACCGTATCGCGCGTGTTTACCCGTTTTCAGCAGCAGGGGCTGATTGCTGCCGAAGGCAAGCAAATTGATATTCTCGACCACGCCGAGCTCTGCGCGCTGGCGGGCGGCCAACTCGACTGATCTGCAGGAACTTGCAATGATTTTTGACGAATACACCATCAAGTCGCTGATTCGCCCGGTGGCGGACTTCCCCAAACCCGGCGTGACTTTTCGCGACATCACCCCCCTTTACCATTCGCCGCGTGCCATGCGAATGGTAGCCGACAGCCTGATTCAACGTTACGTGGAGTCGCCAGTGACCCACATTGGTGCCATTGATGCCCGCGGCTTTTTGCTCGGCGCAGTGCTGGCCTACGAGTTGAACAAACCCCTGGTGCTTTTCCGCAAGGCCGGCAAGCTGCCCGCCGATACTCTGCGCGAAAGTTACGCCACCGAATACAGCGAGACCACGCTGGAAATGCATCGCGATGCCCTGAGCGGTGGCGAGCAGGTGTTGCTGCTCGATGACCTGATTGCCACTGGCGGCACCTTCCTGGCGGCGGCGCGGCTGGTGCGTCAGTGCGGCGCCAGTGTGTACGAGGCGGCTGCCATCATTGATTTGCCGGATCTTGGTGGCTCGCGCTGCATGCAGGATGCCGGCATACCGACCTTCACCCTCTGCGCCTTTGCCGAGAACGAGTAACTTCTATTACGCCGTGCCCGCGCCGTGCGGGCGCTTCAGACCGACACACCGACGACCTCCCATGACCGACACCTTGAATCTGGCTCGCCCTTGGCGTCAGCGCCTGGCTGACTGGCTGGACCGCTCCGCCGTGCAATATCTGATCACTGCACTGATTTTGATCAACGCAGTGATCCTTGGATTGGAAACCTCCAGCACGGCCATGCGGCTGTGGGGCCCCTGGCTCAAGGCGCTCGACCAGTTGATTCTGGCCTGCTTCGTGGTCGAGATAGCACTGCGCTTCGCCGCCCATGGCTGGCGCCTGCTGCGTGATCCATGGGGCCTGTTTGATACCCTGGTGATTGCCATTGCCCTGGTGCCTGCCAGCGGTCCCCTGGCGGTTCTGCGTGCGCTGCGGGTGTTGCGCGTGTTGCGGCTGATTTCCATCGTACCCAGCATGAAAATGGTGGTGCAGTCGCTGCTCTCATCCTTGCCAGGCATGGGTAGCATTGTTGCCCTGCTCGGTCTCATCTTTTATGTCGCCGCCGTGATCGCCACTCAATTGTTTGGCGAACACTTTCCAGAGTGGTTCGGCACCCTCGGCGCCAGTCTGTACACGCTGTTTCAGGTGATGACGCTGGAAAGCTGGTCGATGGGTATCGTACGCCCGATCATGCAGCAGTTTCCCTATGCCTGGCTGTACTTTGTGCCCTTCATCCTGATCGCCACCTTCATGATGCTGAACCTGTTCATCGCGGTCATCGTTGACGCCATTCAGACCCAGCGTGAACGCACCGCCGAGCAGGCGCCACCGGCGCCACCCAGCGAACAGGCACTCCTATTGAATGAGGTCCGCCAGCTGCGTGAGGAACTGCGCGAGTTGCGTCAAGGTCTGTCCGGCAAGCGCAGCGACGAGCAATAGCGCACAGCGCGAAAACCTGCCGCTGGACCTGCTGCCATGCCTTGCTTATTATCATCGCGGTGAACAATAACAAGTCTGCCCGCCCCTCTGGAGCGAAGGCAGCCGCCGAGGATGACAACAATGAGCAGTAACCTACCGCCGGACACCCGCCTGTTATTGATCGACGATCATCAGATCTATCTGGACGGGCTTAGCCTGACTCTGGGCAGCCTTTGCGAGGGCGTGCAGCTTGATCATGCGCATAACGCCGCGCAGGCCATGGAGCAGGTTCAGCACAACACCTACGATCTCATTCTGCTGGATCTGCAGTTACCCGACAGCAGCGGCCTCGCGCTGCTGCAGAAACTGCGCGCTGGCGATCCCCTGGTACCCATCGCCGTGCTCACCGCGAGCAATAGTCCCAGCGACCTGGACGCAGCCCTGCAGCTCGGTGCTGCCGGCTTTATCAGCAAGACCGCAGACGGACGCACCCTGCTGGAGGCAGTGACGCAGCTGCTCTACGGCGTGCAAGTGGTTATTGGCGATGAGAACCATCCCCTTGACCGCCAGAGTAGTGCGCGGGATGTAGGTATAACACCGAGGCAACTGGAGATTCTCGATCTGCTCGCAGAAGGCCTGCCCAACAAGGTGATCTGTCAACGCCTGTCGCTCTCCGAAGACACCGTCAAAACCCACCTGAAGGCCCTTTTTTCTTCACTGGACTGCCACAACCGCACCGAGTGCGTGAGCAACGCTCGCAAACTGGGGCTGGTCAGTTTCTAAAGCCAAAGTTTCCCCGGGCACGGATGCCCACACCTCCCCGTATCAGCGGCCGAAAGTTGGCTCAATGCTCGTCGCCTGGCCGTACCTTTCGCCGCTCAGCAGCGCACCGCCAGCAGATTGTGTACCACCCGGCGCAAACGCGCAGGCAACACCGGCTTGTACAGCAGCTCAACGTCTGCCAACCGAGCGGCTTCTATCACTTCGTCCGCGGTATCGGCAGTGACCAGCGCAGCCGGGCCAGCAAACACAGCCTGATCACGCAAGGCGCGCACCAGCATCAAGCCATCGATATCGCCCTCCAGCCGATAATCGGTAAGGAGCACGTCCACCTCGATTCCCCTGAGGCCAGCCAATGCTTCATCAGCCCCTTCAAAGGCCCACACAATGCAGCCCCAGGCCGACAGCAGTGCCTGCATGGCTTCGCGACTTACCCGGTCGTTTTCGATCAGCGCCACCCGGCCACTGAGCTCCGGTGCCTGCCGCTGCTGTGGCGTCTCGGTCTGCGCCTGCCATTCGCCCAATGGCGCGTCGAACCAGAAACGGGAACCTTCACCCACGCGCGATTCAAGACCTGAGGGGTACTCCAGCAGGTGAACTATCTGACGGCAGATGCTCAGGCCCAGCCCAACCCCTTTGTCCAGGCTGCGGGCCGGGTTGCGCAACTGGGTAAACTCTTCATAAATACGCTCCTGGTCCGCTTCGGCTAGGCCACAGCCATCATCGACCACGCTGATCCGCAAACGTTGATCCACCCGCGTGACCTCGATACTGACAGTGCGCGCCTCGGCATGAATCAGAGCGTTATTGAGATAGTTGCGGATCAGGCGCTCCAGCAGCAGCGGGTCACTGTATACCGCATAGGCCTTGTTGCAGCGCAGGCGCAGCACGATGTTGCGACGTGCCGCAAAGGGTTCCAGGCTATCCAGCAGCTGCTGCAACCACGGCTGCAGATTGAATGAACGAATTTGTGCCCGCACCATGCCTACCGACAACCGCGAAATGTCCAGCAACGAGTTGAGCATCACCTGCAGCAACTGAGTGGAATCCGCCAGTCGCGCCACTGTCTTGCTGGTCTCAGGGTTATCCACCTGCTCATAGAGGTGCTGTATAAATAGTGACATGGCATGCAGTGGCTGGCGCAAGTCGTGGCTGGCCGTCGCCAGAAAGCGAGTCTTGCTCTGGCTCTCGCGCTCGGCTCGAGTACGCGCGGCTTCCAGTAACTGTTCATTGAGATAGGCGCGGCGCTGCATGTACTCGTACAGATAGGCACCGAACGCGCCCATCAGCGTAAAGTTGATCAGAAAGATGCTGTTGGAGACCACAGTCGAACGGCTCGAGCCTATGCAGCACTCCGCCAGAAGATACACCACCACTATCGCACAGGAGCCGATGGTAGCCTGGCGCATCGGCAAGGCCAGCAGAAACATGCCTGAGAGTAGCACCAGATAAAGCCCGTCGTGGGTAACCCGGATGGGCACCTCCGCGAGTCGCGCCACTATGATCACCATCGCCACCATCAAACCAGAGCAAAAATACCCCACTGTCGCGACTGCAAAAGCCCGATGCGGAGCCACGCGGCCTTCCCGATTGGCGTACCAGATCGCCAGCACGATTACGATCAACCCAGCGCTGCGTACGCTCAGGGTGTAACTGCTTACCCAATGCGGGAGGTAAAGATAATCCAGCAGCATGAAAAACAGCATGAAGGCAATCGAAGAGGTTGCCACTATTTTTACGCGAGCGCACATCTTGGCATGCAGGTACAGCTGAAAACCCGGCTCCAGTTGATCACTGAAACGCAGCCTGGCAAAGCCCCGCTCTTGCGCCAACAGTGCTGGCTCGTCAATCAATGCGGCGGCGGAAAGAGAGGCATCGCTCATGGGAATTCATCCGTTTTATTGTAATGATGCCGCTTTAATAGCAAGCAGTTATATCTGGCCGAACTGAAGAGTTAAAATAATTTAAAAACAGAGCGTTACGCTACTAATTTGCAACTACGCTTTAGCTTAGGCAGATAACCAACAGGAAGTAGTCGTGATTGCCCAGCCGCGCGTAACCTCAACCACCAGTAATCCCCAGGATCTGTTCCCTCTCAACCTGCTGGCCCTTAGCGCCGCAGACAACCTGCTCGAGAACATTCTGCGCCCTACCCTGACCTATCTTGGGGTGACGTGCGCTGCCATGGAACAGTTGCTGCTCGGCACCCTGATTACGATCGCCCGTTTGTCGGCGCTGCAACGCAGCGAACAGGCCATCGGCCCCTACGCGATCACACCACAGCAACACACCGAGATATGGGATCATCATCTGGCCCAGCAACCCGAACTGGCCAGCAAGGTGCGCGGCCTGGCCAGCCAGCATTGTTTCCTACAAAACCCGCATGCCGAGCTCGGCTACAACCTGGCATACGCCACCGCCATCGCCTGGCTGATCTACGACCGTCAGCAGTTGCCCATCTCGGTCAGCAGCGACCTGCCAAGCCTAGCGCGAATATGGGAGCGCTCCTACCCCCATAAGGGTGGCCGCGCGCAGGACTTCCTGCGGGCCTGGCGAGCGGCCTGCAAATAATCTGCAAGAGGTACGCATAAGCTTGCGCTTCCGCTGAAAGCCGCACCACCGCAGGCCGGGATGGAACCTAATCATTCCAGCCCCCCAGGTTTTGCTTTCCCCCTGGTAGGGTCGTATATGGTCTCCTCCCTCATTGCAAGGCCTCCAGTTTTTGATAACAAGAGCAGGTTGTCTGTCGTATATCCG
>NZ_JBALWW010000023.1:0-53993 GCF_036961105.1 Halopseudomonas sp. | reverse complement strand
CGACAGACAACCTGCTCTTGTTATCAAAAGCTGGAGGCCTTGCAATGAGGGAGGAGACCATATACGGCCGTCCCAGGGAGAACCGCGGTGTGGGCAGATGGCTTGCAGTTGCTGGTTGGCTTTGTTGGTTGGGTTAGCGGGTTTTGGCTTGCCTGGGATGGCGGAGTTGCATCTCGACCCGGGGGGTTGGCTGGCAGCGTGTTGGCCGGGATGGAAACCGGCCGTCCCAGGGGGAACCGCGGTGTGGGCAGATGGCTTGCAGGTTGCTGGTTGGCTTTGTTGGTTGGGTTAGTGGGTTTGGGCTTGCCTGGGATGGCCGAGTTCCATCTCGGCCTGCTGCGAAGCAGCCGCTTTTCGTGTCGGTCGAGCTTGGGGCTGACGGCTGCGCGCAGGCCGGGATGGAACTCGGCGCTGAAGACGATGCCGAGGTGCTAGGGCACTTGCAGAGAAGCTCTGGGTGCTGTGCTCAAGGTGCAGTTTTTACTGGTATCCCTGGGGATTCTCGCGCTGCCAGCGCCAGGCATCGGCACACATGCTTTCCAGCCCCAACTCGGCAGTCCAGCCCAACTCCTCGCGGGCCAGCGAGGGATCTGCGTAGCAACTGGCCACATCGCCTGGGCGGCGCTCTACCACCTGATAAGGCAGGGGCTTGCCGCAGGCCTGTTCAAAGGCTTTGAGCATGTCCAGCACGGAATAGCCAACGCCGGTACCCAGATTAAAGGCTTTGATGCCATCCTCCCGCTCGAGCCACTCCAGTGCCTTGACGTGGCCCGCAGCCAGATCCTGCACGTGGATGTAGTCGCGCACGCCGGTGCCGTCCTTGGTGGGATAGTCGCCGCCAAACACGCTCAGGTGTTCGCGCCGGCCTACCGCGACCTGCGCGATGTAGGGCAGCAGGTTGTTGGGTATGCCGGCAGGGTCTTCGCCGATCAGGCCGCTGGGATGTGCGCCTACGGGGTTGAAGTAGCGCAACAGGGCGATATTCCACTGCGGTGCGCTCTGGTGCAGGTCGCGCAGTATTTCTTCGATGATCAGCTTGGAGCGGCCGTAGGGGTTGGTGGCGCTGGTGGCGAAGTCTTCACGTATCGGCAGCGACGCCGGATCGCCGTACACCGTGGCGGATGAGCTGAACACCAGATTGCTCACGCCAGCCTGTTGCATGGCCTGACACAGCGCCAGGGTGCCGGTGACATTGTTGTGGTAGTAGCGCAGCGGCTGAGCCACCGATTCGCCCACGGCCTTGAGACCGGCGAAGTGAATGACCGCGTCAATGCGATGCTCGGCGAACAGACGGGCCAGCAGGGCGGCATCGTTGACGTCGCCCTGCATCAGTGTGGCAGGGCGCCCAGCGATGCTCTCCACGCGGCGAAGCGCTTCGGGTGAGCTGTTGCTGAAGTTGTCCAGCACTATCACCTGGTAACCGGCCTCCAGCAGTTTGATACAGGTGTGGGAGCCGATATAGCCGGCGCCGCCGGTGACCAGAATGCTTCTGTCTGTTGTCATGAGTCCTGTTGCCATGAGGTGTTTCGTTGTCTGCTGTGTGTGCCTGCACTTAGGCCTGATTCAACTGGCGTTGCTGCTGGCCATGGTGCGAGCCGCTGACGCGGGTCAGCGGCGCTAACCCTTACTCCACAGTGACCGACTTGGCCAGGTTGCGCGGCTTATCTACGTCTGTGCCTTTGACCAGGGCTACATGGTAGCTCAGCAGCTGCAGCGGCAGGGTGTAGACGATGGGTGAAATGCAATCTTCCACCCACGGCAGACGAATGGTCTCGATGCTGCTGTCTGCGGTGGGTTCGATGGTTTCGCAGGCAAAGTTGATCAACTGGCCGCCACGCGCGCGCACTTCCTCCAGGTTGGACTTGAGCTTTTCCAGCAAGCTGTCGCTGGGCGCCACGCTGACTACGGGCATGTCGTCATCTACCAAAGCCAGTGGCCCGTGCTTGAGCTCGCCGGCGGCGTAAGCCTCGGCGTGGATGTAGGAGATTTCCTTGAGCTTGAGCGCGCCTTCCATGGCGATGGGGTAGTGCGTGCCGCGGCCGAGGAAGAGGGCGTGGTGCTTGTTGGCAAAGCGCTGGGCCAGCTCGGTGATGGCCGGCTCAAGGGTCAGCACCTGCTCGATGATGGTGGGCAGACTGCGCAGGGCGTTGACGTTGCTGGCGACCGACTCCAGCCTGCCGCGTGCCTGCGACAGCGCCGTGGCCAGCCACAGCAGGGCGACCAATTGGGTGGTAAAGGCCTTGGTGGATGCAACGCCAATTTCGGGGCCGGCATGGGTCAGCAGGCGCCAGTCGGCTTCGCGCACCAGCGAGCTGCCGGCGACGTTGCAGATAGCCAGGCTGGCCAGGTAACCCTGGGTCTTGGCGTAGCGCAGGGCGGCCAGGGTATCGGCGGTTTCGCCGGACTGCGAGATGGTGATCAGCAGGGTGTTGGCCGGCACCACCACGGTGCGGTAACGGTACTCGCTGGCCACCTCCACCTGGCAGGGGATGCCCGCCTGGGCTTCGATCCAGTAGCGCGCGACCAGACCAGCATGATAGCTGGTGCCGCAGGCGACGATGTGTACATTGGCGATGTCGTGCAAGCGGGTTTCGGCATCGGGGCCGAGGATGGCAGTGAGCACGTGATCATCGCCCAGGGTGCCGGCGATGGTGTCGCGGATGGCCTGGGGTTGCTCGAATATTTCCTTGAGCATGAAGTGGCGGTACTCGCCCTTGTCCAGGCTGTGGGCAGCGTGCTCGTAACGGCTGACGGCGCGCTCGACCGCTTGTTGTTCGCGGTTCCAGATCTCGCAGCGCTGCAGGCTGATGCGCGCGTAGTCGCCTTCTTCCAGATAACGGAAGCGGTCGGTGACCTGCAGCAGCGCCAGCGGATCAGAGGCGACGTAGCGTTCTCCGCTGCCCTCGCCAATCACCAGCGGGCTGCCCATGCGCGAGCAGTAGAGGGTGTCGGGTTCGGATTCGTGAATGACCGCCAGGGCGTAGGCACCATGGATCTCGGCCAGAGTCTCGCGGAACGCGGTGAGCATGTCCTGGCTCTGGCTGTAGTGATGGGCCAGCAGGTGGGCGACCACTTCGGTGTCGGTTTCCGAGGTGAAGACAAAGCCCAGCTCAAGCAGTTTTTTGCGCAGCGGCGAGTGGTTCTCGATGATGCCGTTGTGCACCACGGCCAGTCCGCCGGATACATGCGGATGCGCATTGTGCTCGGCCGGCTTGCCATGGGTTGCCCAGCGGGTGTGGGCGATACCCAGATGGCCTTTGGCTGGGCTGCTTTGCAGCGCCTTTTCCAGTTCGACCACTTTGCCGACAGCGCGCACGCGTTGCATCTGATTGCTGCTGTTCAGCACCGCCACGCCGGCCGAGTCGTAGCCGCGGTATTCGAGACGGCGCAAGCCTTCAAGCAGGATGGGGGTGATATCGCGCTGGGCGGTGGCGCCGACGATTCCGCACATGGTGGTGTCCTTGGTGCTGGGGGCAAAGACCGCGAGTTTATCATTGCTCTGTGCGTGTTGGGGAATAACCGGCAGTTCGATGGGGCGCCCTGTTTGTCGCGGATATCGGGTTCTGTCGGTAAGCCAGGCGGTGGCTGTCAGCCCGCTGGCCGAGATGGAACTCGGCCGTCCCAGGAATCGCGCCGGGTCGCGCGCAGATTGTTGTGGTGGTTTGCTGGAGGGTTGGTTTGCCTGGGATGGCCGGGTTCCATCCCGGCCTGGGGCATCTGATCTGACTTCAATCGTTAGATCTCCCAGCAAAATCCCAACCACCTCACACCTGGCTTTTTCTGCAGTTCCACGGTCTCAGCCGTTTGTTAGTCTGAGCGCTTGGCAAGCAAGGAGCGCTGGCATGGATCATGATGAAGAGCATCGGGGCTGGTATGTGGCGAGGCGTCTGCCACATTTTGATACTGCGGGCACCTTACAGTTCGTCAGTTTCAGGTTGGCTGATAGTTTGCCCGCCCAGGTCCTTGCTGCTTTTGAGCATGAATTGCAGGAGCTACCGCGCAGCGCAAGAACCATTGCGATGCGCGCAAGAATAGAAAGCTATCTGGATCAAGGTTACGGCTGCTGTTTGCTCGCTCGACCAGAAATGGCCGCTACACTGTGCCAGGCTTTCAACCACTATCACGACAGGCGCTACCGTCTCCTGGCCTGGTGCATCATGCCAAACCACGTGCACATCCTGATCGAACCGCAAGCTTCGCTGCCCCGTATTGTACAAGCATGGAAGTCCTGGTCGGCCCGCTGGGCGTTTCAGCATGCAGCTGAGTTGAAGCTGGACATGCCGCAAAACGGCTTCTGGATGCACGGCTATTGGGACCGGTATATACGCGACGAAGCGCATTTTCATGCGGCAGTAAGTTACATACATGAGAACCCGGTGAAGGCGGGGTTATGCAAGGTTGCGTCTGATTGGGCGTGGTCCAGCGCTAGCGCCAAACTCAATCCTGCCGTATGCGGATTGAAAAGTGACGGGCGTGGGAATGCTGAGCGTCCGGTTAGGCCTTGGCCGGTATAGACCCCGGCCGTACTGGCCGCGCCGCTAGAATGCGCCGCATCGCGGCGCGGGTGGGCGTTCGGTCGGGGCCCCGGTGAAGATCAGATACCCATGTCCGAGAGTGACTGCATCACGCTGCGCAGCGTACCGGCCAGGGTTGGGTGGCGTTCGGCAAAACGCTCGGCCATGAGGTTCACGCCATCGACCAGGGTGGGATCTTCCTCGGCGTCTGCGTCGCTTTCCTGGATGAGCAGGCGCGCGTAGATGTTGTTGGCCATGTTCTGCAGAGCTTCGCGCTCTTCTGCGGTGAGCTCGGCATTCGGGTCGTTGAGCGTATCTTGCAACGATTCCAGTTGGGCTTTAAGGCGCTGTGTGGGCATGGCTTACTCCTGTTTCGGTTTTCCCCACTATAACCCCTGAGCGCGCGGCCGTCCGCCCGAATTATGCGTGCTCACCCTTTTGCAGGCGCTGGGCAATGTCCTGCAGACAATGCGCCAGTTGGTCTACCGCATCGACCACGTAGTGTGCGCCAGCGTCCAACAGCGTCATGGTGGCGCGCATGCGTAACTGGTCCTGTTGCGTTGGCGGCAATGCTGCCCAGTCCGCCAGCGCGGCCTGGTCAAGGCTTCCGCTGAGGGCGGTGCCGATGGTCCACATGCCGGCATTCAGGCCAGCGGTGACCCCGCTGGATGAACCGCTGACCACTACGCAATTGCGCAAGCTCGAGCTGCCCAGATTCAAGGCTGCCAATGTGGGTAGGTCTGGCGCTGGTGCCCCGCGCCGGGTATCGCTCGGCAGTACGCAGGGGTAGGTAGTGAGGGCATCTGGCAGCGGCAACGGCCATTGTGCAAAGAGGCCGATCTGCTGTTGCGTTGCACTTAGTTGTTGCAGAAGCTCGCTGGCCTCGGGGAGCAACGGCGTCTCACCTTGCGCGTCGCAAGGTAGCAGGGTGCCGGCTAGGTCGAATATAACCGCTTCAATTTGCGGGTGAGGCATGGGCCATGTCCTTGTCTGGCAACGCCAAAAGGATGCCGCTGGCAGCCTGAAAAGGACGCGCAGCGGCACTATGACCCGTTATCTTCTGACAGTTTTATTGCGTCTTGATGACAAAATGTTTCAGGTCGACGCCAGCGGCTCCTTGCCCATGGCGATGCGCACGCTGTCGGGCACGGGAATGGGGCGCTGAGTAGCCACATCGATCCATACCATCTTCACGTCGCCGTAGCCCACCAGCTCGGGCTGATCCTTTACATACATGCGGTGTTCCAGCGTCAGGCTGGTACGGCCCACATCGCCGGCTACGAGTTCGACGATAACGGTGGCGGGATGCACCACCGGGCGCAGGAAATAATGCGTGCAACTGAGCAGGACCAATCCCTGGCCTACCTGGCGACGATGCGCACCCAAACCGTCGAGCCAGAGGATGCGCGCTTCTTCCAGATACTGGTAATAGCGGGTGTTGTTGACGTGCTGGTTGCTGTCCATATCGCCATAGCGCACGGGCAGTTCGCAGCGGTAGAGAAGGGGCTTGTTGCTTTCGGTCATAGTAAAATCGCTGATTTGGACGGGTATTTTGCATTACACTGGCACGCCCGGCTGGCGACATCAGGCGCAGCCGATCATGATAAGAGAACGGAGACGTTGCTGATGAAATTTTTCAGGCTCGGTGCTGGTGCGGTGTTGCTGTCAGTTGTGACGCTCACCGGTATTACACCTGTTTTTGCCGAGGATTCATACGAGTCTTACGATGATTATGACGGTGGATACAGCAATCCGGATCCCTGGGAGAAGCTCAACCGCTTTACCTTCAGCGTCAACGACACCATCGACCGCTACACGCTCAAGCCCGTTGCCAAGGTCTACGACTGGGCTACCCCGCAGTTTGTGAACGATGGGGTGAGCAACTTCTTCGACAACCTTGGCGAACCCATGAATTTCGTCAACAACACCCTGCAGGGCAAGTTCCGCGATGCCGGGGTGGACATGTCGCGCTTCCTGTTCAACAGCCTGTTGGGCGGCCTGGGGACGGTGGATGTGGCTACCCGAATGGGGCTGCAGCGCAATGATGAAGATCTGGGGCAGACGCTGGGCGCCTGGGGGGTGGAGAGCGGTCCTTATCTGGTGATGCCGTTTTTTGGCCCCAGCACGCTGCGGGACTTCAGCTCCAAGTTTCCGGAAAACTTCCTGAATTACACCTACACCGGTTACATCAACGATATTCGCGTGCGCAACTCCTGGTTTGCCCTGGAGCTGGTCAACTTTCGCGCCAGCCTGTTTGAGCGCGAACGTCTGATTCGCGGCGATCGCTATACCTTTATACGCAATGCCTACCTGCAGAATCGCGAGTACAAGGTGAAAGACGGCAACGTGCCGGACGAGTTCTAAGCGCCGGGGTCGCCGTTTTGATTGGCGGCCCGCTGGTTAGCGATGGAGATCAATCCAGGCTTTCGAATTGAATGCCGATCAGACAACCACCTTCATCGCTCGCCTGGCAACGTACCACCTCGCCTTTCGCCTGCAGCCCCTGCATGCCGGGGGTAGGCGACGGGATCGAAAGTTCCACCGCCTCGCCAGGCGCTACGCGTTGCGGGCACTGCACCTGAGCACCCTGGTTGGATAAATCCTGACACTGGACCGAATGGGTCTGATTGTCGGCGATGACCCTCAGCGTTGCTGTGGTCTCCATCTTCATTCGCATGAAGTCACGCTTTTCGCTGTACTGCTGGTCATGAAAGGACATGGTCTACTCCGGCTTGGGCGAAACAGAATATCGTTTGTTCTTTTTTCCACATCCTAGTGCCGCGCGTGCCCCGAGACAAGCACCCATGGGGGCTGCGGGTAACGGTTGCTTGCCGCTGCGGATGGGAGTACTGTTTGGCCCTTGAAAACATCGGGTCTTTTCCCGGTGCGGTATTCCACCCTGTGGTCATGGTTCCAGCCGCGCTCCATGACAATGACGTAGGGAATCTATGCAGCTTCCAGGCACGACATTGCTGGTGATTGACGATGACGATTTCGCTCGGCAACGCATTTCAGCCCAATTGGAACGTGGTGGATATGATGTCTTGCAGGCCAACGCTGCCAGCGATGGTCTCGAGATGCTCACCGCGCAGCGTCCGGGGCTGGTGCTCTGCGATCTGCATCTGGGCAACCGCCGTGGCTTTGAGCTGGTGCGCGAGATTATCGAGGCCGCTGCGGAAATTCCGGTGATCGTGGTGTCCGATGACGGCGTGATGACTGACGTGGTCGAAGCACTCCGGCTGGGTGCCAGCGACTATCTGCTCAAACCCCTGGATGACCTCGTGGTGCTGGAGCACGCCGTGCAGCGCTCGCTCGACCGTTCGCGTCTGCGCATCGAGAATCAACGCATTCGCGAGCGTCTGGAACGTGCCAACCGCGAGCTCGAAAACCATCTCAAGGAACTGCGTGATGACCAGGCTGCCGGTCACCAGGTGCAGCTCAACATGCTGCCGGCCAGCCCCTGGAACAGCGGCGAGTATCGCTTTGAGCATCGGCTGATTCCCTCGCTCTATCTGTCCGGCGATTTTGTCGATTATTTTCGCGTGTCCGAGAGCCAGTTGGCTTTCTATCTGGCTGATGTGTCCGGACACGGTTCCTCGTCCGCCTTTGTTACCGTGTTGCTCAAGTTCATGACCACGCGGTTGATGTATGAGCAGCGCAAGGTAGAGGGCGGCGGGCGCATCGAGTTCAAGCCGTCGGATGTGCTGGGCCATATCAACCGCAGCCTGATCAGTTGCAAGCTGGGCAAGCACGTCACCATGCTGGGCGGAGTGATTGACGAGCAACGCCAGACCTTGACCTACAGCATCGGCGGCCATTTGCCGTTGCCCGTCATGTTTGCCAATGGTGAGGCGCACTATCTGCAGGGCAAAGGTCGGCCGGTTGGGCTGTTCGAGGATGCGGAGTATCAGAACGAGGTGATGGAGCTGCCGAAGCAGTTCAGCCTGGCGTTGTGCTCTGATGGGGTGCTGGATTGCCTGGCAGGGACTACCCTGAAAGAGAAAGAAGCACGTTTGCCGCAGCTGTTTGCCGAATCACACGGCGAACTGCGCGGTTTACTGGCAGGTCTGGGGCTTGATCCCAACAAGACCATGCCTGATGACATTTCCGTTTTGGTGTTAGGCAGGAACGCAGAATGATGACCACTGGCAAGATCCAGTTTGCGGAATCGCAGGGCACCTTTGTACTCAAGTTCATTGGTGACGTCAGGCTGACGCTCTGTGCGGCACTGGATGCCTATATTGAAAAAATCTTCAGTGTGCTGAGTTTTGAGTCGATCGTGATTGATCTGACTGAAACCGAAGGCATCGACAGTACCTCGCTTGGCCTGTTGGCCAAGCTCTCGATCCTGTCCAAGCAGAAGGTTGGCTTTCTGCCCACACTGGTCTCCAACAATGACGACATGAACCGTCTGTTGCAGAGCATGGGGTTTGATCAGGTGTTCAATATCGTCTCGGAATCGACCCCAACCTGCGCCGAGCTGCAGGATTTGCCGGGACAGATGTTGTCCGAAGACAAGGTCAAGAAAAAGGTGCTGGAGGCGCATCACATTCTGATGCAGCTCAACGACAGCAACCGCGAGGCCTTCCGTGACCTCGTCAGCGCGCTGGAATCAGACCGCTGATTCAGCGCGCGCCACAATCAGTTTTTCCAGCTTGATCTGATCTGCAGCGAAGGCGCGAATGCCCTCTGCCAACTTTTCCGTGGCCATGGCGTCTTCGTTGTGCTGCCAACGGAAGAGCGCCTCATCGAGTACTTCACGCTCGTCTGTTTCGCCCTTGCTGAGCAGGGAGGAGGCTAACAGCTGCCCCTCTTCAGCTTTCAGCTCCTGCAATAGAGCCGGGCTGATAGTCAGGCGGTCACAGCCGGCCAACGCCTCGATCTGCCCCATGTTGCGGAAGCTCGCGCCCATTACCACGGTGTTGTACAGGTGCTTCTTGTAGTAGCGATAGATGCGCGCCACCGATTGCACGCCCGGATCGTCCAGCCCGCTGAAATCACGCCCCTCACGGTTTTTGTACCAGTCATAGATACGACCCACGAATGGCGAGATAAGAAACACTCCGGCGTCGGCGCAGGCTTTGGCCTGCGCGAAGGAGAACAGTAGCGTGAGATTGCACTGGATTCCTTCGCGCTCAAGTTCTGCGGCTGCCTGTATGCCTTCCCAGGTAGATGCGATCTTGATCAGCACCCGGTCACGGGTAATGCCCAGGCGCTCGTAGCGTTCAATCAGCTCTACCGCTTTTTTCAGGGTGGCGGGGCGATCAAAGGACAGGCGCGCGTCCACCTCGGTAGAAATGCGTCCGGGGATCAGCTTGACGATTTCGCTGCCCACCGCCACCGCAAAGCGGTCGCAGGCCTCGCTCACCGGATCGGCGCTGTTGGCGGCCTCACGAATGACCTGATCGAGCAGCGCGCTGTAACTCTGCTGCTCGGCAGCCTTCAACAGCAATGAAGGATTGGTAGTGGCGTCGACCGGTTGCAGGGTGCGAATAGCGTCGATATCGCCGGTGTCGGCGACAATCAGCGTGTGTTGCTTGAGGCTTTCCAGTTTTGAAATCATGGCATTCCATCGGCTTCAACAGTATGCCCTGACCTTACCTCAAGCGGGTTGACGCTCGCAATCGCGGCCTTGCAGGCGTTGCTCCATGTCCTGCAGCAACTGATCGTAGAGTGCCAAGGGTTGATCGGTCTGGTGAATGGCCGTGCTCAATTGGCGGCGGAAGTGCCGCGCGCCCGGCAAACCCTGAAACAGGCCGAGCATGTGGCGGGTGACGTGGTGCATCACGCCGCCCTGCTCGATGTGCCGGGCAATATAGGGTCGCATCTGCGCCATTACCTCCAGGCGCGACAATACGGGGGTTTCGTCGGCGTAGAAGCGCCGATCCACGTCCGCCATGAAGTAGGGGTTGTGATAAGCCTCGCGGCCTACCATCACGCCATCCAGCTGCTGCACATGCTGTTGCATCGCGTCCAGATCGGTAAGCCCGCCATTGAGCAGTATTTCCAGCTGTGGGAAGTCGCGCTTGAGCTGATGCACTACCTCGTATTTGAGCGGCGGGATATCGCGGTTCTCCTTGGGAGACAGACCTTCTAGAATGGCGATGCGCGCGTGGACGGCAAAGGTGGTGCAGCCGGCCTGGTGCACCTGGCCGACAAAATCGCATAGCTGCGCATAGCTGTCGCGGCCGTTGATGCCGATACGGTGTTTGACCGTCACCGGGATGGCGCAGGCATCGCGCATCGCTTTTACACCATCGGCAACCAGCTCGGGATGCGCCATCAGGCAAGCACCGATCAGGTTGTTTTGCACCCGGTCGCTGGGGCAGCCCACATTCAGGTTCACCTCGGCAAAGCCAGCTGTTTCTGCCAGTGCGGCGCATTGCGCCAGCTCCGCCGCGTTGCTGCCACCCAATTGCAGCGCCAATGGCTGCTCCTCTGGGCTGTAACCCAGAAAGCGCGCATGATCGCCATGCAGCACCGCGCCGGTAGTGACCATCTCGGTATACAGCAGCGCGCGGCGGGTGATCAGCCTGGCGAAGAAGCGGTAATGGCGGTCGGTCCAATCCATCATCGGCGCAATGGAGAACCGGCGATTGGGCTCTGGGCGCGTGTTTTTTGGGCTGGTCTGCTGTTTCTGCTGCATATGGTACTGCCTGTTTTTAGCTCATTACCGCCGTTTCGCTTGTTTCTGGAAGGGATAGCGCTACAACGTAGCACCGCCCGCAGGAAATGTAGCACCACCATGGACACGATAACGGCACGAAAGAAAGAGAATGCTAGTAGCTTCACTACGCCGATATGGATCAAGCGCAAGGGAGGTGTAGTTTATCAGGAAAGCCAAACCTTTGAGCGCAAGCAGGCCGCCGGCGCCTGGCTGAAAAAGCGAGAAGGGGAGCTGGCTCAGCCGGGTGCACTCGATAAGGCTGTGCGCGCTGGTGTGACGGTGCGAGAGATGATCTTGCGCTACCTGGAAGAGTTTGAGCGGGTGAGGCCGCTTGGCAAAACCAAGCGTGCAACATTGAAGGCGATTGCCGATACCTGGCTGGGCGACCTGGCCGACACCGACCTCACCAGTCAGCGCCTGGTCGAGTATGCGCACTGGCGCCGTAGCGAGCAGGGTGGTGCGGTGCAGCCGCAGACCATTGGCAATGACCTTTCCCATCTTGGCGCGGTGATGTCTGTAGCGCGGCCTGCCTGGGGCTTTGAGGTGGATCATCACGCCATGGCTGATGCCCGTAAGGTCCTGCGCAAAATGGGTATGGCGTCACGCAGCAAAGAGCGCGACCGCCGGCCGAGCCTTGAAAAGCTGGACCTGCTCATGACGCACTTCTCCGAGATGCAACAGCGTCGGCCCTCATCTATCCCCATGCCAAAGGGTCATAGCCTTCGCGCTGTTCTCCACGCGCCGGCAAGACGAAATCACCCGCATTCGCTGGGCCGACCTGGACGAGGCTGGCCAGCGTGTACTGGTACGCGATATGAAGAACCCGGGCCAGAAGCTGGGCAACGATGTGTGGTGCCACCTGCCCGATGAAGCATGGGCCATTGTGCAGAGCATGCCGCGGCTGGCTGACGAAATTTTCCCTTACAACTCCAGCTCCATCTCTGCCTCATTCACCAGAGCGTGTAAGTTCCTGGAGATCGAGGGTCTGCGTTTTCACGATCTGCGGCATGATGGTGTGAGCCGACTATTTGAGATGGATTGGGATATTCCGCGGGTGGCCAATGTGTCTGGGCATCGAGACTGGAACTCGCTGCGCCGATATACGCACCTGAGAAGGCGAGGCGATAGGCTGCTGCAGTGCGCGTGGCGTACCGCAGTAGTAGAGGAGTAGTTTTTTGCGGTCGCTTCTTCGTACCGCACGTAGCTTGGAGCGCTCCGTGTGTCGGATTATCGTAGCCTATGGAGTCAATAGCTTGACTGTAGTGCTTGACGTTGACAGTATCGTCATCCATTTTAAAATGGTGTTGCCGTATGTGAAAAAATGCCCACGCAGAATGAATGGGAATTTTTGAGCGAGGCAGCACTCTGAAGTAGTAATGGAATGCTAGGTGAGGGTGATCAGTATGCGTAGCCATGTTTCTGGCGTGCCAAGGGTCAAAATCACCCCGCGAGCAAATGGGTGTGATGTGAAAGCTAGGCCGCTTTCTGGATCTCACTCGGTGCTGTTCCAAAGATCATTTTCCGCTGTTCTTCAGCGCTACGCTGAGACTCTCAGGGCTTTAGCACGGTACTAATTGAATTTGGCTGGTGGCCGGAATCCTGCGGCTTCTGGTGTCAATCATTGCTGTGTGGCAGGACGCCACCTTAGGAGAATTTGATGTCAGGTACTCCGGTACTGAAAACCTCTGACCTTATCGACAAGATCAACGAGCTTTCCGAGCGAGGCGGACCCTCAGAGTTCGAACTGCATCGTTTGAAGCTTGAGATTGAGTCGGTGAAGGGGGTCAACATCTATGCGTATCACATGCTGATGGGTATGTTTTACGCAATGAAGGGCGACTACGATTTGTCTATCGGTAGTCATGAGAAGTCTTTGGCGGGCGGTGACGCTATTTACTACTTGAACTACGCGTATGCTCTTCGCCATCTTGATGACCACCTGAAGAGTCTAGAGGTGCTGCTGGAAGGGTTCCGCCGCGATCTGGGCACCTTTCAAACGTTCGATGATGTCTGCTCGGGGATGATTCATGCTGTGGACTTCTCCGAGTTTGACAATGTTGTTGAAGCCTTTAAGCGCGCGAATCCTGAAGTGGACGTGGAGCAGGCTCGCAATTACTTGGGTGCGATTTCGATGAGAGATGCGCTAAAAAAATTGGAACTGTCCTTAGACGATTTCCGCACGGCGAAGGGTTTCGTTGATCAACTGCTGAAGAAACAAGGCATCTCGATTCACTGGCTGAGCCAGAGTCTCCGCAATTTTGGTGATGAGCAGTATTTTTCGTTTCGTCTTACTTCGAAGGATCTCAGCCCTCAGACAGTGGCTGAAACTAACTGCTTAATTGCTGATGTTCTTGCTGACTCGGGCGTCCCGGGCTGGGACAAGATGATTTTTACTGTAGCAACACAGTCGACTGGTAATGTAGTAAGCGCTGTTTGAAGCAAGGATGCCGGTTTTATGAGTATCGCTTACGCTGACTTTCTGGCGTCTGCTGAAGCAATTCATGCTTCAAGCTCTGGAGAGGTGGACTACCGTAATACTGCCTCTAGGGCTTACTACGCTGCTTATCATTTTGCAGTTGATAGTGCTGGGTCAGTAGGCGCTGCCCAGCCTCTGGCTTCGTTTGTAGGCGGCACGCACGAATGCTTGAGGGAATTCTACGCCAACCCAGCATCTAAGGATGTGCTCTGCCGGCGGCGTCAGTCTGTGGGCTACATGTTGCGGCAAGCGCACGAGATTAGGTGTCTTGCGGACTACCGTTTAGATGAGGGATTTGACTCGGCGATGGCCGAAGCACAGCTTGCTTCATGTAGGCTGATCATTTCTCGAGTTGCAGCTATCGTGGCCGAGGCGGCTGCTTAATAGGGTCGAGTTGGGCGTCCTTACGACGCCCTCCTAGTCAGCCTATACCTCCCCTGCAACTTGTCATTCTCAATCACCGCCTTCGCACGCTGCTCGTCCAGGTACTTGGCCAGATCCTGCACGTGCACTCCTTTAGCGGCTTTTTGGCTGCCCTCCATCCTCACAATCGGCATGTCTATCTCTGCCGCCATCACCTTGCAGCCAGAGACGTAGTGCTCGTCGAGCGGCAGCTTGACGGTGAGTGGCGGGTCGCTGGGTTCCGGCCAGTGTCTGCAGGTGGTGAGCCTGTCGAGGTGCGGACCCTGGGAGGGCGAATGTATGCGCTTGCAGCGGACGACTACTGCATAGCGTTCACCCCTTTGCTGACCGTTACCCCGGGGCTGCGAATCAGGCCCACTGACTTCCGAGGCTGGTTATACGAGATCACCGAAGGTGGCACGCTCCCGAGCGAGGAGCCCGTGGTGGGTAGCTGGTGATGTTGCAACCGCACTGGCGTACGCCGAAGCGAAGGACATGACGCGTAATTTGGATGATGATGAAAAGGGTTGGCAGAATGTGCCGACCCTTGGCGGTGAGCAGGATATGCTGATCATCAACGAGTCCGGTTTGTACTCTGCGATCCTGCGCAGCCGCAAAGCCTCGGCCAAGCGCTTCAAAAAGTGGGTCACCGCTGAGGTGCTGCCCAGCATCCGCAAATACGGCGGGTACGTGATGCCAAACACGCAGCCCGATCCGGAGCCGGCACCCAGAGCGCCACGGGTAGAAGCGGAAGAGGTGGTGGCCGCAGGGCGGGTGTTCCGCTCGCTCTACACCGTTGGCAGCAGCATGGGCATGCAGCGCCGGCTGGCCGCCACCCGCGCCAATCAAGCAGCCGAGCGCACCACCGGCGTGGACCTGGCAGCCGAGCTGGACGCCAGCCCTTGGTTGGATGGCCCAGACCTGCCAGCGCCCCAGCGCAAAGCCTATGAACTGCAGCAACGCATCCGTGCACACCTGGTGGCCAACGACTGGCCGCAAGGCTTCAGCGTGCAGCAAGTGATGGAAGCCCTGCAACTGGTCAATGACCGGGGCACCCAAACCTCTGTCGGCAGATGCCTGCGGTTGCTCGGTTACAAGCGGGTGCGCCTGTCACCTACTGGCCCCGGTGGCGCGCGGCCGTATGTGTATCAGCTGGTGACGGTGCCGTCGTTGGGTTGTGGTAGCGCGCTCATAGGTTGAATGCGAGTTGGCCGCAGAGTCTTGCATTTTGGGCCTGCGGCCGAGATCAAAGAAGCAGGGCGGAAAGGATTGAACCGATGGAAACCAAAAGCAGCCCTACAATAATTTGATAGAAATTAGTGGTGCTGGCTTTTCTAATGTCATCCTGCAGTTGTTTCTCAGTAGCTTCTGACCGGTTCTGTTGGTGATCAAGCCTTTGTTCTAGCGCCTGAAATTTCAGCTTGTTTTCTAGCTGGGATCTGGTTGTTACTGCGATTAGCCCTTCTAGTTCACTGATCAACCATGCATTGATTTCTGTTTGGGAGGCATCTTTGCTTAGCCCTGCTGTTGCGTAGCCCGCCCCGTCAGGTGCCGCGGCTTCCCCGTGAATTGAGCCAAAACTGACGGTCCGTTTTTGCAAGGGGTTGCGAGGGAACGTTTTCAGCCAGTTATTGAGGATGACAAGTGGTGATGCTACTCGGGAGTCGAGTGCTGAGAGCAGTAGCGCCCCAGCACTCAGGAATGCGCCAGTGATCTGAAGGGAAATTAGGACGTTTCCGAGGCTGCTATGGGGAAACAGTTTGATCGCGATACCGGAGCAAAGCAGCCCAAGCATGAGTGGGTAGAGTGGGCGCAGCCAAGGGACTACATCAAAAGCTAGCCAGCACATCTGTTTTTTCAGCGCGTTGAGAAGCTCTATGCCGGATTTGTAGGCTCTTTTCAGCATTGGTTTGGGCGCTCGTTGCTGTCAGTTGGGCCTCAATGATGAGCGAAAGACGGGCGTGACCGTCAAGGCTTGGCAGGGCCTTTTAGCGTGGTGGTGCTTCAATAGTGCTACAGAGTTTTTGAGTTGTTATGATTTTTATTACCTAATTTTTTATGTGCTTCCGATCCATCATTGGCGCAATGGAGAACCGGCGATTGGGCTCTGGGCGCGTGGTGGCTGGGTTAGAGGCTTGGTTCTGCTGCATTTTCAACTGCCTGTTTATGCCTGCTGGATACGGTTCAGACCGGAGTTGCGATGCCTTCGCTACCCGGTGGCAAAGGGCGTTGGTCGCAACGCTATTGAAATGGGTAAGCGCGGGACAAGCAGCGCGCAAAGGCGTGCCACTCAATTCGGCCCTGATGTCCGGCGGCAGTTTATCAGGAAAGGCCGACTTGGCGGCAGCAATGACTTCTAGCTGTACGAGCGCGCGCTCAGTTCCGCTTGCTGTCTATCTCGACCAGGGTGCCATCAATGAATCGCAGGTAGCGGTACATGCCATTTTGCGGGCCGTACATCCAGTGTTCGACCGTGGCTGAACCCTGCACCGGATTACCATACTCGTCAGTGGCCGGCCGGGTGACGGAGGCATTGACGGGTTCACCGCACTTCATCTCCACTTCGAGCTTGTTGTCGCCTTCCGAAACCAGCCCATGGTCGCAGCGCAGGCTGGCCGCAGCTTGGGTGGCGCAGAGGCAAAGGGCTGTTGCCAGTAACATCGGGGCTCTGAAGTTCATAGGCTTTGGTCCATTGTGGAGATGACGGCGCGGACGCCCTCTACTTGGGGAACAGCGCTGTCACCTGGAGTCTCAAACCCAGGCCTTCCGGCCCGTTGTCGGTGCTTTTGGCCCAGTAACGCAAACCCCCGCCGAAACTGTAGGGATGGCCGGCGATGGGTATGACCTTGCTGACGATGGCATTGATGGGCACGGCGCTGTCGTCGTTTTCCCAGTCCAGGGTGGTTTCGGAGTTGAGCGTGTAGCTTACCGCTGTAGGGGTAGTGTACGACACGAAGGGCTGCAGGAAAGTGCTGTTGATGTCGCTGCGGTCGTCATCGCCTGCCACGTCTACCAGGTGATTGAACAGGCCGCCGTAGGTCCAGGGGCCTTGCTGGCGCAGCACCACGCCCGTGGGGCCCGCACCCCACTTGTCTGCGGTCAGCTCGTCCTTTGACCCGGTGGGTAACAGGAAGGCCGGACCGACGCCCCATATCCAGCCGCTGGCGGTAGGGTCCTTGGGTGAGAAGAACAGACTTTGCACTACGTCGCCAAGGCCCGATTGGCTGCCGGCGCCGGGCGCGACATCGCTCTGACTGATTACCGGCAGTATGGTGCGTGAAATCATGTTCCAGTCTTCGCTGATGGAGATCGGTACCACCGGCTGGATGTTGAGGGTGGAGCGGTGTCCGTCGTCATCGGGCCCGATGTTTTCGTCATAGTTGTACTGAAAGGGCACGCTGATCAGCGCTGCTACCGGGTTGGATAGAGACTTGGCCAGCTCGGCGTTGTTCTGTGCGGCGCTGAGGGGGGCGCTCACGGCCAGGGCCGCGAGAATGCCGGTACGAGTGATTGCTGGGCTGTTCATGCTGTGTTCCTTTCAGACGTGATGTCCTGGTCGGCGGGCCATACTCTGCCGTGCACCTTTTCGTTAAGCCTAGCCGAGTTGGCAGTACCCGCAATCAAGGCTGTCAGAACTGGCTGCCTGGGGAACGTGCGGTTTGTCCGGTTGCTGTTATTCATCAACCTGATAGCCGATGGATCACTCGGCTGGAAGATGCTTTCGAGGTTGGCAGCAATAGTCCAGACTGCCTTCCAGGCTTTGGGTGCGCGGTAGGCGCCGTTCTGGGCTCTGCCCTCGGTAATCGACTGCGTTTTGTCACAACAACAAACTAGGTGGGCTTCCATGCAGCAGTCCCAGCAAGCCAAGAATGCCTGGCGGGTTCTTTTCCTGCTTTTTCTCGCGAATATGTTCAATTTCTTCGATCGCACCATTCCAGCCATCATTATCGAGCCACTGCGCCTGGAGTGGGATCTCAGCGACTTTCAGCTGGGCCTGGGCGGGACCGTGTTTACCGTGGTGTACGCACTGGCTGGTATTCAGTTGGGGCGCATGGCCGATATCGGCTCTCGGCGCAAGATCATGGGCTGGGGGCTGGTGGCCTGGAGCGGCTTTACCGCGATGACTGGCGCGGCCTGGAACTTCTGGAGCTTCCTGCTGATTCGCATGGGCGTGGGCATTGGCGAAGCGAGCTATGCACCAGCGGCCAACTCGCTACTGGGTGACCTGTTCCCGGCGCATAAGCGGGCGCGAGCCATGGGCATCTTCATGCTCGGTTTGCCGCTGGGCCTCTTGCTGGCTTTCTTTACAGTGGGGGCCATGGTCGAGGCGTTCGATAGCTGGCGCGCGCCGTTCTATATCGCGGCGGTACCGGGGCTGGTGCTGGCGGTGTTCATCTTTTTCATCAAGGAGCCGGCGCGCGGTGCTGCGGAAACTGTGCGGACCAGCACGGTGCCGGTGGCCAATCCGATCCGCAAGATTTTTGCCGTACGCACCTTCTGGTGGCTGACCATGGCGGGGCTGGCTTACAACTTTGCGTCCTACGCGTGCAACACCTTCATGGTGCCCATGCTGCAGCGCTACTTCGACATGCCGTTGCAGCAGGCTGCCGTGGCGACCGGTGTAATCGTCGGGGTGACCGGGCTCTTCGGGCTCACGCTGGGCGGTTGGGTAGCCGACAAGGTGCATCAGCGTTGGGCGACTGGTCGTTTGTGGTTTGGTGCCATCAGCATGCTGATTTCCGCGCTGGCGACCGGCTACGCGCTGCTGGCGGGTGAAATTGCCATCGGGGTATTTGTGGCTGTTTTCGCCTTTGGCTGGCTGTTCTCCTACAACTACTTCACCAGTGTTTACACCGCGATTCAGGATGTGATCGAGCCGCGTTTGCGGGCGACCGCGGTAGCGCTGTTCTTTGCCGGTCTCTATCTCTTCGGCGGCGGCATGGGGCCGCTGGTGGTGGGTCTGCTGTCAGATCACTTTGCCGAGGCGGCGCGCGTGACCGCAGGCGCAGCCGAGATGAGTGAAGCCTTCAAGGCGCAGGGCCTGCATGATGCCATGCTGTTGATTCCGGTGGCCTTGCTGTTGGCCATGGCGGCGCTGATAGTCGCCTCGCGCAGCTTTGTCGCGGATCGGCAGAAGATGGAAGCCACCATGGCCAGCGATGCGCAACAGCTGGATGATGATGAAGCCGCCGCGCTTGGCGCCGGCGTGTCAGCCTGAGTGCATTGCCCGGGCAGCGCCGCTATGCTGCCCGGGCAACGCGGTGGAATGTCAGAGTGGACTGCTTACTGGTTGTCTGCTCGAGCGATCGGCAGCGCGCGTAACAGATTGTCGATCTTGGTCAGGGTCTCCTGATACTCAGCGTCCAGATCGGAGTCTGCCACTATGCCGCCGCCGCCCCAGCAATAGATCTGCTGGTTGGCGCACACCAGGCTGCGGATGGCGATATTGAAATCCATCTGGCCCTCACAGCCGATATAACCTACGCCGCCGCAGTATAGGCTGCGGCGTACCGGCTCGAGTTCTTCGATGATCTCCATGGCGCGTATCTTGGGTGCGCCGGTAATGGAGCCGCCGGGGAAGGCGGTGCGCAGCAATTCCAGGGCATCGCAATCCGTACGCAGAGTGCCGGTTACACTGCTGACCAGGTGATGCACGTTGGGGTAGCTCTCCAGGCTGAACAACTCGGGCACGCGAATGCTGCCGGGCACGCAAGTGCGGCCCAGGTCATTGCGCAGCAGATCGACGATCATCAGGTTTTCCGCGCGATCCTTCAGGCAGTGCTGCAACTCGGTGGCCAGCGCCTGATCTTCATCCAGTGTTTTGCCACGGGCGCGCGTGCCCTTGATGGGACGGGTTTCCACTTGACCGTTGTGCACCTGCAGAAAGCGCTCTGGCGACAAGCTCAGCAGGCTGGCGTGCGGCGTCTCCATGTAGGCAGAGAAGGGCGTAGGGCTGGCGCTGCGCAGCAACCGGTAAGCTGCAAGCGGGTCACCTTGATACGATGTGGAAAAGCGCTGCGCCAGATTGATCTGGTAGCAATCACCGGCCTGAATATAGTGCTGAATGCGCGCAAAGGCGACGGCGTACTCGGCCTTGCTCTGCTCCGCGAGGAAGGGCGCCAGCAAGCTGAAGTCCGGCTGCTGCAATGGTGTCTGGTGCAGCGCGTCCAGCACTGCTTGGCGCTGGGCGTCCTGCAGGCTGGGGTGGCACACCAACCAGCAGCGCTGCTGCAGATGATCGCTGACCAGACTCCACAGATAGAGACCGAGATGCAGGCTGGGCAGGCCGATGTCGTCGGTAGCCAGGCTGGGCAGGTTTTCCAGCTCGCGGGCCAGATCGTAGCTGAGGTAGCCCAGGGCGCCGGCGCCAAAGGGTAGCGCCTGCCCCGCTGGCCAGGTGGCCGGGCCGAGGTGCTGCACTTGATGGCGCACCTGGTCGAAGGCCGCTGCGGCATCGCCGCTGCTGACGATGATCTCGCTCGGCGCAGCGGCAAGAATACTGTAGCGGCCAAGATGGCTGCGATTGTCGGCCGAATCCAGCAGCACCACATGGCCAAGCCCGCGCAGGCTGTACAGCCGTGGCAGCGGGTCAGCATGATAGGCAACTTCGGTTAACTGATATTCAGGCATGGGCGCGCGGACCCGAGCTCACACCGATTCCGGACTGGGCTCTGGTTCGGTGGGTTGTGGGCTAAGCGGGGAGGCGAAGTGCAGTTGCGAAAAGGCCACGCGCTCTTCGGCGGTTTCTGTCTTGCCAGCTTTCTTCAGCGCGGCCAGGTGATGTTCCACCTTGTGGCAGCGTGCGGTCAGCCCCGCATCGTTGGCGATCTGGATATTCAGGCCAGGACGCGCGTTGAGTTCCAGAATCAGCGGGCCCTGGTCCTGGTCCAGCACCAGATCCACACCGATATAACCCAGTCCCGACAGCTCATAGCAGGAGGCGGCCAGATGCATGAAACCGTTCCAGTCGGGCAACTGCACGCCATCCACCGGGTTGGTGGTGTCCGGGTGCTTGTTGATGATCTTGTTCAGCCAGGTGCCCTTGAGCGTCAGGCCGGTAGCCAGGTCTACACCCACGCCGATGGCGCCCTGGTGCAGGTTGGCCTTGCCGCCGGACTGACGGGTAGGCAGACGCAGCATGGCCATTACCGGGTAGCCCATCAGGCAGATGATGCGGATATCCGGCACGCCTTCGTAGCTGATGCTTTTGAATATCTGGTCGGGGCTGACGCGGTACTCGATGAGTACGCGGTCACGGTGGCCGCCGAGTGAGTAGAGCCCCGACAGAATGCTGGAAATATGGTGGCCGATCTCATCGCGGCTGATGATCTTGCCGGAAACGGTCTTGAACATGCCCTCGAAGCGGTCTGCGATCACGATAATGCCGTCACCACCGGCGCCCTGCGCCGGCTTGATCACAAAGTCGCGGTGATTGGCGACTATGCTGTCGAAGGTATCAAAGTCCTTTTCGGTCTCGATGATGCCGTACATCTCCGGCACGTGAATGCCGGCGGCCATGGCGCGTTCCTTGGTCAGGATCTTGTCATCCACCACCGGGTACAAATGGCGCTTGTTGTACTTGAGCACGTAGTCCGCGTTGCGGCGGTTGATGCCCATGACGCCATTGGCGGCCAGTGCTTTCCAGGTCTTCCACAAAAACATGTCGACTCCTCAGCCCTTGGCCAGCGCCTTGAAGCGCATCAGTTCGGTCAGGCGGTAGCCACGGTAGCGACCCATGGCAAGCATGAAGCCAACCAGAATCAGCAGCACGGCAGGGAAGGTGAAGACGAAGTAGGTCAGCTCCGGAATCGTCATCAGCAGATGCGCCAGGGTGGCAGCAATCAGCGTGCCCAGAGCGGTTTTCAGCGACTGGATGCCGCCGCGCTCCTCCCAGGTAATAGAGAGGCGTTCAATGGTCATGGTCAGAATCACCATCGGGAACAGCGAGACCGCGAGCGCCTTTTCCATGCCCAGCTTGTGGCTGAACAGGCTGATGGCGGCAATCACCAGTACCACGAAGGTCAGTACCACCGACAGGCGCGGCAGCATCTGCAGCTTCAGGTGTTCCAGGTAAGAGCGCAGTGACAGGCCCAGCGCGGTAATAATGGTAAACAGGGCGATACCCCAGCCAATCTCCGTTTCGCGGAACGCCAGTGCGATCAGTACCGGGGTAAAGGTGCCCAGTGTCTGCATGCCGATCAGGTTGCGCAAAATGAGAATGACCAGTACCCCGATGGGGATCATGATCATCACCTGATAGACCCGCTGTGCCTGCAGCGGCAGGCCGTACAGGGAATAGTCGAGCAGCGCCGAGGCGCGGTTCTCGGTGGTCAGTTTGGCCAGGCGCAGTGCGTTCATTTCGCTGTTGGTCACAGAGACGGCTACGTTGGTCTGGCGACCGCCCTCGACGGCCAGCAGCGGTTCCACACCGGTCCACCACACCAGGCGATTATCCGGCATGCCCTGTTGCCCGGTCTCGGGGTGGAAGTACAACCAGCGCTCGCCGTTGTAGCTGCGCAGCCAAAGCTCGGGGCTTTGCGCTTCGGTATTTTCCAGGCGAATGGTATGGACCATTTCCAGCGGAATACGCGCATTGGACAGCAGCAGGTCAATCACCCGCGCCTTGTCCATTGCGCTGGTGCCGCCGTTGAGCAGCAGCTTGACGTTGTCATCGGTGATGTCGTTGACGCGGCGAATGGTTTCGCTGATGAAGGTTTCGATGTCTGCCGAGTGCTGGCGGATAGGATTGATCAGGGCATCGGCGGCGATTTGTTCAGGGCCTTCCAGCGGGATCGGCTGGCGGGGTGGTGGTGGCGCTGCAGCTGCCTGCTCCTCGCTGTAGCGCTGGGTCAGTACCAGGCGGTAATACAGTGTCTGGGTGCCGCTGGCGCGACGTGATGACCAGGTAACCCGGCGGTTGCCGTTCTGGCTGTTGACGCTGACGCCATAGTTGTTGGAAATGAAGCTTTCGTTGAGGCTGACGTATTCCTGATTCAGCGGGGGGATGTAAAACTGCGCCTTGATCGGCGTGCCGGGTGCGGCTCTGAACTCGACCTTGGCGTCGAGGCTCCAGATGTCGTCGGTTTCATCTTCGGCGACCGGGATGTCCAGAAAATAGATTTGGTATCCGGTGATAAGCACACCCAGGCTTACGAGAACAGCGATCAGGATTTTCAGGTGCAGATTTATTGATTGCATAGTTTTCTCAACGTCTATTTTAAGTCGGCGTTGCCCTGAAAAGCTGGCAGTAGGCGCGGCACGCTGGCGGCATCTTAGCATGCCCTCGCGCTGGCTCGTAGAGGCTCGGTACAGGTTCTGTTCAGCAAAGGGTGCGAGTGTGGTCTGTGTAGATTGTCGACAATCCGTTTGCTGTGGGTGCCTTTGAGCCATGGCGCTTCGGGGTAATCTGTAGCATAGCTCAGGAATTTAACCCTGCATTGTTGACAATGATCGGCGGTGGCGAGCAAAATGCAGGCGTTTTCCGAATCTCAATCAGGAATTGTCTACAATTGTCCGATATCGAGCTGGAAGAACCTACCAAGACCCTGTCTGACGGCGCCTTTCGCCAGATTCAGGCAGCTATCGTCAAGGGCGACATCGCCCCCGGCACGCGTATCAGTGAGCAGTACCTTTCCACTACCTTCGGCATCGGCCGTGGCCCGCTACGCGAGGCAATTCGGCGGCTGGAGGGGCGCCGCCTGGTGGTGCGCATCCCGCATGCCGGCGTGCGCGTGGTCTCGCTCAGCTACGAAGAGCTGATCGAGCTGTACCACGTACGCGAGGCGCTTGAAGGAATGGCCTGCCGCCTGGCCGCGCAGAACATGACCGAGGAAGAGATACAGGGATTGCGTGACGTGCTGGCCATGCATGAACAGCACAGCGGCCTGAAGGCCAACAAATCCTACTATCAGCAGGAAGGCGATCTGGATATTCACTATCTGATCGTGCAGGGCAGCAAGAATCGCACGCTCAGCAACATGCTCTGTGATGAGCTCTACCATCTGGTGCGCATGTATCGCTATCGTTTCTCGACCACGCCAAAACGGCCGCAACAGGCCTTTGCCGAACATCACAATCTTATTCAAGCCATTGCCGATCGCGATGGCGAGTTGGCGGAAATGCTGATGCGCCGCCATATCAGTGCCTCACGCCGCAATATCGAGCGTCGCCTGCAGGAGCAGGGCGAGGCCACCACTTCCTCAGGAGGGAAAGTCTGATGTCCAATACCCCGGGTAAACGTTTCCGCGAAGCGCTCGCTGCCGAAAGTCCGTTGCAGGTGATAGGTGCGATCAATGCCAACCACGCGCTGCTGGCCAAGCGCGCCGGCTTCAAGGCGATCTACCTCTCTGGCGGTGGCGTAGCTGCCGGTTCGCTGGGTTTGCCGGATCTGGGCATCAACACCCTGGAAGATGTGCTGATTGATGTGCGCCGCATTACCGATGTGTGCGACTTGCCGCTACTGGTGGACATCGACACCGGCTTTGGCCCCAGCGCCTTCAATATCGAGCGTACGGTCAAGAGCTTGATCAAGGCTGGCGCCGCTGCCGCGCACATCGAAGATCAGGTCGGCGCCAAGCGTTGCGGCCACCGCCCGGGCAAAGAGATTGTCTCGACCGAAGAGATGGTCAATCGCATCAAGGCGGCGGTGGATGCCCGGACCGACCCTGACTTTTTTCTGATTGCACGTACCGACGCCATTCAGGCTGAAGGTGTGGATGCCGCCATCGAGCGTTGCAAGGCTTATGTCGAAGCTGGTGCCGATGGCATCTTTGCCGAGGCGGCCTATGACCTGCCGACCTATGAACGCTTCGTCAAGGAGCTAAGCGTGCCGGTACTGGCCAACATCACTGAATTTGGTGCAACCCCGCTGTTCACCCGCGAGGAACTGGCCTCGGTTGGCGTGGCGATTCAGCTGTATCCGCTCTCAGCCTTCCGTGCGGCCAATAAGGCAGCGGAAAATGTTTACACCAGCATCCGCAATGAAGGTCATCAGAAAGCCGTGGTCGACAGCATGCAGACGCGCGCCGAACTCTATGACCGTATTGGCTACCACGATTTCGAACAGAAGCTGGACGCGCTCTTCGCCGCCGGCAAGAAGTAATTCATCTGGCAGCGCCGCTCTCGCGGCGTTGTTATGCAGGCGTAGGCCATGGAGTCTGCGCAACAAGACAAGAATGATCCGAGAGGAGACCTGATAATGAGCGCCACCCCCGAGAACCCGACACCTGCATTCAAGCCGAAAAAATCCGTTGCCCTGAGCGGCACTGCTGCCGGCAACACCGCGCTCTGCACTGTGGGCCGCAGCGGCAACGACCTGCACTACCGCGGCTACGATATTCTGGATATAGCCAATACCTGCGAATTTGAAGAGATTGCTCACCTGCTGGTGCACGGCAAGCTGCCGACTGTCGCAGAGCTGACCTCCTACAAGGCCAAGTTGCGTGCACTGCGCGGTCTGCCCGCAGCGCTCAAGGCGTCACTGGAGCAGCTGCCGCCATCGGCCCACCCGATGGACGTGATGCGCACCGGGGTATCGGTTCTGGGCTGCGTGTCGCCCGAGAAGGACGACCACGACCATCCCGGCGCGCGCGACATTGCCGACAAGTTGATGGCTTCCTTTGGTTCCATGCTGCTGTACTGGTACCACTTCAGCCACAACGGCAAGCGCATCGACGTGGAAACCGACGATGACTCCATCGGTGGTCACTTTTTGCATCTGCTGCACGGCGAAAAGCCGCGCGACTCCTGGGTGCGCGCCATGCACACCAGCCTGATTCTCTACGCCGAGCACGAATTCAACGCCTCTACCTTCACCAGCCGGGTGATTGCCGGCACGGGGTCGGATATGCACTCGTGCATCGCCGGTGGCATCGGCGCGCTGCGCGGGCCCAAGCACGGCGGCGCCAACGAGGTGGCCTTCGAGATTCAGAAACGCTACGACAACCCGGATGAGGCCGAGGCCGACATCCGCGCCCGCGTCGAGAAGAAGGAAGTGGTCATCGGCTTTGGTCACCCGGTTTACACCGTGTCTGATCCGCGCAACAAGGTGATCAAGGATGTGGCGCGTGAGCTCTCGGCGGAGCAGAGCAACACCAAGATGTACGACATTGCCGAGCGCCTGGAAAGCGTGATGTGGGAAGCCAAGAAGATGTTCCCCAATCTCGACTGGTTCAGCGCCGTGAGCTACCACATGATGGGCATTCCCACGGCCATGTTCACGCCGCTGTTTGTCATCGCGCGTACCGCAGGCTGGTCCAGCCATGTGATCGAACAGCGCATCGACGGCAAGATCATTCGCCCCAGCGCCAACTATGTGGGCCCTGAAGATGTGGCATTCGTGCCGCTCAAGGATCGCAAGTAATGAACAGCCAATACCGCAAGCCACTGCCGGGTACGGCGCTGGACTACTTTGATACGCGCGAAGCGGTCGATGCCATCGAGCAGGGCGCCTGGGCCAAACTGCCCTATACCTCGCGCGTGCTGGCCGAGCAGCTGGTGCGCCGCTGCGCGCCGGACGATCTGACCGCTTCGCTCAAGCAGCTGATTGAGCGACAGCGCACGCTGGACTTCCCCTGGTACCCGGCGCGCGTGGTCTGTCACGACATTCTGGGCCAGACCGCTTTGGTCGATCTGGCCGGTCTGCGCGACACCATCGCCGAGCAGGGTGGTGATCCGAGCAAGGTCAACCCGGTGGTGCCGACCCAGTTGATCGTCGACCACTCGCTGGCCGTGGAGCACGCCGGTTTCGAGCCGGGCGCCTTCGAGAAAAATCGCGCGGTGGAAGATCGCCGCAACGAAGACCGCTTTCATTTCATCAACTGGACCAAGACGGCGTTCGATAACGTTGATGTGATCCCGCCGGGCAACGGCATCATGCACCAGATCAACCTGGAGAAGATGTCGCCGGTGGTGCAGGTGCGTGACGGCGTGGCCTTTCCCGATACCTGCGTCGGCACCGACAGCCACACCCCCATGGTCGACGCGCTGGGCGTGATCTCCGTGGGCGTGGGCGGGCTGGAAGCCGAGAACGTGATGCTCGGTAACCCGTCGATGATGCGCTTGCCCGATATCGTCGGCGTGGAGCTGAGCGGCAAGCTCAAGCCCGGTATCACCGGTACCGATCTGGTGCTGGCGCTGACCGAGTTTTTGCGCCGCGAGCGCGTGGTGGGAGCCTACCTGGAATTCTACGGCGAAGGCGCCAACAGCCTGTCGCTGGGCGATCGGGCGACCATCGCCAACATGACGCCCGAATACGGCGCCACGGCGGGCATGTTCTTTATCGACGAGCAGACCATCGAGTATCTCAAGCTGACTGGCCGTGAAGACGATCAGGTCGCGCTGGTCGAGCAGTACGCCAAACAGGCAGGCCTGTGGGCAGACACCCTGACCGAGGTCGATTACGAGCGCGTGCTGCGCTTTGATCTGTCTACCGTTACCCGCAACATGGCTGGCCCGTCCAACCCGCACGCCTTGCTGCCGGTTTCCGAGTTGGGCAATCGCGGCATCGCCCGTCAGTGGGACAGCGAAGAAGGGCTGATGCCCGATGGTGCGGTGATCATCGCGGCCATCACCAGCTGCACCAACACCTCCAACCCGCGCAATATCATTGGTGCGGGTTTGCTTGCGCGCAACGCCAATCGCCTGGGTCTGATTCGCAAGCCCTGGGTGAAGAGTTCGCTGGCGCCGGGTTCCAAGACGGTGAAGATGTATCTGGAAGAGTCCGGCCTGCTGCCCGAGCTGCAGCAGCTTGGTTTTGACGTGGTGGCCTTTGCCTGCACCACCTGCAATGGCATGTCCGGCGCGTTGGACCCGGTAATCCAGAAGGAAGTGATAGAGCGCGATCTGTACGCCACAGCGGTGCTCTCGGGTAACCGCAACTTCGATGGTCGCATTCATCCCTACGCTAAGCAGGCCTTCCTGGCTTCGCCGCCGCTGGTGGTGGCTTATGCGATTGCCGGCACCATCCGCTTCGATATCGAAAAGGACGTACTGGGGCACGACCAGCAGGGCAACCCCATTACCCTGAAAGACATCTGGCCGGCGGATGAAGAGATCGACGCCATCGTCAAATTAGCGGTCAAGCCCTCGCAGTTCCGCGAGGTCTACATTCCCATGTTCGATATCACCCGTGATGCCGAGGCCAAGACGCCGCCGCTGTATGATTGGCGCCCGCAGAGCACCTACATCCGCCGCCCGCCGTACTGGGAAGGCAACATGGCCGGGCAGCGCGCCATGAAGAACATGCGCCCGCTGGCGATCCTGCCGGACAACATCACCACCGATCACCTGTCGCCCTCCAACGCCATTCTGCTGGACAGCGCTGCGGGTGAATACCTGCACAAGATGGGCCTGCCGGAGGAGGACTTCAATTCCTACGCCACCCACCGCGGCGATCACCTCACCGCGCAGCGCGCCACCCTGGCCAATCCCAAGCTGTGGAACGAGATGGTCACCGATGAGCTGGGCAAGCCGGTGCAGGGTTCGCTGGCGCGGGTCGAGCCGGAAGGCCAGGTGATGCGCATGTGGGAAGCCATTGAAACCTACATGGAGCGCAAGCAACCGCTGATCATCATCGCTGGCGCCGATTACGGTCAGGGTTCATCCCGTGATTGGGCGGCCAAGGGCGTGGCGTTGGCAGGGGTTGAAGTGATCGTTGCCGAAGGCTTCGAGCGCATTCACCGCACCAACCTGATCGGCATGGGCGTTATGCCTCTGCAGTTCGAGGAAGGTACCACGCGCAAGACCCTGGGTCTGACCGGCACCGAGATCTTCGACGTCGAAGGCACCCCGGCACCGCGCACCCCGCTGACCCTGGTCATCCACCACCACAACGGCAAGGTCGACCGCGTACCGGTACTCTGCCGCCTGGATACCGCCGAAGAACTCTCGGTCTATTCCAGCGGCGGCATCCTGCAAAAATTCGCCAAGGACCTGATGGCCGAAGCAGTGTAAACAAAAGCCCCGGCAAAGCCGGGGCTTTTTTAAATTCCAGGTTTGATTCTAGGTAAACGAGCAAAGCGCTCAAACGTTATGCACGGACCCCAAGTCCCCGTCTACGCGGGCGAGTAGCGCAGAGCCATCGGGATTAAGGTGCCTGGACTGTTTGAGCGAAGCGAGTTTCCAGGTGCCCCCGATGGATCGAGCAACGCAGCGAACCCGCAGGGCCGCGTAGTTGGGGTGTCCTAGGGGGTGTTGGGGGAAATGGACAAGCATTTCCCCCAACTCGCCATAAAGGCGAAATGAATAATCAGCCACCTGCGAGATGCCCTGCAGCATGCGCTCGGTGGCGTCTGGTCTAGCATTCGAAGTGATATCCACCTGTTTCAGGAGTAAGCAAATGTCCACCGCCCCCCAGATCCGCATCCCCGCCACCTACATGCGCGGCGGCACCAGCAAGGGCGTCTTCTTCCGCCTGCAAGACCTGCCCGACTCCTGCCAGGTCCCGGGCGAAGCACGCGACAAGCTCTTCATGCGCATCATCGGCAGCCCCGACCCCTACAGCGCTCACACCGACGGCATGGGCGGCGCCACCTCAAGCACCAGCAAATGCGTGATCCTGTCGGCCAGCAGCCAGCCGGATCACGATGTCGACTATCTATACGGCCAGGTCTCGATCGACAGCGCCTTTGTCGACTGGAGCGGCAATTGCGGCAACCTTTCCACCGGTGCCGGCGCTTTCGCCATCCATGCCGGGCTGGTCGAGCAGTCGCGTATTCCGGAAAATGGTGTATGCGTAGTGCGCATCTGGCAGGCCAATATCCAGAAAACCATTATCGCTCACGTGCCCATCACCAACGGCCAGGTGCAGGAGACCGGCGACTTTGAACTGGATGGCGTCACCTTTCCGGCCGCCGAAATCGTGCTGGAATTTATCGACCCCTCCGATGATGGCGAGGAGGGCGGCTCCATGTTTCCCACCGGCAACCTGGTCGATGATCTGGAGGTGCCGGGTATTGGCACCTTCAAAGCGACCATGATCACCGCCGGTATCCCCACGGTGTTCGTCAACGCCGAAGACATCGGCTATGAGGGCACCGAGCTTCGTGAGGATATCAACAGCGATGCGGCGGCGTTGGCGCGTCTGGAAACCATTCGTGTGGCTGGCGCCTTGCGCATGGGGCTGATCACAACGCCGGAAGAAGCGCTCAAGCGTCAGCACACGCCCAAGGTCGCCTTTGTGTCTGTAGCCAAGAGCTACAAGGCATCCAGCGGCAAGCAGATCAACGCGGCTGATGTCGACCTGCTGGTGCGTGCATTATCGATGGGCAAGCTGCATCACGCCATGATGGGTACCTGCGCGGTGGCCATTGGTACCGCTGCGGCGATCCCCGGTACGCTGGTCAATCTGGCAGCCGGCGGCGGTGAGCGCACAGCCGTGACTTTTGGCCACCCATCCGGCTCGTTGCGGGTGGGCGCCGAAGCGCGTCAGGTCGGCGGCGAATGGGGGGTGACCAAGGCGATAATGAGCCGCAGCGCGCGCATCCTCATGGAGGGTTGGGTGCGGGTGCCGGGCGACGCTTTCCAATAAGTGTTCTGCACTGCTACTGGGAAGGACGAGCTTCATCTAGTCCAGCGGCGCAGCCGCCCATCGCTGAGTTAACTCAGTGCTCGGCCGTCACAGAAACCACGCCGCCATTCCCTCGGTGGGTATCACCCCCTCTCGCGCCAAGTCAGGCTCCGCGGCCGGGATGGAACCCGGCCATCCCAGGAAAACCCGCGCCCAACTGGTCGCATGCGCGAAAGAACGCATCCAAGCAGCTGCCTCCCTGGGAAGGACGAGTTCCATCTCGTCCAGCGGCGCAGCCGCCCATCGCTAAGTTAACTCAGTGCTCGGCCGTCACAGAAACCACGCCGCCATTCCCTCGGTGGGTATCACCCCCTCTCGTGCCTAGTCAGGTTCCGCGGCCGGGATGAACCCCGGCCATCCCATGCGCTCCCAGCTATTTTCGAGACGATGACTTCCATCCAAAAGATGAAAGTTCAAGAGTCTGGTGGCCGGTGGCAATGGAGTTGCTGCGCTTGAGTGAGCAATATTGCGATCTTGCGCCGGTTATTTTTGTGCGTAGCGCTTATTGCACGGTGAAGCGCGCCCCGAATAGCCCTTCACTGCGTCAAATAGCACTGAGCAAATATGGCTACGCCCCGCCGCCGTGCTAGTCTTGGCGCTTACTCCATCGATAGGGAATTCGTCATGAATCTGGATTTGTCAGGCAAGCGGGCGCTGGTTTGTGGCGCCAGTCAGGGGTTGGGTGAAGCTTGCGCGCTGCAACTGGCGCTACAGGGCGCCGAAGTAGTGCTGTTGGCGCGCTCGGCAGACAAGCTGCAGGCGCTTTGCTCGCGCTTGCCGGCAGAGCATGGCCAGGAGCACGGATTTCTCGCTGTGGATGCGCAGGATCGCGCTACCCTCACCGAAGTGGTGGGTTATGAGCTGGAGCAGGGCGGTGACCTGCACATATGGGTCAACAATACCGGCGGCCCGGCGCCGGGTCCGGCCCACGCCGCCGATCCGCAGGACTTTGCCGATGCCTTCATGCAGCATATGGTCAGCGCTCAGGTGCTGTTGCAGTTGTTGCTCCCCGGTATGCGCGCAGCGGGCTACGGGCGCATTCTCAATGTGCTGTCGACCTCGGTCAAACAGGTGATCCCCAATCTGGGTGTCTCCAATACCGTGCGTGCAGCCATGGGCAATTGGGCCAAGACCCTGGCCGGCGAGCTGGCGGCAGACGGCATTACCGTCAACAACGTGTTGCCCGGCCTCACACGCACGCCCCGCCTGGACAGCCTGATTGCGCACGGCGCGCGGGCCAGCGGCAAAAGCATCGAGCAGGTAACCGAGAGCATGGTAGCCAGCATTCCGGCGCAGCGCTTTGCCGAGCCGGAAGAGTTCGCCAATGCGGTTGGCTTTCTGGCCTCGCCGGCGGCGGCCTACATCACCGGTATCAACCTGCCGGTTGACGGTGGCAAGATCGGTAGCCTTTAACGCAAAACGCCCAGCTTGATGGCTGGGCGTTTCAGGTTGGCACTGTAGTGCTTAGTCGTGCAGGTGCGCGCAGGCGTGCAGGGTGTTTTCCAGCAGGCAGGCGCGGGTCATCGGGCCTACACCGCCGGGTACCGGCGTAATCCAGCTGGCGCGCTCTGCCGCGGCTGCAAACTCGACATCACCGACCAAGCGTCCGTCTTCCATGCGGTTGATGCCTACATCCACCACGATAGCGCCGGGCTTGATCCATTCACCCTTGACCAAGCCCGGCTTGCCGGCGGCGACCACGACCAGATCCGAGCGACGCACGTGGTCTTCCAGGCTCTTGGTGAAGCGGTGGGTAACGGTGGTGGTGCAGCCAGCAAGCAACAGCTCAAGTGCCATGGGGCGGCCGACGATATTGGAGGCCCCCACCACGGTAGCGTCCAGCCCGTAGAGATCAACACCGGTACTGTTGAGCAGACGAATGATGCCCATCGGCGTGCAGGGACGCAGCAGCGGCATGCGCTGGGCCAGGCGGCCGATGTTATAGGGGTGGAAGCCGTCGACGTCTTTGTCCGGGCGGATGCGCTCCAGCAGTTGGGACGCCTCCAGGTGAGCCGGCAGCGGTAGCTGTACCAGAATGCCGTCTATCTCCGGGTCGTCGTTCAGGGTGTCGATCAGCTCCAGCAGTTCGGCCTGCTGGGTGCTGGCAGGCAGGTCATGCGAGCGCGAGATAAAGCCGACTTCTTCGCAATCCTTGCGCTTGTGCGAAACGTAGACCTGAGAGGCCGGATCGCTACCGACCAGAATCACAGCCAGGCCAGGCAGGCGCAGGTTGCGCTCTCTACGGTCGGCGACTTTGGCGGCGATTTCCTTGCGGAGGTTGGCAGCAATCTGCTTGCCATCAATGAGCTGGGCGTTCATGGGGTTCCTGACGCAGAATAAATTGGCGGCATTGTCGCACGGCGGGGGCTGCAGGCAAAAGGGCGATCACCATTCAGGTAGCCAAATGCGATAGAAGCCGTGTCGCAATAAGCAGACAAGAAAGCAGATGCGCGTTAAGCTCCTCTTCTGATTAAAAAAACCGCTTCCGGCGTTGACGTGGGACAGCGCGCTAAGTATTATTCGCCCCGCTTCACAAACACAGCGATACCGGTTTGGAAGGCGACCAGGCTCCCCCGAATGATCGTCACAAAAGGTCAGTCGGACATGCCGATGATGCTTCATCATCTAGTATGTGCAACAGGCGCCCGTAGCTCAGCTGGATAGAGCATCCGCCTTCTAAGCGGATGGTCGCAGGTTCGAGTCCTGCCGGGTGCGCCATTGCGCGAAGGTGTGGAGTGTTGCAGTGAAGTGAGTAGTGGTGGGCGTAGCTCAGTTGGTAGAGCACAGGATTGTGACTCCTGTTGTCGTGGGTTCGATCCCCATCGTCCACCCCATTATTCTTCGAAAATGCCAGGCTTTCTGTCTGGCATTTTTGTTCCAGCGTTATGCGGACGTGGTGAAATTGGTAGACACACCAGATTTAGGTTCTGGCGCCGCGAGGTGTGGGAGTTCGAGTCTCCCCGTCCGCACCATATAAGTTGTTGTTTTCATTGGTTCACGAAAGCGGAAGACCCTGAAAAGGGAACAGGCTGGGAACACTTTGGGAATGACGAGCACGAAAAAGCCGCCTCTAGGGCGGCTTTTGTCGTTGCTGGGGCTCAGTAATTCAGGGCTTGTGCGATTTTGTCGAGCTGGTCGTGGGCGCGCTTTGGGATCCAGGTGCCGTAGTGGCGGTGGATCATCGCGGTGGTGGTGTGGCCCATGTACTCGGCGATCCATTCCACCGGCGCTGCCCCGGTGCTGAGGATCTGGCTTGCGAAGGTGTGCCGACAGTTTTTCGGGCTGCGGTACCGCACGCCGTGCTTCTCCAGGTGACCTACCCACCAATTCTTTAGCAGCACGTCTGAGCTGGTCCAGGCTGCGCGCGTGGTCGTCTTGTGGAACACAAAGCGTAGCCGGTGCTTGCGCACGGTGCGGTTGTCCCTGTCGGTCACGGCCACTTCTACCGGCGGCAGGTGCCCGGTCAGTTTCCACTGAGCGAGCAGGGCGTCGTGGGCTGGTTTTAGCAGCTTGAGCTCGCGGTTGGATCTGCGCGTTTTGGTCACCTTGTAATGCCCACGCACCTGACCGCGCCGAAAGCGGATGATGCCGGCTTCCAGATCGATCACGTCTTCCCATGCCAGCGATATGGCCTCAGATACGCGGGGGCCGCTCCACAGCATGAACTGGGCGAGGTTGATCTCCTGGTGCAGATCCGGGTCCGGGGTGAGGATCTTCTCGATCTCTTCCCGGGTGAACGGATCCACCTCTTCGGTATCGGGCAGCTTTATCGTGATGCCTGTGGTCGGGTCGTGCGCAGACCGGTTGCGCGAGCGGTAAAGCGTGTAGGTCTGGTGCATGATGTTGAGGATGTCGCGGATCGTCTTGTTGTGCAGCTTGGGCATCAGGATCTGCTGTACCCAGGCGGTGACCTCGATGTGCTCGATGCTCTCTGCCTGCCTGTCGCCCCACTGCGGCCGGATGTGGTTTTTCACCTTGGAAGCATGGCCCCGGTACCCTGATGCGGACATCTCGTTGCGCTTGATGTCGAGCAGCAGAGTCAGGTAATGGCCAAGGGTGCTGGTTTTTACCTTGGGCGAGTTGGGAAAGTGCCGGGCATAGTCGAAGCTGCCTTGCTGAATTTCATAGTTGATGGTGCCCACCAGGCGCTGAGCGTTGGCAATGTTGGCCGGCGTTGCTTCGCCGCTGATTGACTCGCGGCACAACTCTCCCTGGTACCGAAAGTACACGCGCACGCGGTTGCCGCGTACCTCTACACCGTCTGCCATTTAGCGTCCCCACGCTGATTTATCGCAGCCAGAATACCTGTCTGGCAAAAAAACGGCCCACTCAAGGGCCGAGAATCAAAGGGCTATGGTTCTTACCTCAGCCACTCCGCGCGCCGCAGCCACTGCCGGCGCATTTCTTCTACCAGCGTGTTGATGTTGGTTTCTGGCCGCTTTTTGTCTCTCAGTAGCGTTTTCAGCTGTTCGACGCGCTCGGGGGTGCGGTAGCCGCGGCGGATCCACGAACGGGCCTCAGCTTCGAGCAGCTGCTGCTTGACGGGCTTGGAGTCGGGGTTGCCGGGTTGGAATGAGATATGGTCAGGCATCAGCTCACCTCCGGTATTGCAATCCAGTGTGTGTAAAAGCCCTTGGCCCACACGGCGGTGTACAGCAGCGACAGGATGAAGACGCCCCATTGCTGTGTGCTGATGGCTGCGTAGAACCAGAACGGCTGGCTAGCCAGGCCGAAGATGCTGGCCCAGCGGCGGCGCTGCAGGCGCGTGTCCTGGGTGAGCCAGATGGCCAGCAGGCTGAATACGGTCAAGCCGAATTGAGTGATCACAGTGCAACCTCCTGTTGCGACACGCTCAGGCCTACCGCGATCTGCTGTACCCAGATCGGCATGGCATTGAGCATGAAGGTTTCGCCGGCTTCGGCCAGCAGTAGGGTGGTACCCATCACATCAGCAATGGCCTGAGCAGCGGCCGGTGGTACCGCGTTGCCGATGCGTTCGCGCCAAGCCTGGTCAGACAGGCCATCCAGTATCAGCTGCTCTTCTGGATCCACCAGGGATTGCAGCGCGGCCAGCTCCAGGGTGGTGAATGGGCGGTGCCATGTACCGTCGAGAGATTCGATCACGCAGGTCAGCCGCTCGGATGGTTCAGGCATGCGAGGATCGGCAACAGACCACCGGCCGTTGTCCTGGCGGGCGCTGGCCGAGACTGCGCCGGCCTGGCCGTCCCAGTTCACCACGCCGTAATGGCCACCCGTCAGGTAGGCATCACCCTTGCCGCGATTGAGCACGCGCGGGTCAGCGATCGACAACGCGCCGCTGGCCACCTGTTGCGATCCGGTGACGGTGCCTGCGGTCTGGTCCCAGCGGGTTACACCCAGCTTTCTGCTTGACGCGCCCGGGTGCCAGTTATGGTAGCGAGGATCTGCAACGCATTGGCCGGTGCCGTGCGCGCTGGTGACCGTCTGGGCATGGCTCTCGAAAGGCGCGATGCGCAGCTCGTTAGAGTGCTTGGCCTTGCCGGTATGGCGCGGATCCTGAACTGCAAAAGCGCCCTGGCCGGTGGTGCTGCCAGAGATGACAGTCCGAGACGCGCCGTCCCAGTTCACCACGTTGTATTTGCCGTGCCCGATACCCGGGTCGCGTGGATCCGCGACACTGAACGTGCCCTGCCCAGGGCTTTTAACGCCGATAACTGCACCGCTAGTGTCGGTCCAGCGACGGACGCCGTATTGCTGATATTCCGGCGCACCTGGTCGGGCTCGCGGATCCGCAACGGAGAAAGCGCCATTGGTGGGGGAGCTGCGTCCGGCGACAGTCCCGGCGCTTTCGTTCCAACCATGCACGCCTAGATAACCGCTGCGATACTCCGGAACAATGATCAGGTCTCTCAGGTAGCCATCTTCGACGGCCAGGTTGTTCAGGCTGCGCCAGTCCTTGCCTGCTTCGACCAGGGCAAGACGCACCCATGTTTTCCACTGCAACGCTGGGACGCGGTGCATAGGGCCGGCCGCTTCGATGTCGCCTGCCAATGGCATGCGGCCCAGCACGTCACCCACTGAGCGTAGGTTCTTCTTTTCCGGCTCATACAGGAACGGCGGCACCTTCTCGATATGACGGGCCACCAGCAGAAAGCGTTTGCGGGATTGGGCCAGGCCACCGATCACACCGCAGTCGTGGGTAGTCTCGGCCACGGCGTAACCGTAATGGGCAAGTACCTGGCCGATCTGATCCAGCAGGTGCCGGCCGCGAGTGGCCAGGCGGGGCACGTTCTCGAACACAATCAGGCTGACCGGGTTGTGCTTCCACGCTTCGCACATCAGCCACACACAGCGCAGCGTCAGCTCGTTGAGCGCCTGGTACTTAGGGGTAAGGCTCAGGGTTTCTGACAGCAAGCCGCTGGCGCCCTTGCAGGGGCTGCTGATGAATACGGCGTCTGGATCCTGATTGCTGGCAGCTCGCTGGATGTCAGCCGCTGATGCTTCCTTCCAGCCAGCCGGCGGTTCCTTGCCATGAAACCGGATGTACTGGTCGCGGCTGAACAGGTCCAGCAGCGTGCCCTCGACACCAGACAGGCGCTTGAAGTCGCGCAGGCCAGCCGGGTCGACGTCGACCCCGCCGACGCATTGCCATTCAGCCTGAACATTGCCAACGATAGGCTTGGAAGCATTGAAGCCCTTGGCGCCGCCGCCCAGGCCGCAGCAGAAGTGAAAATGCTTGAAGGTGCGCTTAAGCATTGGGAGTCTCCTGCTGTGAACCATCATGCAGCATGGTGTAAACATCCTGCCCGACCATCATGGTCATCGGCGGCAGAATGTCGTTGAGCATCACAGTCAGGCCGTTGTACTTGGGAAAGGGAAAGGGTGGTGTGGTACGCGGTGGGATGGTGGTTTTTTGCTTTGGGGTGCTGCAGCCCAGCGCCTTGCGGATCTCGTCCAGCCGCACCTGGTGCGCCAGGTTTTCGCGCAGAAGCCCATGCAGCATCTTGGTGGTTTTGCCGGTGGCGCGGCCACCGATCATCAGATTGACGGGCTTGGGCTCTTCGGCCAGCAGCCCCTTAACCGCTTCGAGCTGCTCCTGTGCATTGGCGTACATCAGCCGCAGTTCGCCGGCGCTGAATTCGTTCAGGTCGAGTTTATGCATTGGGCACCTCCTGCAGCTCCTCGAGCGAAAGCGAGTCGAAGCCCGGGCGCTCTACAGTGGCGGCAATTACGCGGATCCCGCAGCGGCCGTATGGGCTACCGTCTTCTGCGCCCCAGCCTTCCTCGTCGCGGAATTTCTCGGACCAGTTCTTGCCCTGGTCAAGTTGGCTGATTGCGAAGTCGACGTCCCAGCCGCTTTCCAGCATCAGGCCAATCACCAGTTCGCCGGCCATCCGAATCACGGCCCGGACGTGGTCGTCGTCCTCTTCGTCTGCGCGGGATTCGTGGTTGGTCCAGAACTGATTTATCTGCAGGCCGAGTTCGGGGGTCAGGATGTTGTGGTCGACCTCGAACATCACTGAGTAGTCGCGGAAGTCGTCGGCTACGCGGTATCGCTTGATATTGCTGTCAGTGGTAGCCTTGGCGGTACCGCTGTTGGGTTGAGTTGCTTGCATGGTGCTCTCCTTTCTGTGGTTGGCCCTGGTGAGTTGCCGCTCACCGGGGCTTTTTTTTTGCTCAGGCTGGCTGTGATTGCCGGGCCGGCAGGTGTGTTATTTGCAGGTTCTCGAACTTGTAGTCAGGCGCCTGTACGTAGCAGCACAGCGCGGCGGCGATGGTCAGATCCTTGCGGCCGTTAAGGCTCCGGCTCAGTCTCGTCAGCTCGAACAGCTGCTCTGAATTCACGCCATCGAAAACCACCAGTTTGATCTTTGGATCTGTGAAGCTCAGGCGCACCAGCCTTGCCAGCCCGGCCATCGTGCAGTGGCCGGGGTCGCTTTGCCTGACCTCTCCGGTGGACTCACGCATCAGATTGCGCAGCATCGTGGTTTTGCCGGAACCGGCCGGGCCGGATATCAAGTGCAGGTTCATGGCCGATCCCCCCAGCGCGCGATCAAACTCTGAAAAATGTGGTGGCCACCCTGGATCATCTCGTGCACTTCGCGCTCGGGTGACCAGTCCATCATCAGCACGGCCATGCAGTCGCTGTGCAGCTCCTGGTCGAGGGCGCGCAGCTCGGTGAGGGTGAAGGGATAGGCGGGGCCGTTGTACAGGCCCAGCAGGAAGCGGCCGACCACGGCGCTTTGGCCGCTGTTGCCTTGGGCGGTGCTGGCCAGACGGCGCAGCGCCGGCAGGCCGGATGCCTGCACGGCGGCGCGCTGGTGCTGCATGACCTGCATTTTTTGGTAGAGATCTTGCGCTGTGCGCAGTTGGTCCAGCTGCTGGATGACGCTTGGGGTTGCTTGCATGGTGCTCTCCTTTGGGTTGCCCCAGCGTTGCCGCGCTGGGGCGTGTATCACTTGTGGGCGAGGGCGATCAGGCCGTCGGGGACGTAGTAGCCGAGGGTGATCAGCAGGGCCATCAGCAGTGCGCTGCCGGCCAAGCTGGCTATGTTCTGATTGCGGTGATCGTGTTGCATGGTGCTCTCCTTTCAGTGGGTCTCGGCGTTGCCGCGCCGATGGGGGTTTTCAAATACCCAGCACCGGACGGTGACGGGCTTGAGGTTGTCGAAGCCTGAGCGGTGCTGGTTCTGCCGCTCGCGGATCCGGCTATTGACTGAGCGCTGGCCCAGATACTTGTGGCTGCTGCTATCAGGTAACCAGTTGCGCAAGTCGCTCGCGCTGGGCAGCTCCTGGCGGTGTTCTGCGGCCAGGCGCACAAACTCGTTGATATGAATGGCGATGAGGCCGTCGTCGCGGTGGTGGTTGACCACACCGTCTTCGCGCTCTGATTCGAGGTAGTCGTACACATCCCAGAATTGAGCCACGCCGGGGTGGTCTGCGCTGATGGCGAACTGGCGCTCGATGGCCATGCTGATGCACTCGGCGTGGCAGTCGTTGATCTGTTGCTGGGTGAGCGGGCAGACCAATGCCAGGCAGTCGACCAGCGCCATCAGCTGGGCGTGGTTTTTGATGATGCGTTCGACGCGGATCTCTTTCACGCCACGCAACACGGTTTCATGCCCACGGAATGCCTTGGTGAAGCACTCCATCAGCGCTTGTTCCTGCGTCATCACCTTGACCATGAAGTGGCTGAGCTGCTCTACCTGCATTTGCTCCAGCTCTGCTGCTGCCTTACGGCTTGCTGCGGTGGCTTCCGGGCGCAGCAGTAGCACTTTTACCAGCCGGGTGAGAATCGCCTCGTGCGCGCTTACAGCGGCGTTCTGGCTGATGACGATGCTGCCGCGAAAGGGCGGTTCATAGGTTTCGTTACCGGCGGTCTTTACGCCGGTGACGCCCAGGCTGCCGCCGTTGTAGAGGGGTTTTAGCTCGTCCCAGTCGTAGGCCTTTTTCGGGCGGCCATTGCTGGCGGCGTTGGGATCGTTGCGGTCTGCCTCTAGCAGTACCACGGGCTGGTTAGATACTTGCCCCATCCAACGGCGGCGACCGGCCGCGCTGCCTTTTGATGGGTCTTTGCCTTCATCATCTGGGCGGCCAAACATTTTCCAGATCAAGTTGATCAGCGTGGACTTACCCGCGCCGGCCTCACCGGTGAGCTCCAGAAACGGATATGACTTGTGCACGCCACGGATTTGCTCGGCCAGTGTTGAACCCAGCCAGAAGGCCAGCGAGATCAGGCCCTTGGCCCCAAAGCACAGCCATACGCGCTCTAGCCAGGCCTCGCTGTAATGCGTGGGGCGCGTCTCGATGTGCAGCTTGATAGAGCGCTGCAGCGTCTTGAGGCGGGTGTTGCCCATGTCGAAGAAGTCTTCGTCGTTGGCCTGATACACCTGCCCGTTGCGCACGGCCACGTCGGCAAATACATAGGCTTTGTGCTCTTTGCTGTAGCCCATGTAATCGATGGTCTCGACTACTTTGAGGCCGTACAGCTGCTTGCGCATGAGGTGATCGAGCTGGCCGCCGCTGCCGGTATACATGGCGCCGGTGGCCACGTGCAGCAGGCGCTTTTTGAACTCTGCAGCTGCTGCCAGCTGGCCGCTGGTGAACGTGGCCTTGACGGTACCGCCATCGTGGGGGAAGTCGATCCGCAGGTAATACCAGGCTTCATCGGTGACCAAGTTGCGCTGGTAGTACAGGGCCTGAAACGCACAGTTGGCCAGCTCGACCACACCGCCGGCGAGCCGCAGGGCGCGGTCGCGCTTTTGATCCTCACTGAGCAAGCGATCTTCTGGGCGCTCGCTGTCGTTCAGTGCGCCACGGGCAGAGGCGTACTTCTCCAGATCGAGCTTGAACCAGTACAGGCAGTTGCTGAAAACAAAGGGGAACTCTTTGCGGGGGTAGCCTTGCAGCTCATCCCAGCTGTAAATGAGCATGGCGTAGTCGCTGGCATTCTTTGCCAGGAGTAGATCACCGTGGTGACGGGCTTCGCGCAGGTCTTTGTCGAGCTTCTCTTTGCGCTTGGCTTCATCGTCGATGGTGGCCCAGCGCAGCTGGTGCAGCTCGTTCCAGTCCAGCTTGCGACCGGCTTGCGGGATCTGCGCGGCAGTGCTGCGATAACCCAGCTCAGCCGCTCGCGGCACATACTTGATGATGCCGGCATGCGCTGATGGCTCGTTGTCCAGTGCCCATACCAGGCGGGGCAGCTTGCCGGTCTTGCCGTCTTTATCTACCTGGCCTATTCGCAGTGCGGCCAGCTCCTGCAGGAACTTATCGGGGAAGGGCGCCGAGCTCATCATCGAGACGGCCGCAATACCGTGGTGCAGCAGGGCGATGGCGTCGAAGATGCCCTCAACGATCCACAGCTCCTTCACCTGCAGCAGATCCACGCAGGGCGGCACCCAGCATTTTCCCTTGTAGCTCCAGCCCGGCTTGAAGCGCGCTTTCATGTTGCCAAAGCGGCTGGGTTTATCGATCAGGCGTTCCCAGTAGCCACCCTCTGGCATATCAAAGCGGACGGTGGCGCTGCCCTCGTTCAAGCGGCGGTCAAAGTGGCTTTCTTGCGTGTACCAGCCGCGAATCAGCTGAGGATCAAAGCCGCGGTTAAAACTGAGGTACGCCTCTGCACTTGCGGTGGGGTTTTCAGCCGTTGCGGGGTGTCGGCTGCTGACGTCTTCGAACAGATCTTTGTAAATCTCTTTGATGTGCAATTGCTCGTTGCACTTGCCCCGGCCGCACATGACCACCCAGGGTGCCTGCGCGTGCGCAAACAGTGAGGTTTCTTTCGATTTTCCGCCGTGGCATTTGGGGCACACGCCCTTGCGCAGCCAGTTGGTGCCTTTGATGGGCACCAATTTATAGTCGCGCTCAAGGTTTTCAAGGACCTCTTTGTACAGCTCTGCAGGCATCTCTCTCACTGCGTTGGCCCCGCTTTCAGGCGGCGGCACAGTTGCCCGAGCTCTAGCATCTCGCTGGTGACGCGTTTTTTTGCGGCAATACCCACACCCAGCAAATAGCCATCGGCCCGCGAGGTGTACCAGTTGAGCATCACATCGTTGTGCACTACGGCCTCGGCAAGCATGTGCTGCAACCAATCGTGCAGCATGGGGTGGTTGCCGGCGGCGTGCTGCAGGGCGGGCAGAGTGCTCAGGTGCTCGCTAAGCGTGACGCCACAGCGCAGCGGCTGGGGCTTGGGTTCTGATACCGCTTGGGCTTGGTGCGTGTGGTTTTGCATGTGGTTCACCGTGCTCTGGGTGCAGCTCCCCCTTACCCACGCAAAGCGGGCAAGGGCTGGGGTGTTGGGGGGTCAGTTGACGGCGGTAAGCCGTTTACGCTTTGGCGTGGCGATCAGATAGCGGGCGATCAGCTCTGCCGGTACCGCATGCGTGAGGCCGGTGCGGGTATCAACCAGCGCGACGGTGTGGGCGCTGGTGCTGTCTACATCCACCCGGTAGGGCTGCTCTGCGCTGTGCAACTCGCCATAGGCGCGCAGTACCAGCTTCTCTGCTAGAGCGCGGTCGAGGCTGAGCGCGCATTCGAGGTGGTCCGCCGCGCGGTTGATCAGTGCCTGGCTTGAACCCAAGTGCTCGGCCTGGTGGCGCTGCATGTAGGCCAGGGCTGCGGCTTGCATGTCGTCCTGGTAATCCTGCGGTATGGCGTTCATGCGTGGGCCTCCTGGTCGAGCTGTTCAAGGAATGTGAGTTGGTCTTTGTTGGCGCTGGGCGCCATATCCTGCATGGCCTGCAGCCGCTGTTTAGTGGGCGAGAGCGGCAGCGTGACCTGCGGCTGCGGCAAACCGGACGGGCTCAGGGTGTAATCCCAGGTGAGCGAGCCCACATAACTGGCATTGCACACCAGGTTGTTGCAGCGGGCGTACATGGTCTGAAACGTGGGGGTTTGCTTCTCGCTCTTGCGGATGAACATAGGTTCTCCGCAGGCGGGGCAAAGGCAGCGGTAGCCGCCATGATTGGGGGCGGTCATGGCTTCTCCCTGCTGTGCAATGTGATGGTGGCCAGCACCTGGCCGTGGCGCTCTGACAGATGCTTGGCGTGCAGGGCGAGGATCTCGCGCTTCTCGCTGCTGCTGATCTCTCCATCGTCCAACGCCTTGGCAATGTACTGATCAACCAAACCGCGCTTGCTGGAGGTGCGCAGGCCGCGTTGGTGTAGCTCGATGTTGTCGAGCATCTCAGTGGCTGGCATGGGCACGAAAAAGCCGCCGTACTGATGGCAGATGTAATCCGCCAGAAAGGTGGTGTTGGTCACAGCTTCAAGGGCAATGATTTGCGAATCATCCAGCGGGCGGTGGCCGTTGTTTTCGTAAGCATGGTTATCAAACTGTTTGAGCGATAAGCCCAGCAGCCCGGCTGCGCCTTCGCGGCCACCGGGGTAAACACGGATGATGGCGCTGATGACCTGCCGGCGAGTTTCAAGAATTTCACGGGTCATGTTCTGTTACCCCTGCGCCATGGCGGCGGTATAGGGTGCAGCTACGGTCGGCTTGATGCCCAGCAGCACGGCGGCGCGATGTGCGTCACCGCGCAAGCACTTGTGCTGCCCATTAAGGACGGCGTACACGGTGGACGGGCTCAGCTCGTGCAGCTCAGCCCATTCTTTCGATGAGAGACCCTGGGCAATCAGCCGTTCGCGGGCTGCTTGACGGGCTTGCTCTGTAGGGTAGGCGTTAGGCATAGTGTAAATTCGTGTGATTTCATGTGATGACACCGCAAGAATGATGCACGAATCTGCATCAGTCAATAGATAGGATGAAAATATTTGCATCATTTGAGAGCGCAGGTAGGTGCCCGGCTACAACTAGAGCGGCAGCGGGTGGGCCTTACGCAGGGCGAATTTGCTGAAAAACTGGGCATCGCCAAGCGCACACTGGCTGGCTATGAGGGCGGAAATAGCGACATAGGAGCGTCTATTTTGGACGTTGCCCGTTCTCTTGGCGTGGATGTGCTTTATGTGGTTTGCGGTGAGCGCACCCCTGCGCCTGAAACCTCATTGACGGCTAAAGAATCCGGCGTGATTGACAGTTACCGGGCTTTGCCTGAGGCGGATCAAGCAGCGGTAGAGCGGTTGACCACAGCCTTAGCCGAGTCAGCTGCGCGATATGAGGCCACAAAAAAAGCCGCTCAGTGATTTTGGATGAGCATCATTCGATGAGACAGAGAGAGTGGAAATGGATTTTCGACGCTGCATTACCTTCACTACTGGCGCTGCTGTCCTAGCGCTGACCTTTATTGCCATGCCCGCCCACGCGATCAGCGAAGAGCGATCGGTTGAGCGACTTTCTGAGCTAGTTTCGACTGGGTGGGCCATGGAAGAACAACGCCAATCAAACGATGTTCACGCGGTGCAGGCCTGCGGTGATGCCATGCGCGTGGCTCAAGCCGAGGCGCAAGAACTGCGCGCCGAGATCGCGGCTACCCCCGGTTTGCCTATGAACCTGCTCACCGCTGCGAGCATGGCGAATCGTTGTGTTTCCTGCCTGCCTGGCGCGGCGACTTCATGCGATGAAATGGAAGAGCAGCTCAGCCAAGCCAGCGAATAACCCTAATCCCCCCACGCTGCACCAGATGAACGGAGTATTTAGATGACTGACAACAAGAAACCCAACGATTCAAACCGCCCATCGCCTTCACGTGATAAAGGCGAGAGCTCGAAACATGTATGGCGCGATGATTCCAACAGGGGGCCACATACCAACCAAGACACTACAATCATGGAAAGTAGACCCACGCCACGGCCAAAAAAATGACTGAATCCACTCTCGACGATGAGATCTACGACTTACGCTTCTACTTGCAACGCTCGGTGCGGTATCACATGCGCCGTGCGTCGTTCTTTGTGAAGTGGCAGCGTATTACTTCATTCGTGGGAGTGGTTTTTGGTTCAGCAGCGCTCACTACCTTCATTGAGCAAGTGCCAGACGCGGTGGCCATTTACAGCGCACTGATTATTACCGTGGCATCTGCGTTCGATCTGGTAGTGGGTACCGGGCAACATGCCTGGCAGCACAATGATTTACGAAAGCGATTTCTTGAGTTGGCTGGTGAGCTCGATGCGCGGCCGCCCTCTGAAAAACTTGTTGCGTACATTTGGCACAAAATTCGGCGCATTGAAGCTGACGAGCCTGCGGCACGCGAACTGCTGAACTTGATGGTGAGGAACGACGTCATTAGGTCAAAGTTTAGCAAAGAAGAAGCCGATGGCCTGGTTGCCAATATTTGCTGGGTAAAGCGTGCTACCGCAAATTTGGTTGATTGGGGCATAGAGAAGTACTGATCAAATCGGTCGTTCCCGAGGGGTTATAAATTTAATTTATTTAGCTTTATAAATTTCAGGAATCGGGTGGCTCATGGCCACTTTTTTTTCGTCTAGCTTGTGAAAACCGGGTACCAAGACCGTACATATATGGTGAGGGAATGAAGTCGGTGCCAAGGTGGTGCCGAGACCCCTGATAGGAGATACGGGATGACATATCAGGAAACAGGCAGTGTGCCTGCTACTAACCTCACCACAGAGCGTGAACAGGAGATACAGGACGTTTTCCGCCAGCTTGATGAGCAGGGCAAAGCTGACTTGCTGCGGTTCGCTTATGCGTTGCTCGGGGCCCCTGAATAGCTGCATGCAAACGGCACTGCCTTTTGGCAGTGCCTCATGACAACTGCTCAAACTCCCGCTTTACCGCACGCTCTGCGCCAGCCTTGCTGGCGTAGAGGTGTGTCAGCCGTTTGGGGCTGGCTTGATCTCCCTCGGTCACCTTCTTCTGGGTGCCATCTTCTGCGCGGTACCAGGCCATTACGCCGGTGTATTGCGCATCTACCAGTGCGGCCAGGTCTTCATCTTCGGCCAGCTGGTTTTCGAGCTCCAGGGCGACGGTGTAGCCGCTGTCATTCAGGCTGTGCATCACGCGACTGCAGAGCCACACCACGTCTGTGATTGGCTGTTTGACGCCGCTGAGGCTGTAGGTCATTTCGGGTATGAGATCGGCCCGGCCAAGGGCGAGGGTGTAGCTGAGCGTGGCCACGCCGCGTTGCAGGCGCTGCCATTCGCTGCGCACGGCCTGCAGGGCGCTGGCTTGGTCTGCGTACACGTGGCGCAGGGTTTTGATGTTGTCATCCGTGCCGATGAGTGCTTCCTGCCGCTGTGCGCTGTTGGGGTTGTAGTAGTGGGCGCGCACGCCGGTGTAGGCGTCGCGGTCTGCCTGCATGAAGCGGTGGCTGTCGCCATCTTCGCGGGTGTAGTGGACGTGGGGCAGGACAATGCCGCTGGCGGTTTTGCTCGCGCCTACGGGCATCAGCAGCAGGTGGCCGGCTTTGACGGTGGCGATGGCGTCGTGATCTTGCGCGAGGCGGCTGAGCAGGTTGGCGTCTGATTCGTCGGCCTGGTCTATGTGCGGTACCGGGAGTGCTCCGAGCACCAGATCTATCACCGGTGTGAGGCTGTAGGCCGTGGCGATGGTGTTGATGATGTCTGCCAGGGTGATGCTGTGCCAGCTGCGCTCACGCTTGCGGCTGAGGCCTGCGCGCAGGTCTGCACTGCGGGCGCGGATGCTGAGCACGTCTGGCGCGCCGCTGTGTTCGGTCTCGTCGACGGTGTAGCTGCCTTTGAACACCAGCGCGGTATCGGCCCAGCCGAGCCAGAGTTGCACCTCGGCGCCGCGCGGGGGAATGCTGAGCAGGCCGTCGTGATCGGTGAGGCTGATGCTGAGCTGGTCTGCCTCTAGCCCCCGGTTGTCGGTCAGGGCCAGGCTGATGAGCCGGTTGTTGATTTTGGGGGTGATGTCTTGCCCGTTGACCACCAGGCGATAGGCGGGGGCAGGGTGGCGGGTAATCATCGCAGTATGTCGCCGACGGTGCTGAGGATGTCGCCGAGCAGCTCGATCTGGCTATCGTCTGCGCGCTGCAGCGTGAGGGTGAACTCGATACGGCGTGGGGCCCCATCTCTAAAAAACAGGGTGTTGGTCTCGCTGATGCTTTCGATAATCCAGAGCCCATAGATGCGGCCGGTGCCTTCTACCAGGGGCCAGGCTTTGCCGGCGTCTGCCATTAGGCGCAGGGCATTGAGCGACACGCGCTCGCCGGTGAGCTCGGGCATGATGAGGCCGCTGAGGGTGATGGTGTCTTCGCCTTTGCCGACAAACTGCCGTGCGGGCAGGGCGCCTATGCGTGAGTTGCTGGGGTGACGCCAGTTGGTTTGGCGCTGCAGTTGCTGGTAGGCGGCGGTGCTTAGGCTGAATACGTACAGCCCCAGGGCCATCATCATCTTGGTTTACTCCTGGTCATACAGACTGCCACGGGCACTGGCGGCGCGCTCACGTTCGCGGCGGTCGAGCTCTGCGGCGACGGCGCGGGCGATGCTGTGCGGATCCATACCGGGGGCGGCGTGTACATGAATTTCATAGGTTCCGCCTGCGGGGCTGCTGGCTGCGGCGCTGCGCGCTGCTAACGGTTGGCGGGAATCGAAGCTGATACCGCTGGTGGCGCCTGCCATGCGCTCGCTGACGCTGGCGACGGCGCGCAGGGGCTCGCGCTGTTGCTTGTTGATGCCTTGGGCAAGCCCTTGCATGGTGTAACCGCCGAGCTCGGCGAATACGCGGCTGGGGCTGCGGATACCGAGCTTGTCTTTAAACCAGTTGACGGTGGCAGCGCCTGCGCCGGTGATGGCCCCTTTTACTGCGCCCAGGCTATTTTTTATGCCGTTGACCAGGCCTTGCATGAGCATGGCGCCGAAATCAGTGAATTTACTGGGGAGGTCTACTCCAAACCAGCTCATGACGGCGGCGAAGGCTTTGTAGAACAGGCCTAGCGGCGACCAGTTGACGATCAGCTTGCCCACGCCGACCAAGCCGCCATCAAAGGCGCTGGTGACTTCGCCCCACACGGCCTTGGCGGCGCGGGTGAGATCCTGCCAGAGCGCTTTGAGCCCACCGATCACGCCATCCCAGTTTTTGTACAGCAGCCAGCCGGCGGTCACCAGCAGGGTGATGGCCAGGCCGATTGGGTTGAGCAGCAGCAGCCGGCCCAGCCACATGAACGCGGTGCCGACCGCTTTGAGGATGGGCAGCAGTGCCAGAGCTCGGATGCCAAACATGGCCAGGCCAAAGCGGATCATCACGAAGGGGCCGAGGATAGATGCCAGCGCAATGGTTAACGCGCCGAACACGGCGATCAAAGCGCCCAGTCCAATGGCAATTTTGATAATTGCGCGGGTTAGTTCGGGGTTTTCGACCATCCACTCCTTGAGCCCAAGCACTATCTTAGCTAGCGCCTGGGCCATGCCGCGAAGGTCGCCATTTGCGGTGTCTTGCATCTGGATACCAAGGTCGGCCCACACGCTCTTGAGCGCTGCGATATCGCCGCCGAGATTGTCGCCCATTACCTGCGCTGTTCTGGCGGCTTCACCCTGGACGTTTCGCAGCTGCTCGATCAATGCTTGCAGGCCACCGCTGCCAGCTTGCTGGGTGAGCACGGTGAGAGCACTGCCTGCCTCTTCGCCGGCAATGGCTTTGAGCAGCCCGCCGCGCTCGGTGTCTCCGAGTGCTTTGGTGCGGTCGTAAATCTCTTTGAGCAGGTCGGGCAGGGGGCGCATGTTGCCTTCTGCGTCTGCGACCTTGATGCCAAGTTGATCAAGCGCTGCTGCAGCTTTCTTGGGTGGTGCTGCCAGCCTGCTGAGAATGGCGCGCATGGCAGTACCGGCCATGCTGCCCTGAATGCCGGCGTCACCGAGTTTGCCTGCGGCTGCGGCCATGATCTCGATGTCTTGCCCGTAGGCTGCAGCGTTGGGTGCGGCGTACTTCATGGTTTCGCCGAGCATTTCCAGCGATGTGTTGGAGCGGGTGAACGCGCCGGTGAGCACGTCGCCCACGCGCGTCATGTCGCGTGCTTGCAGGTTGAAGCCTGTGAGGATGTTGGATGCGACGTCTGCGGTTGAAGCAAGATCCATGGCGCCGGCTTTGGCAACATCCAGCATGGCGGGCATGGCGTCTTTGATTGCCTGTGGACTAAAACCGGCCATAGCCAGAAAGCCTTGACCTTGCGCAGCCTCGGTGGCGCTGAACTGAGTTGCAGAACCCAGCGCCCGCGCTTGCGCTCGTAGCGCGGCCAGCTCGGAGCTTCCACGATCAAGCCGGCCTAACGCCTGAATGCGGCTGACAGCCTCGTCAAACTCTACGCCGGGGGCCATTAACCGCGCGCCGGAATACAGTATCGCACTGCCGGTGGCCAAGCCTGCCGCGCCGGTGCCGGCCATGGCGCCTGTCATGCCCTGGGCACGTTGGTACTGTTGCCGCGCTGCCGCGAGCCTTCGCTGTTGCGCGGTGACTGCTCTGAGCCGGCGCTCTTGCTCTTGCAGCTGGTTGTTGGTGCTGTCGATGCGTTGGCGCAGGGTGCGCTCGTGCTCGCCAAGGTTGCGGGTGCTGATGCCGGCACTGTTAAGCCTGCCGCGCAAACCTTGCAGTTCGCGTTGTTGCTCCTGGTGCTTTTGCTTGAGCGCGTGCGCCTCACGCACGGCACGCCGAAAATCGTTGGTGAGCGCCTTGGTGGGGTTGCTGGTTTGCGCCATTTGGCGCGACAACTCGCGCACCCGGTCACGGTTGGCGCTGATGGCCTGGGTGGTTTGCTTGGTGGCGTTGTTGAGCGCTCGCCAGCCGCTGATGTCGGACTGCTGACGCTCCAGTTGCTTGAGCTGCTCGCGCGTGGACTTGAGTTCACGCCCCAGGCCTACGCTGCCCTTGGTGACAGCGCGGATGGGCTTGGTGGCGCGATCCAGCGCCTGCAGCACTACCTCAAGTTTCAGCTTTTGCGCCATGCACCTGGTTCCATTGCTTGATTGCGCGGTTGCGCCAGTCCATCAGCTCTGGCAGGCCGAGGCGGTCCATCTCGCTCGGCCCCCAGTGATACACCAGGGCGATATCGCCCATGGCGTCCTCTACGCTTCGAGGGAGTTCTGTTTCATTTTCTTGGTCAACAAAAAACCGGCCACGGCGACCCCGCATTGCATCAGATCTGCCGGGTCCAGGTTGCCGACCTCTACGTCGGTAAGGCTGGGGTTGCTGATGCGTGGCAGCACTTTGCGCAGGGCGAGCACGTCCATCTGGGCCAGATCCATCAGGCTTACGCCGCGCAGCTCGCCGGAGACCGGCTTGCGCAGGGTCACTTCGGTGATCTCGGTGGTGCCGCGCTTGATGGGTGCATCCAGCTCGATGACGTTGGTGTTGTCGTCGGCAGGTGCGGCCGTTGCCGCTGCTGCTTTGGGTTTTTCTTCAGTTGCCATGGTGGGTTCCTTTTTTGGTGGACCCGGCATACGCGCCGGGATGTGAAGTTGCCGAGCAATTACAGGCCTACGGCTTTGCGCTGCTCCGCCAGAATGTCTACGCCGTCGACGATCTCGATCATGTTGAGAATGTCGATCTCGACCAGGACTTCGCCGTCTACGGTCAGCTTGTAGTACGTGCAGGTGGTGGTGATCTCGTGCTCGGTGTCTGCACCGGGCTCGCTGTCACCAAAGTTGATCTCTTCATGCCGGCCACGCATGACCACCTCAACGGCGCTGACGTCGCCGGTGTCGTCACGCTGTACGGCACCAGCAAAGCGCAGGGCGACAGCGCTGGCACTGGTAGCGCCCCACTGGCGGATGGCGAGCAGATCCCAGCCGCCGAGCTTCCAGCTGACTGCAATGCCGTCGTCTGAGAGGCCCATATCGACCTTGACCGGGCCGTTCATTCCGCCGCCCCGGTAGCCTTCCATTTTGCGGCTGAGTGGCGGTAGGGTCATGGCTTTGGCGATGCCCTGGTAGCTTCCGCCATCGTTGAAGACGTTCATGTTTTTGAGTTTGCGCGGCATTGCCATGGCTGTGTTCTCCGTGAGTGTTAGCCAGTGGCCCCGGTACTACCGGGGCGAGTGATCAGGCGTTGATGCGGCTGGCGAAGTCGGCCAGGTAGCGGTCGGTGATTCGCTGGCGCAGGGTGAGATCCTCAAGCGGCGGCACGGGGGTGTAGTCGTAATCGATGAACAGCTGACCGTTCTTGAGTGTGGTTGCGCTGTTGGCGGCCTCGTCGTACCAGGCGTTGGCGTCGATGATGTACCCGCCGGCTTTCATCTCGCGGAACTTGGCGTTGATGCCCTCCAAAATGTCGCGGATAAGGCTGGGGTGCATGGGCTTGTCGACCGCCCACATGTGCGCCTCGGCGATGGTGTCGGCCAGTACCTGTGCGGTGCGGGTGGCGGACTCGAACGCGAACAGGGGGTCATCGCTGCAGGTGCGTGAGCCCCAGAAGCGGAAGCCATCAGCGCGCACCAGCGTGGTGATGTCTGCGGCGTTGAGGTAGCCCGCATCCGTCGCGGGGTTTTGCAGATTCCAGTACACATCGCGGCTGATGCCGGTTACGCCGTTGACGCCCACGTTGGAGAGGGTTTTGTGCCAGCCGGTCTGCTGATCGATCTTGGCGCGCAGGCCGAGGGCTCGGGCCACGGCAGAGGCCTCGGTTGTGGCACTGGCTACCGTGTCCCAGCTGAGGAAGTCCGGCCAGATGAGCATCAGCTCGCGGGCGCTGAAGTTTTCGCGGTAGGTGACGGCATCTTCTTTGGTTTCGCAATCCCAGCAGCTGGCATAGGCCATGGCGCGCAGTTGCTGAGCGATGCTGACCAGCTCGGTGGTTACGGCCAGCGTGTCCAGCCCTGGTACGCCAATGATGCGCGGGGTGACGCCCAGCTGGGCCTTGGCTGCCAGCAGGGCCTTGAGGCCGGTGTACTGCCCGCCAGCGGTGACGGTGCCAATGATGTTGGTGGTGGTCTCTGCCTCGTCTGCGCCTTCGGCTACGCGCACAACGACGGTGAAGGGGCTGGCGTTTGCGGCGATGGCGGCCAGGCTCTTGGCGAGCGTGCCCTCGGTGCCGGCGCTACCAATGGCGGTGAGCACATCAGTGAGCAGCACGGGGGTGTTGAGTGGAAAGGCGGCTGCGTCTGCATCTTCTGCGGTGCAAACCATACCGACGACGGCGGTGCTAATAGTGCGGATGGGGCGCGTGCCCTCGTTGATCTCTACGACGCGCACGCCGTGATGATAATCGCCTGGCATGGTTGGCTCCTGCAGTGCGTTGACCTGTGAGCCTTGAGGTTGACGCGCGTGCGAGAGGGGAGCCAGCGGGTGGCGGTGGTGCGGGGGGCGTTACACGGGGCAGGGCGAAGAACCCCGCCGAAACGGGGGCGCTTACTTCGACCTAAGCATTGCCGATGCTACACCGGCTCCGGCGGGGCGACCAGCTCTGCCACATCTGGATTCGCCTCGAGGAAGGCGGCGAGCTTTTCCACCGCGCTGGGCTCGACCGGGGCGGTGGGTTTGTTCACCAGCTGCCAGGCTGAACCGTTCCAGCGCGGCCACTTGTCATCCGGCCAGGTCTCTGGCGGCGGTGTGGCGATGCAGCCAGCCGGCATGTGGTACACGCCCGGTTCGAGCGGGCTCTCGTCTGCCTCGGTGATACCCAGGAACAGGCCGGCGGCGTTGAGTTGGTAGGCTTGCATGGGTTGGCCCTCAGTATTTGATGCAGGCGAGGAATGCGCGGTTGCGTGGGTGGTTGCTGCCGGTGATGATCCGAGCACCGCCGGCCTGCTTGACGCTCTCCAGGATCTCTGCGTGTTCCCGCACGCCGGACCCAACTATCAGTGTGCCTTCGGTCGCGGTACCCAGCGCCCCACCGGCACCGCCCCAGCCATCCGAAGGTATCGGTGGGGTGGCCCCGTTCTGCCAGCTGCCCAGAGCACGGCCGACATCCACGCCCTTGCCGTCGTCCCAGCCTCGGATGAATTCGCCGCGCAGATCAGGAAGGTTGAAAGTATTGAATCCGTCGCCGGCGCCGAACGTGGTGCCGATGGCCGCGAACAGATCCGCATAGGCCACCCGACCAACTGCTGCACCATTGGCCTTGAGCCAGCCAGTGGGGGCGGTGGTGCGTGCGAAGTGAGCGAGCATGCCGGCTGGTGACATCTGCCGGGTTTCAGCGCGGCTGAAAACGTCCAGGTTATCCCGCGAGGTGGCTTTGCTCTCGACGTCTGCCAGGTTCTTACTGCGCTCCAGCGGGGCGGGGGCGTTGCCGGTTGGTTCGTTCTGCGCGCAGATCAGCTCGTGCGTGCCAGTGATCGGCGTGTTGAAGCTGAACTCGGTGGGGTCGCTGACGTTCTTGGTCCACTCGTCATTGGGTACCCGCTCACCGTCCACATACACCGCCAGCCCACGCGTGGTGCAGATCGCCAGGGTGACCACGGTTTGCCCGTCGACGAGTTCCTGTTTCTCTTCGATCGTATCAACGGTGATGTTGGCCTGGTCCGGATCTGCCCACTCAGTATCGCCGTCGGCATTCGATAACTTGCGTAGTGTCTGACCTGTCGTGCCGCCAGGTATCAACGTGGATCTGGTGACGTTGTTGAGGATCCACGACTGGGTGGCCACCGCGACGTTCGGGTCCACCTGCAGGGTGACCATAGTGGCATTGGTGACGAGAAACTCGAATCGCACGATGGTATCTGCAAACGCTCTTTCGCCCTGGGCCGGCTTGACTGACGCCGGCACGTTTCCTATGGCGAACAGGTTGCCGTTCACGTCGAAGAGACCCATCTCACGGATTGTGAATCCGCCCACGCTGGCGGGAATCACGAGCTCGGCGGTGTATTTATTATTGCGCTCCGGATCCTGGTACACGCGGTTAATTGGATCTCGAAACCGCTCATTCACCAGCGTAGTCATGGTGTCGGCGAGATCCACAAAGTTGCCATTGCCGTCACCCACCGCCATCTGCGTGATGTTGATCGGAATACCCGCCGCCTCGGCAGCCGCCATGGCCTGGAGACCGTAGGCGGTGTGAATAGAGTTGTAGGTTGGCATGGCTATGCT
>NZ_JBALWW010000022.1:0-55205 GCF_036961105.1 Halopseudomonas sp. | reverse complement strand
AGCTCGTCTTGTCTGGCCCGCATGCTGCGTAGCGCTGGCTGGCGAGCTCGAGCTGCATGCCGGTAGTAACCGGACGGGTTCTGCCCCGTAACTGCGGACACTCTTGAAAAGAGGCACAATGTGCCAAAGGAGTGTTCATGTCCAAACGCAGAAAATACAGCCCTGAATTCAAGCGCGAAGCCATCGCGCTATCTCGCCAGCCTGGTACCAACTGTCGTCAGGTGGCCTTAGAGATTGGCATTAACCCCAATCTATTGTCGCGGTGGGTCCGTGAAGCGGATGATACGCCAAGCAAGGCTTTCAAAGGTTCAGGGACGCCCCGTGACGAGGAGCTCGCCAATCTAAAGCGCGAACTTGCACGGGTAAAAAAGGAGCGCGATTTTTTGCGCGAAGCGGCAGTGTTCTTTGCAAAGGAGTCGTCCTGAGGTATCAGGCGATTCAACGCTGTCGCAGTCTTTTCCCGATACGCCTTATGTGTCGATGCCTGAAGGTCTCGGCCAGCGGTTATTACGCCTGGGCATCTCGACCTCTGTCCAGCAGGGCTATGGCTAATCAGCATCTGTTGTCGCGAATCGGAGAGATTCATGATGATAGTGGTGGCATGATTGGTTCGCCCCGGATGCATGAAGACCTGGCTGCCGAAGGCACTTCTACGAGCCTGAATCGGGTTGCAAGGCTAATGGCTAAGCACGGTATCCAGGGGTGGCCCCGCAAAAAGCGGGGACGCATGGGACGAGCATCGAGTCGGCCACAGGGTATTCAAAACCATCTACAGCGGAACTTCTCAGCGCTTGAGCCTGATACCAAGTGGGTCACGGATATTACGGAGATCTCCACTCAGGAAGGAAAACTGTATCTATGCGTGGTCCTGGATCTGTTCAGCAAGCTGATTGTGGGCTGGTCCATGCATCACAGACAGGATCGGCAGATGGTAATCAGAGCTGTTCAAATGCCTGTGTGGCAACGCCAGGGAGAAACCCCGGTGATACTGCACTCAGACAGGGGTACGCAGTTCACCAGCGGCGATTACCAGCGTTATCTGGGCAGCAATCGGTTAGTCAGCAGCATGAGTGCCGTTGGCCACTGTGGCGATAATGCCGCCTGTGAGGGCTTCTTTGGGATGCTGAAGCGAGAGCGAGTACATCACCGACGTTACCGTACTCAAGACGAGGCAAGAGCAGACCTATTTGAATACATCGAGCGGTTCCATAATCCTAGGATGCGACGTAGAGTTGCTGCGCAGGATCAAAAGCTCTTAGCTGTTTTATAACCGTCCGTGGAAACGGGGTAGAACCCAAACAATATAGCGCCATCAGCGAAGCTTTATTAAAGATTGGCCCATTATCGATAAGCTTGTTCCTGTCAGCTGCCGTAGGTCGGCAGTCTCATATGCCGGTTCGCATCGGACAGAAGACGCGCAGCCACATATAGTCGCCGGCCTCCAGCTCGACCCAATACTTGTTCAGCGGGTACACCGCCTTGCCTTCCAACTCGTACAGGCCGTGCTCCATTCCATGGATTTCGGCAAAGGGGAGCATGCATGTAAACATCGTCAACTTCCTGCCCGGTGGGGTGGGATGCCTTTGAATGCCCTAAGAAAGGAGAATCGGCGACGGCGCTGCCGTTAGCCCAGCTCCTCGCGCAAGATGCGGTAGAGGTCGTACGCCGTGCATCTTTCGAACGCAACGTTGCCCATCAATGTGCCACTGCGGTGCGTCGCTTGACCTAAATCGGCGCGGCCACCGAGGAAGGCGCAATCGAAACAGCCTATCGTTTCCTCTACTTTCAGGCGTAAAGGCCCCGAAATCCAAGGATGTTTAATTCGCTTACCAGGGTGGCACGCCCGTTGCTTGTGTTCAGGAACGCGCAGCTATCGTTTTGATTCTTTTGATATATCGGTTGGCGAGATATTCAGTGATCGTCCCGGAAATCAATTATCCCTTATGAAGCGGTAGCGGTTGTGTTCTGGTTTTGTAGTGCGCTATTTCGGCGCGCGACCGGTCGGAGGAGCTGATCTGATGCTTAGTCCCCTTGGTCACTCTGGCTCAGACCAGAGCCCGCAAAAGCTGAAAATTGCCTGCATACAGTTTGAACCAAAGTTTGGCGAGGTCGAGCACAACGTCATACGCAGCATCGACCTGATTGAACAGGCTGCCGGCTACGGCGCTCGCTTGATAGTTTTGCCAGAGCTATGCAACACCGGCTATATATTTCAGTCGCGGAAGGAAACTCTTACGTTATCCGAGCGTGTGCCTGAAGGGCCTTCTACTAATGCCTGGGTCGAAGCTGCTCGCCGGCTAGAAGTGACAATCGTCGCCGGGCTAGTAGAACGCGACGGAAATTGTCTCTATAACAGCGCAGTTATCATCGACCCTTCAGGAGTGCTAGGGGTTTACCGCAAGCTACACCTATGGGCAGATGAGAAGCTCTATTTCGAGCCGGGCGATCGTGGTCTACCCGTGTTCGATACTCTAGTCGGCCGGATCAGTGTCGTTATTTGCTACGACGGTTGGTTCCCTGAGATGTTTCGTCTGTCGGCCTGCCAAGGTGCAGAGATAGTATGTGTGCCAACCAACTGGGTGCCCATGCCAGAGCAACCGGCAGGCCACCCAATAATGGCAAACATTCTTCATATGGCCGCGGCTCACAGTAATTCGATAGTCATTGCATGCGCTGACAGGGTGGGCATCGAGCGTGGGCAACGATTCTTAGGGAATAGCGTAATCATCAATCGTTCAGGCTGGCCTGTAGCCGGGCCGTGCTCTGAAAGTGAAGAAAAGATCCTCATTGGGGAAGTGGATATGGACCCAAGGTGCGAACCCAGCTGGAACAGTGTCAATCACCCACTAACAGATAGACGAACAGATGTATACGGCGAGAATTTAGGCGCAGATATCCAGATTAACCTGGCAAAGTTAGAGGCAGAGCAATGAAAATACGTACACTTTTACTTGGTATTGGTCTCTCGGTGGGAGCTTCAGCATATGCAGCCGAACCTATAAAAATAGGTATACCAGTAGGTCTAAGCGGCGCAAACAGTGTCGTTGCACCTTCGGTCGTCCAAGCCTCGGAGTTAGCTGTCGAGGAGATTAATTCGCAAGGGGGAGTCTTGGGGCGTCAGCTGCGGCTTGAAATTGCTGATGACGGATCAGGAGCCCAAGGCGCTCAGCGCGCCTATGACAGTCTCGTTTTTCAACGGAAAGTTGACGGCATTGTAGCAATGGAAACTACGGCTGCCAGAAATGCCGGCTTACCAATCGTCAATCGCGGCAGGGTCCCCCTCATCTACACATCATTTTACGAAGGGCGCTCATGCTCTCCTTGGATGTACATCAATGCCTGGGTGCCAGAGCAGCAGGTCGCCCCGGTTGTCGACCATTTTATGACCGAGAACGAGGCCAAGAAGTTTTTCCTGATTGGCAGCGATTATGCCTTTGGTCGCGGCATGCTGCAGTACACTCGAGAGTACGTCGAGAGTAAGGGAGGCAGTGTGGTGGGCGAGGCGTACTTGCCCATGGATGGATCAGATTGGACCGCAATCATTTCTCAACTACGTTCGGCCAATCCGGACGCCTTGATTACGTCCACGGCCGGCGGCGCGCCAAACGTGACGCTCACCAGGCAGCTGCGCGCTGCAGGTATCTCGATCCCCTATGGTAACTACGCCCTTGATGAAGGCACAGCCAAAAGCATGGGGGATAACGCCGAGGGGATATACATCGTCGCATCTTACCTCTCAAGCCTAGAGACTGATGCGAATAAAGCCTTTCTCGAGGCGATCGAGAAGAAGTTCGGAAGCAGCGCCGAGACGCCGAACGAGTTGTCGGTGCCGCAGTACGAAGCCATATATGCGTACGCGGCGGCTGTCGAAAAGGCCGGCTCGACTGATTCTGCTGCTGTTATACAAGCGCTAGGGGAAGTGACAGTGGAAGGGCCCCGCGGCTCCGTCATCATGAATAAGCAACGTCATGCGTCACTCAATATGTATTTGGGCCGCGTCGCTGCTGATGGTTCAGTTCAACTCGTCGAATCGTTCCCAAAAGTTGACCCGGGCGAACAGTGTCCGCAATTCGCTAACAAGTAACGGGAGACACAACGTGGAGGCTTTAGCGCTTGACATTTTGACGACCGCCGCAATTTTGTTCGTGGTTTCGACGGGCCTCATGATCATCCTCGGTGTAATGAAGCTCATCAATTTTGCTCATGGAGCATTTTTGACCGCTGGCGGATACATAGCTTATCTTGTCGGCGCTGCTGGCCTCAACCCATGGCTCGCTGTCCCGGCGGCGGCCATCTTAGGGCTCTTGGCGGGGCTGGTGATTGAACGAACCATTATCAGGCCGCTTTATCATCGGCCGTTGGACGCGATATTGGCCACATGGGGGCTAGGCATTGTCATCGGGCAAGTATTTGCATTGACTTTCGGGCGGGGCGTGCAATTCGCGCCCTCGCCGATTCTAGGTACGATAGATGTTTTTGGAAGTGAATACTCTGGATATCGGCTGGCCATGCTAGCTATTGCCATAGTGTTGGCAGTTGCGCTTAGTGCTTTGTTGAGCTTCACCCGCTTCGGATTGAATGCACGTGCAGTCATTGCCAATGAACCGCTGGCTAGGGGCTTAGGTATAGATAGCGCGAATGTTCGATCCATAACTTTCGGCTTGGGTGCAGGACTAGCGTGCGCAGCCGGAGCGTTGATCACCCCATTGCTCTCGGTCGATCCAAACATGGGACTGCCTTGGTTGGTGAATAGCTTTATGCTAGTGATGATTTCGGGTGTTTCGTTTCCGAGCTTGTTGGTCGCTTCGCTGCTACTTGGTGGGTCGCAGGTCCTTGTCAGCACTTACATCAGTCCCATTCTCGGCGGCATGACTATCGTTGTTCTTGCTGCACTGATTCTGCGTTTAAAGCCGAAGGGGTTTAGCCGTGCCTGATAATCGCCTTTCTATATCTTACACACATCGTGCTGCATTGATTGGGTGCCTTTCAGGCTTGGCCATTATCGCTGTAGCGCCGCTCTTCCTCGATGTTTATCTAACAAATATTTTGATCCGTACATTGTTTGTTGCGGCAGTGGTGATGACTGTCGACATACTTTGGGGTTATACGGGTGTTCTAACATTCGGTCAGTCGGCCTTTTTTGGCATCGGAGCTTATGCCTGCGGGCTGGTCTTTACCCATTACGGATTCGGCCCTGGATGGGCACTTGCCGCGCTAGCTGTTGCGCTTGGCACGGCTGCAATCGTTGCTGCTGCTGTTGGATGGCTGGCTTTCTTTCATGGTTCATCCCCTCTGTATTCTTCCATAATAACGCTAGCATTGCCCATTGTGCTGACCCAGATAATATATTCAGGAGGCAGCTTTACGGGATCATCGAGCGGGCTTTCAGGATTCCCTACATATTACTGGGACTTGAAAGTTTGGTTCTGGATTGCAGGGGGCTTTTTGGTGCTCACGACTACGGCCGGCTGGCTTTTGGTGCGTAGCGATTTTGGCAGGGTCCTCATAGCTATACGTGAGAACGAAGAGCGTAGCGCCTATCTGGGTATCCCCGTCTCTCGCATCAAGACTATGTTGATGGTATTCGCCGGCATGGTGGCGTCTGTAGCGGGCTTCGGCTATGCGGCTTTCTCCAATGTTGTTGCTCCCGAAATGGCAGGATTTCAGCTGGGCACGGAGCTGCTTATCTGGACCGCACTTGGCGGGAGGGCCACGTTACTGGGGCCGGTCTTCGCGGCGATCGGGATCGATACAATCTCCTCATGGCTATCCGGCGCTATGCCTTTTGTCTGGAAGCTTTTGACAGGCGTCGCTTTTGTTTTGGTCATCGTGCTCCTGCCCCGAGGGCTGGCGCCGTTGATAGGCGCATTATGGCGTAAGCTGAGGCCCAAGCATGTCCCGAAGGTTCACGCGATCAGGCTTAACCCGGCGCCCGCGGGCCGGATGCTGCAAGCATCTTTCGGAGATGCGCCGCCCCTATGCCTGAGCCAAGTATCTCGTCGTTATGGGAGCTTACAGGTCCTGCGTGATGTGAACTTGGATGCGCACGGCACTGAGCTGCTAGGAATTATTGGACCCAACGGGGCTGGTAAGACGACACTGATGCGTTGCATTAGTGATGGCAACGAGCGCACCGGCGGTGCTGTTCGAGTCAACAACGCCGAAATAGCGCGGGGATCGCCCCAAGATATCGTTGGACTTGGGGTGGGACGCAGTTTCCAGAATACAAATCTATTCGACACTCTAACCGTCGGTGAATGCCTCCAGTTGGCTCGTTATCGAATCGATGGTGCAAAGTTGTTCGACAGGCGCGAAACCGTTTCGCTTCCCCAGCCAGCGCTAGACATTCTGAAGACCACGGGCCTCGATAAGATGCTAGCGGAGGAGACGCGCAACTTATCGCACGGAATGAAGCGGGGACTGGAATTGGCGATGGTGCTGGCAACTGAGCCTTCAGTACTCCTACTTGACGAGCCGACTGCAGGCTTGACCCGGCCTGAACGCATGGCCATCGGCGCGGTGCTCACGCGCCTGACGCAGGAATTCGGCTTGTGCATTATGCTTATAGAGCATGATCTCGACTTCGTGCGGGCTATCTGCAATCGAGTGGTCGTTTTGCATCAAGGTGCGATCTTGATGGAAGGGACTGTTGAAGAGGTAGTGGCGTCGGACTTGGTTAAAGCTGCCTATACAGGCCTACAAAAGGAGGCGGTAGCATGAACCAAGAGCTTCTGAGCGTCGAGGGGCTCACCAGTGGTTACGGCACAGCTGCTGTACTGCGAAACATTTCACTCAGCGTTTCCAAGGGCGAGATAGTCGTTGTGCTAGGAAAGAACGGTATGGGTAAGTCCACCTTGCTGAAAACAATCATGGGCTTCGTAAGTCCGTTCAGCGGTACGGTCTCGCTGGACGGGGATGATGTTACGAACATCCGACCGCACATGATGGCACGCTCCGGTGTTGCTCATACCCCCCAAGAGCATACGCTTTTTCCCGATCTGACGGTCGAAGAGAATCTCCGGCTGGGCGTAGCTTCGAACCGGCTTTTCCACGAGCGCCTGCCTTCTCTCGAAACCCTTTTCCCCCGAATGCTCGAGCGCCTAAAACAGCGGGCCGGAACGTTGTCTGGAGGCGAGCAAAAGATGCTGTTGATGTCGCGTGGCCTAATCGCCCAGCCAAAGTTGATGCTTATTGACGAAGTCAGTGAAGGGTTGCAGCCTGCGATGGTCGACCGCATGGGCGAGGTCCTTATCCGAGCACGGGATGAGCTGGGCATTGCGGTCTTGCTTGTGGAGCAGAACCTCGACTTTGCGCTGTCGGTCGCTAATCGCTTTATGGTGCTCAAGCTCGGCGAGATTGTAGAACAAGGGGACGTTGATGATGTTGTCTCGACCCAAACTCTCTCGGATCACCTGGCCGTTTGACCGGCATTCGCGACGGACCATGTGGTTATGGTTCCAAAACGGCCACTACGGTGTTAAAGGCGCAAGCAGGCCGACCAAGACAGGAAGAGAATGATGCGTTTACTGCCCCGTGAGGTGGATCGACTTCTTTTGCGCCAGGCTGCTGAACTGGCGCGATCGCGCCAGGCGCGCGGCCTTTTACTCAGCGAGCCCGAGGCACGCGCGATTATTGCGGATACCGTCTGCGAAGGTGCGCGCGGAGGAGGTACTGTTACCGAGATGGTTTCGATCGCGTCCGGGCTGTTGACTGAAGACGACGTGATGGAAGGGGTATCAGAGCGCCTCGATGCTGTCATGGTCGAGGGTTTCTTCCCGGACGGTCAAAAGCTGGTTTGCATACACGACCCCATCGGCCCAGGCAAATCCACTGTCCCTGGCGCGCCTCACAGGCCCCGCTGGCGCCTGGGTGAGCAGCCGGTGATAATCAATACGGATCGGCCAACGGTGACCTTGCGTGTCCAAAGCACCGCGGACCGGCCCATTCAGCTTGGATCGCACTATCACTTCTTCGAGGTCAATCCAGCCCTGCGCTTCGATCGTGCCGCCGCCTACGGGTTCCGGCTCGACGTCCCAGCTGCAACCACGGTGCGCTTCGAGCCGGGAGACACCCGCCTGGTTGACTTGGTGGCTATTGGGGGAGCCCGAGTTGTATATGGTCTGGCAGGCCTGGTGAACGGGGCCTTGGATGACCCAACCGTGCGCTCTGCCGCGATGATCCGTTTGGAAAGTTTTTTACAGGAGTAGGGTATGGCTCAGTCTATTGAGCGCTCTAGATATGTATCACTGTACGGTCCTACGGAAGGAGACTGCGTACGGCTAGGCGACACTGGCCTCTGGGCGAAGGTGGAGCGCGATTTCTGTGTAGGGGGCGATGAGTTAGTCTTTGGCGCGGGCAAGACGGTACGAGGGGGCACCGGTTGTGACGGTGTGCTGACCGCTGCCGACGGTATTTTGGACCTGATCATAACCAACGCTCTGATCATTGACGCCGTTGCGGGCATTATCAAGGCCGACATCGGCATTAAGGGCGGCCGGATCGTAGGAATCGGCAAGGCTGGCGACCCCAATCTTATGGATGGCGTAACGCCAGGGCTCACGGTGGGCGTGAACACGGATATCCGGGCCGCGGAAGGACATATCGTTACGGCGGGCGGAATCGACTGCCACGTGCATTTTATTGATCCGGGGCAGGTGGATGAAGCTCTTTCGGCGGGGTTCACCACGCTGATGGGAGGAGGGCTCGGACCCACTACGGTTCCTATTGCGTCGACAGGCACAACTAACCTGGGGCTAATGCTCCAAGCAGCTGAGGCCTTTCCGATAAACTTCGGTTTCATTGCAAAGGCGGCCTCGCATGCCGTCGAGCCTCTGCTCGAACAGCTTGCTGCAGGCGCAGCGGGTTTGAAAATCCATGAGGACTGGGGGGCGACTCCGGCCATCATCGATGCCGCCTTGAAGGCCGCGGAGATCGGCGGTGGGCAAATCCACTTGCACGCAGACACTCTGAATGAGTCAGGATTTGTAGAGCACACTCTGCGCGCCATGGCCGGACGGTGCATTCACGCCTATCACGTCGAGGGCGCCGGGGGTGGGCACGCGCCAGACATCATCCGCATGTGCGGCATATCGAATGTACTGCCCTCATCTACGAACCCTACGAATCCATTCACCATCAACACCTTCGATGAACATTTCGACATGGCGATGACGAGCCATCATCTCAATCCACGTTTGCCTGAGGACGTGGCGTTTGCGGAAAGTCGGATTCGAAAAGAAACCATTGGCGCCGAAGACGTTCTGCACGACATGGGAGCGATTAGCGCGATCGGTTCCGACAGCCAGGGGATGGGGCGAATCGGTGAAACCATCGCTCGCTGTTGGCAGCTTGCTGACACCATGCGTGAATTACGGGGCGCTTTGCCCGAGGATAGCGGCAGCGGTGCGGACAATTTCCGAATTCGTCGCTATATCGCCAAATATACTATCAATCCTGCTCTTATGTTCGGCATCGCAGATGAAGTGGGCTCGATTGAGCCTGGAAAGCTCGCAGATCTTATTTTTTGGAAGCCGGACAGCTTTGGCATCAAACCGGAACTAGTATTGAAATCTGGCTTCCCTGTCTGGGCTCCCTTGGGCGAGGCTAACGCTTCTCTTATGACCTGCGAACCTGTGCGTTATCGCCCGATGTGGGGGTACTTTGGTCGCGCTCCGCAGTCACTCGGCGTGCGTTTTGTCTCTCCATCTGCCATCGCCGCCGGGGTGGCCCAGCGACTCGATTTGAAAGCTACCTTGCGTCCAGTGGCCGACACGCGCCGTCTCACTAAACGCGATATGGTGCTGAATGATGTGTTACCTAAAATCGACGTCGACCCTGAGAACTTTCGGGTTTACATCGATGGACAGGCCATCGACAGCCCTCCCACATCGCAGGTCTCTCTCGGCCAATCATATATGTTGAAATAAGGAGTGCAAACCTTTGACTGCAGTGCGTTTAGGTTTCGGAGGGCCGGTAGGCAGTGGCAAGACGCGCCTGGTCGAGCGATTGCTCCCCTTGTTCGCCGCGCGAGGTATCTCTGTCGCCGTGATCACTAATGATCTGGTTACTCACGAGGACGCAGCACGTGTTCAGCGCTCCGGCCTCATCGATCCTGAGCGGGTTCTTGGGGTTGAAAGCGGGGCCTGCCCGCATACTGCTATCCGCGAGGACCCTTCGGTAAATCTTGAGGCAGCAGCTTGGCTGGAGCAGCGCTTTCAGCCTGACGTGATTCTCATCGAAAGCGGGGGAGATAATCTAGCCGCTACATTTTCTAGCGAGCTCGTGGACTGGTGGGCTTTCGTCATTGATGTTGCCGGCGGAGACGACATTCCTCGGAAGAATGGGTTAGGCCTGTTAAGGGCAGACCTGCTAGTCGTCAATAAGATTGATTTGGCACCTCATGTCGATGTCGATATGACGCGCTTCAGAGCGGACGTAGCCGCAGCACGTCCCGATCGCGCTTCAGTATTTACCGATCTGCGAAAAGGCGAGGGTGTGCAGCTCGTTTTTGAACAAATTGTCCATAGCGCGCTGTTTGGGCGGAAACCCTGATGGGCGACGGAGTGCTGTCGTTGCGCTTTGCTCGTGATCGACATGGTCGAACGCGACTTGCTGCACGACAACAGCGCTACCCGTTGACGACTACCGCCGTTTTGCCCATGGAGTCAGAATCTGGTGCGCTAATATACGTGCAAAACGCGGCAGGATCAGTTTTTGGCGGTGATCGCCTGCATGTTGCCGTACACCTTGAGGCTAGCGCTGAACTTTGTCTCTCAACACCGTCCGCAACACGCCTGCAAGGTGAAGCGCTATCGATACAGACGACCATGATCGAGCTGAGCGAAGGAGCCTTCTTCGAGTACATCCCGGATATGATAATCCCGCATGCGCAAGCGGAACACAGGCAGCACACATGTATTGCACTGGCAAACGGAGCCGAGGCCATTTTCATGGAGAGTTTCGCGGCTGGCCGGGTGGCGAGAGGCGAGGAGCACCTTTATCGAAGCTTCTCGACGCGCCTTCAAGTCAGTTTTAGCGCACGCCCTGTGCTTGTTGACGCTTCGAGTTTCCGTCCTGGGGAGGCGAGTCCGGCCTTAGAGGGGGCGTTAGCGTCGAGTGGTTTTGTTGGGACCATATTCGCGTTGTCCCAACAGGGCGACCATGAGGAATTGGCGACTCTTATCAGTCGACGGTTGGCGTCCTTACCGGGTGTGTATGGTGGTGCAGCTGCGTTAGCCTCAGGCTATGGTGCGGTGGGACGTTTTCTAGCTGACGATGCGCCAAATCTTCGGATGGCGACGCAGGTGGCTTGGGATGTCGCCCGTCGCCACATGCGCGGCCGTCCCGCTCCACTACTAAGAAAATGAAGAGGGATAATGCTTTTAGTGAATAATATTCTGGGCCACGTCAACGACCAGGATTTTTCCGGTCGTCAGACGGACCGTGTATGGATTGCGTCGGCCGACGCGGGTCGCCGCCGGTTACGCACTTGCAGCGAGGGGGGCGTAGATCTAGGCATCGAGCTGCCCCGTGTGAGCTGGATGTTTGACGGCGCAGTTCTGCATGATGATGGGATGTGTATATTGGTCGTCTCCCGCCGCCCCGAACTGGTGATGGTAATCTCGCTCAACGAGCTGGGCCCTGAGGCGGTGTTCCGGATTGGCCACGCTCTTGGGAACCGTCACAGTCCTGCGGAGCTACACGGTAATGAGATCCTTGTACCGGTGACCGATACGCCTGATCTTGTTGCGAGATCGGTCCAGGCCCTCGGATTGCGTGAGCTAACGATACGCTTTGAAGAAAGACCTTTTGCGGCTGCAAGACCTCCAAATGGTGTGGGGGCTGCACACGAGCACCATCACCCCGTCGCTAATTCTGACGATGCTTGAAGGCAACCTAGCCGTGCGCGCTGGCCCATTGTTGTCCCTTATGCAACTTGCCGACTCCGCGCTGCCGATAGGCAGGCACGCCCATGCGTTCGGCCTTGAGCGAATGCTTCGGGATGAGCGCGTGACCACGCCAGACGCGCTCCGTGAAATGATCGTCTCGGCCTTGATTCATGGCAGCGCCCGCGCAGACGGTGCGGGGACCGCGTTGGCTCATACGGCATTTGTGGATCGGAACTTAGAGGATCTGAAAGCAGTAGATGCGCGGCTTGACCTACTGAAGTTAACGGCTCCAGCACAGGTGGCCTCACGTCGCTGTGGAAGTCGCCTAGCGGTGTTAGCACCGTCACTTCATGCAGACCCGATGTTGGCGGAATACGCTACCGCGGTGGCGGGCAAGGTTACGCCGGGTCATCTAGCGGTCATATCAGGAGCCCTGGCGGCGGCAATGGGGGTTAGCCGTGAGAATGCTGTGCTAGCTGAGCTGAGAGGTGTGGCTACGATGATTCTTTCGGCAGCCGTTCGCCTGGATGTGCTTTCGGCCACGGCGGCCCAAGGAATGATGGTAGCTCTTTCCACGCAAATTATCGCAGCGGCAGAGATCGCGCTTGTAACTCGCCCGGATGAGATGGAAGGTGGCGCCGCTGTGGGGCTAGACATAGCAGCTATGCGCCACGCTCGTGAGCACGGTCGGCTATTTGCAACTTGACAATGCTAATTAGGACGCACCCATATGAATGAAGACAAGATTTTGCGCGTTGCGCTTGACTGGGCTGTGGACGAGGTCGATCCGCCCCGATCATTCGGGGGTTGGAATACAGGCCGCGTGGTTCACCAAACACATGAAAGCCTGTTTGAAGATGACTTCGGAGAGTTACCCGCTTCGGACGGCGCGCCCACCAGCCTCGTTCCGCGACTAGCGACCCATTGCATAACGTCACCAGACGCCCGTCGTTATACTTTTCGAATCAGAGAAGGGGTTCGTTTTCATGATGGGTGTCCACTCGACGCGGAGGCTGTAGTTATCAACTACGAGAGAATGTGTTGCGCAACCTCGCCCTTTTTCTCTCCGGTTGTTGCGGACTTCAATCGCATGGGCGTTGGCCTCATTGAAAAAGTTCGCGCTTTAGACTCGATGACCGTAGAGTTCAAGTTTTCCGAGCCGTTTCCTGAATTTCTGCGTTACATGACCCAAGAAGACGCACCCGGTGCTCAGTCGCTGATTAGTCCGGCGGCCATTCGCAAACTCGGTCCTGATGGTTGTGCCGACAAAGCTCCTGGTACCGGTGCGTTCCGGTTTCATTCTCGTTTTGAGACGGATGGAGGGTCTGCGGTCGAGCTGCGGCGGAACGATGACTACTGGGCCGGCCCGCCACAGATAGAAGGGATCCGGTTCCTACCTTTTCCTGACCGCAAGGCTCGCGTCCGGGCATTGGTTGAGGGGAAGGTGGATGTCGCCTATAGCTTAGAGGGCGCTGACCTTGAGGAACTGGCGGCGCTAGGGTTCACCGTGCCCTCATTTAACCCACCATATCTCTGGTATCTGGTATTTAACTTGCGCGATCCGCTTATCGCAGATTTGCGCGTTCGGCAGGCAATTGCGTACGCTATTGATAGAGAGTCATTATGCGCTGAGTTATTTCCGGGGGCGGCTGTTCCGGCGCATAGTGCGCTATCTCCAGGCTCCCCTGCTCATGACCCGCATGCAGCAAATCGCTATGTCTACAATCCCGAGCGGGCAAGGGAGCTCTTGGCCGAGGCAGGGGCAAACGATGGCTTGGTTTTGGATGTCATTGCGGCGCAAGCGGGGTCTGCGCAGCTCGATCCAGGGGCCATTTATCAGCGGCTCGCGCTCGATCTAGCCAAGGTTGGTATTCGCTTAAATGTAACGCTGCATCCGGATTGGGTAGCTTACTGCAACCAGTGGCGTGAGGGGGCGCCGTCTGGCATTGCATTCAGTGAAATGAGCTGGGGGATGTCGTGCGATCTATGGCTATCACAGATCCTACATGGGGCAAATCAGTCTCCCCGAGGTTTCAACGCTGGGTATAACAATGACCCTCATCTCGACGGATTCTTAGATCTCGCTCGTGCTACGATTGACTCGTCGGAAAGAGCCGCGCTATACAGGGCAGCTGATGCAAGGGTCATGGAATCACTCCCGATTCTTCCCCTGTTCACGTCCCGTCGAGGTATGATCGCGTTTTCGCCCAGGGTGAAGGGGCTCACCGTCGTAAACCAGTGTTGGCAAGACTTCCGAAAAGTTAGGCTCGAATGACCGAATCGTTCCTGGTCAAACATGAGTCGGCAAGCGAGCTGCTGGAACATGGCGCGCGAAGAGGGCTTTAAGCAGTTTGCAGGCAAGCGGATCAAGCTGCACCTTGCATATGCATAGAGGTGCAGCGGCACCATAGCTCTTAAATAAGCCCAGGCTTTTTGATGCAGCACCTAATCGGCTCGGGGTGAACGGCTGCCCGTTTCATTGCGCTTCGGTTATCTAGCCTTTCTCGATATCAAGCTCGTGCGTTGGAGAATCCATGGACAACGAAGGAGATGCGCTGCGGACTTCCATGGTTTATGCAATTAGCCTGGATCCTGAGTTAACACCGCTTCGGCGTGGCATGTGTCTGAAAAGTACCTCTAAAAAACAGCACTCAAAGGGCGATTTCTATGCATTGGTTGGAAATCCTAGCCATCTGTTTTTTGACACTTCAGGTTTGAGGGTGCTGCGCAATAAGTGGTCATTTTTGTGCGCCAAGCGGAGAGGGGGATGATGGTAAGTCGCAACCTGTTGGATTGGCCAGGAATGCCACATTGGGATTCTCAGACAATATTAGAGGGCTGTCTTGCTGAAATAGCCCGCCCGGATGCCCAAGGAGACCTTGTATTTAGGAAGGTGCATGCTGCAGCAGCAAGATCGGAGGCCATGTGCGCGGGCAGTGTGAGCCGTAGTCGCCCGCTCGCGGGGCTCCCTGTGTCTGTCAAAGATCTATTTGACGTGACCGGAGATGTTACATGCGCCGGATCGCGTGTTCTGACCGACGCCAAGCCTGCGAATCAAGATGCGGTCGCCGTCGCGCGGCTGCGCCGGGCAGGTGCGATTATTGTCGGTAGGACAGCGATGACAGAGTTTGCGTATTCTGGGCTTGGACTGAATCCTCATTACGGCACACCGGGCAACTTCTACGACAGGTCTCGTATACCTGGCGGGTCATCCGCTGGCGCCGGTATCGCCGTGCGTGCGGGAATGTGTCTGGCTTCATTGGCTACAGACACGAACGGTTCCATCCGTATCCCTGCTGCTTTTTCCGGTACGGTTGGATTTCGGCCAACTGGGTATCGCATACCTCGACAAGGCCTTGTTCCCCTTTCTCCCACCCAGGATAGCGTCGGCCCCATCGCTAGAACAGTCGCGCAATGCGCCGCAATTGATTCAGTCCTTTCAGGTCAGATGGATGATTATCCCCAACATCGCGCACCCGAAGGGCTTGTGCTTGGCGTACCCAGCGGTTTTCTTCAGGACGACCTTGATTCATCTGTCTCGGAGGCGTTCGCTAGTTGTTTATCTAAGCTTTCGATCGCTGGGGCCTCCATTCGAACAACAGAAATTCACAGTTTGGAATTAGCGAAACAGATCGGGCCTGGAGGCATAACCGGGCCTGAAGCGTTGAGATGGCATAGGGCGATACTTAGCGATCGCGGCCATATGTATGATCCCAGAGTGTTGGCACGGTTGAACGGTGCGCACATGGTAGATGACGTAACTCTCAATTCTAGGCTTGAGGCCAGATTGGCAGCTATCCGGCAGTTTTCAGCTGAAGCGAGTCGATTTGACGCCATCCTTTGCCCGACCGTAGCCATCATCCCCCCCTACTTTAGAGAAGTCCAAGATGATGACAGCTTTTTTAGGCTCAATGCCCTAGTTCTTCGCAATACAAGCGCCTTCAGTGTGGTAGATGCACCTTCCATCACCCTGCCAATGCAGCTGGTCGATGCTTTACCAGTCGGAATTATGGTCAGTTCAGTTGTTGGACGTGATAGACGCTTATTAAGCGTTGCAGCTACGATAGAACGCATCATTGCAAGTAACGAATAGGCGAGAGATGGTCTCCTGATCTGAGTGGTGCAGCGTCTATTCGGTTGTCGACGATGGTTACGCAAAGAAGTGAAGAAGCATCGTTGCCGATCAACATGAAAACGGACTCCTCGGTGCTCTCGGCTCTGCTTGTGCCGTGGACGAGGCCAATGGTTGTGCAAACGCCGCCAATCCTTCGAACTCATCCATAGAAGCACGCATCAGCGCGTACTACCGTTGGCTACGGCTCGTCGTGGCGTTAAAAAAAAAAGAAAGGCGAGCGAGGCGAAACCGCCTGCCGGTAATCCCCCCATTTTTAGTACTCGCCAGAAGTAGAGGTCAGGCCGCAAGGGCCAACTTCTGTTTGGGGGTGATGCCACCCAGGGCCATGTTTGGCCGTTCGTGATTGTATATCCATACCCAGCGCGTTGCATGCTCCTGCACCTCGGCAATGGACTCGAACAAGTAATGCCCCAGCCAGTCGTAACGCACCGTGCGGTTGTAGCGCTCGACGTAGGCATTCTGCTGTGGATTACCGGGCTGGATATGCTCCAGTCGAATGCCGTGCTTTTCCGCCCATAGCACAAGCTTGCTGCTGATGTATTCCGGGCCATTGTCGCTGCGGATAACTTGGGGCTTGCCACGCCACTCGATGACTTGATCCAGTGCGCGCACCACCCGCTCTGCCGGCAATGACAGATCGATATCCATGGTCAAGGCCTCGCGGTTGAAGTCGTCGATCAGGTTGAACAGGCGGAAGCTGCGACCGTCGGCCAACTGATCGTGCATGAAGTCCATCGACCAGCAGTGGTTGATTGCCTCCGGCACGGCCAATGGCTCGGGCTTCTCTCGCACGATGCGCTTGCGCGGCTTGATCCGCAGGTTCAACTCCAGCTCCCGATAGATCCGGTACACCCGTTTGTGATTCCAGCGATAACCTTTCACGTTGCGCAGATACAGGAAGCACAGGCCGAAACCCCAGTTGCGTTGGTTATGTGTGAGTCGGATCAGGTGATCGGCGATCTCGGCATTTTCTGCCGACAACCGTGGCTGGTAGCGATAGCAGGTCGTGCTGATGCCAAACGACACACACGCCAGTTTGATGCTGACCTTGCCTGAGGCAACCGCGTGTTGCGCCATCTCTCGTCGCCGAGATGGCTTCACCACTTTTTTGCCATCGCCTCCTGGATGATCTCGGCCTTCAGGCGCTCCTCGGCATACATCTTCTTCAGACGACGATTCTCCTCCTCCAGCTCGCGCAGTCGAGCCATTAACGAGGCGTCCATGCCACCGAACTTGGCGCGCCATTTGTAGAAGGTCGCCTGTTATTGGCCAATTAATCTGACCCACCTCTGGCCAACAATTTTGACCCACCCATGGTGGCATTGGCACCGATCCATGTAGCGTCCCCCGCCTTATGCACAGGCCGGGGACAGATCATTGAAGGAGTGGGTTGTGATTCACAAGATCAAGGGGTTGTACGACCAGGGCCGGGGCATGTCCGTCCGGGCCATCAGCCGTGAACTGAGCATCTCTCGGAACACCGTGCGCAAGTATCTACAGCTGGATGAGACGCAGATCAGTGAAGCTATTGCTGATCCCTCGCGCACCAAGCGATTGGACGAGTATCGGGACTACCTGATCAACCAGCTCAAGGTGTTCCCGGCCCTCAGCGCGGTCAAGTTGGCTCGTCGTTTACGCAAGCGTGCCGGGGAGCTGGCTGTATCTGATCGGAGCATTCGCCGCTACGTTCAAGGCCTGAAGGAGCAGGTTGCCAGCGGCCAGTTCCGCTATTACGAGCCCGTTACCGAGTCGGTACCCGGCGTGCAGTGCCAGGTCGATCCTGGTGAGCTGCGTGGTGTCATGATAGGCGGACCGGAGCGCACCGTGCATTTTGTGGTGTTCGTGCTGTCCTGCTCTCGACTGATGTATGTCGGCCTCGACTTCAGGCCATTGGATACCGAGCGCTTCATCCAGATGCATGACGAGGCTTTCCGCTACTTCGGAGGTGTCACCGAGGAGTGCATCTACGATCAGACCAAGATGGTGGTGATCAACGAGCAGTACCGCGAGCTGACGCTGAACCAGCGCTTCCACCAGTATGCGACGACCGTCGGGTACCGCATCCACGCGTGCGAGGGTTATGACCCGGAGAGCAAGGGCAAGGTGGAGTCCGGGGTCAAGTACGTCAAGCGCGACTGTTTCTACGGCGAGCACTTCCAGGATGAGGACGCCGTTCGCCAGCACCTGCATGACTGGCTTGAGACCGTCGCTAACGCGCGTTTGCATGGCACCACAGGCCAGCATCCACGGGCGCATTTCGAGGCGCTGGAGCGTAGCCAGCTCAAGCCCTATCTCGTCCCGCAGAGCCTGCTGCACTGGGCGCCGACAAGGGAGACACGCAAGGTCGACAAGACCGGCCTGATCTCATGGCAGGCCAACAAGTACTCGGTGCCCATGGCCTGGCAGCAAGCCCGTGTGGGTGTCAGCGCCCAGGACGACCAGTTACTGATCCATGACCTGGAGAGCGGTGAGCTCATCGCCACCCATGACCTGTGCAAGGCCAAGGGCCGGATGATCAAGAACAACAACCACTACCGCGACCATGCTCAGCGCATTACCGACCTGGAACGCGGCATCGATGCGATCCTGCCCGATGACTTGGGGGCAGTTCTGTGCCAACTGCTCAAGAGTACTTCGCCGCGTATCTGCAAGGACCAGCTGGTCGCTACACGCGACCTGCTCATAGCCCATGCGCCGGTTGATGCCACGCTGTTTGGGGAATTGTGCGAGCGCAGTGAACTGACCGCCACCAGGCTCAAGCGTTACCTCGAAGCATGGCAGCAAGCCAAGGCGCGGGGTCGGGTCATCAGCGATCAGGACTATGCTCCCGTAGCTGGCAGCCAGGTCAGTCACGCCGACCTGAACGCTTACGCCCGGGTTGGCCAGTCGACTGGCCACGGGGTGACCCCATGAGCCTGCTCGATAGCACCATAGCGCAGTACCGCAGCCTTCGCCTCAGCGCAACCGCTGGTGAACTGGCCACTCTGCTGGCCAGGGCAGAAGCCAATGAGCTGTCCTACCTGAACTTCGCCCAGTCCCTGGTCGAGCATGAGCTTAACGCCCGCTCAAGTAGCCGCGTGAGCCGCAACCTCAAGCAGGCGCAGTTCCCCTCGGAGAAACATCTGGAGGCCTTCGATTACCGGCACCAGACCACCATCACCAAGCGGCAGGTCAGTGCCTTGCTGGACTTCAGTTTTATCGACAACCGGGACAACCTGGTGTTCATCGGACCACCGGGCGTGGGCAAGACCCACCTGGCCATTGGGATTGGCCACAAGGCTGTCCAGGCTGGCTACAAGGTGCTGTTCCGCAGTGCTCTGGCACTGGTAGAGGATCTGGAGCTGGCGGAGATGAAGGGCGAGCTGAAGAAGCGTTTGAATCAGTTGAGCAAATACGACGTGCTGATCATCGACGAGCTGGGCTACCTGCCAATGACACGGCAGGCCCGGTACAACCTGTTCCAGTTGATCAACAACCTCTACGAGTACCGCTCGGTGATCCTGACTACCAACAAGGACTTCACCAGCTGGGGCGAGTTCTTCCATGACGATAACGTGGCCGTGCCCATCATCGACCGCGTGATCCACCATTCACACATCTTCATGCTGGGAGGTGAGAGCTATCGACTGAAGCAGAAAACTGGCGGTTAGCGGTACGCAAGTGGGTCAATTTTATTGGCCAAAAGTGGGTCAAAATTAATGGCCATTGACATCGCCGAACTGATGCCATGCTCGCGGCACAGTTCAGGCACGGGGCTGCCGGCTTCAGCCTGCTTGAGGATGGCGATGATTTGACTGTCCGAAAAATGCGATGTCTTCACGCAAAATTTCCTTGATCCGATTAGGAGAAAATTCTACTTCTGACGAGGGCTGATTTCAGGGGGGATTACCCTTCCTGACCCGGAAGCTCAACGGCGTGAATGCCGAGATGAGCTTGAATGTGCTCGCCTACAACTTGAAACGGGTAATGAAAGTAATGGGCACCGTCAGCTTGCTAGAAGCCCTGACAGCGTAAAAGCCCTGGTTCTACTCGCTACGCTGCCTCTGAGAGGGCTCCAGGGCGTTGCTGGACTGTCTCATGAGCCATTCGCAGCGGTCATAAGCTTGATCAGGTTCTCAGCTCGAGAACGGCTCGCTATAGACCGTGACGGAAATCCGTTCTGGCGTTTTTACACGCTCTGGGCCGAAAACAGACAGTTAACTTCTAATGGGCACAACCTTGCGGGAAGTGTCTGCCGCCACAGATAGGCTCCCGGTGGCGGCGTTCTGGATATGCTCACTCCACCAGGCCATCATCGGTCTCCTGCGCTCTACGTAGTCCGCACGGTTATAGGCGCTCCTCACTTCATTCTTGTCCACATGAGCCAGAGCTACCTCGATTAACTCAGGATCAAACCCGTGTTCGTTCAGGGTCGTGCTGGCTATCGAGCGCATGCCATGGCTAACGAGCCGCCCCTCGAATCCCATGCGCTTCAATGCCATGTTAGCGGTCTGGCTGTTGCAATGGGTGCGTGGGTTGCGGTCGGCAGGGAACACAAACTCTCGGTGACCGCTATAGGGTCGCACAGCCTCTAAAACGGCTAATGCTTGTTCCGTAAGAGGCACAATATGTGCGCGGCGCTTTTTCATGCGTTCGGCTGGAATCGTCCAGGTTTTACGCTCAAAGTCGATGTCAGCCCAGCATGTTGTAGCAGCTTCCGCTGGGCGGGTCATGGTGTGCAACTGCCATTCAATGAGCGCCCTTGTGGTGCGCTTTATACTGGCATTGGCGATAGCAACCATGAGCTCAGGCAGTTCATCCGGATTCAGAGCTGCCATATTCTTCTTTTTGGGCTTCTTGAATACTGCCCTGATCCCGCTGAGAGGATTGGCTTGTACGAGGCCTGAATTGACCGCATAGGTCAGGATCTCATTGAGGCGCTGTGACAAGCGCTTAACGGTTTCAAGGCTACCTTTGGCCTCCAAGGGGCGGAGCAGCTCGATCACTTTAGGTGCTGTGATGCTTGAAATTTGCAGATGACCGAGGTCTGGAAAGACGTGCAACGTCAACGAGCGCCAAATGTCCTCAGCGTATGCCTGGGTGACGCTTTCCTTTTTTAGATCGAACCAGGCTTCAGCTACCTTTCTCAGGGTGTGCTCGCTGGCGGCACGCAGTTGCTGTCTGGCGTTGTCGCGCTGTTCTTTGGGGTCGAGACTCTGGGCAATTAGCTGCCTTGCATCAACAGTCAGTTTTCGAGCTTGAGCAAGGCTCGTCTCTGGGTAGGCTCCCAATCCCATGTTGATGCGTTTTTTGGTTACTGGATGGTAATAGTTGAAATTCCACAGCTTGGAGCCATTGCTTCTCACTCGCATCTGAAGGCCATCGCCATCACCTAGCACGTAGTCGGATGCTTTGGGCGCGGCGTTTTTAATCTTGGCTTCGGTGAGGCGTATAGCTTTGGCGCCCATTCTTGGTATTCCATCAGTGGCTTGGTATTCCAAAAAATACCAGATGAGGCTATGGAATACCATGTGGAATGCCAGAGTGCGTGGCTTCCCATGGACGTCAATGGACGCCTATGTATCGTAAGTTGTTGATTTATGGTTGCTTAAGACACAAAAAAGGACGTCCGTGGACGCCCTTAGATGTATATTTGGTGGAGCCGGGGGGATTTGAACCCCCGTCCGCCAGTCCGCCGCTATTGGGTCTACATGCTTAGCCAGCTCTACTGAGTTAACTCCTCACCGCCCGAGTGGCAGGGTGCTTGGAGCGAGTTGTGTAATGTTTAGCTGCATCGTCCACAACGTACTAAGCAGCGATCCTGTTCTATCTGACGATCACTTCGGGTTTACAGGCATCCCCTGATGATCGCTGGAGCCGAAGCTACCAGAAGTGCTTTCTAGGCTGCTTACGCAGCTAGTTGAGCACCATAATTGTCGTCATTGGCAATTATATAGGTTTGCAACAGTGGATTTACGAGTTCTGTTACCAACTCGGCATGCCCCTCCAGTTTTGTAACCGTCGTCGAATCCAAATCGGCCCCAAATCTTTCAGGTGTGTTACTGAGACGCGATTGTACGCGAAAGGTTCCGCCTGACAAGGGCGGTGCGATACGCGCACAAAAAAATACCCTGACGGGCAGGGTATAGGGTCTTGCTTGCTTTAAACCATAAACCGGACTGGTGGAGCGGACCAGCCCTGTTACTTACTCTGACGCAGCCGGTTTCAGATAGTTCAAAAATAATTCGAATTTTTTTCAGCGCTGGTTATCGCGCACCACGCGCTGCTTCTCACGGTCCCAGTCACGCTCTTTGAGAGTCTGGCGTTTGTCGAAATCCTTCTTGCCGCGCACCAGCGCGATTTCGCATTTCACCAGGTGCCCCTTCCAATAGAGAGCCAGCGGCACGCAGGCGAAACCCTTCTGCTGCACGCCGATGATCAGTTTGTCGATCTCGCGTGCATGCAGCAGCAATTTGCGGGTACGGGTGGGGTCGGCTACCACGTGGGTGCTGGCGGTCATCAGCGGGGAGACATGCGCGCCGAGCAGGAAGGCTTCATCATTCTTCAATAGCACGTAGCTGTCGACCAACTGCACTTTACCTTCGCGCAGGCTTTTGACTTCCCACCCGGTCAGGGCCAGGCCTGCCTCAAAGCGGTCTTCGATAAAGTAGTCGTGTTTGGCCTTCTTGTTCAGCGCTATGGTGCCGCTGTTGGCCTTGGCGTTTTTTTGCTTGCTCATAGGCGGCGCATTATACCTATATTTATGGGTAAAACAGGTCTGGTTTGCAGTTTCACTGACCTGTTGAATGGCACAAAGTGCCGCAATCCCGGCGTGGGCAGGTGCCGGTCTGTCACTCTGGCTTGTGGCGACTGATCAAAATCTGGACAATGCCGTTCTTTTTTCAGGGCTGACCGGGAACGGATATGACCAACGAGAAGGTATCGATTCACGGGATATGGGCTAGCCGCTGGGTGTTTATTCTGGCTGCGACGGGCTCGGCTGTGGGGCTGGGTAATATCTGGAAGTTTCCCTATATGGCCGGCGCCTATGGCGGCGGAGCCTTCGTATTGGTGTATCTGTGCTGCATTGCGCTGATCGGCTTGCCAGTGATGTTGGCGGAGACGCTGTTGGGGCGCCGCGGCCGGCAGAGCCCGGTAAATACCCTGCGCAGCCTGGCTCGGCAGTCTGGCGCGTCCGAGCGCTGGTCGTGGGCGGCGATGATGGGCATGCTTGCGGCGTTGTTGATCCTGTCCTTTTATAGTGTTGTCGCTGGCTGGGCGCTGGATTACATCCTGGCGATGGGGCGGGGCGATTTCAACGGGATCGATGGCGCCGGGGCGGGCGCGCGTTTTGATGCGCTGACGGGCGATCCGGTCCGTCTTACGCTCTGGCATACGCTGTTCATGCTATTGACGGCCTACATTATCGCGCGTGGCGTGGTAGCCGGGCTGGAGCGCAGCTTACGCATCCTGATGCCCTTGCTCTTTGTGCTGTTGGTGGTGCTGCTGGGCTACAGCATGACCACGGGCCACTTCATGGAAGGGGTGCGCTTTCTGTTCCATTTCGATCTTGCCAAGGTGCCTGAGGGCATTCTCGCTGCAATGGGGCACGCGTTCTTTACCCTCAGTGTCGGCGTAGGCTCTATCATGGTGTTTGGCGCCTATATGCCACGCAAGGCATCTCTCGGCTCGACCATCATCACTGTGGGCTTGCTCGACACTCTGGTGGCGCTTACCGCCGGCATGGCGCTGTTTCCGGTGGTCTTCGCGGCGGGGCTCGAGCCCAGTGCCGGGCCGGGCTTGATGTTTGTCACCCTGCCTATCGCCTTCGGCAACATCAGCATGGGCGCGGTATTTGGGGTGGTGTTTTTTGTGCTGGTGGCAATTGCCGCCTGGAGCTCGGCCATTTCCATGCTTGAGCCTGCCGTCGCTTACTGGGTAGAGCGCAGCGGCAAGAGCCGGCCCTTTATTACCGCCCTTATGGCGCTGTTCTGCTGGGTGGTAGGCCTGGGTACTGTGTTCTCGTTCAATCTGCTGGCAGAGGCGCGGTTCTTTGTGACCAATGCCGAAGGCTGGCACTTTTTCCTCTGGACTTCCGAGGGCGGCAAGACCTTCTTCGAAAGTATCGATTACCTGACCAGTCGAATATTTCTGCCGCTGGGCGGTCTGTTGTTTGTGCTCTTTGCCGGCTGGGTGCTGGACCGGGAAGTTTTCCGCGGGGAACTGGCGCTGAAGCATCCGCGCCTGTTCCCGTTGGTGTATTGGCTGTTACGCTATCTTGCCCCTGCAGGTATTCTGATCATATTCATTACGGAACTGACCAAGTGATAACCGCATGACGCATATTCAACGTTCGGCCCTGCTGCCCTATCCTGCGAGCCATCTGTATGAGCTGGTAAACCGGGTGGAGCGTTACCCTGAATTCTTGCCGTGGTGTTCCAAGGCCGAGGTGATTAGCGAGAGCGATATAGAAATGTGCGCCGAGCTGACCGTATCCAAGGCGGGGTTTTCCCAATCGTTCACCACGCGCAATACCCTGATTCCCGATGAGCGCATCAGCTTGCACCTGGTGGATGGCCCTTTCAGTGATCTGCAAGGTGTCTGGGAGTTCAAAGCGCTGGGCGATGCGGCCTGCAAGATCACCCTGGATCTGCAGTTCGATTACTCCGGGCCGCTGGTCAAGGCGACCCTGGGCCCGCTGTTCAATCAGGCAGCCAATACCCTGGTTGATGCTTTCTGCCAGCGTGCCAAGGAGATATACGGTGGCTGAAAAGAGCATGGTGGTGGAGGTGGCGTACGCGCTACCACACAAGCAGAAGATCATCAGTTTGAGCGTGCCTGAAGGCACCAACATGAGAGAAGCTGTGGCGCTATCGCGGATGGCGGATCATTTTCCGGAGCTGAACGTGACCAGTTGCCCGGTCGGTATTTTTGGCAAAGCGGTACCCAAGCCGGAGGAGCGCATACTCCAGCCGGGGGAGCGGGTGGAGATGTACCGTCCCCTGATTGCCGACCCGAAAGAGGTGCGCAAGCAGCGGGCTGCCAAGGCCAAGGCAGCGAAGGAAGAAGAGAGTTGACGGGTAAGCTGAAACGAAAAAGGGCGCCCAAGGCGCCCTTTTCAGTTCAAGCACGGAAAGCGGTTTACTCGCCGGTGCCCAGCGGGGCGCCCAAGTCAACCGGATAGCTCTCGGTAGTGCCGGCATCCTCACCGTCCTGCTGGCCACCCATGATTTCATCATCGGTGCTGGTACCCGGCATGAAGTCGCCAGACAGCCCAACCAGGCGATTGTCTTCAAAATTCAGGCTGATACGTTTCTGCACTCGGTCGCTGCGGCCCGACTTCATGCTGTACAGATAGTCCCAGCGGTCAGGGTGAAAGGTGTCCTGCAACAGTGGCGTGCCCATGATGAAACGCACCTGACGTTGAGTCATGCCCGGACGAAGCTGGTCGACCATGTCCTGTGTTACGACGTTGCCCTGTTGCACGTCGATTTTGTAGACCCCGGGAATGAAACCACATCCGCTGAGAGTAATAGAGGCAGTGCATAGCAACAGGAGAAGTATTTGATTAATGCTTTTTGGCGTCACGTGGTAACATCCACTATCTTGAAATGGCTGAATGGCCTTGAATCATACCCGACTGATACCGCTCTGCGAAGCGCTGAACGAGAAAGTAAACCATGGTAGAAAATCAAGAACTCCGCAAAGCCGGCCTGAAGGTAACCTTGCCTCGGGTTAAGATTCTGCAAATGCTCGATGGTTCACAAGAGCGTCACATGAGTGCTGAAGACGTATACAAGGCGCTGATGGAGGCTGGTGAAGACGTCGGTCTGGCGACCGTTTATCGTGTTTTGACTCAGTTTGAATCGGCTGGTCTGGTAGTGCGCCACAACTTTGATGGTGGCCACGCCGTGTTTGAATTGGCTGATGGCGAGCATCACGATCACATGGTGTGTGTCGACACCGGTGAGGTGATCGAGTTTTTCGATCCCGAGATTGAACGCCGTCAGCGCGAAATCGTCGAGAAGCACGGCTTCGAGATGGTAGATCACAATCTGGTGCTGTACGTGAAAAAAGCCGGCAGCAAGTAACTCGTCCTTCGATTACGCGCTCGGTTGACAGCCAAAGCCAGGCCTCTGCGGTCTGGCTTTGTGGTTTCTGGCAGGCCTCAGCTCACCGCAGACAACAGCTTGCGAGCATGGGCTAGGGACTCGTCGGTAAGATCGATGCCGCCGAGCATCCGCGCCACCTCCTGCACTCTGGCTTGCTCATCGAGTTGATCAATACAGGTGCGGGTTTCGTTCTTGCTCTGCTGTTTGCGCACGAACAGGTGCTGATGACCCTGCGCTGCCACCTGGGGCAGGTGCGTGACCGTCAATACCTGGCCGCGCGCGCCAAGCTGGCGTAGTAACTGGCCGACAATTTCTGCGGTGGGGCCGCCAATTCCAACGTCTACTTCATCGAACACCAGGGTGGGTACGCGAGATGTTTGCGCGGTAATTACCTGGATGCCCAGACTGATGCGCGACAGCTCGCCGCCGGATGCGACCTTGGCCAGAGGCTTGGCCGGTTGCCCCGGGTTGGCGCTGACCAGAAACTCCACGCTTTCCAATCCGGTTACCGGGTAATCTCCGGCGTTCAGCGCCGTCAGTTGCAGCTCGACGCGCCCACCGGGCATGCCCAGCTGTTGTATTTCCTTGCTGACCGCCTTGCTCAGGCGTACGGCGTCCTTTTGTCGGGTGGCTGACAACTTGGCGGCCAGCTTGCGGTAATGCTCCTGGTAGGCGATCAATTCTTCCTGTAGTTGCTCGGCATCCGCGCCCCGTTGTTGTTGGGCCTCCAGTTCATCGATCAGCTGTTGCTGTAGAGCCGGCAGTTCCTGCGGCGTAATGCGGTGCTTGCGGGCCAGCTCGAAGATGGCGCTCAGGCGCTCCTCGACATACTGTTGGCGTTCCGGGTCGGCCTCGAAATGATCGAGGTAGCGGGTGAGCTCGCCTACCGCTTCTTCTATCTGTATCTGCGCGCTGGCGAGCAGGTCGTTGGCTTCGCGCAGTTGCGGGTGATGGGCCTTGAAGCTTTCCAGGCGGTGCAGACTGGCAGTCAAGGCTTCCAGTACGCTGCCGGCATCATTCTCGCTGCAGACGTTGATCACCTGCTGACACGAGTGCAGGATCTGATCGGCGCTGGCCAGCTGGCGTTGCTCGTTTTCCAGCGCCTGCAGCTCATCTTCCTGCAGGCTGAGGTTTTCCAGCTCTTCGAGTTGATAGGCCAGCAGTTGTTGACGGGCAAGCTGCTCAGCGCCTTGCTGGCTGACCTGCCTGAGGGTTTTCTCGGTCTGCTTGCAGCGCTGCGCAGCGAGATGCACCTGGCGCGCGAGATCGCCCGCGCCGGCAAACTCGTCGAGCAGGCGGCGGTGAGTATCGGTCTTGAGCAGTGATTGGTGTTCGTGCTGGCTATGAATATCGATCAGCATCTCGCCCAGAGCGCGCAGATCCTGCTGCGGACAGGGGGCGCCGTTGATGTAGCCGCGCGAGCGGCCTTCGCTGGTAATCACGCGGCGCAGAATGACCTGATTGTCTTCCTGCTGCAGGTCGCGGTTGCTCAACCACTCGCGGGCCTCGGCAATATCGCTGACATCAAAGGTGGCAAGAATATCGGCCTTGTCGGTACCGGGGCGTACGGCGCCGCTATCGGCACGGTCGCCCAGAGTGAGCGCCAGGGCGTCAAGCATGATGGATTTGCCCGCCCCGGTTTCGCCGGAGATCACGCTCATGCCACCACGCAGCTCCAGCTCCAGATGATCGACGATGGCGTAATTGTTGACCGCAAGATGTACCAGCATGGCTCGCGCTCCCTGAGTGAGTGTTCTGGTTGTTTATACAGTAGTTTGCCTAATGCAGACAAGAGTCTGCGCAAATTGCGCCTGACTTGCCCAATCCCCCTTGAAGCCGTGAATTGCGACCCCATATAGGTTGCCAGCACGTTTTATATAGGTCCGGGTTGGGCGGCGCATGGGCGCCTGAGCTTTCGCCGTACGCCCCATTTTTTGCATGACAGGAGAAACAGATGGCTGATGAACAGAGACCCGATCTGCAGGATCAGGATGGCCTGGTAGACGAGACCCTGGATACGCCTGAAGGTGATCTCGCGGCTCGCGTGGCCAGTCTTGAAGAGCAGCTGGCAACCGCCCAGGATCAGGCCCTGCGGGCAGTGGCAGACGTGCAGAATGCGCGTCGCCGGGCGGAGCAGGAGGTAGAGAAGGCGCACAAGTTCGCGCTGGAGCGCTTCGCCAACGACCTGCTGCCCATCCTCGATAGCCTCGAGCGCGGCATGGAATTGTCCAATCCGGACGATCCGGCAATCAAGCCGATGCGCGAAGGCATTGAGCTGACCCTGAAGATGTTCGCCGACACCCTGGGCCGCTTTCAGATCGTTCCTGTGGTGCCTGAGGGCGAGCCCTTCAACCCCGAATTTCATCAGGCAATGGCGATGGAAGAGCGCGACAGTCTTGAGCCCAACACCGTGATCAAGGTGTTCCAGAAGGGCTATACGCTGAGCGGCCGCCTGCTGCGTCCGGCGATGGTGGTAGTGAGCAAGGCGCCTTCACAGCCAACGCCATCGATTGATGAGCAGGCTTGAAATTGATTTCGATGACCCCATCTAGGGTTCATACACAGACTAAACCTCGCCGCTGGTTATCCGCGGCAGCAAGACTCGGAGAATAGATATGGGCAAGATTATCGGTATCGACCTGGGGACCACCAACTCCTGTGTCTCCATCATGGAAAACGGCACCGCCAAGGTGATCGAGAACGCCGAAGGCGCGCGTACCACGCCTTCCATTGTGGCCTACACCAATGACGGCGAGACCCTGGTGGGTCAGTCTGCCAAGCGTCAGGCGGTGACCAATCCGCACAACACGCTGTATGCGGTAAAGCGTTTGATTGGCCGTCGCTTCGATGAAGAAGTGGTTCAGAAAGACATCAAGCTGGTGCCTTACAAGATCGTCAAGGCCGACAACGGCGATGCCTGGGTTCAGGTCAACGACGAGAAGATGGCGCCCCCGCAGGTATCTGCTGAAGTGCTGAAGAAAATGAAGAAGACCGCCGAAGATTACCTCGGCGAGCCGGTTACCGAAGCAGTAATCACGGTGCCTGCCTACTTCAACGACAGCCAGCGTCAGGCAACCAAGGACGCCGGTCGTATTGCCGGTCTGGAAGTCAAGCGCATCATCAACGAGCCGACTGCAGCCGCGCTGGCTTACGGTATGGACAAGGCGCGTGGCGACTCCACCATTGTGGTTTATGACCTGGGTGGCGGTACGTTCGACGTTTCGGTTATCGAAATTGCCGAAGTGGATGGCGAGCACCAGTTTGAAGTGCTGGCCACCAACGGCGACACCTTCCTGGGTGGTGAAGATTTCGACATGCGCCTGATCGATTATCTGGCCGATGAGTTCAAGAAAGAAAACAGTGTTGATCTGCACAACGATCCGCTGGCGCTGCAGCGTCTGAAGGAAGCTGCCGAGAAGGCCAAGATTGAGCTGTCTTCCAGCCAGCAGACCGACGTCAATCTGCCCTACATCACTGCAGATGCAACTGGTCCCAAGCACTTGAACGTCAAGGTCACTCGCGCCAAGCTGGAGTCGCTGGTAGAAGATCTGATCAAGCGCAGCATCGAGCCTTGCCGCGTAGCAATGCAGGACGCCGGCCTGGACATCTCCGAGATCAACGACGTGATCCTGGTGGGTGGTCAGACACGCATGCCGCTGGTGCAGAAGACCGTCTCCGAGTTCTTCAACAAGGAGCCGCGCAAGGACGTTAACCCGGATGAAGCCGTCGCCATCGGTGCGTCTATTCAGGGTGCGGTACTGGCCGGTGACGTGAAGGATGTGCTGCTGCTGGACGTGACTCCGCTGTCGCTGGGCATCGAAACCATGGGCGGCGTGATGACGGCGCTGATCGAGAAGAACACCACCATCCCGACCAAGAAGTCGCAGGTGTTCTCTACTGCTGACGACAACCAGACCGCCGTGACCATTCACGTGCTGCAGGGTGAGCGCAAGCAGGCTGGTCAGAACAAGTCACTGGGTCGCTTCGATCTGGCCGACATTCCGCCAGCGCAGCGCGGCGTACCGCAGATCGAGGTTGCTTTCGATATCGACGCCAACGGTATCCTTAATGTGTCGGCCAAAGACAAGGCGACCGGCAAGGAACAGTCCATCGTGATCAAGGCCTCTTCCGGTCTGTCCGATGAAGAGATCGATCAGATGGTGCGCGACGCCGAGGCTAACGCCGAGGAAGATCGCAAGTTCGAAGAGCTGGTCACCACCCGTAACCAGGCCGATCAACTGGTGCACGCGACGCGCAAGACGCTGACCGAGGCGGGCGACAAGGCAACTGCTGAAGAGAAGGCGGCGATCGAAACCGCGCTGGGTGATCTGGAAGCGGCAATCAAGAGCGACGACAAGGAGGCCATAGAGGCCAAGATCAATGCTCTTTCCGAGGCGTCCGGTCCGCTGGTGCAGAAGATGTACGCCGAGCAGGCCCAGGCCGGTCAGCCGGGTGCGCAAGGTGCCGATGCCGACGCTGGCAGCAATGATGCTGACGACGTTGTCGATGCCGAGTTCGAAGAGGTCAAGGACAACAAGTAAGTCCTTGATGAACCACGGTTTTGCGCTGCCAATGCAATGATGCCACGGTGGCGCAAACCGACTCTGCCAGACAACGCGGGAGCTTCTCCCGCGTTGCCGTTTGTGCTGAGCGAATGTGAAGGAAGCCGAATAAATGTCCAAGCGTGATTATTATGAAGTGCTGGGTGTCGAGAAGGGCGCCAGCGAAGCCGAGCTGAAAAAGGCTTATCGCCGCTTGGCGATGAAGTTCCATCCGGACCGTAATCCGGATGATGAAAAGGCGGATGAAAAGTTCAGGGAAGCCACTGAGGCCTATGAGATTCTGACCGACGCCAACAAGCGCGCAGCCTATGATCAATACGGCCATGCCGGCGTCGACCCGAACATGGGCGCTGGTGGTGCGGGCGGTTTTGGCGGTGCCAACTTCTCCGATATCTTCGGCGACGTGTTTGGCGACATCTTTGGTGGCGGCGGTGGTGGTCGTGGCCGCTCCAGCGTGCAGCGCGGCAGCGACCTGCGCTATACCCTGGAGCTGGATCTGGAAGAGGCCGTTCGCGGTACCTCGGTGACCATCCGTGTGCCCACCCTGGTTGGCTGTGAAACCTGTGATGGCACCGGCGCCAAGAAAGGCACCACGCCTACGACCTGTTCTACCTGTGGTGGTCACGGTCAGGTGCGTATGCAGCAGGGCTTCTTCTCGGTACAGCAGACCTGCCCGCGTTGCCACGGCACCGGCAAGATGATTACCGATCCCTGTAACGACTGTCACGGCGAAGGCCGGGTCGAGAAGCAGAAGAACTTGTCGGTCAAGGTGCCGGCGGGTGTCGATACCGGTGATCGCATTCGCCTTGCCGGTGAGGGTGAGGCCGGAGCCAATGGCGGCCCGGCGGGCGACCTCTATGTGGTGGTCTCGGTGCGTGAGCACAAGATCTTCCAGCGTGACGGCAAGAATCTCTACTGTGAGGTGCCAATCAGCTTCGTGGATGCCGCCCTGGGCGGTGAGCTCGAAGTGCCCACGCTCGATGGGCGGGTCAAGCTGAAGATTCCGGAAGGTGCGCAAACCGGCAAGCTGTTCCGCTTGCGCGGCAAGGGTGTGACGCCGGTGCGTGGCGGCGGTGCAGGTGATCTGCTATGTCGCATTGCCGTGGAGACCCCGGTGAACCTGACCAAGCGACAGCGCGAGCTGCTGCAAGAGTTGCGTGAAACCCTGGAAGAAGAAGGTTCCAGCCAGTCGCCCCGGGCCAAAAGCTGGTTCGATGGCGTGAAGAACTTCTTTGAAGACATGAAATTCTGAGGCGGGAGCGCAACATGAGTCGGATAGCGGTAATTGGCGCGGCCGGGCGCATGGGCAAAACCCTGATCGAGGCTATAGGTCAGGCCGAGGGTGCTGAGCTGACGGCGGCAATCGAACGCCCTGACAGCTCTCTGGTAGGTGCGGACGCCGGCGAGTTGGCCGGCGTGGGACGTCTGGGCGTTGCCATCAGTGGCAGTCTGGAGGCAGTGCTGGATGATTTTGATGTGCTGATCGACTTCACTCATCCGACGACCACGCTGCTCAATCTGGAGGCCTGTCTGGCGGCAGGCAAGGCCATGGTCATTGGCACCACCGGCTTCAGTGACGCCGAAAAGGCCCGGCTCGCCGAAGCAGGCAAGCGTATTCCCATCGTCTTTGCGCCCAACTTCAGTGTGGGTGTGAATCTCTGTCTCAAGCTGCTGGATATGGCTGCGCGGGTGATGGGCGATGAGGCTGATATCGAGATCATCGAGGCGCACCACAGACACAAGGTGGATGCACCGTCAGGAACCGCGTTGCGCATGGGCGAAGTGGTTGCCAAGGCGCTGGATCGAGACCTGGCAGAGGTTGCAGTGTACGGCCGCGAAGGGCAGACCGGTGCGCGGGATCGCAACACTATCGGTTTTGCTACCGTGCGTGCTGGCGATGTGGTGGGCGATCACACTGTGCTGTTTGCCACCGAAGGCGAGCGGGTAGAAATCACCCACAAGGCATCCAGTCGGATGACCTTTGCCAAAGGGGCGGTGCGTTCAGCCTTGTGGTTGGCAGGCCGTGACTCGGGCCTGTTCGACATGCAGGATGTGCTCGATCTCAAGGGCTGAAGTGCTGCAGTAATAAAAAAGCGCGTGGCACCCAGGTGCACGCGCTTTTTTTTTGCGGTGGCGTTTAGCCCGCGTTGAGTGCCAGGTTTGCCTGCTCGCTGGACAGGCTGTCCAGGGTTTCGATGTTCTTGCGCAGGTAGAAGGCGGCGATGGTGGGAACCCAGTCCGTGTGGTGGTTGATCAGACGCGGCTCAATGAAGCTGTACTGCTGGTCCAGCTGATTGAAGGTGTCCTGGTGCTCCGGGAGCAGTGTCTTGAGTTCGGCCGAGCCCTGTTTGATCTGGGCATCCAGGGTGCCGAAAATGCCTTCCTGAGTTTGAATGAAGTAGACGCCAACCGAGCTGAACATGTTGTTTTCATAGAGCAGCAGTATGCGACTGGTTCCCACGCTCTGGTTGTGCAGTGCCAGCAGGGGTGCCGGGGCGTCGGTCGTTTCTGCGTTATAGAGCTCTGCCGCGGCGTTTTCCAGCTTGCCGTGGGCCATCATGATGCGGTTGACGGTAGCCAGCCCGTAGTAGGCTTGCTCGCCTTCGGGCAACTGCTCCAGTTCGCGAATCAGGCTGACAAAATCATCGTACAGGGGACGTAGCTGGCTACTGTCGCCCATCTGTCGTAGCAGGCTGTCCATGTTGCCCAGGGCTTCGCGGTAGATTTCGCGGTTACCAGGTTCGCGGACGCGTTCAAACAGGTTGTTGTCGATCAGCAGGTAGGTGCCTGCGAGGAATCCCTGACTGCGAAATTCATGCAGCTGTTGCAGTCGTTGGATGTCGGCATGGGCGAGCGGTGCCACAAGCAGCAAAACCAGCACAAGGATGCGTTTCAAGTGCGATACCATGTTGGAAGATCCCCGAGTCCATTTTTGTTTTTGTTGTGTAGCCCAGGTTCTGCTGCGGTTACCTGAAAGACGCTCTGCGGCGTCTATGTCGGGCAATGGCCCGGCTACGAATGTCCCAAAGCGTGTTTTAACACAGAAGCAGATGAGAATGAAGTCACGTTCTGAGACATCGCGTTGCAGCGCTCCCGCCTACTCGGCCGCTCTGCGGTCTGGATATTTTGGGGTCAAGTCGTTAAACTAATGCGCTAATCTGTCTATTCAGCGCGTATCTGACAAAGCCTTTGTGAGCGGGATGTTGTGTTCCACACTACATTCCCGCTTTTGTGCAGCCCGCGTTTGGTGAAACGTGTCAGTCCTTTCGGAGGTTTTCTTGTCCAAGCCAGCCATTCTCGCACTCGCCGACGGTAGCATTTTTCGCGGCGAGTCCATCGGCGCCGACGGTTCCAGTGTCGGCGAGGTCGTGTTCAACACGGCCATGACCGGTTACCAGGAGATCCTTACTGATCCCTCCTATGCACGTCAAATCGTGACCCTTACCTATCCCCATATCGGCAACACTGGCGTCACGCCGGAAGATGTCGAGTCCGACAAGGTGCAGGCCGCCGGTCTGGTCATTCGCGACCTGCCCCTGCTGGCCAGCAACTGGCGCAGCAAACAGTCGCTGGATGAATACCTCAAGGACAACGGTATTGTCGCCATTGCCGGCATCGACACGCGTCGTCTGACCCGCATTCTGCGTGAAAAGGGCTCGCAGAACGGTTGTCTGCTGGCGGGCGATGATATTTCCGAAGAGCAGGCGCTGGAGCTGGCGCGCGACTTCCCTGGTCTGAAGGGGATGGATCTGGCCAAGGTGGTTTCGGTCAAACAGGCATACCAGTGGCGCTCCAGCGTATGGGAGCTGGCGACCGATAGCCACCCTGAGCGCGCTGACGCCGATCTGCCTTATCACGTGGTGGCTTACGACTACGGGGTCAAGTTCAATATCCTGCGTATGTTGGTAGCACGTGGTTGCCGCCTGACGGTAGTGCCGGCACAGACGCCGGCGGCTGACGTTCTGGCGATGAATCCCGACGGCGTTTTTCTGGCCAACGGCCCGGGCGATCCGGAGCCCTGCGACTATGCCATCAAGGCGATTCAGGAGGTGCTGGAAACCGAGATTCCGGTGTTTGGTATCTGCCTGGGCCACCAATTGCTGGCGCTGGCCTCCGGCGCCAAGACGGTGAAGATGGGACATGGTCACCACGGTGCCAACCATCCAGTGCAGGACCTGGATACCGGTGTGGTGATGATCACCAGCCAGAACCACGGCTTCGCGGTTGACGAGGCGACGCTGCCGGCCAATCTGCGCCCGACCCACAAATCATTGTTCGACGGTAGCCTGCAAGGTATCGAGCGGACCGACAAGGCCGCCTTCAGCTTCCAGGGCCACCCAGAAGCCAGCCCCGGACCCAATGACGTGGCCCCGCTGTTCGACCGTTTTATCGATGCCATGAGCAAGCGCGCCTGAGCCCCGGAACATCCAAGGATTTGTTGAAAAGACTATGCCAAAACGTACTGATATCAAAAGCATCCTGATCCTCGGCGCTGGCCCCATCGTGATTGGTCAGGCCTGCGAGTTCGACTACTCGGGCGCCCAGGCCTGCAAGGCGCTGCAGGAAGAGGGATTCCGGGTCATTCTGGTGAACTCCAACCCGGCCACCATCATGACCGACCCGGCAATGGCCGATGCTACCTACATTGAGCCGATCAAGTGGCAGACAGTCGCCAAGATCATCGAGAAGGAGCGTCCTGACGCACTGCTGCCCACCATGGGTGGCCAGACCGCGCTGAACTGCGCGCTGGATCTGGAAAAGCACGGCGTGCTGGAGAAATACAACGTCGAGATGATCGGCGCCAATGCCGATACCATCGACAAGGCCGAAGACCGCTCGCGCTTCGACAAGGCCATGAAGTCCATCGGTCTGGAGTGCCCGCGTTCGGGTATCGCCCACAACATGGCTGAAGCCTACGGCGTGCTCGATCAGGTCGGCTTCCCCTGCATTATCCGTCCATCGTTCACCATGGGCGGCACGGGTGGCGGCATCGCTTACAACCGTGAAGAGTTTGAAGAGATCTGCAACCGCGGGCTGGATCTGTCGCCGACCAAGGAACTGCTGATCGACGAGTCGCTGATCGGCTGGAAAGAGTACGAGATGGAAGTGGTCCGCGATAAAAAGGACAACTGCATCATCGTCTGCTCAATCGAGAATTTCGATCCCATGGGTGTGCACACCGGCGATTCCATCACGGTTGCGCCGGCGCAGACGCTGACCGACAAGGAATACCAGATCATGCGTAACGCCTCGCTGGCGGTGCTGCGTGAAATTGGTGTGGAAACCGGCGGCTCCAACGTGCAGTTCGGTATCTGCCCCGACACCGGCCGCATGGTGGTGATCGAGATGAACCCGCGGGTGTCGCGCTCTTCTGCGCTGGCGTCCAAGGCCACGGGTTTCCCGATTGCCAAGATCGCAGCCAAGCTGGCGGTGGGCTACACCCTGGATGAGTTGCACAACGACATCACTGGCGGTCGCACGCCGGCCTCCTTCGAGCCATCGATCGATTACGTCGTCACCAAGATTCCGCGCTTTGCCTTCGAGAAATTCCCCAATGCCGACGCGCGTCTGACCACGCAGATGAAGTCGGTAGGTGAAGTCATGGCCATAGGTCGTACGTTCCAGGAGTCGGTGCAGAAAGCGCTGCGCGGCCTGGAAGTGGGCGCCTGTGGTTTCGATCCCAAGGTGGATCTGGCTGCCGCTGACGCGCAGACCGAGCTGACCCGTGAACTGACGGTACCGGGTGCCGACCGCATCTGGTATGTGGCTGATGCCTTCCGCTCCGGCATGAGCATGCAGCAGATTTTCGACCTGACCAAGATCGATCCCTGGTTCCTGGTACAGATCGAGGATCTGATCAAGGAAGAGGAAAAGATCAAGACCCTGGGCCTGGCCGACGTCGATTACAACCTGATGTTCCGCCTCAAGCGCAAGGGCTTCTCTGATACCCGTCTCGCCCAGTTACTGGCCGTGAGCGAGAAGAGCCTGCGTCGCCATCGCCACAAACTGAACATCTTCCCGGTGTATAAGCGGGTGGATACCTGCGCTGCCGAGTTCGCCACCGATACCGCTTATATGTACTCGACCTACGAGGAAGAGTGCGAGGCCAATCCGTCCGGGCGCGACAAGATCATGATTCTGGGTGGCGGCCCCAACCGCATTGGCCAGGGTATCGAGTTCGACTACTGCTGCGTACATGCCGCGCTCGCCATGCGTGAAGACGGCTACGAGACCATCATGGTCAACTGCAACCCGGAAACCGTTTCGACCGACTACGACACCTCGGATCGCCTGTATTTCGAGCCGGTTACTCTGGAAGACGTGCTTGAGATCGTTCGTGTCGAGCAGCCCAAGGGCGTGATCGTGCAGTACGGTGGCCAGACTCCTTTGAAACTGGCGCGTGCGCTGGAAGAGGCGGGTGTACCTATCATCGGGACCAGTCCCGAGGCGATTGACCGCGCCGAAGACCGCGAGCGTTTCCAGCAGATGGTCGAGCGCCTGAACTTGCTGCAGCCGCCAAATGCGACTGTGCGCAGCGAAGATGAAGCGATTCGCGCGGCCAACAAGATCGGCTACCCGCTGGTGGTTCGTCCCTCTTACGTATTGGGCGGCCGCGCCATGGAGATCGTCTATCAGGAAGACGAGCTCAAGCGTTACCTGCGCGATGCGGTGAAGGTATCCAACGACAGCCCGGTGCTGCTGGATCACTTCCTCAATTGCGCTATCGAAGTCGACATCGACGCGGTATCCGACGGCAAGCAGGTGGTGATTGGCGCCATCATGCAGCACATCGAGCAGGCGGGCGTGCACTCCGGTGACTCGGCCTGTTCGCTGCCGCCGTATTCGCTGCCGGCCCACGTACAGGATGAAATGCGTGAGCAGGTCAAGCGCATGGCGCTGGAGCTGGGCGTAGTCGGTCTGATGAACGTGCAGCTTGCACTGCAGGGCGACCGTATCTACGTGATCGAGGTGAATCCGCGCGCTTCGCGTACTGTGCCCTTCGTGTCCAAGTGCATTGGTCAGTCGCTGGCGAAGATTGCCGCCCGCGTGATGGCCGGCAAGACGCTGGAAGAGATTGGCTTCACCGAAGAGGTGGTGCCAAGCTACTACAGCGTCAAGGAAGCGGTATTCCCGTTTGCCAAGTTCCCGGGCGTTGACCCCATACTCGGGCCGGAAATGAAGTCGACCGGCGAAGTCATGGGCGTGGGTGACAGCTTCGGTGAGGCCTTCGCTAAGGCGCAGCTGGGTTCGGGTGAAATATTACCCACCAGCGGTAATGTCTTCATCAGTGTGCGTGAAGACGACAAGCCATTCGTCGTCGACGTGGCGCGCGACCTTATCGAGCTGGGCTTCAATATTGTCGCCACCAGCGGCACGGCCAAGGTGGTCGAAGCCGCAGGTCTGGCAGTGCGCCGCGTGAACAAGGTAACTGAAGGCCGTCCGCACATCGTCGATATGATCAAGAACGACGAGATCGCGCTGGTAATCAATACCACCGAAGGTCGCCAGTCGATTGCCGACTCCTACTCCATTCGCCGTAACGCGCTGCAGCACAAGGTGTATTCCACCACCACGCTGGCGGGTGGCGCTGCGGTCTGTACAGCACTGCAATTTGGTCCGGAGCGCGCTGTGCGCCGTCTCCAGGATTTGCATAAAGGAATCTGAACGATGAAATACCCGATGACCAAGCAGGGCGCTGAAGCCCTCGAAGTCGAACTCAAGCACCTCAAGACCGAGATGCGTCCTCAGATTACCCAGGCTATCGCCGAAGCGCGCGAACTGGGTGATCTGAAGGAAAATGCCGAATACCATGCAGCGCGTGAACAGCAAGGCATGGTCGAAGCGCGTATTCGTGATATCGAGGGCCGCTTGTCCAATGCCCAGGTGATTGATGTCACGGCGATCGCGCCGACGGGCAAGGTGATTTTCGGTACCACAGTCACCATCGCCAACGTTGATACCAATGAAGAAGTGGTTTATCAGATCGTGGGTGACGACGAGGCCGACATCAAGCAGCGCAAGATATCGGTGAGTTCACCCATTGCCCGTGGTCTGATCGGCAAGGAAGAGGGTGAGGTGGTAGCCGTGAAAACACCTGGCGGCGTCGTGGAATACGAGATCGTCGAGATCAGCCACAAGTGACAGCGGCGTCTGCCGGCCGTCGCGGTCGGGTGGTCTGGCAGTTGGCGCTTATGCTCTGGGTGGGCGGTGTCTGGTCCGCCCATTTCGTGCTGCTTCCGGCCCTCACGCATATTGGCCTGGCGCCCTTGCTGGTAGACGACGTAAGCGGCGTGCTGCGCCCGATCATGCTGGGTTTTGCTGCCGTCTGTGCATGTCTGCAGTTGCTGGTATTGCTGGGCTACGAGGGGCGCCGGTTCTGGCGTGACTTGCGCGGACAATTGCTGCTGGTGGTGTTGGTGGCAGTAGCCTGCTACAGCCTGGTTGCGAGTTTACCGCAGGGGTTGTTTCTGTCGCTGTTTTGTTACCTGGTAGTGGCCTTTGCAGGGCTGGTGTTGATATTCCAGCCCCGGCCGGACGAAGGGCGTTAACCCTCGGTTAGCGCCCTTGCGCGGTAAAAGCGCTCAGAAATCCTTGTAGCGCTTGAGGTTGGACAGGTTGTCGTTGGGCTTCTTGGCACGGCGCAGCAGTATCGCCATCTTGCCGATTACCTGTACCAGCTCGGCACCGGTCTGCTTGCAGGCGTCACCGATCAGCGCCTGTTTGGCATCGCGGTCACTGACGGTCACGCGGATCTTGATCAGCTCGTGATCGTTCAGCGCCCGATCCAGTTCGGCCAGTACGCCTTCGCTGACCCCCTGTTCACTGATGATGACGATCGGCTTGAGATGGTGGCCGATGCGTTTAAGATCTTTTTTCTGTGCGGAACTGAGCGCCATAATGGTCCGTATGATGATTTAATGAGTGTGAAGACACTAGTTTAACCGGCGGCGCGTCCCGCTGCACGAGGTATTCCGTGGCACAATCAAAGACCAGCAAGCGCTGGCTGAAAGAACATTTTGATGACCCCTTCGTCAAGCAGGCCCAGAAGGATGGTTATCGCTCGCGCGCCAGTTACAAGCTGTTGGCCATTCAAGAGCGCGATCGTATTCTCAAACCCGGCATAACGGTCCTGGATCTCGGCTCCGCGCCCGGTGGTTGGTCGCAGGTAGCTGGGCGGCTGATCGGTGAGAAGGGGCGCATCATCGCTTCCGACATCCTGCCGATGGACAGCATCCCTGATGTGACCTTCATCCAGGGCGATTTCACCGAAGACAGCGTATTCGAGGAAATTCTCGCTGCCATTGGTGATACCCAGGTCGACCTTGTTATTTCCGATATGGCCCCCAATATGAGTGGTACACCCGAAGTGGATCAGCCGCGCGCGATGTATTTGTGTGAGCTCGCGCTGGACATGGCGGGACGCGTGCTGCGTCCGGGTGGAGATTTTCTGATCAAGGTGTTTCATGGTGAAGGTTTTGATGAGTACTTCCGTTTGATGCGTGACCAGTTCGACAAGCTGGTCACGCGCAAACCGGATGCTTCTCGCGGGCGCTCACGTGAAACCTATCTGCTGGCGCGGGGTTTCAAGGGGCAGCCTTAAGGCCGGCTCCGTTCGCGCCCGTGGGAACTGCCTCTAACCCGCGTGGGTCTCTACAGGGCCAGGCGACACAGGGCGTTACACAGCGCTGACTGCCGGCACCAGCCAAACTGGTGTAAGGTAGTCAACTGGAACAAGACTCAGCGAGGCTCCCGCTATAGCGGCGATGGGGCAAGAGGGTAATGATTTGAACGATATGGCGAAGAACCTCATCCTGTGGTTGATCATCGCGGCAGTGCTGGTCACGGTGATGAACAACTTCAGCAAAACCAGCGAGCCGGATGCGCTGAACTACACCCAGTTCCTGGAGCTGGTGAAGGATCGCCAGGTCGAGCGGGTCACTGTGGACGGCTATATCATCACCGGTAAAGAGCGCGGTGGTGAAACCTTCAAGACGGTGCGTCCGGCTATCCAGGACAACGGTCTGATTGGTGATCTGCTGGATAATGATGTGATCATCGAAGGCAAGCAGCCCGAGCAGCAGAGCATCTGGACCCAGTTGCTGATCGCCAGCTTCCCGATTCTGATCATCATTGCCATCTTCATGTTTTTCATGCGCCAGATGCAGGGCGGTGGCGGCGGTCGCGGCGGCCCCATGAGCTTTGGCAAGAGCAAAGCGCGCATGTTGTCCGAAGATCAGGTGAAAACCACCTTCGCCGACGTTGCCGGTTGCGACGAGGCCAAGGAGGATGTCAGCGAGCTGGTCGAGTTTCTGCGCGACCCCGGCAAGTTCCAGCGCCTGGGTGGGCACATCCCGCGTGGCGTGCTGATGGTCGGTCAGCCCGGTACTGGTAAAACCCTGTTGGCTAAAGCGGTTGCCGGCGAAGCCAAGGTGCCCTTCTTTACCATCTCGGGTTCCGACTTCGTGGAAATGTTCGTGGGTGTGGGCGCATCACGGGTGCGCGACATGTTCGAGCAGGCCAAGAAGCACGCCCCCTGCATCATCTTTATCGATGAAATCGACGCCGTCGGCCGTCACCGTGGCTCTGGAATGGGCGGTGGCCATGATGAGCGTGAGCAGACGCTGAACCAGCTGCTGGTCGAGATGGACGGCTTTGAGCCGAACGACGGCATCATCGTGGTGGCTGCAACGAACCGTCCTGATGTTCTGGACCCGGCCTTGCTGCGCCCGGGCCGCTTTGACCGCCAGGTAGTAGTGGGACTGCCGGACATTCGCGGCCGTGAACAGATCCTCAAGGTGCACATGCGCAAGGTGCCCATGGGTGATGATGTAGTGCCTGCGCTGATTGCTCGCGGCACCCCCGGTTTCTCCGGTGCCGACCTGGCCAACCTGGTTAACGAGGCATCGCTGTTCGCCGCGCGCAACAACAAGCGCCTGGTCGAGATGCACGAGTTCGAGATGGCCAAGGACAAGATCATGATGGGCGCCGAGCGCAAGTCCATGGTCATGTCGGACAAGGAAAAGCTGAACACCGCGTACCACGAGTCGGGCCACGCCATTGTCGGCCGTCTGGTGCCCGAGCACGATCCGGTTTACAAGGTGACTATCATTCCACGTGGTCGCGCGCTGGGTGTGACCATGTTCCTGCCCGAAGAAGACCGTTACAGCTTGTCCAAGCGAGCGCTGATCAGCCAGATCTGCTCGCTGTTCGGTGGCCGTATCGCCGAGGAAATGACGCTGGGTTTTGATGGAGTGACTACCGGTGCCTCCAACGACATCATGCGTGCCACCCAGTTGGCCAAGAATATGGTGACCAAGTGGGGCTTGTCCGAGAAGCTCGGTCCGCTGCTGTACGGCGAGGATGAAGATCAGGGTTATCTGGGTCGTGCCGGTGGTAGCGGTGCCTCCGGTGTCTCGGGTGAAACCGCCAAGATGATCGACGAGGAAGTGCGCAGCATCATCGACAGCTGCTATGCCACCGCGCGCCGGCTGCTGGAGGAGAATCGCGACAAGCTGGATCTGATGGCCGAAGCCTTGATGAAGTACGAAACCATCGATGTTCAGCAGATCGACGACATCATGTCCGGTCGTCCGCCGCGTGAGCCGAAGAACTGGCAGGGCGACGACAAGTCGGGCCCTGGCGCCGTAATCACCCCGGATGACATCATCGACAGCAAACCCGATCAGCCCTCGAAAGACAGTGGCACGATTGGTGGGCCCGCCGGGGAGCATTGATTCACCCATGAGCGCCCCTGCTGTAAGCTCCCGATTGCCGTGCGGCAGTCGGGAGCTTGACCTTTCTAATGCCCATATCATGGGCATTCTCAATGTTACCCCTGACTCCTTTTCCGATGGTGGTTGCTTCAGCCGCCTGGACGCAGCATTGGCGCATGTTGAGGGCATGGTAGCAGCCGGCGCCACGCTGATAGATGTTGGTGGCGAGTCTACCCGGCCTGGCGCCGCGCCGGTTTCTGCCGAGGAGGAGCTGAGCCGCGTGGTGCCGGTTGTCGAAGCCATAACCGCGCGCTTTGATGTGGTGGTCTCCGTCGACACCAGTACGCCCGAGGTAATGACGGCGAGCGCGGGTGCTGGCGCCGGGATGATAAATGATGTACGTGCCCTGGAGCGACCAGGCGCCTTGCAGGCGGCAGCAGCGACCGGCTTGCCGGTGTGCCTGATGCATCGCCAGGGCGAGCCGGGCAGTATGCAGAACGCACCGACCTATACCGACGTGGTAGCCGAGGTGAATGCCTATCTGGCTGCGCGTGTGCAAGCCTGTGAGATCGTAGGCATCGACCGTGCGCGCTTATTGCTGGATCCAGGGTTCGGGTTTGGCAAGTCACTTGCGCACAATCTGCAACTTTTTGCTCAATTGGAGGCCATACAGCCGAGCGGGTTGCCGTTGCTTGTGGGGGTCTCGCGCAAGAGCATGATAGGTGAGGTGTTGGGGCGGCCTGTAGATCAGCGTCTTTATGGCAGCCTGGCGTTGGCCGCACTCGCCGTCAAAAGTGGTGCAAGGATTATTCGCGTGCACGACGTGGCGCAAACGCTGGACGTTGTGCGTATGGTGGAGGCCGTTATCCAGACGGCTTCTCATGCAACAAATCATTAGCAGGATAAGACAGAGAATGGAAAAGCGTTATTTCGGCACCGATGGTATCCGCGGGCGGGTTGGGGCTTCACCCATTACGCCAGAGTTCATGTTGAAGCTGGGTTGGGCGGTGGGTACCGCGTTCAAGCGACAGGGAACCTGTCGTGTGCTGATCGGCAAGGACACGCGCATTTCCGGTTACATGTTCGAGTCAGCGCTGGAGGCGGGGCTGTCCGCAGCGGGTGCTCAGGTGCAGCTGCTTGGCCCCATGCCGACGCCGGCCATTGCTTATCTGACGCGTACCTTCATGGCGGACGCCGGGATTGTAATCAGCGCTTCGCACAATCCCTATTACGACAACGGCATTAAGTTCTTCTCCGGCGAAGGCAGCAAACTGCCCGATAGTCTTGAATTGGAAATAGAGGCGCTGGTTGATGCGCCCATGGATGTGGTGGAATCGGCTGAACTGGGCAAGGTTGCGCGGGTAGAAGATGCCTCCGGCCGCTATATCGAGTTCTGCAAGAGTAGCGTACCCACCAGTACCAGTTTCAAAGGTCTGAAGCTGGTACTCGATTGTGCCAACGGCGCGACCTACAAAGTGGCGCCCAATGTGTTTCGTGAGCTGGGTGCCGACGTGCATGTCATTGGTGCCGCGCCGGATGGTCTGAATATCAATGCTGGCTTCGGGTCCACTGACCTTGGCGCGCTGCGTGAAGAGGTCTTGCGCCGCGGTGCTCATCTGGGTATCGCCTTTGATGGTGACGGCGACCGGGTAATGATGGTCGATGACCAGGGCGAAGAAGTCGATGGCGACGAACTGCTGTTTATCATTGCCGTGGAATTGCAGCAGCGTGGCCTGCTCAACGGTGGTGTGGTCGGCACGCTGATGAGCAATCTCGGGCTTGAGCTGGCGCTCAAGGAGCTGGGTGTTCCTTTTGTACGTGCCAAGGTCGGCGACCGCTACGTGATGGCCGAATTGCGCGAGCGCGGCTGGATTGTCGGTGGCGAAGCCTCCGGACACCTGGTCTGCCTGCATCATACCTCTACCGGTGATGGCATTATTGCCGCGCTGCAAGTGCTCAAGGCGCTGCAGCGTTCCGGTCAGAGTCTGGCAGAGGCGCGGCAGGGCATGCAGAAGTGTCCGCAGAAGCTGATTAATGTACGTTATACCCCCGGCGCTGTTTCACCGGTGGACGATGCCGGTGTGCAAGCGGCGGTGGCAGAGACCGAGGCCCGCATGGGTGAGGCCGGCCGCGTGCTGCTGCGTCTGTCCGGCACTGAGCCGTTGGTGCGCGTGATGGTGGAGGGGCAGGATGCGGCGTTGGTTGAGCAGGAAGCCACGCGTCTTGCGGAAGTGGTTGCTCAGGTATTCGCCGAGTAAAAAGGCGGTTGTGTCCCTGTTGCAACTTGGTTAAGATTGGCGCCCGCTTGGGTAGAGAGGTTTGGCATGCGTCGTCCGCTAGTTGCCGGAAACTGGAAAATGCACGGTTCACGGCAGTCGGTTGAAGCACTGTTGCAACAGCTTGCCGCTCAAGATTGGCCCGAGCAGGTTGAGCTGATGATCGCGCCCCCTGCTCTGTATATCGATCGCTGCTGCGAACGTTTGCAGGCCACGCCAATTCGCGTAGCCGGTCAGACTTGTGCCACTCAGGCCGAAGCAGGCGCCTTGACCGGTGAAATATCGCCGGCGCAGTTGCGTGATGCGGGATGTGAATTTGTACTTGTTGGTCACTCTGAACGGCGAGCGTTGTTTGGCGAGACCGATGAGGTGGTTTGCCGAAAGTTTGCTGCGGCTCTGGCCTGCGGTTTGCGCCCGGTGCTTTGTGTGGGTGAGACTCAGGCTGAGCGTGACGCTGGCGAGACGACTTCTGTAGTGGGTCGCCAGCTGCAAGCGGTTCTCGACACTTTTGGTGTCGGCGGCCTGGCAGAGGGCGTGGTGGCTTATGAGCCGGTCTGGGCTATAGGTACCGGCCTGACAGCGACGCCTGAGCAGGCGCAGGAAGTACATGCGATGATTCGTGCCCGTCTGGCCATGCTGGATGATGAGCAGGCGCGCAACGTACAGATTGTTTATGGCGGTAGTGTGAAGGCCGATAATGCCGAGGCGTTGTTTGCCATGCCGGATATCGATGGGGGGCTGGTAGGTGGTGCCTCCCTCAATGCAGACGAATTTGGTGCGATAGCACGTGCCGCGGGACGAGTGTAATGATTGAGACCGTAATTATAGTACTGCACCTGCTGGTAGCAATCGGCTTGGTCGGGCTGGTTCTGATGCAGCAGGGTAAGGGTGCTGAGACTGGCGCTTCCTTCGGGTCGGGCGCTTCCGGTACCGTTTTCGGCAGTCAGGGTTCCGGTACTTTCCTGAGTCGCCTGACTGCGATTCTGGCAACAATTTTCTTTCTGACGTCGCTCGGTTTGGCTTATTATGCCAGCCACAAGGCGTCCGCCGTGCAGGAAGCAGGCTTGCCTGATCCAGTGCTGATTGAACAGACTGCTCCTCAGCCCGCCATCAGCGAAGATGTGCCGGTGATTGAAGAGCAAGCAGTGCCTGCGCCAGCTGACGATGTACCGCCGCCGGCGGAGTGAAGCAAGCGTAGTCCCTCGGTAAACAGTTTTGCGGAAGTGGTGGAATTGGTAGACACGCTATCTTGAGGGGGTAGTGCCTTAGGGTGTATGGGTTCGAGTCCCATCTTCCGCACCATCTACAGGGGTCTGATACATCAGGCCCCTGTTTCTTTTTCAGGGGTGAACAGGTGTGCCGGTTGTCATGTTGCGCCGGTAGACGTATAATTCACGCCCTAGATTCGACGCGGGGTGGAGCAGTCTGGTAGCTCGTCGGGCTCATAACCCGAAGGTCGTAGGTTCAAATCCTGCCCCCGCAACCAGTATCAAAGGGCCCCTTTTAAGGGGCTTTTTGTTAGGTTTTTGCCGCGGTTCATTTCCTTTTGGCTGCGGAGCTAACGGTCTCTGGGCTTCGTCTGTGCGAAGCGGCCAGACTCACGATGGGCTTAAGGCCCATTTTTTATTCATGCGACAAATATAGGCGGTGAGCGTGTCCGGCAAAGTGACTGAGTTGGAGACCCTGCTGGTCCCGGTCGTCGAGGCATTGGGATACACCTGCTGGGGTATCGAGTACCTGTCCCAGGGGAAACACACCCTGCTGCGCGTATATATTGATCATCCGGATGGCGTCAGTGTCGAAGCCTGTGCCGCCGTCAGTCGTCAGGCCAGCGCTGTGCTGGATGTCGAGGATCCGATTTCCGGCGACTATACCCTGGAGGTTTCCTCTCCGGGCATGGACCGTCCCCTGTTCACGCTGCAGCAGTATCTGGACTGCACTGGCGAGCAGGCAAAGATCAGGCTGCGTACCCCTTATGAGGGGCGCCGTAATTTTCAGGGTGTGATTCGCGGAGTGGAGGGTGACGAGGTCATTCTGCAGGTAGGCGAGCACGAGTACCTGCTGCCCATCGATTCGATCGATAAGGGCAATATCATTCCGCGTTTTTGAACAAATTTCGGGCTGAACGAGCCCAATGGACGGCGTTAGGCGAGGCATACGATGAGCAAAGAAGTGTTGCTGGTTGTGGAATCCGTTTCCAACGAGAAGGGCGTTCCGCCCGATGTGATCTTTGAAGCGCTTGAGCTGGCGTTGGCGACAGCGACCAAGAAGCGTTACGAAGATGAAGTGGATGTCCGCGTGGCAATCAACCGTCAGACCGGCGACTACGAAAGCTTCCGTCGCTGGACTGTTGTGGTTGACGAGAACTTCGAAGAGCCCGATATGCAGCTGACGCTGGACCAGGCTCAGGAGCGTGATCCTGCTCTTGCCATCGGCGACATGATCGAAGAAAAGATCGAATCAGTCGAGTTTGGCCGTATCGCCGCGCAGATTGCCAAGCAGGTTATCGTGCAGAAGGTTCGCGAAGCGGAGCGTGCACAGGTCGTTGATGCCTACCGCGACCGTCTGGGTGACATCATCAGCGGCACGGTCAAGAAAGTGACCCGCGACAGCGTTATTGTCGACCTGGGTAACAATGCCGAAGCGGTATTGCCACGTGAAGAGATGATTCCGCGTGAGACCTTCCGCACCGGCACCCGTATTCGCGCGCTGCTGAAGGACATTCGCACCGAGAACCGCGGCCCACAACTGGTACTGTCGCGCAGCTGCCCGGAGATGATCATCGAGCTGTTCCGCATTGAAGTGCCGGAAATCTCCGAAGAATTGATCGAAGTCATGGGCGCTGCCCGCGACCCGGGCTCACGCGCCAAGATCGCTGTGCGCTCGAAGGATAAGCGCATCGACCCGCAAGGCGCCTGTATCGGCATGCGTGGTTCACGCGTGCAGGCCGTCTCGGGTGAACTGTGTGGCGAGCGTGTCGACATCGTGCTGTGGGACGACAACCTGGCGCAGTTCGTTATCAACGCCATGGCGCCTGCGGAAGTGGCCTCCATCATTCTTGATGAAGACACCCATGCGATCGATCTGGCGGTAGCGGAAGACAATCTGGCGCAGGCGATTGGCCGCAACGGTCAGAACGTGCGTCTGGCCAGTCAGTTGACCGGTTGGACGCTCAACGTGATGACCGAAGACGACATTCGCGCCAAGCAGGAAGCCGAGACCGGCGACATTCTGCGCAACTTTGTCGACGAGCTGGATGTCGAGGAAGAAGTGGCACAGATGCTGGTAGAAGAAGGCTTCACCACGCTGGAAGAAATTGCCTACGTGCCGATGGAAGAAATGCTCGATATCGACGGCTTTGACGAGGATATCGTCACCGAGCTGCGTGCCCGGGCCAAGGATCGCCTGCTCACCAAGGCGATTGCCAACGAAGAGAAACTGGAACAAGCACAGCCTGCTGACGACCTGTTGAATATGGAAGGAATGGACCGCGCACTGGCTTTCCAGCTGGCGAGCAAAGGCATCCTGACAATGGAAGACCTGGCTGAACAATCCGTCGACGACCTGCTCGATATCGAAGGCATCGACGAAGCCCGCGCTGGCACCCTGATTATGGCTGCCCGCGCCCCCTGGTTTGAATAACCGGTCGGATAGGCGACATCACCCTGCGCAAGCGCATGGACCCGACTGAGGAGAGAAGTGAATGGCGGAAGTGACGGTCAAAGAATTGGCTCAGGTAGTAGGTACACCGGTGGAACGTCTGTTGCAACAGATGCGCGAAGCCGGCTTGCCCCAGACTACCCCGGAGCAGGCGGTGAGTGACGATGAGAAGCAGGCCCTGTTGACGTTCCTCAAGAGCGCGCACGGTGACTCCGGCTCCGAGCCACGCAAGATCACACTCAAGCGCAAGACAGTCAGCACCCTGAAGGTCGCGGGTAGCAAGACAGTCAATGTTGAAGTGCGCAAGAAGCGTACTTACGTCAAGCGCGAGCCGGCAGACCTTGAGGCCGAGCGTCAGCGCGAGCTGGAAGAGCTGCGCGCGGCTGAAGAAGCTCGACTGAAAGCGGCCGAGGCTGAAGCGCAGCGTCAGGCGGAAGAGGCGGCCAAGAAGGCTGCCGAGCAAAGCGCCAAACCCGCTGAAACGGTAGCAACCGAAGAAGTGGCTCCGGCAGCGGCAGCTGAACCGGCCGCGCCCGTTGCTCCGACTGTGCCCGTGGTTGAGCCCGCTCCGGCGCCGGCCGACCTGCACAAGAAGAAGGAAGAAGGCCGTCGCAAGGCCCGTGAAGACGAAGAAGAGCGCGGCCGCAAGCGCGCGGGTGGGCACGGCAAGGATAAGGGGCGTCATGCGCCGCGTATCAACGACGAAGACGATGCCTCGCGTCGCCGCGGTGGCGGTGGCAAGCTCAAGGCAAACAAGAAACGTAACCAGCACGGCTTCGAGAAGCCGACAGGACCGCTTGTGCGAGAAGTTGTAATTGGCGAGACCATCACCGTGGCCGAACTGGCCCAGAAGATGTCGGTGAAGGCCGCCGAGGTCATCAAGTACATGTTCAAGAACGGCAACATGGTGACCATCAATCAGGTGCTTGACCAGGACACGGCAACCATCGTCGCAGAAGACATGGGCCACAAGGTCAAGCAGATGAAGGAAAGCGCGCTGGAAGACAGCCTGGTCGAATCCATGGTGCACGAAGGCGAAGAGATGAGCCGGGCGCCTGTAGTGACCGTCATGGGTCACGTTGACCACGGCAAGACCTCGCTGCTGGACTACATTCGCCGCGCGAAGGTGGCATCCGGTGAAGCGGGTGGTATCACCCAGCACATCGGCGCCTACCACGTGGAAACCGATCGCGGCATGGTGACCTTCCTGGACACCCCCGGTCACGCGGCCTTTACCGCCATGCGTGCCCGTGGTGCCAAGGCTACCGATATCGTGATTCTGGTAGTGGCAGCCGATGACGGCGTGATGCCGCAGACCGAAGAGGCCGTGGCGCATGCCAAGGCTGCCGGTGTGCCGCTGGTCGTTGCAGTAAACAAGATCGACAAGGAAGACGCCGACCCGGATCGCATCAAGAACGCCCTGGCGGCGCTGGACGTGATTCCCGAAGAATGGGGCGGCGACACCATGTTCATGCACGTATCGGCCAAGGTCGGTACCGGCATCGAAGAACTGCTGGAAGCTGTCCTGCTGCAGGCTGAAGTACTGGAGCTCAAGGCTCAGCCTTCTGCACCTGGTCGCGGTGTGGTCGTTGAATCACGCCTCGACAAGGGCCGCGGCCCGGTAGCGACCGTGCTGGTACAGAACGGTACCCTGCGTCAGGGCGATATCGTCCTCGCTGGCGTCAACTATGGCCGCGTGCGCGCCATGCTGGACGAGAACGGCAAGACCATCAAGGAAGCCGGTCCGTCAATTCCGGTCGAGATTCTGGGCCTGGACGGCACGCCGGATGCCGGCGACGAGCTGACCGTGGTAACCGATGAGAAGAAAGCGCGTGAAATCGCCTTGTTCCGTCAGGGCAAGTTCCGCGAGATCAAGCTGGCGCGTCAGCAATCGGCCAAGCTGGAAAACATGTTCGAGAACATGGGCCAGGACGAGAAGAAGACGCTCAACGTGGTGCTCAAGGCCGACGTACGTGGCTCGCTGGAAGCCCTGCAGGCGTCGCTCACCGAGTTGGGCAACGACGAAGTACAGGTCAAGATCGTTTCTGGCGGCGTGGGCGGTATCACCGAAACCGACGCCAACCTGGCGCTGGCATCCAACGCTGTGGTCTTTGGCTTCAACGTACGTGCCGATGCCGCTGCTCGCAAGATCATCGAAAGCGAAGGTCTGGATCTGCGCTACTACAGCGTGATCTACGAGATCATCGACGACGTCAAGAAAGCGTTGGGCGGTATGCTGGGCAGCGACGTTCGCGAACAGATCCTGGGTGTGGCCGAAGTGCGTGACGTGTTCCGCTCGCCCAAGTTCGGCGCCATCGCCGGCTGTATGGTCATTGAGGGCACTGTGTACCGCAACCGTCCGATTCGCGTACTGCGCGAAGACGTGGTGATCTACGAAGGCGAGCTGGAATCCCTGCGTCGCTTCAAGGATGACGTTGCCGAAGTGCGTAATGGCATGGAATGCGGTATCGGCGTGAAGAACTACAACGACGTGCGCAGCGGTGATCGCATCGAAGTGTTCGAGCGCGTACAGGTTCAGCGTAGTCTGTAACCCGTCAGCGTCGGCCGCCCGGCCGACGCCTGAAATTTGCACCAGACTCCGGCCTGTTCAGCAGTCCGGAGTTTGTTGCTTGAGGTAGGTAATATGGCAAAAGAATACAGTCGTACCCATCGGGTGGCCGATCAGATGCAGCGCGAGCTGGCCTTGCTGATTCAGCGTGAAGTGCGCGATCCGCGCCTGGGCATGGTCACGGTGACAGCGGTAGAAGTGAGTCGTGATCTGGCCCACGCCAAGGTGTTTGTCACTCTGATGAACAAGGACAGCGCTGAAGATATCGCGCTGAACCTGGACATTCTCAAGGATTCTGCAGGCTATCTGCGCATGTTGCTGGGCCGCTCCATGAAGCTGCGTAGCGTTCCCTCGCTGCATTTTCATTACGATGAAAGCGTGCGCCGGGGCGCGCACCTGTCTTCTCTGATCGAGCGGGCGGTGGCGGAAGACAGCCAGCACCCAGACGATAAAGAGGATTGACGGTGGCGGGTGCCAAGAAACAACGCCGCGCGATTGACGGCATTCTGATCTTCGACAAGCCGCTCGGCATGAGCTCCAACCAGGCCCTGCAGAAGGTCCGTTGGTTGTTCAACGCCAACAAGGGTGGCCACACCGGTAGCCTCGATCCTCTGGCCAGTGGCGTGTTGCCGCTGTGCCTGGGTGAAGCCACCAAGTTTTCGCAGTACCTGCTGGACGCCGACAAGGCTTATATCACCGAAGCGCGACTGGGCATGACCACCACCACCGGTGATGCCGAAGGTGACGTGCTGGAAATCAAACCGGTCAATGTCAGCCTGGAAGATGTTGCCGCCAGGCTGCCGCAATTCACCGGCGATATCCTGCAGGTTCCGCCCATGTACTCGGCGCTCAAGCATGAAGGTCAGCCGCTGTACAAGCTGGCCCGCGCAGGTGAGACCGTCGAGCGCAAGGCGCGCGCCGTGACTATTTCGCAGCTGAAGGTACTGGGGCTGGAAGGTGATCGCCTGCAACTGGAAGTGCATTGCAGCAAGGGCACCTATATTCGCACCCTGGTCGAGGATCTTGGCGCGGCGCTGGGTTGTGGTGGCCACGTCGCCTCCTTGCGCCGTACCATTGCCGGCCCCTTTGATCTGACCCATGCGGTTACGCTGGAACGGTTGGAGGAGCTGCACGCCGAGGGCGGCCCGGAAGCGCTGGATCATTTGCTGCTGCCAATGGATAGCGGCCTGGAAGATTGGCCCATTCTGGAGCTGACCGAGCAGACGGCCTACTACCTGAATCACGGTCAGGCGGTGCGCGTTCCCGGTAGCCCGGCCTTTGGCAAGGTGCGCCTGAAGGACGCCGAAGGGCGCTTTCTCGGTATTGGTGAAATGACCGAAGATGCCAGGGTGGCGCCGAAGCGGTTATTGCGCTTCAATGCATGATATTTTTCACCGTCCGCACTAGCGGATGCGTTGCCGAATCAAGGTTGCAGACCGCCCGCCGGGCAGGGTGCAACCCATAAGTTGACCCGATAGCGGGTCACCACGAGGGTGGCTGTCAACAGGCACGGTCATACCTCGATTTAAAACACGGGACACTGGTCCCGGCCTGTTACCTCAGAGGAAATACAAGATGTCACTGAGTGTTGAAGAAAAAGCTGCAATCGTTGGCGAGTACAAGCGTGCTGAAGGTGATACCGGTTCTCCTGAAGTCCAGGTGGCTCTGTTGACTGCAAACATCAACAAGCTGCAAGGTCACTTCAAGGACAACAAAAAGGATCACCACTCTCGCCGTGGTCTGATTCGTATGGTTAACCAGCGTCGCAAGCTGCTGGACTACCTGAAGTCGAAAGACCTGTCTCGTTACAGCGCTTTGATCAGCAGTCTGGGTCTGCGTCGCTAAGACCAGCCCCGTTTGGACATGGTCGGGTCCGAATCCCGGCCATGCCCAGAGTTTCCCCCAAAGGCAAAAAAGAGAGAGAAGACACCGTGAAACCGGTCATCAAGCAATTCAAACTAGGTAACAGCACCATCACTATGGAAACGGGCCGTATTGCCCGTCAGGCCACTGGTGCGGTTCTGGTCAGCATCGATAACGCCGTCAGCGTTCTGGTCACCGTCGTGGCCGCCAAGCAGCCCGAAGCTGGCCGTGATTTCTTCCCTCTGTCTGTGCACTACATCGAAAAGACCTACGCAGCCGGCCGTATCCCCGGTGGTTTCTTCAAGCGTGAAGGCCGTCCTTCCGAGAAAGAGACCCTGACCTCGCGCCTGATCGACCGTCCGATCCGCCCGCTGTTCGCCGATGGCTTCATGAACGAAGTCCAGGTCGTTTGTACCGTAGTGTCTACCGACAAGACCACCGATCCCGACATGGCTGCCATGCTGGGTACTTCAGCCGCTCTGGCGATCTCCGGTGCGCCCTTCAATGGCCCCATCGGCTGCGCCCGCGTCGCCTTTGACGACGAAAAAGGTTACGTGCTCAACCCCAACTACGAGCAGCTCAAAGGCTCACGTCTGGACATGGTTGTCGCCGGTACCGAAGACGCCGTGCTGATGGTTGAATCCGAAGCGCAGGAACTGACCGAAGACCAGATGCTGGGCGCCGTACTCTTTGCCCACATGGAGTTCCAGCCAGCGATCCAGGCAATCAAGGAACTGGCCGCTGAAGCTGGCAAGCCTCGTTGGGATTGGCAGCCAGAGCCGGAAAATACCGCGCTGCTGGATGCCATCAAGAGCCAATTTGGTGCCGGTATCGCCGAAGGCTACACCACCACCGACAAGCAGGCCCGTTACAACCGTCTGGGTGAGCTGCGTGATGCCGCCATTGCTGCGCTGTCGGGTGATGAAGCTGGCAAGTTCTCCGCCGCTGAGGTGAAGGACGGCTTCAAGGAAATCGAATACCGCACCGTGCGTCAGAGCATCGTTGACGGTAACCCGCGTATCGACGGTCGTGACACCAAGACCGTGCGCCCGCTGAACATCGAAGTGGGCGTGCTGGACCGTACCCATGGTTCTGCGCTGTTCACCCGTGGCGAAACTCAGGCGCTGGTCGTTACCACCCTGGGTACTGCGCGTGACTCGCAGTTGCTGGATCAGCTGGAAGGCGAGCGCAAGGAACCCTTCATGTTCCACTACAACTTCCCTCCCTATTCGGTGGGCGAGTGTGGTCGCATGGGCGGTACGGGTCGTCGTGAAATCGGTCACGGCCGTCTGGCGCGTCGCGGTATTCAGGCGGTTATGCCTGATATGGAGCAGTTCCCTTACTCCATCCGCGTGGTATCGGAAATCACCGAATCCAACGGTTCCAGCTCCATGGCGTCCGTGTGTGGTGCCTCTCTGGCGCTGATGGACGCGGGTGTGCCGATGAAGGCCCCGGTAGCCGGTATCGCCATGGGTCTGGTCAAGGAAGGCGACAAGTTCGCGGTTTTGACCGATATCCTGGGTGACGAAGATCACCTCGGCGACATGGACTTCAAGGTAGCCGGTACCGAGAAGGGTGTTACTGCGCTGCAGATGGACATCAAGATCAACGGTATCACCGAAGAGATCATGGAAATCGCGCTGCATCAGGCCCACGACGCTCGTCTGAGCATCCTCAAGCAGATGAATGAAGTGCTGCCGGCTTCGCGCAAGGAAATCTCTTCCAACGCGCCGACCATGATCAGCATGAAGATCGATTCCGACAAGATCCGCGACGTGATCGGCAAGGGTGGCGCGACCATCCGCAGCATCTGCGACGAAACCGGCGCGTCCATCGATATTACCGATGATGGCACCGTGAAGATCTTCGCTGCCAGCAAGGAAGCCGCAGACGCCGCCAAGACGCGCGTTGATGGCATCACGGCTGAAGCCGAGATCGGCAAGGTCTACACCGGTAAGGTTGAGCGTATCGTCGACTTCGGCGCATTCGTTAACATCCTGCCTGGCAAGGATGGTCTGGTGCACATTTCGCAGATCGCCAACGAGCGCATCGAGAAAGTCACCGACGTGCTGCAGGAAGGCCAGGAAGTCAAAGTCCTGGTACTGGATGTCGACAATCGCGGCCGCATCAAGCTGTCGATGAAAGACGTCGAGTCTGCCGAGGCCAGCGGCGTTTAATCGCAGCTGTTCGGTAACAACAAAAACCCGGCCTAGGCCGGGTTTTTGCTTTCTTGGCAGGTAATAGTGCTGGTGTGGCCTAACGCTTTTCACTTAAGCACAGCAATTCGACCGCCCCGGAACCAAGCCAAGCCCGGGGTTGCCTGGGACGGCCGGGTCCCATCCCGGCCTGCGGTGGTGCGGTTGAGGCTGCTGGTCGAGATGGAACTCGATGAGATGGTCTCCTCCCTCTCCCTTCTACGGCGTCGATGCGCCAGGGGATAGATGCTA
>NZ_JBALWW010000021.1:0-59950 GCF_036961105.1 Halopseudomonas sp. | reverse complement strand
ATACGACAGACAACCTGCTCTTGTTATCAAAAACTGGAAGCCTTGCAATGAGGGAGGAGACCATATACGGCCGTCCCGGGAAAAGCACAGCCAAAACAGCCGCCGCCGGAAGAGCACAGCCCACCGGCGAATTCACTGCAATCGACACCATTGAAAAAAAGCGGCCCGCAGGCCGCCTTTTTCATTTCCGCTCACTCACACACTGAGCAATACAAAATCATCCTTGGTGACCAGGCACTCGGGGCACATCCAGTCATCCGGAATGTCCTCGAAGCGGGTGCCGGGCGGGATGCCGGACTCGGGATCGCCGACAGTCTCGTCATAGATCCAGCCGCATACCTGACAGACCCATTGCGGCTTTGCCTCGAACACTACAGGTGCGTGTTCGGCGGCGGCACCCTTCTCGCGCAGGCGCCGCTCGAAGGCCAGCCGACCCTTCTGCTCCAGCTCGAAGGCACCCCAGGCGCGTTTGGCCACCCGCGCCTGACGCTCCTCGGTGGTAGCGAAGCGGTGCACCGCCATGCGCCCCAGCGACACGTGAAACTTCTCGTCGGGAATGATCTTGTTGAGCACGGCGCGGGTAGCTTCCGGCACGCGGGGCAGCAAGCCATCGAAGGCGTTCATCGCGCCCAGCTCACCGGTGATGTTGTGCGCCGCGACCCGTTCCAGGGTGTCGTCGCCCGCCGCGTAGAACTCGCTGACCCAGGCCACCCACTCGGGCTCCGGCTGCCAGCCATCCATCGAGGCACCCAGTGACTGCAGGTGCGAAAGCAGCAGCTTGTAGTGCTTGCCCTCGTCCGCCACCTGCCGGCACAGGCCGATAAAGACCTCCGATTCCGGCGTGTCACGCAGCCAGGAGCCGATGAAGCCAGCCGCTTCACGCTCGTACCAGCACTGGAACTGCAGCCACTCGATCAACTCTTCGCGGCCCAGTGGGGCAAAGCCGCCGAAGCTTTTCTCGGCCTCCGACAGCTCATCCCGTTTGGCGCTCAGCTCAGCCACCAGCTGGTCGTAAAATTGCGCCGAATTCAGCGTCGGCGCGGCGCTTTCGGCAAGGGCGCTCATACCGCCTCCTGCAGCGTCGCAGTTACGCCTTTCAGATCGTGTACGGCGTCGTGCCAGGTGCCGCCACGCAGGCAACCGACGGCGCGCAGACGACGGCTGGCTTCGATGGTTTCATGCCCGTCCGACAACTTCACCGGGCCTTCTTCGATACGCAGCACGCTGACTTCAGCCGAACGGCCAACGCGCAGCTCGCCGTACAGATCGCTGCGGCGAATCGCCTTGGCCGCATTCACGGTATTCATCTTGATCACCTCGGCCAGCGGCACACCCAGCGCCCAGATCTTCGACATGGTGGTCGACAGCGAGAACACCGGGCCGTCGACATTGAACACATTGAGATCGGTAGAAATGGTGTTGGGCATATAGCCGCGCTCGATCATCCGGCGCGCGGTACGGAAGTGGAAATCACCGGCGGAGTGGCCGATATCCAGCAGCACGCCGCGCTCGTAGGCATCAATGAACGGCCTGGTTGGCTCGCCCTTGTCGTCCAGCTGACCGCCGCCGCCACGGCAGGCGTGGGTGATGATGTCGCCTTCGCGCAGCTGATACAGCAGCTTGTTGGTATCCAGCACCGGGGTATGCGGGAAGGAGCCCAGGTGAATCATGATCGGCAGGTCGCCGGCAATCTCGTGCGCGGCATCCAGGAAGGGCGAGCGGTCCGGGTTGGTGGTAATGGTCGGCCGCACCTTGAAACCCACAATCACATCACGGTTGGCGTCGATTACCTGTTTGGCGGATTCGATGTCGATATTGCGCTCATCGTCGGCGATGCGCAGGTAATGGCAGATAAAGGTCTTGTTCGCCAAATAGATCTGCGAGGGGTCCATCAGCGCCAGCACTTTGGTCTTGGTATCCGGGTGATCGATGATCGCGCGGCGCGCCAGCTCGATGATGGTGGTGCTGGCGGTGCCGGCATCGACGATCACCGGCACACCGGAGTCCACCCCCATCAAATCGGTAGGCAGGCAGAAGTCGCCGAGGCCAGGGTAACAATGGGTATGGATATCGATCAGGCCAGGGGTCACCAGATGACCGCTGACGTCCTTGATCTCTGCACCGGGGTAGTTGGCGCCGGCATTGGCACCCACTTCAACAATAGTGCCGCCCTGCACCACAACATCGGCAACGGCATCCAGGCCAGACGCCGGGTCAAGCACGCGGCCACCTTGCAACACCAGATAGGCGTTTTTCGCAGACATGGTTATTCCTCTTTCACGGAAAGCGAGAACCGTACACCAGGGCGGCGTTATGACAGAGGCGTGTCATCTTGACTCAGGAGTCTGATCCAGGAGGTTCTCTCGGCCCGGAAATTCCCTGCCCTATCCCTAGCAGAATCTGTACCAGTTCACGATCCATGGGCTGCACACCGGCAACGGCTCGGAATGTGTGCAATCAGGGTGCAGGGCGGCGCCAAATCGTCGCAATCCGGTGCATAAATTTACTGACCAATTGATCAGGAAATGCAAAAACGGCGCTTTTGGCCATGTGGCACGCTGCTTGCTCTCCAGTAAATATTGAATAAATGGTCAGCTAATAAAATCCTCTGGAGTATGCATATGCGCGATATACGTAAGCCCCTGATCTCTTCCGCCAAGCGCTGCCTGTCGGTACTGGCTGGTTCGCTGGCGGCTGCCGGCAGCCTCAGCGCCACCGTTTCGGCAGCCGAGCTGGATGAAGTGGTTTTTGGTACCAACTGGTATGCCCAGGCCGAGCACGGCGGTTTCTATCAGGCCAAGGCGGCCGGCATCTATGAAAAGTACGGTCTGGATGTGTCCATCGAGATGGGCGGCCCGCAGGTCAACGGGATGCAGTTGCTGGTCGCCGGCAAGCGCGATTTCTCGATGGGCTACCCGATCGGCAACATCAAGGCGGTGGAGCAGGGTCTGCCGGTTAAGACAGTGGCGGCCGCCTTCCAGGGCGACCCGCAAGCGCTGATTGCGCACCCGCACATCACCTCGCTGGAGCAGATCAAGGAAGAGGGGCTGCCGGTCTATATCGCGGCCTTTGCCAACACCACGTTCTGGCCCTGGCTGAAGACCAAGTACGGCTACACCGATGACATGATTCGCCCCTACACCTTCAGCGTGGCGCCCTTCCTGGCGGACAAGAGCATTGTGCAACAGGGCTACCTCTCATCCGAGCCCTTCGCCATGGAGAAGGCCGGCGTGAAGCCGTCCGTATTCCTGCTGGCGGACTACGGCTACCCGGCCTACGCCACCACCATTGAAACCACCGACAAGATGATCGAGCAGAATCCGGACCTGGTACGCCGCTTCGTGCAGGCCAGCATGGAAGGCTGGGCCAGCTACTTCAATGATCCGGCGCCGGGCAACAAGCTGATCCAGGAAGCCAACCCGGAGATGACCGATGAGCAGATCGCCTACGGTATCGAGAAGATGAAGGAATACGGCCTGGTCACCGGCGGCGACGCCGAGACCGGCGGCATTGGCGTGATGACAGATGCGCGTTGGGCCAAGATTCACGAGTTCATGCTGACTGCCGGCCTGGTCGACGATGACCTGGACATCAAGGACGTCTACAGCCTCGAGTTCCTGCCCAAGGAGCCGGTTCTGCCCTGATCGGCAGTCCCTCTCAACCTTTCCAGACAACAGCGGCTTGCAACGCAAGTCGCTCACGGGAGCACAAGATGACCTCTTCCAGAGTCACCCCGCTGAAACCCAGCACGCTAGAGCCTGCTGCTGACGCGCCTGTACAGGCCGGCGGCGGCCAGGGCCGGCCGGTACTGCAGGTTGAAGGCGTGAACAAGATCTACGCCAACGGCACTGTGGCGCTCAAGGGCGCCGACCTGACCGTGCGCCAAGGTGAATTCGTCAGTTTGCTGGGCCCGTCCGGCTGCGGCAAGAGCACCCTGTTACGCATCATGGCCGGACTGGGCGATGTGACTACCGGCAGCATCAGGTTCTGGGAACAGGACTACGGCGTCGTCGGCGACAAGGGCCGCAAGCTGGCCTTCGTGTTTCAGAACGCGACCCTGATGCCCTGGGCACGGGTGCGCAAGAACGTGCGCCTACCGCTGGATCTGGAGCACCAGAGCGGCCCGGAAACCGAACAGAAGATTGACCAGGCGCTGGATATGGTCGGCCTCAAGGGTTTCGACAACGCCTTTCCGCGCGAACTCTCCGGCGGCATGCAGATGCGCGCTTCGATTGCCCGCGCCATGGTCACCGAGCCCAACCTGTTGCTGATGGATGAACCCTTCGGCGCGCTGGACGAGATGACCCGCAACAAACTCAACGACGACGTGCTCAAGCTGTGGCAGAAGAACGGCTGGACCATCGTCTTTGTCACCCACAGCGTCTACGAGGCGGTTTACCTGTCCAGCCGCGTGGTCGTTATGGCGGCACGGCCCGGCCGCATTGTCGACGACATCAAGATCGATCAGCCCTTTCCGCGCAATGCCGATTTTCGCGTGTCCACCGAATTTGCCGGTTACTGCCGTCAGGTCTCGCAGGCACTGGAACGCGCCAGTGCAATGGGCGAACCAATGGCTGACCAGGAGAGCAAGGCATGAAAGCGCCGCTGATTCAGAATGAGAATTTCGTCAAGATCGCCGCGCCGCTAGTAGTCGGTGTGTTTTTTCTGCTGTTCTGGCAGATCGCCGTGGTCGCCTTTGAAATGCCCAAGTACATTCTGCCGGGGCCGATCGAGATCATGAAATCCCTGGTCACCGACTGGGCGACCCTGTTCAATGCGCTGATGATGACCTTGAAGATCACCCTGCTGGCCTTCGTCATTGCTGTGGTGCTGGGTGTAGCCGCCTCGCTGCTGTTTATTCAGAGCAAGTGGATCGAGCTGAGCCTGTTTCCCTATGCCGTCCTGCTGCAGGTGACGCCGGTGGTGGCCATTGCGCCGCTGATCATCATCTGGGTCGATGACACTACCTGGGCGCTGACCGTGTGCGCGGTGATCATTGCGATCTTTCCGATCATCTCCAACACCACTCTGGGGCTGCGCAGCGTGGATCCCAATCTGCTCAGCATGTTCCGCATGTACCGCACCAGCCGCTGGCAGGAGTTGGTTCGCCTGCGCATCCCCGGCGCGCTGCCGTACTTCTTCGGTGGTCTGCGCATCAGTTGCGGTCTGGCGTTGATCGGTGCCGTAGTCGCGGAATTTGTGGCCGGCACTGGCGGTGCCAAGGCCGGCCTGGCCTACCTGATTCTGCAATCGGGCTACAACCTGCAGATTCCACGCATGTTTGCCGCCCTGGTGCTGATCACCCTGACCGGCATTGCCCTGTTCGCGCTGATGGTCTGGCTGTCTGATCGCGCGTTGCGCAACTGGCACGAGAGCGCGCTGGAAGTAGAACATTGAGCCGCGCCACTCCGGCCCCGCACAGCTACGCCTGGGGCCTGGGTTACCTGCTGCTGGGCTTTACCGCCCTGGCCTGGGGACTGAATTTTCCGATTCTCAAGCTGGGGCTGGAAAACAGCCCGCCGCTACTGTTCACCAGTATGCGCATGGCGCTGGGCGCCATCACCATGTTCAGTATTGCCGCGGCCATGGGCATACTCCGCCTGCCACCCCGCGCCGACTGGCCGGTGCTGTTCTCGGTCGGCGTATTGCAGAACATGGCCTTTATTTCGCTGGTGACCCTCGGGCTGCAGTTTCTGCCTGCCGGGCGGGCGGCCATTCTGGCCTACACCACGCCAATCTGGGTGGTGCCGGCCGCCGCACTCTTTCTCGGTGAGCGCTTTACCGCACCGCGTGCGCTGGGGGTAGGGCTGGGGCTCGCCGGCCTGCTGACGGTCTTCAACCCGCTGTCGATTGGCTGGGACAACACCGATGTGTTTATCGGTGGCGGCTTGATCATGCTCGCCACCCTGGTCTGGACCGTCGGGCTGATCCATGTGCGCAAGCATCATTGGCAAGGCGATGTGCTCTCGCTGATTCCCTGGCAGGTACTCATCTCCGTGCTGGTGCTGGCCCCCATAGCGCTGTTTTTTGAAGATCCGGCCAAGATTATCTGGCAACCGGCCTTCGCCTGGCAGTTGCTGTTCAGCGGTGCAGTGGCCTCGGGTCTGTGTGTAGCGGCCCAGGTGGCGGCCATTCGCTCATTACCGGCGGTCAGCCTGTCGCTCAGTTCAGCGGCGGTACCCGCGGTAGGCTTGGTCACCTCCAGCCTGTTTCTGCACGAGCAGCCCACCACCACCGACCTGGCCGGCTTTGCCCTGATCGCCGCCGGTATTCTGGTGGTAGGGCTGGCGGATCGCCGCCAGGCGTTGCGCAGCCGGCGTGAAGCCGAAACCGCCAGCAGCTGAAAGAACCGTCGCACAGCCGGGCGCACCCCTGTTGCGCCCGGTATTGGGGCGACGCACCAAGTCCGTGCACAAATCCTGACCTTGCCGCCCGCTGGCCTCCAGGCACAGCAGCAATCGCCCTACAGGGCCCTTTAATTGCAGGGCTTTGCAACGTATTTGCTGGCACAAGGCCAAGCTGGCCCGCAATTTGCTCCTGATCCTTAAAACCTGCCCAAGTGGTCAGGATATAAAGCCAAACACTAAAACCCTGTGGAGTAAGACTATGTTGAAGAAAGCATCCGGCGTTCTGGCGATGGTCATCGCCATGTCTGCCAGCGGTATGGCAGCAGCAGCCGACAAGGTCACCTACCAGCTGGACTGGTTGCCCGGTGGCGACAAGGCTCCGGTGTACACCGGTGTGCAGCAGGGTTTCTTTGCTGATGAAGGCCTTGAGGTCAGTATCGCCAGCGGCCGTGGCTCCACCGATGCCATCACCAAGATCGCCACCGGCCAGGCCGACATCGGCAGCGCCGACATTGGCGCCCTGATGGCCGCTCGCGCACAGGATACCGTGCCGGTCAGCGCCGTTTACATGATCTTCAACCAGGGCCCGCACGCCTTCTTCTCACTGAGCGACAGTGGCATCAACAGCTTCAGCGACATCGCCGGCAAGAAGGTTGCGACCTCGCCCTTCACCTCGTCCAACGCCTTTCTGCCGCTGGTGCTGCAAGCCAACGACATGCCCGCTGATGCGGTCAGCCTGACTAAATCCGATCCGGGCGCCCTGGGGCCCATGCTGGTGACCGGCAACACCGATGCCATCATCGCCTGGGTCACCAATATCGCGTTGTTCAAGCAGCAGGCCGCCAGCGCCGGCAAGGACATCAACGTGATCCGCTGGTCCGACGCCGGCCTGTCTTTGTACAGCTCCGCCGTGGTCGCCAGCGACAAGTTCCTCAGCGAGCGGCCCGACGTGGCCAAGCGTTTCATGCGCGCCTTCGACAAGTCCCTGCGCTTCAGCAATGAGCACCCGGAACAGGCTGCAGCCGACCTGCACACCATGGTGCCCGAAGTTGACGCTGCGGTAGCCACCGCGCAAATCGGCGACTCCATGGAACTGGTGTTCAACGACATCAGCAAGGCTGACGGTCTGGGCGCCATGACGCCGGAGCGCATCGCCACTACCTGGAAATGGGTCGCCGAGGCCAACGAGCTGAGCGTCGATTCACTGGACCCCGAAGTAATCGTCAACCGCGACTTCATGCCTGCTGCGGAGTAATACATGGAGCACACTAGCGAACGCGCCTTCGTGCGGATGGCGGGAGTGGGTCATCGCTATGACCCCACCCCCGGCAGTCCGCTGGCGGTGCAAAACATCGACCTCGACATCAACCGCCACGAGTTTGTGGCGGTGGTAGGCCCCTCCGGCTGCGGCAAGAGTACCTTGCTGCGCATGGTGTCCGGCCTGCTGGTACCGAGCGAGGGTGAAGTCAGCGTATTCGGCAAGCAGGTCAACGGCCCCCGTGACGACGTTGGCATCGTGTTTCAAAAGCCGACCCTGCTGCCGTGGCTGAGCGTTCGCAAGAATGTGCTCTTTCCGCTCAAGCACAAGTTTGGCCGTTATGGCGCGCAGGATGAAAAGCGCGCCAACGAGCTGCTGGCCATGGCCGGACTCGAGGCCTTTGCCGACAAGATGCCGGACGAGCTGTCCGGCGGCATGCAACAGCGCGTGGGCATTGTCCGCGCTTTGCTGCTCAACCCCGACATCCTGCTGATGGACGAGCCGTTCTCGGCGCTGGATGCCATGACCCGTGAACAGATCGGCTTCGATCTGCTGAAAATCTGGGACGAACAGCCCAAGACGGTGCTGTTCATTACCCACTCCATTTCCGAGGCCGTGCTGCTGGCCGACCGCGTGCTGGTCATGAGCAAGCGCCCGGGCAGCGTGCTCGACCTCATCGACATCGATCTGCCGCGCCCACGCAGTCCCGAGACCATCAAACATCCCCGCTTCAGCGAGCTGACTGACCGCATAAGGAAACATATCTATGAGCCAGACGCCCACTGACGCCGCCGCGCGCCGCGCGCTGCTGTTGAACCTCTCGCCCTGGCTGTTCTTTGTCGGTTTGATCGTGCTCTGGGAACTGGTCTGCCGCGTGTTCGACCTGCCAGCCTACGTGCTGCCGGCACCCACCGCGATATTCAGCGCCTTCTTCGACGTGGAATTCAGCCGCTGGATGATGCACCTGTGGGCCACCCTGCGCGTCGCGCTGATGGGCTTTGCGTTGTCGATCGTGATCAGCATTCCGCTGGCCATTGCGATGATGCGCTCGGAGTTTCTTTCGCGCACCCTCTACCCGCTGCTGGTGGTAGTGCAATCCACGCCGGTGGTCGCGGTTGCCCCGCTGATCATCGTGATGATGGGCTCGGACGATCCCTCACGCGTACTGATCACCTGCCTGCTGACCTTTTTCCCGCTGGTGGTCTCCACCGCCACCGGGATCAACGAAACGCCCGCCGAGCTGATCGAGCTGAGCCGCTCGCTGGATGCGCCGACCCGCCGCGAAACCTGGCAGATCCGCATTCCCTATGCGATTCCGCACATCTTCAGCGGCCTCAAGGTGGCCATCACCCTGGCGATCATTGGCGCCGTGGTGGCCGAGTTTGTCGCCGCCGAAGAGGGCCTGGGCTACTTCATCCAGTTCTCGACCTCCTTCTTCAAGATTCCACAGGCCTTTGCCGGCTTGTTCTTCCTCGCCGCCGTCAGCCTGCTGCTGTTCAAGTCGGTGCAGTGGACCCAGCAGATCTTCTTTGCCTGGAGCCTGCCGAAGAAGAAATAAGTCGCCGCCGGGCAGCCCCAGCACTGCCCGGCCACGTCATACACCCGTAGCAACCGCAACAAGGACTATTTTTGTGAGCCATACCGAACGCGATATCAGTTTTCTGCGCGACAGCTTCCGCCTGGCCGAAGAAGCCGCCAAGCAGGGCATCCACCCCTTCGCCGCCATCCTCGTGGATGCTGATGGCAAGGTGCTGATGGAGCAGCTCAACGCCTTTCTGCCCGACCACGACATGACCGGCCACGCCGAACGCGTGCTGATGACCCGCGCCAACATCACCTTCTCCCCAGAGGTACTGGCTGGCAGCACCATGTACACCTCTGCCGAGCCCTGCGCCATGTGCGCCGGCGCGGTGTACTGGGCCGGCGTTGGCCGGGTGGTCTACGGCGCCAGCGAAAAGCGCCTGAAGGAACTGACCGGCAACCACCCGGAAAACCCGACCCTCGACCTGCCGTGCCGCACGGTATTTGACGCCGGCCAGCGCAAAGTCGAGGTGGTGGGCCCGCTGCTGGAAGAAGAGTCTGTGCAGGTGCATGCGGATTTCTGGAAGGACTGAACCGCCCGTCAGCTTGGCGCGGGCTCAACTCGCACCAGCAATAGCCGATAGCCGCCGCTGAAGCCGCCCAGGGTCAGCATGTCGCCGGGGCACGCGGCGAGCAAACGCGCGCCCAAGGGCGAGAAGATCGAAATCTCGGTGCTGGCGCTGCAGCTGCGTTCCGTCAGGCGCACCTCGATAAGCTCCTGCGTATTCATATCCAGCAGCAGCAACGCGCTGCCCACGCGGGCCCGCAGCGTAACCCGATCACGTTCCAGCAGTTCCAGCTTACCGATCACACTGGCCAGCTCATGCGGGCCCGTTGTGTGCCATACAGCGGCACCGCGGGTCAGGCCGCGCGGGCGCCGGTTCACATCGACCATAGACGACATCTCTCTCCGACAGAAAAATCAAACAAGGGGGCAAGTAAACAACGCCGGGTACGGTGAAACCGTCCCGGCTTAATTCAGGAAGGCGAAGTAGCTATCGGAGTAGGGGTGAAGCCAGAGCATGAGGTAACTCGGTTATCGCGTGAAGACATACCATAGGCCAGTGGTTATTAAATGCAAGCCGCTGCGCTTATTGCCCCGCCTGCACTCAGCCCCGAGTGTGTCGGTTTCTATCGAGGCACAAGGGCGATGGCCGAGATTCCACCTTCCCGGCAAAACTGCACAGCGCCGATCAGCCTTGCCGGTAACGTGCCGGCGTTGTGCCCTGCCAGCGGCGGAAGGCACGCACAAAGGCGTTTTCATCCGAGAAGCCGAGTTGCTCGGCAATCTGCGCCACGCTTTGGCGACCCTGCAGCGCCTGGCAGGCCATCTCCTGCAGCACGGTTTCACGCAGCGCCTTGAACGATAGGCCTTCCTCTGCCAACTTGCGGTTTAGGTGGCGGCCACTGATGCCCAGCTGCTCGGCAATGCGCTCCTTGCCCCAGCGCGGCTGCAACCGCACGGCGCGCTGCACTTCGGCGCTGAGGCTGTGTTGGCCCAGGCTGGCCAGGGTCTGGTCCGCCAGTTGCCGCAGGTGCTCACGCAAGGCGCTGTTGGCCTGAATCAGCGGTAGCGACAATTGATCGACACTGAAACTCAGGCGATTGTGGCCGGCGTTGAACTGCAGCTCGCAGTCGACCAGCTCCCGATAACGGGCCAGCTCTGCCAAGGGCGCATGGGCAAAGCTGACGCTGTGCGGTTTGAAGCGCCCGCCGGTCGACCAGGCGGTAAGATTCAGCTGCGAGGCCAGCACGGCCTCTACCCGCTCGGCCTGGCGCACCGGCAGCTGCGACTGATATTCGATCCAGGCCAGGGCACCCTGCTGTTGCAGACTGAAGTCGCCGCCGGCACCAATGACCGGGGCATATTCCACCAGTTGTTCCAGCGCCTCGCCGAGGGTATCGCAGGTCACCAGCAACATGCCGGCGCTGTCGAGATGGCCCACCTGGATATCCAGCCCCAGTTGCAAGCCGGCGAGCGGCTCCTGACGCAGGCTGCAGTAGCTCTCCCAAAGCTCATCCTGCAGCGCCAGTGGAATGCGCTCGCGACTGTGCAGCAGCTCACGCAGGTGCGCCGGCAAGGCAATGCCGTGGCGCTCGGCCGATTGCAGCAGGGCCTGAGTGTAAAGCGGGGTAACGCTGTGCTGGTCGCTTGGCATGGCGTGAATTGCCGGTTCCTTGTCCCGTTTGGTGCGTTACGCGCACCCGGTGCTTGGCTAGACTCAGCATCATAACGCTGTGTGCGGGTACGGGGAACGTCAGCAGGATTCGCCCCAGGCCTGACCGGCAAAATAATAACAACGAGGAGTACGCCATGTACGCTGTCATCGGCGCTGGCCCCATGGGTCTGGCCACGGCCCGCAATCTGCAGAAGCTGGACATTTCCTTTATCGGTCTGGAGCTCAGCAGCGATGTGGGCGGGCTGTGGGATATCGACAACCCGCACAGCACCATGTACCAAACCGCGCACCTGATCTCCTCCAAGCGCATGACCGAGTTCGCCGAGTTTCCGATGGGCGAGGAGGTAGCCACCTACCCGCACCACAGCGAGCTCAAGCGCTATTTCCGCGACTACGCCGCGCACTTTGATCTGTACCGCCACTATGAATTCAACACCCGGGTGATCAGCATCAGTCCGGAAAACAGCGGCTGGAAGCTGATAACCGAACGCGACGGCGAGCAACAGATTCGCCATGTGGATGGCGTGCTGATTGCCAACGGCACGCTGCACACGCCCAACCGGCCGCAACTGCCGGGCGAGTTTGCCGGCCGCATCATGCACTCGAACGAATACCGCGACCCCTCGGTGTTCAAGGACAAGCGCGTGCTGATCGTCGGCTGCGGCAACTCCGGTGCCGACATAGCGGTGGATGCGGTGCACCACGCCCAATCGGTGGATATGAGCCTGCGTCGCGGCTATTACTTCCTGCCCAAATTCATTAAGGGCAAGCCGACCGACAGCCTGGGCGGCAAGCTCAAGCTGCCGCGCAAACTCAAGCAGCGGATGGATGCCGCGCTGATTCGTCTGATCATGGGCAAACCGTCTGATTACGGACTGCCCGACCCGGACTACCGCATGTATGAGTCGCACCCGGTGGTCAACTCGCTGATCCTGCATCATCTGGGCCACGGCGACATCCGCGCGCGACGCGATATTCAGGGCATGGACGGTAATCAGGTGAGCTTTGTCGATGGCGAAAGCGGCGAGTACGACCTGATTCTGCTGGCTACCGGGTATCAGCTCGACTATCCCTTCATTAACCGTGAGCACCTCAACTGGCCGGCCGAGGTCGATGCACCGCAGCTCTACCTCAACGTGTTTCATCCGGAGCATCACAACCTGTTCATGATGGGCATGATCGAGGCCGCCGGCCTGGGCTGGGAAGGCCGCAATCTGCAGGCGCGCCTGGCTGCGCTTTATATTGCCCAGCGCCAGCAGTGCAGCCCGGCCGCGCTGAAGTTTGACCAGACCAAGCGTGAACAGGCCACCACCCACCTGGACGGCGGCTACGACTACATCAAGCTGGCGCGCATGGCCTATTACGTCAACAAGGACGCCTATCTGGGCGCGCTCAGGCAGCACATTGCCGAACTGGAAGCCGGGCTTGAGCAAACTGCGCCGCAACCGGTCGCGGCCACATGAGTGGCGCGCTGCCGATCCAGTTTGATCCGGCCAGCCTGATTCTGCTCAACATCATCATGGCCGCGATGATGTTTGGCGTTTCGCTGACGCTCAAGCTGGAAGACTTCAAGCGCATCCTCAAGGCGCCAGTGGCGCCGGTGGCCGGCCTCTTCGCACAGTTTCTGCTGCTGCCGCTGGCTACCTGTCTGCTGACCTGGGTGCTGCACATCGACCCCGAGCTGGCCCTGGGCATGATCCTGGTCGCCTCCTGCCCCGGCGGTAGTTTTTCCAACGTGATGACCTGGCTGGGCAAGGGCAACGTGGCAGTCTCGGTCAGCATGACGGCGGTCTCCAGCCTGGCCGCCACCGTGCTCACGCCGCTCAATTTCGCCTTCTACGGCTGGCTTAACCCGCATACCCGCGAATACCTCACGCAGATCAGTCTGGAGCCGGGCAGTATCCTGCTGATAGTGCTGCTGGTGCTAGCCGTGCCGCTGGTGCTGGGCATGACGGTAGGCCGGCGCTGGCCGCTACTGGCCCAGCGCAGTGAAAAGCCGCTGCGGGTGATCTCGTTAATGGTGTTCCTGGGCTTTGTCGGCATTGCCTTTGGCAACAACTTCGAGCTGTTTATCGACCGCTTCAACAGCTTTTTCTGGCTGGTGGTGGCGCACAACCTGCTGGCGCTGTCGCTGGGATACGGCATGGCGAGGCTGATGAAGCTGCCAGTCGCCGACCGCCGCGCAGTCACCATGGAGGTAGGCATTCAGAACTCCGGCCTGGGGCTGGTGATCCTCTTCACCTTCTTCCCCGAGGCCGGCGGCATGATGCTGATTACCGCCTTCTGGGGCACCTGGCATCTGGTCTCCGGGCTGACCCTGTCCCAGATCTGGGCGCGCCAAAGCAAACGCGCCGAACACGCACAACACCTTGCCGCCCAGCGCGGCGCCAAGCAGAGCCTGTAATCCATGAGCAAACGCATTCTCATTACCGGCGCCGCCGGCTATATCGGCCATCAATTAGGCAACCGCCTGGCGCAGGACTATCACGTGCTGGGTACCGACCTGCGCAGCCGCAGTGACCTGAACTTTCCGCTGCAGGTCATGGAGATCCGCGATCGCGAGCTGGCCACGCTGATGAAACAGCGGCAGATCACCCACGTGGTGCATTTGGCCTCGGTACTGCAGGCCTCAAAAGACCGTGAACGCGACTTTGATATCGACGTAAACGGCACCCGCAACGTACTGCGCGCCTGTATCGAGGCCGGCGTGCAGCACCTGACGGTCACCAGTTCGGGCGCGGCTTACGGTTATTACGCCGACAACCCGGAGTGGATAGATGAGGCCGACGCCATCCGTGGCAATGCCGAATTTGCCTACTCCGATCACAAGCGTCAGGTTGAAGAGTTACTGGCTACCTTCCGCAGCAACCACCCAGAGCTGCAGCAGCTGATATTCCGCCCCGGCACCGTGCTGGGTACCGACACCCGCAACCAGATCACCGGCCTGTTTGAAGCCGAGCGCATCCTCACCATCAAGGGCAGCGACTCGCCCTTTGTATTCATCTGGGATCAGGACGTACTTGCCGCAATGGAAATGGGCATCCGCGAAGACAAACGCGGCATATACAACATGGCCGGCGATGGCGCTCTGACCATGCGCGAGATCGCCCAGCGGCTGAACAAGCCCACCCTGAACCTCGCCCCCTGGATGCTGAAAAGCGCCCTGCAAGTGGCCAAGTGGCTGGGCAAACCCACCGGCCCCGAGCAGATCAACTTCCTGCGCTACCGCCCGGTACTGAGCAACCGCCGGCTGAAGGAAGAGTTTGGCTATCAGCTGCAGAAAACCTCCGCCGAGACCTTCGAGTTTTTTGTCGAAGCCAGGGGGTTGCGGCGCTGACGCGCAGCTGCAAGCTGCAAGCTGCAAGCAACAGCTTGCGGCACAGCGACCATAAGCTAACAACAATAATCAACCGTCGCTACGCACGGCTTGGCGCTTGAAGCTCAAAGCTTGCCGCTGCGACCAACGGGAGCCACAAATGACCGTCACTCTTATTACCGGCGCCGCTTCCGGCCTTGGCTGGGCCATGGCGCAACACTGGTTTGCCGCCGGCCACAAGCTGGTGCTGGCCGACGTCAATGCTCCACTGCTGGCCGAGCGTGCCACCACCCTCAACGCCCCCGAGCGGGTGCTCACGGTGGTCGCCGACATCACGCAGGCGGACGACATCCAGCGCCTGATCAGCGCGACCGAGCAGCAGTTCGGCCGGCTGGATCGGTTGGTCAACAACGCCGGCATTACCCACCGCTCTCCCGCGCACAAGACCGACCCCGCCGTATTCCGCAAGGTCATGGCAGTCGACTGGCAGGGCCCGGTGGAGCTGACCATGGCGGCGCTGCCGCTGCTGCGCGCCAGCCGTGGCGAGATTCTCTGCATCGGCTCCATGGCCGGCTGGATGCCGGTGCCGGGGCGCGCTGCCTATTGCGCCGCCAAGGGTGCGCTGACGCAGTTCTTCGAGGTGCTGCGGCTGGAGCTGGAAGTCGACGGCATTCATGTGCTCATGGTCTATCCCAGCTTTCTCGACACACCCATTGAACACAACGCACTGGGCAAGGACGGCAAGCCCGCCAGCCATGCGCGCTCGATGGTCGGCGGCATGCGCAGCGCGGAATGGATGGTAGAACTGATCGACAAAGCCCTCGCAAACGGGCAACGTTGGCTGCTGCCCGAGCCGGTATCTAAATTCGGCAGCCTGCTCTGGCGCTTTGCACCGGCGCTGTATCTGCGTCAGGTACGCAAACGTTTTGCCGCAGAGCTAAGTTGAGGACTTAATGATCGACCCCTGGATCTGGCTGGGTGTATTCATCCTGCTGGCCTACACCATCGAAGCCATCACCGGGTTCGGCAGCATCGTCATTGCCCTGTCACTCGGTGCATTGCTGCTGCCCATTCCAGCCATGCTGCCGGTGCTGGTGCCGCTCAATATCTTCATGAGCGGTTACCTGGCCTGGCGCAACCGCCAGCACATTCAGTGGTCGCTGCTGCTGAAGCTGATTCTACCGTTGATGCTGATCGGCATGCTGCTGGGCTATGGCCTGCGGCCCTGGCTCGACGGCCAGGTGCTCAAGGCGCTGTTCGGCCTGTTGGTGCTCTGGTTCGCTGGCCGTGAGCTGCTGCGCATGTTTCGCGGTCACGAAAGCAGGGCCCACCCCAGCTGGCTCAGCCGCATCCTGACCCTCGGCGCCGGCGTCACCCACGGTCTGTTCGCCTCCGGCGGCCCGCTGCTGGTCTACGCCCTGGCCGGCACCACGCTGGACAAGAGCAAGCTGCGCGCCACCCTGATCAGCGTCTGGTTTGGCCTCAACAGCAGCATGACCATCCTCTTCCTGCTCGACGGTAGCCTGCTGCCCAGCGTGCCGCATATCCTCAGCTACCTGCCGCTACTGGTGATCGGCGTGCTGCTGGGCGAGTATCTGCATCACCGTCTGAACGAGCAACGCTTTCGTCAGGTGATTTACTCGTTGCTGGTGGTGACGGGGGTGTTATTGCTGGGCAAGGCGGTGGTGTAACCAGCCCTCTTCTCCAGCACGTGAGCCGATCAAACACTCTATTCGGCTCACGCATTGAGCCGAATACGGCTCCCAGCCAGATTTCAAAAGCTGTTGGCATGCTGTTGGTTTAATTGCACTATCGTATTTGTTGCTGTCTTGCAGCTCTCCTACCGGAGGCATGGATGCCTGCCTATTGCATTCCTACACTCTTGTCTTGCTCGGCGCTGCCACGGCACCTGCATCAGCGCGGGCTATTCACGCACCCAACCTTCCTTGACTCCGATACCTCTGAGTAAGCCAATGAAAAAACTCCTGTTTTTTGTTCTCATTATTTTTGCAGGGTGGAAAATATATACCGACAAACTGCAACCACAGGACCCTCAACTGACAGGGTATAGTGACAGCCAGATCAGCTCTTCGGCCGGGATCCGGGCCAAACCCGCCGCGCCAGCGATCAACTTCAGCTGCGATGGACGGCAGCATTGCAGCCAGATGCGGTCTCGAGCTGAGGCTGAATTTTTCGTCGCAAGCTGTCCAAACACCAAGATGGACGGTGACCGAGATGGCATACCCTGCGAGAACGACTCACGTTTCTGATCGCCATCGTCTGGCGTAGTAACTATCTGGTGCTTCCTATCGAATGACCGACTGCAAACAAAAAGCCCCGCGCTAGGCGCAGGGCTTTGAACTACTGACGCAGGGTCGGATTACATTTTTGGCCACACGGCGATATCGATGATGTCGTCTGACAGGCCATCTACTTCACCCAGAACGGTCGGCTTACCGGTTTTCAGGTCGACGGTATGCAGTTTGCCGTTGGCCAGAACATAGGCGGTGTTGCCGCCTTTGCCATCACTGGCGATGTCAATCGCGGCGGCGTCCAGGCCCTTGGCCAGCTCACCTACTGGCTTCTGTACGCCATCGTTCGGCGGATCTTGCAGCATCAGCATGCCGCTGGACAGATCGATTGTGTACAGCTCGGTCTTCTCGGTGCCAGCGTAGGAATCGGTGTAGGCGCCGGCGACCACTTTCTCCATCATATCGCCGTGCTCAAAGTCCTTGGCGTAGGCGACGCTGCCATCGGTGGCAACTTCACCGGTTTCGACGTTGACGCGGTAGTTGGTGCCGTCGGCAGCCAGTAGGCGCAGGCGGTCAGCCTTGGGGTTGAAGTCGACCACGGCGTGCTCACTGCCCGGCAGGGCGGAGTTCAGCTTGGCGCCGGCGGTGGCTTTGCCGGTGGTGGGGTCGAGCGTGTAAAGCTGGTCGCCGCCACCGAGCGCGTAAAGCATGCCATTGGCCGGACGCACGTCGATGCCGCGCAGGTTACTCGCGCCTTCCACGTTCATGCTGGCAGCCACGCTAAGCGATTCGGTCTCAATCTTGTGCAGCATGCCATCTTCACTCAGCGCCAGCAGCTGTGCGGCGCTGGCGGTACCGGCGGCCAGGGTCAGTGATGTGGTCAGGATCAGTTTGTTGAGCGTGTTCATTTGTGATTCCTCGCATTCAAATGATGACGGGCTTGGCCCATCCAGCTGGGTGCTTTGTAAGTCACCTGTTAGCTAATACCCGCGAGGTTTGGGTTTGGATGTCGGGGGATGAAAATAAATTTTTTGGGCTCGTTTATAAGAGCCAAGCCCTTGGTGGATACTGGCAGCGAATTCTACCCGGAGATTATGTGATTAGTTGATTTCCGGTTTCGCCTCCAGGCGAGTCAGGGAGAGATGCTTGCCCATCTCCCCCTAACGACCCCCTCGGGCACCCAGCTGCGCGGCCCTTCGGGTTCGCTGCGTTGCTCGCCCGCTCAGATGGGAGTTTTAGTCCGTGCGGTTGTTTGCTTTTTGCGGCCCTGATTAAACAGCGAAACCTAAGAGCCGTGCAGCGCTCCGACCTTTGGTTGTCTTCCAAGCTTTGAACAATGCGGAGGTCGCGCGACATAGCGTGGCGAGTTCTCTGAGCGAAATCTTCGGCCCCGACCGGCAAGGCACAAGCGCACGTGATCACCACGCATGTTTCTGCGTAGGGTGGTCAACGCCGCAGGCTTGGCCACCGTGGTGGAGGGCTTCGGCCCTCCACCCTACATAAAGTCCGCCGTGCGTTCGGTCGGGCTATCTCGCTTAATTACTCGCGATCAGCACTGCCCGCCCGATATAGAGCACCGGCCCGGTAGGTCGATCCAACGGCGATCCGCCCTGCGGCTCCAGCGTCAGCTCAAACAGCTGCCCGGCCTGCACAGCACCGATCTGCTCGGCATTCAGGGTAACCCCCTTACCCGGTTCGATCAGCCCGAGCGACCGCGGGCCGTCCTTGGGATCAATCAGGGTCCAGAACTGGACAGCGCGGTCCGCTGGTATCTGATCTGCCACCAGCGATTCCAGGGTGAGCGCGCCGTCGCTATCGACCTTGACCACCCAGCCAGGCCTGGCACTTTCCCCCGGCACCTGCAATACGGCGGTATAGCTCGGCCCTGCAGGCGCGTCGCGCAGGACGGCGGGCAGCCAGCTGAGCAAGACTAGTAGCGCCAGCGCGCCGCTGGTCAAACGCCAGAGGCCAAGGCTGTCCCACCAAGGTGTCAGCCCTGAAGCGGCAGCCGATGGTGGCGGCGCCCATCCCAGGCTCTGCTGTACACGTTGCCATAACTGTAGCGAAGGGCTCTGTGGCGGCAGTTCGTCTGCCAGTTCAAGCAGGTGCTGCTCCCACTCCAGCGCCATGCGCGCGGCGTCACGGTCCTGCGCGATCAGCGCGCGCACTTCGCTGGCTTCTGGCTCTTCGAGCAGGCCCAGCACATATTCGCCGATCAAGGCCCGACGCGGCTCAGCTGCTTCTGGAATCATGCCTGCAAGCACTCCTGCAAAGCGCGCAGTCCGGCGCGGATACGTCCCTTGATGGTGCCCAGCGGCGTGGTCAGCCGGCTGGCAATCTGTTCATGGGTCAGGCCGCGGTAAAAGGCCAGCAGAATGGGGTGCCGTCGCGGTCTTTCCAGCTGGCGCAAACACCGGCGCAGGTGGCGGCCTTCAGACTGTTCACTGGCATGGTCCTCGGCCTGCGCGCTGTCATCCGCCATCTGCTCGATAAAAGCATCGTCGGTCTGGACCAGGCGACCTCGGTCGCGCAACTGGTTCAGCGCCCGATAACGCAGGATGCTGTAGATCCAGGCGCGGCCGTGACCAAGGCTGCGATCAAACCGGTCAGCGTTGTGCCAGACCTTGACCAGCGCATCATGCACGCAGTCCTCGGCCTGATCGCGACGCCCCAGCAGAGTGATAGCCAGGCCAAGCAATTGGCCGGCCTCGTGCTGATACAGGCGCTGAAAGGCGCTCTGATCGCCGCGGGCGCAAGCCTCCAGGGTTGCTTCATAATCAAAGTCGCTGTCTGCCATGCGCCGTCCTGTACTCCATCCTTTTTTGCGTCCCTGCAGGCTATACCCGCGAAGGGGCGGTATGGATGTCGGGCAGGCAATTTATCGCCGGAATTAGTGTGCAATTGTTTCAGCAGTGCCAACGGCCACAAAAAAGCCGGACGCGTTACGCCCGGCTTGCTTAGCACGTTGGAGCCGTTACTCGCCTGCCGAGGCGCCCTGGCTCTGCGGCAATATGGCGATGTCGATGATATTCTCCGGCAGATCGGCGATCAGCCCGATGGCGTTGGCCTGACCGCTGCGCAACTCCACCGTGTGCAAGGTGCCGTTGTACAATACAAAAGCGGTATTTCCACCCTGGCCGTCACTGGCGATATCCATGGCGGCGGTGTCCATGTCCTCGGCGATCAACCCTACCGGCTTCTGCGTACCTTCATTCGGCGGCTCCTGGCGCATCAGCATGCCGCTATCCACGTCAATGGTGTAAAGCGTGGTCTCCTGCGCACCGGAATAGGCGTTGGTATAGGCACCGGCGACTATCTCTTCCATGTATTCGCCGCGCTCAAAATCTTCCACATAAGCCACACTGCCATCGGTCACCACCTCTCCGGTGTCGACATTGACGCGCAAGTTGGTGCCATCTTCCGACAATAGGCGCAAACGATCCGCTACCGGGTTGAAGTCCACTACAGCATGCTTGCTCCCCGGCAGGGCGGTCCGCATATCTTCCAGCGCCGTGGCCTGGCCTGTCTGCATGTCCAGCGTATACAGGTGAACGCCATTACCCAGCGCGTAAAGCTTGTTGTCCGAGGGTCGTACATCGATACCCCGCAGTTGATCGGCACCCCGCACCGTTACGCTGTCGGTAACCTTGAGGTCGCCAATATCGATGTGGTGCAGCACCCCTTGCTGGTCGAGCGCGACCAGTTGCGCTGCATTGACAGCACCCGCCGCCAGGGTCAGCGCCGTAGTGAGTAGTAGTTGATCAAATCTGTTCATCGGCTCTTTCTCCTTTGTGTTTGTTCACTACGCCATGCGTCAGCCCGCAAATGGTCCGCACGGAAAGGCCCCATGAGCTTTAGTCTAGTCATCGGGGCGCAGTGTTCAGCAAGAATTCAGCGGGCACGGCATGGGTGTTGCCATAAGCGCGAGCGCGTCCGCCTACAGGTAGCAGACCAGAGCTGCTCGGCTTGAACCTACGCAGCTTTAGGGCTTTCGTATGAAATTGTTTCGGCAGGCGCGCGCCCTCTCCATCACCCCAATGATTCCCCTCTAATCAATCAGACTACCGCTTGGCTCCCAAGGCGCAGCCACGCTGCTACTCTCAGCCCATCCATCACCTCTGTAAAAGGACTGCATACATGTCTCAAGCCGCCGGTCGTCAGTCGATCTTCATTACAGGTGCCGCCTCCGGCATGGGCCGCGAGACAGCGCGTTTGTTTCACGAGAAGGGCTGGTTCGTGGGCGCCTTTGATGTGAATCCAGCGGGGCTGGCAGCCTTGCAGGCAGAGCTGGGCGCCGTCAACTGCATCATTCAGACCCTGGATGTGAGCGACAAGTCGCAGTTTGACGCGGCGGTGGCAACCTTTGGCGCAGCCACCGGTGGGCGCATGGACATTCTGTTCAACAATGCCGGCATCATCATGCGCGGCTTCTTCGATGAGATGTCCTTTGAGGATCAGTTGAAGATCATCAACGTGAACCTCATCGGCGTGCTCAATGGCACCCACGCTGCGCTACCGCTGCTGAAGGACACGCCCAACGCGCTCTGCTTCAACACCTCTTCCTCTTCCGCGACCATGGGCATGCCGTTGATTGCCGTGTACTCGGCCAGCAAACATGCGGTAAAAGGCCTTACCGAGGCGCTGTCGAATGAGTTTCGGCGCTTTGATATTCGCTGCGCCGACGCGCTGCCTGGCTTGATTCGAACCGGCATGACCTCTGACGAGTTTCTCGCCAAGGCGCCCGATCAGGGGCCGTTCCGGCTGATCGAGGCTGTGGAGGTGGCCAAGGTGGTATGGGCCAGCTACCACTCCGAGCAATTGCACTGGTATATCCCGGAAGACCTAGCCGGCCTGGACAAGGCTGCTGGCGATAATCCGGAACTGCTGCGCGACAAACTGGGGCGGCACATGGAGGTATGACGCTGGCACAAGCGTGATGCCGGCCGGAAACACAACAGGGGCGCCAATGCGCCCCTGCCTTCTGGGTCGCCGTGTTTACTTGCTGGCGGCGTCTACCTCCACGGCACTAACTACTTCGGCCGCGTCAGGCTGCGCTGGCGGTGCCATGGGCACCTGAACCAGGTTGGCAGTCCTGGCCGGAGGCAGTTTGTACATGGCGCCGGTAACCGGATCGACCAATAGCAGACCGATTGCTCCCCCAATCAGCACATTGCCCCAATACCAGCCGTCCATGCTGGAGTCCAAGGTCTGGCTTTGTTGCTCATAGCCGTCTTTGGTGAATTGCAGGTTGTAACGCGCCCCCCGGAAATAGCCATCGCCTGCCTTCAAGGTGACAGTGCTGGGGGTGGTGCCCTGGTGAATTACGCTGCCGCTGCGGTTGCGAATCTGATATTCAGCGCCTGGCGGCTCGGATTTCACGACCACGGGATATTGCGAGTCGCTCACGATGCTGGCGCAACCGGAGACGAACAATGTGGCAGAGACTGACGCTGCCAGGGCGAGCTTTTTCATGCTTGTCATTCAGAAGAATCCTTCTTCATTGATTTTATTAGTATGTACTTCCGTTACCGCCGCCCGATCATAATCAGCGCTCTGTGCAATGTCATTATGATATTTGAATATCTGGTTTACTTTCCGGCACTTACCCCACAACCGGGGCGCCGGGGTGCCGCTCAGCAGTGCTGCCTGCCCCTGCTTTCGCTAGCGCATTGGAGCCCTCTCTGCGCGCCCCGGACACAGCCGTGGCTGCCGAAGCCAATGCGAAGGCGTGCAAAGCTGCCCGGCAGGGTTGCGACACCCCGGCTCAGGGGGTAGCCTGCACCCGTGTCCAAAACCTGATGAGTACTGCATGCAAGTTGTTGTCTGGGACCTTCCTCTTCGCCTGTTTCACTGGCTGCTGGCTCTATGTGTCACTGGCGCTCTGGTGACGGTGAGCCTGGGTGGCAACTGGATGGTCTGGCATGAGCGATTCGGTCTGGCCGTGCTGGGATTGCTGACCTTCCGTCTGGTTTGGGGGCTGGTGGGTGGCACCTACGCGCGCTTCAGCAATTTCTTTCCTACCCCCTCGCGCGTGTCCTGCTATTTGCGTGGCCAATGGTATGAGCTGGGCCACAACCCGCTGGGCGCTTTTTCAGTATTTGCCATGCTGGCGCTGTTCAGCTTTCAAGCGCTGACCGGCCTGATTACCAATGATGACGTCGCCTTCTACGGTCCGCTGACGCGACTGGTATCCAGCGAAGTGGGCGCGCTGGTGAGTGGTTGGCACAGATCGACCGAAGAGCTGATTTACGTCGTGATCGGCCTGCACATCCTGGCCATCGTCATTTACCGGCTGCGCGGCAAGAAGCTGGTGGGCGCGATGTTGCATGGTCGCAAAGAGTCAGAACAGGCGCTCAAGCCCGATCCGCATAGCGGCGGGGCTCTGGCGCTGAGCATTGCGCTGATTATTGCCATTGGCATGGTCTGGCTGGCATGGGGCAGTTGGATTCCTGCCCCGCCACCGGCGCCGGCGGTGCCAGCCTGGTAAGCCTGCCACAGCCCGACATTGCGGGCTGAACAGGCCAGGACCAACCAGCCTCAATCCATGCGGTACTTTTCATGGCAGGCCTTGCAGCTCTTGCCCACCTCGCCAAAGGCTACCCGTACCGCATCCTTATCGCCGCTCTGCGCGGTAGCAGCCAGATTATCGGCGGCCGTGCTCAGATCGCCGGCCAGCTGCGCGACCTCCTGCATGTTGTCGAATAACGCCGGATCCACGCGGGTGTGCAGATCGCCAATATCCTTGTCGGTACCCGGACCAAAGAGCGCGCCCATGCCGGAATTGGCGATGGCCGCAATAGTGTTGGCGGCAGCGCTGACCTGCTGTTGGTTGTATTCGACGCTGCCATCAATTACCTGAGCCTTGATCTTGCTCATGTTCCAGGACATGTAGCGATAGCCCGACTGGCGGATTTCGATCTGATCTTCTGGCGACACCTGCGCAAACGAGGTAACGGCACCGCCCAGTAAAATGGCGCTCAGCGCGCCGACAATCATGGATTTCATGGTTTCTCTCTCTTGTGTTTTTATCAGGCTGATTCTCAATGCCGGCTCAGCATAGCACCCCAAGCGGCGCTATCGCATGGTGGTGGCCGCTCTATTGCGGCCGTTTGCGCTCCGCCAGCGTGGTGAAAGCGATATGCGTACTGGGGAATATCTCGTCGATCTGGGTGGTAATCCAATCGGTGTGTTCCAGGTGGTCCATCAGCGGGCCCTTGACCTCCGCCAGATGCAGATGGATGTCGCGCTCGCTCAAGCCCAGCGTGAGTTCACTGAGCATGTCCAGCCCCGTACTGTCGATATGATTGACCGCAGACAGAATCAGTAACACTTCGCGGGTATCGGGATAATCCGCCAGTGCCTGGTAAATGGCCTGTTCCACCGCCTTGGTGTTGGCGAAGAAGATGTTTTCGTCAATCCGCAGCGCCAGCAACTGCGGCACCGTCTCCACCAGGTGGCGTTTGGTATTGCGAAAGTGATGGGTCTCCGGCACCCGGCCCACCACCGCTACATGCGGCCGGCTACCGCGCCACAACTGGGCGACGATGGACAGACCGACACCGAGAATGATGCCGCCCTCTACGCCGAGTATCAGCACACCCAGCAGGGTGCTGAGCAGCGTCAGGCCCTCGGCGCGGTCATAGCGCCAGGCGCGGGTCAGGCTGCGCAGGTCGATCAGCGGAGTCACCGCAACCATGATTACCGCTGCCAGCATCACCAGCGGCAGATAGGCGAACAGTGGCGCCACCGTCAGCAGTATCAGGCCGATCATCAGCGCGGCGATCCCGCCGGCAAGGGGGGTGTTGGCACCAGCTTCGATATTCACGCTGGAGCGGGAGAAACCGCCCGCCACGGCAAAGCCCCCGGTAATCGCCGAGCCCAGATTGGCGGCCCCCAGGCCCAGCAGCTCGCGATCGGGGTTGATGCTCTGCCGTTTGCGCCTGGCCAGGGATTGGGCGATGGATACGCTCTCGACAAAAGTCACCAGACTGATCAACGCGGCCGGCAGCAACAGCTGGCGCAGATCACCCAGCCCGGGCGTATTCCATACCAGCGCGGGCAGCCCGGCCGGCAGATTGCCCACCACAGGCACGCCGTGGCTGGCCAGATCAAGGAACCAGGTGCCCCACACCGCCACCAGCACTACCACTATGGGCGCCAGTCGTGACAGCAGCGTCGCCACTGCTGGCGTCAACCCCACCGCTCGCAGGTGGCTGGCCATCAGGCTGCGCGCATACAGCAGCCAGGCCAGCGCCGCCAGTCCCATGGCCAGTACCAGCGTGTTGTTCAGATGCCAATCGTTCAGTAGCTCGCGCAGACTGTGCGGCAGATTCTCGCGGCCCAGCAGACTCGGCAATTGACTGAGTATGATCAGAATGGCGGCGCCACTGATAAAACCGCTGATCACCGGATGGCTGAGGAAGTTGGCCAGAAAGCCCAGGCGCAACAGCCCCAGCACAAACAGCATGACGCCAGACAACAACGCCAGCCAGATGGCCAGCTGCATGTAATCGGCGCTACCCAGCGTAGCCAGCGGCGTCAGCAGGGTGGCGGTCATCAGCCCGGTGACCGCTACCGGACCCACCGACATGCTCATGCTGCTGCCAAACAGCGCGTAGCCCAGCAGCGGCAACAGACTGGCGTACAGTCCCACTTGCACCGGCATGCCGGCCAGCATGGCGTAGGCCATGCTCTGCGGGATCACCATGATACTGAGCACCAGACCGGCGGTCAGATCACCGCCCAGCCAGGCGCGCCGATAATGGCGCAGCCAGGCCAGCATTTCCGGTCCGCCGGGCGGCTGCAGCCGCGGATTGTCGCTCACGCGGTAGCACGCCGATCAAAGCGCCCGAACAACCACATGCCCAGCAGCATGGCGGCGACAAAGAGCAATGCCTGCGGTACCAAAGCGGCGGCAGCCACCAGGGCCGGGCCGGGGCAGAAGCCGGCAATGCCCCAGCCAGTGCCGAACAGCAGGCTGCCAACGATCAAACGGGCATCGATCTGGCGCGTGCCCGGAAGCTGTGGCGTCTCGCCGCGCAAGGTGCGACCGCTGCGCTGAATCCACTGCATGGGCAGCAGCGCAACGCCAATGGCACCCAGCATGACCAGCGCCAGCGAAGGATCCCAGGCGCCTGCCAGGTCGAGAAAACCCAGCACCTTGGCCGGGTTGGCCATCCCTGACAGCAGCAAGCCGACGCCGAACAACAGGCCGCTGAGCAGTGCAATTAACAGCCGCATGATCAGACTCCCAATAAATGTCGCAGCACAAAAACGCAGGCAAAGCCTGCCGCCATGAAGCTCAGCGTAGCCACCAGCGAGCGCGCCGACAGCCGCGCCAGCCCGCAGACACCATGACCGCTGGTACAGCCCGAGCCCAGGCGCGAGCCAAAGCCGACCAGCAGCCCGGCCACCATCAGCCCCAGCGGACCTGCCTCGATCTGCACCCGAACCTCGCCGGCCAACAGCAGATACAACCAGGGCGCCAGCAACAGACCGGCAATAAACAACAGTCCCTCGCCATTGCCCGCTTGCGGTTGCAACAAGCGGCCAAGCAACCCACTGATGCCGGCGATGCGCCCGTTGAACAGCATCAACAGCGCAGCAGCCAGGCCGATCAACATCCCACCGGCCAGGGCCGTACCCGGGGTAAAAGCCACCCAGTCAATCTGCATCGTTGGCCTCCTCGGCGCAGAACAACCCATAGAGTGTATGCAGTATCGCCAGTGCCTGCGGGCTGGCCACGCGATAGTAGACCTGCTTGCCTTCGCGCCGCGTGGCAACCAGCCCTTCCCGGCGCAGCACCGCCAGCTGTTGCGACAGGGTCGGCTGCAGTATGCCAAGCAACTGTTCCAGCTCGCCCACATTGCGCTCGCCGTCGACCAGTTGGCACAGCAGCAGCAGACGGTCGCGATTGGCCAACGCCTTGAGCAATTGCTGGGCCTGATCGGCTGCTACCGACAGGCGATTGATATCGAGCGGGTCGTTCACGGTACGGAATCCCTATTCCTCAGTTGACACACAATATATAAAAAAATAGATTGATTGCAACTCGACACAGCCAATCGGAGCAGCGCATGAGCGATGACCGCGTAGCCGTAACCCTGCAGCAACAGGAAGCTTTTCGGTTTCTGGTGCAGTATCCCGAGAGTTCTACCCCGCAACTGATAACCGATGAACCGGCACCGCTCGGCACGGGCCAGGGTCCCAGCCCGGCGCAACTGCTGGTTACCGCACTGGGCAATTGCCTGAGCGACAGCCTGGTGTTTGCCCTTGGCAAGTTCCATCAACCCAACGACGGCATTCGTACCGAGGCCGTGGGTCACCTTGGCCGCAACGCCGACAACCTGCTGCGGATAGTCGGCGTGGACGTAGACCTGCATCTGGGCCATCCGGCAGCCGCATTTCAACGGCTGGATCGCATCCTCGATCAGTTCGAGCGTTTCTGCACCGTGTCGCAAAGCGTGGTTGCTGCGCTACCCATCCAGCTCAGGGTATTCGACAGCGAAGGCAAGCAGCTCAAGGGCTGAGCCACTCATCTGTGCTGAATCGGGCATCATCACCGAGCCGCACCTGGCTGGTGCGCGGCGCCCGCTTGGCCGATACTCGCCGCACACCCCAACAGCACAGGAGATATTGGCATGACCCAGCAACGCTTCGACCTGACCGGCAAGACCGCCCTGATCACCGGCGCCTCCAGCGGCCTGGGCGCCCACTTTGCTCGCCTGCTGGCCAGCGCAGGCGCCCGCGTGGTGGTTGCCGCCCGCCGGGCCGAGCGGCTCTGCGCTTTGGTCGATGAGCTCAAGCAGCAGGGCCATGAAGCGCTGGCGGTGACCATGGACGTAACCGACAGCGACAGCGTGGAGGCCGGGTTCAGCGCCGCCGAGCAGGCTTTCGGCGTGTGCGACATTCTGGTCAACAACGCCGGCATAGGCGATCCGGTGCCCTTTCTGGAAATGACGGAAGGCAACTGGCGCAGCATGCTGGATACCAATCTCGACGGCGCCTGGCGCGTTGCTCACCGTGCCTGTGTGGCCATGGCCAAGGGCGGGCAGGGCGGCAGCGTGATCAATATCGCCTCCATTCTCGGCCTGCGTGTGGGCACCGCTCTGAGCCACTACGCTGTCGCCAAGGCCGGTGTCGTGCAGCTGACCAAGGCCATGGCGCTGGAGCTGGCACGCGACAACATCCGCGTAAACGCCATCGCCCCCGGCTATTTCCGTACCGAGATGAATACCGACTACTTCGACACCGAGCACGGCCAGAATTACATCCGCAGCAAGGTGCCGATGCGTCGCCTCGGTCAACTGGAAGAGCTGGACGGGCCATTGTTGCTCTTGGCCAGTGAGGCCGGCGCCTTCATGACCGGCAGTGTGCTGAATGTAGATGGTGGCCATTTGAGCAATAGCCTGTAAGCCAGCCATCAGACTGGCAGGCGAGCCGCGCAGAGGCTATTGTCAGGCCATTGGAACCCGGATGTTTTAATGGCCACAACTACCCATACCAAGACCGGTCAACTGATCGTGCTGATCGGCGGCGTCGCCCTTGGCCTGTTTTTTCTCTATCTGGCCGCCAATGCCTGGCAGCAGCGCGAGCTGCATTGGCAGCGCCAGTTGGAGATGCAGGCCAGGATTACCCAACTGAGCATCGAACAGAGCCAGCTGACCCTGCGCAATCAGGCGCAGATGGCAGCCAACGGCCTGGTGCAGGACCCCGATACCCGGCGCTTGATCCGGCGCCTGCACACCCTCAACCAGGCGCAACCCAAAGACGAGACAGAGATATTGCGCCTGCGTGAGCAGCTGCGCGCTGACCTGAACGGGGTCTGGACCATACTGCAGGCTGGCGGCGCCCAGGTGCTGGAAGTTCAACTGTCAGAGCCTCGGCTGTCACTGCTGCGCATGCAGCAGGACCCGGATCCGATAGAGCCTTTGGTAGAGAGCAACCGCCCGTTGCTGACGCAGGCGCTGAGCGCGGGGCAGGCGCAGCTCGGGCTGGAGAGCGGTCCTCTGGGGGTGCGCCAGACAGCGGTGGTGCCGGTGTATGGTGGCGATAATCCTGACGGTCCGGTCATCGCGACCCTGACCGTGGGCTTCTATGCGCTGGCGCCCAACCTCAGCGACACTGCCAGCGCCGAGATCGATACTGCGCTGCTGATTCCCGCTGGCGCGCTCTCGGATCACAGCAAGATGCGCCTGGCCAGCAACGGCCGCTGGTTGCTCGGGCGTCATTCCAATATGGCCATCGACGACTGGCTGGACCGCGCCGAACTACCCACCACGGTCAACACCCCAGATCACCAGCAGATCAATCTGGATGGTCGTGAATATCTGTTTACCTCGTTGCCGCTGGTCGAGCCGGACGCCGCCATCACTGAAACCCACAAGGCAGCGCGCATCGTCACCTGGCAGGATATTTCCGCCGCTGCCACGCAGCATCAGCAGGACCTGTCACGGCTGCTGCTCAACTGGCTGCTGACCTGCCTGGCCACCCTGGTATTGCTGGGCATACTGCTGTTGGCATTTCGCAGCGCGACCCAACGCCAGTCCGCCGTGCATCAACGGGCAATACTTGCAGAAAGCCAGCAACGCGAACTGAGCCGACAACTGCTGACCATCATCGCCAGGGCGCAGTCGGCCTATATTCAGCGTGATCAGGTCGAGCGTGGTTTCAACGAGCTGCTGGAGCAGATTCTGCGCTTGACCGAGAGTCGCTTTGGTGTGGTCGCGCAGGTACGTGACAAAGACCGGCAACCGCAACTAGTGCCCTACGCGGTGAGCAGTCTGAGCGCCGCCGGCAAGGAACTACAGCCGGATCTGCGGCTGGCGCAGCGGCTGCTCGAAAATAACCTGACGCTGATCGAATCGCTGGCCTGCAGCAGCGAGGTGATAATAGACCCGGTGCTCAGCGCCGACGATGGCCTGCATTCCTTCCTCGGCCTGCCCATTTGCCATGGCGAGCGCCTGCTCGGCGTGCTCGCGTTGGGCAACCGCGCCCAGGGCTACAGCCAGGAGATGGTGAGCTTTCTGGAGCCCTTACTGGCAACCCTGGGTCAGTTGATCAACGCCTTGCAACAAAACCAGGAGAAGCACCTGATCCAGCGGCGGCTGGAGCGCCAGCGGCACACCCTGCGGTCACTCAACGAGATTGCGGCCGCCAGCGGCATCAACCTGCTGGAGCGGCTGACCCGCACCCTGCAGCTGGGCTGCGAACACCTGCAACTGGACCTGGGCCTGATCAGCCAGATTGCAAACAACAGCTATACCGTGGTGGCCGGCTACGCTGTGGATACGGCGCCGGAACCCGGCACCCAGTTCGATTTCGAGCAGACCTATTGCAGCCTGACCTACCGGCACAGCGATGTGCTGGCGATCAACGCCATGGGCAGTTCGCGTTTTCACGCCCATCCCTGTTATCAGCAGTTCGGGCTGGAGTCCTACATTGGCGTTGCCGTGCACGTGGACGGCAAGCGTTGGGGTACGCTGAATTTTTCCAGCACCCAGCGGCGGGAGCAGCCCTTTGACGAGGTCGATCTGGAATTCATGCGTCTGTGCGGCCGCTGGATCAGCAGGCTGCTGGAACAAGACCAGGCGGCACAGCAGCGCGAAGAGCTATTGCAGCGTTTGAACAAGTTGACCCGCCACCTGCCGGGCATGGTCTATCAATATCAGCTGGCGGCCGATGGCGAAGCCTGGTTTCCCTATAGCAGTTCAGGCATCAACGATATTTATGGCATCACCCCCGAACAGGCAGCCAGTGGCGGTCAGTTGGCGCTGGAACGGGTGCACCCTGACGATCTGGAAGGGCTGATTGAAAGCATTACCGAATCGGCCCTGCGACTGCAGACCTGGCGCACCGAGTACCGCGTGCGGCATCCGCTCAAGGGCGATATCTGGGTGGCCGGCTTTGCCAGCCCCGAGCTGCTCGACAACGGCAACATCGTCTGGCACGGATTTATCGCCGACATCACCGAGCGCAAGCGCTTCCAACTTGCCCTGGCCAGCGAGCAACAGCGTCTGGCACGAGTGATAGATGCTACCGGCATAGGCACTTGGGAATGGGATTTGCCGAGCGACCAGATGGTGGTCGATGAACGTTGGGCACAGATGCTCGGATATCAGGTGAGCGAGCTCATGCCTGTTACCACCACTTCTTGGACCGCGCTGGTGCACCCCGACGACCGTGCTGACTTCCAGCAGCAGTTGACCGCGCATTTGCAGGGTGCAACAGAGCTTTACAGTTGCACTTATCGCTTGCAACACCGCAGTGGCAACTGGGTATGGATACAGGATCGCGGCCAGGTACTGGAACGCACCGCTGAAGGCGCGCCGCTGCGCATGAGCGGCACCCACGCCGATATCAGCATGGAAATGCAGCGTGCCGACGAGATGCGCCAGGCGCGCTCCTTTCTGGCCGCGCTGGTGGACGCCTCCACCGAAGTAGCCATCATGGCGACAGACACCCAAGGCAATATCACGGTGTTCAACTCCGGCGCGGAAAAATTGCTTGGTTACGCCGCCAACGAAGTGGTGGGCAAACTGTCCCCTCTGCATTTTCATCTGCCGAGTGAAACCCGCCGGCACGCGGAAGTATTGAGTGCCGAGGCTGGACACCCGGTGGAAGGCGCCGAGATATTCTTCCATCGCGCGCGCCAGGGTCACTCCGATACCCTGCCCTGGACCTTCGTGCGCAAGGACGGCCAGCAGCGCCTGGTCAATTTCACCGTCACCCGTATAGCAGACGAGCCCAGCGAGCTGCGCGGTTTCCTCGGCATGGCTACCGATATTACCGACCTGATTCAGACCACCCGAGCGTTGCAGAAGAGCGAGTCGCGGTTTCGTGGAATGGTCAGCAACCTTCCGGGCGCAGTATATCGCTGTCAGGCGGATGACCATTGGACCATGTCCTACCTCAGCAATGAGATTGAACAAATCACTGGGTATCCCGCCAGCGATTTCATCCACAATCATCGCCGCAGCTACCTGAGCATTATCCACCCTCACGACCTTCAAAAGGCCGGCCGTAGCAGCGGCAGCGACGGCCAGACCGGCTTTGAGCGCACCTACCGCATCTTGCATGCCGCAGGTCATGAGGTGCAGGTGCGCGAAAAAGGGCGGGGGGAGTACCACAGCAATGGCGAATTGCGCTGGTACGACGGTTTTATCTGGGACGTGACCGAGCAGACGCGTGTCGAGCAGTTGAAATCGCAGTTTGTCTCTACCGTCAGCCACGAATTGCGCACCCCGCTGACCGCCATTTCCGGCTCACTGCGGTTGGTCAACAGCGGCGCACTGGGCCCGATACCCGAGCAGATGCAGAAGCTCCTTGGCATCGCCGAGCAGAACAGTCAGCGCCTGAACGTTCTGATCAATGATTTGCTCGATATGGATAAGCTGGCTGCCGGCAAGATGCTCTTCGAGATGCGGCTGCAGCCGCTGCTACCGATTCTGCACAAGGCGCTGGAGCTTAACCAGAGCTACGCTGACCAGTACCAGATCAGTCAGCGTCTGATCCGTGAGGACGATGCCTTTATCTCCGTTGACGCGCTGCGCCTGGGGCAGGTGTTGAGCAATCTTCTATCCAATGCCGTCAAATTCTCCAAGCCCGGGGGCGACGTCCAGCTCAGCAGCGAACTACTGGATGGACAGGTGTGCATCAGCGTCATCGATCAGGGTGCGGGCATTCCCCAGGCTTTCCATGCACGGCTGTTTCACAAGTTTTCCCAGTTCGACAGTTCCACTACTAGAGCAAGGGGCGGATCCGGTCTTGGGCTGGCAATAAGCCAGGAGCTGATACAGCACATGGGTGGAAGTATCGGTTTTGAATCACAGCCAGGGATTGGCTCACGGTTTTGGTGTTGCCTCCCGGTAGCAGAGCTGCAACCCTACCAGTCCGACAGTACACTGATTTCGCCCAGGGAGGCGCAGTGATGGCCATGGCGCATGATGCCAACGAAGAGCAACGTCTCGCCGCACTGGCGCAGTACCAGATCATGGACAGCGCCAGCGAGCAGGCTTTTGACGATATCACCGCGCTGGCTTCGCTGTGGCTGGACATGCCCATCGCGTTGATATCGCTGGTTGATGATCAGCGTCAGTGGTTCAAGAGTCGCGTCGGGCTGGATGCCCAGCAAACCTATCGCGACCTGGCCTTCTGCGCGCATGCCATCGAGCAGGGCGTGATGATGGAGGTGCCCGACGCGCGCCTTGATCCGCGCTTCAGCCACAACCCGTTGGTGACCGAGTCGCCCCACGTCCGTTTCTATGCCGGCATGCCGATCAGCACGCCCTTGGGGCACCGTTTAGGCACGCTTTGCGTCATCGACAGCAAACCGCGGCAGCTCGAACCGCGCCAGCGCGAGACACTAGAACGTCTGTCCCGCATGGTCGAGTACCAGCTGCAGCTGCGCCTGAACCTGCTGCACAGCGCCAGGCGCGAAGACGAGCTGCAGGAAGAGCGCGCGCTGGCAGAGGGCCTGCTGGACAACATGCACGCCGGGGTGGCGGTGTGCGACGCCAAAGGGGAACTCACGCGCTTCAACAATACTGCGCGCGCCTGGCACGGGCTGGACGTACGCAAAATGCCGCCGGAACAATGGGCAGACTATTACGATTTGTACCGCGCAGATTGCACTACGCCTCTGCCGATCGAGGAAATTCCGCTACTGCGTGCCTGGCGCGGGGAGCACGTGGAGAACGCCGAAATATGTCTGCAGGCCCAATCCCAGGCACCGCGCATTCTGCTGTGCAACGGCGGCCCGCTACAACGGCACTCGAGGTGCTCGGCGGCCATGGTGGTGATGCACGATATTACCGAGTTGCGCCAGGCCACCCTGCAGAAAAGCCAGTTTCTGGCCACTGTCAGCCATGAACTGCGTACGCCGCTGACGTCGCTGAGCGGCGCTGTTGGCCTGCTGCGTGGTGGGGCCCAGGGCGATCTGCCTGCTGCGGCGCAGCGGCTACTGCAGATAGCGCATGACAATGCCAGCCGACTGAACGAGCTGATCAACGATCTACTCGACATGGAAAAGCTGGAAGCCGGCAAGCTGCCGCTGGTATGCCACGAGCAACCGCTGCGCCCCCTGCTGGAACAGGCGCTGGAAGACAATCGGCCCTATGCACAACGCTTCAAGGTCAGCTTGCAGCTGACCGAACCCTGCGCCAACCCCATAGTGCTGGTGGATGCCCGCCGGTTACTGCAGGTATTGAGCAATTACCTGTCCAACGCCGCCAAGTTTTCCCACGAGCTGGGGGAGGTGCGTATCGAATGCGAGCAGCTGGCTGAACGAGTTGAGGTACGGGTTATAGATCAGGGCATCGGCATAGATCCGAAGCACCACAGTGCCCTGTTTCAGAAATTTGCCCAATTGGATATGGGCGACACCCGCAAGCGCGGCGGCACCGGTCTGGGACTGGCTATCTGCAAGGAGCTGATCGAGCGCATGCAGGGCGAGGTGGGAGTTTCGTCCAGGCTTGGCGAGGGCGCCAGCTTCTGGTTTCGTCTACCCTTGCCGGCTGCAGAAGGAGACTGATGAAAGCGCCATACCGGGCCGCATTGGCTACACTGCATGCCTGGCCCTAACAGCCGTTTGCGGGTTGGTTTGCCCAGCGCAACGCCTATACCCAGCTCCGCCGCAGTAATCGACCAATGGATCAGAGTCCCATGAACAAGCTCGAACGCATCATGCATATTGAAGACGACCTGTCGATTCAGGAGGTTGCCCGCGTAGCACTGGAATTGGTGGGTGGCTTTACCGTCAAAAGCTGTGACTCCGGCATGACCGGTCTGACGGAAGCCGCAGACTTTAATCCGCAGCTGGTGCTGCTGGATGTAATGATGCCCGGCATGGATGGCCCGCAAACCCTTGCCGAACTCCAGAAGCTGCCCTGCATGCTCGGCGTGCCGGTAGTGTTCATGACCGCCAAGGCACAAAACCAGGAAGTCGCTGCCTATCGCGAACTTGGTGCCGCCGGGGTCATCATCAAACCTTTCGACCCGATGGCCCTGTCCGACCAGATTCGCGAGATTTGGAGAGAGCACCATGCATGATAACGATCAGCTGGGGCCGCAGCTTGCCGCACTGGAAGCCCGCTTTCGGGAACGCCTGAACAAGGAACTGGAAACCCTCAAGCAGCTCGCCGCTCGCCTGCCAGCAGGCGGGCCGGATGCGGACGCGGCGCTGCTGGAGGTACGCGACCGCCTGCACAAGCTGGCCGGCTCGGCCGGTACCTTCGGTTACGGCGAACTGGGCAGTCGCTGCCGTGAACTGGAAACCCAGGCGCAGAACGAAATCGACCGGGCCGGCGGCAGCAATCAGGCGGCACTGAACGCCCTGGCAGTCGCCACCCAGCATCTGCACGTATTACTGCAGCGCAACCAGCAGGGGCAGGACAAAGCGCAGCCGCAACCCTTGAGCGCAGGGACCAGCCTGGGCAGCGGTGGTCGGCATATCGGCCTGCTGATCGCCGACAGCGCCCTGGCGCAGCAGATGAGCCAGACGCTGACCAGTTTCGGCTACCAAGTCAGTCTGTTTCGCCGGCAGGCCGAGCTCGGCGAGGCCACTGCCAGGCTCGACGCCCTGGTGGTAGACACCAGCCCGCACGGCTACAACATGCTGTTGCAGGCTCCCTTTGCCGACAACACCACCGAGGCGCCGCCACTGCTGGTCATCAGCTCCCAGGACGACTTCATCAGCCGCCTGCAGGCGGTGCGCGCCGGCGCTCGCGGCTTTTTCACCAAACCGGTCGACCTGCCCTCGCTGGAAAGCCGCCTGGAACGCTGTTTCAACAATCACCTGGGGGGGCCTTTCCGGGTGCTGGTGGTGGATGATGACGCCGAACTGGCGACACGCTATCAGTTGGTACTGAGCAACAATGGCATGCTGGTGGAAACCGCCTTCGACCCCAATCTGCTGCTGGAGAAAATGCACAATTTTCTGCCCGATGTGGTGTTGATGGACATCAACATGCCCGACTACAACGGGCCCGAACTGGCTCAGGTGATACGCCTCAATGACGACTGGCTGCGCGTGCCCATCGTTTACCTTTCGGCCGAGACCAACGCCGAACGGCAGATGTCGGCGCTGCTCAAGGCTGGCGACGATTTCATCACCAAACCCATCAGTGACAACGCCCTGCTGACCACCGTCTACGCCCGCGCCCAGCGCGCCCGCATGGTCAGCGAGGCGCTGGCCCGCGACAGCCTGACGGGGTTGCTCAAGCACGCCGACATCAAGGAACAGGTAGAAATAGAAGTGGAGCGGGCGCGGCGCAGCCAGCAGCCCATGACCGTGGCCATGATCGATATCGATCATTTCAAGTCGGTCAACGACCAGTACGGCCATGCGGTTGGCGACAACGTGATTCGCGGGCTGTCGAATCTGCTGCGCCAGCGCCTGCGCAAGGTAGACCGCCTGGGGCGCTACGGCGGCGAAGAGTTTGTCGCCGTGCTGCCCAACTGCGCCACCAGCGATGCCTGGCTGATCCTCGAGGAAATCCGCGAGGCTTTCCACGCCCTGCAGTTTTCCTCCGGCAACCAGAGCTTTTACTGCAGTTTCAGCGCCGGCATCAGCGGCTGCGTCGCGCCCGAGTGGGAGTGCGACCATCTGCTTGAGCACGCCGACCGCAACCTCTACCGCGCCAAGCATGCTGGCCGCAATCAGATCATAGGTCCGGCTCAGCGTAACTCCGCCGATTGACGGCAGGTGGCAACAAGCGATACCGACGCAGTCCAGTTCGCCCCTTATGCGGGCAACTGTGCTACCAGCGCACGCGTCAACTCGGCCGCAGACACCTCCCGGCAACCGCTGTTGTTCTGGCCCGACCAGAGCGGCGAAAAGTCGCTGCTGCCGCGCTGTTCGGCCGCCGCACGCAACGGCGTGATGGCCGTGCCGGCCAGCGGGAACGCCGGCGCCAAGGCGCTGAGCGGGCCCAACTCATGCATCACCCGGTTGACGATGCCGCGCGCCGGTCCGCCGGAGAACAGATTGGTAATGGCGGTGTGTTGCGCCCCTTCACCCTTGAGCGCTGCGCGGTGCAGCGCGCTGGTGGTGGCTTCCCGGCACAGCAGGTAACTGGTACCCAGTTGCACGCCGGCCGCGCCCAGCGCCATGGCGGCGGCCACGCCCGCCGCATCGGCAATACCGCCGGCGGCGATCACCGGAATGTCCAGCGCCGCCACCAGCTGCGGCAATAGCGCGAAGGTACCCATCTGCAAGCTCAGATCTGCGCTGAGAAACTGCCCGCGATGCCCGCCGGCCTCCAGGCCCTGGGCGATCACCGCATCGGCGCCATGGGCCTGCAACCAGCGCGCTTCATCCAGGGTGGTGGCGGTAGACAGCACCTTGCCGCCCCAACCCTTGATACGCGCGACCATGGCCGCCTCGGGCAGACCAAAATGGAAACTCACCACCGGCGGACGAAAGGGCGCGATCAGCTCCAGCGTGTGCGCATCGAAGGGTCGCCGGCCAGCGCCAGCCTTGATGCTGCCGATGTCGAGATCGAGTTCGGCGTAGAAGGGTGCCAGCGCCTGTCGCCAGTGCTGCTCCCGTGCGTCATCCGCTGGCGGATTCTGATGGGCAAAGAAGTTCAGATTCCAGGGGCCTTCTGCCTGAGTGCTGAGCACCTCGAGCTCGGCCACCAGCGCCTCGGCGCTGAGCATGGCGCAGGGCAACGAGCCCAGGCCGCCGGCATGGCATACGGCAAGCGTCAGCGCGCTGTTCTGCACGCCGGCCATGGGCGCCTGGATGATCGGCAGACGGGTGCCAAACAGGGATTCAATACGCATCGGAGTCTCCTATAACGCAGGGGGCGGGGGCCGCTCGGCGAGCACGCCGTGGTGTGCGCCCATTGTGCTGATACCGCGACCGCAAGCCAAGCCGCTTACTGCCGCCGTGGCAAACCCTCACGCGGATGGGGACTGCCGGGGCTTATCAACCGGGCTGGTAGAAGGCGTCGTTGGTTGCCGCTATCCAACGGTGCGCGTGGGCCAATACGGCGCTGCCCAACGCGACAGGAAAATGAATAACCCCGTGGGGCGTTGAGGGCAGCAGTTGAAACTCCACCGCGGCGTAGTTACTCCAGCGCTCGGCCAGCAACGCGGTGTCATCCAACAGTGGGTCCAGCTCGCCGGCAAACATCAAGGCGGGCGGGAAGCCCTTAAAGTCGCCATGCAAGGGTGACACCGGTGGCGCGCGGCGTTGCTCGTCAGTCAACTCGGGCGTGAGCCCGCGCATGGCTTCGACCATGCCGGGGCCGTCCAGCAGCAGCGTGTCCGGCGGCGCTGCGCGCACACTCGGGGTGCCCGTCAGATCGTACACACCGTAATACAGCAGGGCGCCCTTCACCCGCGCAAACAAGTCTGGCCAGCGCTTGAGTTGCAGCAAGGTGGCTACCGCCAGGTGACCACCAGCCGATTCACCCACCAGAGTCACCGGCAGGCCGGCAAACTCGCTGTTGGCGCCATCCAGCAGCCAGCGGGCGGCGCACAGGCAATCCTCAATCAGGGCCTCAATGGGCGCTGAAACGGCCAGCCGATAATCCACCGACACCACGGTTACATCGCAGGCTGTCGCCATGGCGCTATTGAATTTGTCGTTCATCTGGGCGTTGCCGATCACCCAGGCACCGCCGTGAATGTCCAGCACCACGCCTTTTGCCGGGGTTGGCGGCCTGATGATACGCACCGGGACCCTAACCTCGCCCGTGCTGATCAGCCGGGTTTCAACGCTGAGCCCCTGCTTGCGCAACCGCCGCGCACCCCCCAGCTGGCTGGCCCGCAGCAGGGTCTGGGTAAGGCGCAGCACCCAGCGATTGAACAGCTTCAGGCGCGGCAGGCGCGCCAGCTTGCGATTGAAGGCTTTAAGTTGTTTAAGCTCCTGCTGGCTGGCTGGCCAGCGCGTCAGATACGCCGGCTGGCCATCCATCACCAGCTGTTCCGGCGCATGATGGCGAAGTTGAGCGCCGCCGCCACGCACAGCCAGCCGAGGTAGGGCAGCAATAGCAGGCCGCTGACCACGTCAAGCTTGAACGCCAGCAGCGCCATCAGGGCGATCACCAGCCAGAGCAGGGCGATGATGAGCATCGCAGCGAACAGCCGATGCGCGCCGAAAAATACCGGCGTCCAGAGCGCGTTAAGGGCAATTTGCGCGGCCCACAGGGCCAGCAGAACCTGGCTGCCAGGGATCGCCACCAGCCGATGGCCAACCCAGGCCAGCAGCAGATAGATCAGCGTCCAGGCCACCGGAAACGCCCAGTTGGGCGGCGTAAAAGCGGGCTTTTCCAGGTTTTCGTACCATTGCCCCGGTTTGAAGATGATACCGGTGGTGGCGGCCGCGCCGCAGGCCAGCAGAAATATGAAAAAAGTCATGGTCGATCCTTGGCTGAAGTCAGCCGCCAGAGGTGAACAGGTTTTTTGATCCACTGTTCAATGACTCGTTTGCAGGCCGATAAATTCCATTGCCTGGCGATTTACCCCCCTGGCAACAGGCCAATACCGGTCGGTTGTGCGCCGGCTCCTCCAACGCCACTCGCCAGGAGCGCATGGATGATCGACAGACAGGCATCCAGCAGGAGTTCAATTCGCATCGAAAGAGACCGCCGGATAGCTACTTCTTCATAAGGAAAAAGCGTTGGCCATGGCATAGATGTATGACAAGAAAAATAAGAACGAAAAATGCAGCAGAACCACCAAGTAGCAACAGAAGGCTTGAACCGCAAAACTCCAGGAGCGACAGCCAAGGGTACGCATATAGCCGTGCAAGTGGGTGGCCGCGATAAGCGACAGAAACGCGCCAACCCAACTCCACGAAAGTATGAAATGTGTTCTGCCAAACCCCGAAGAGTCAATTAACAACCAAAGTCCATAAAAATAAGACGCGTGAAATACAAAAAATAGCGCTGCTATCAAAGCCATGCCTCCGTCCGCTGGAAGGATTGAAACAGTATCACGTGGGAACAGCACAGCCTCAGCCTTGGGTGTGCTCGGGTGACTGATCCTAACAGACGCAAGCTGTGCAAAATCTTGCTCACACCACTTCAGAAGGCCGCCCGGCAACGTCGCAAAAACATCGGCAATCAGAAAAGCCGGCCAATAACGCGGATTGTTTGCAACCACAGCCAGCAGAACTGGCTGTGAAGGGCTGGTGCGTATATCGAATAGGCGGAATTATTGCAGCCAAGCCCGGTCTCTTGCTTACCACTTGAATGGCGCGAAGGCCACATCGGCCGATGCGACGCCGCTCTGACTCAGCCAGCGAGCGCAACAGCTTAGCGCCGCCGACGACGCCATCAGCAAGGAGAACACCGTATGACGAATTCGACTGTCGAGCACCCTATTCCCCCTATCGGTATGGGCACCTTCCGACTCAAGGGCGATGACGCCTACCAGGCCGTCAGCACCGCGCTGGAACTGGGTTATCGGCATCTCGACACCGCGCAGATCTACGGCAACGAACAGGACGTGGGCCGCGCCATTGCCGACAGCGGCGTGCCGCGCAGCGAACTCTTTGTCACCACCAAGATCTGGACCGACAACTTCACCGAAGACAAGCTGATCCCCAGCCTGCGCGAGAGCCTCGACAAGCTGCAACTGGAGCAGGTGGACCTGACGCTGATTCACTGGCCTTCGCCCGGCGGCAAGGTGCCGATGCAGGAGTACCTGGGCGAACTGATGAAGGCGCGCAAGCAGGGCCTGACGCGGCTGACCGGCGTGTCCAACTTCACTATTGATCAGTTGAACGAAGCCTTTGAACTGGTGGGCCCAGACAACATCGCCACCAATCAGGTGGAGATTCACCCCTTTTTGCAGAACCGCAAACTGGTCGAGTTCGCCCGCGAAGAGGGCCTGCATCTGACCGCCTATATGCCGCTGGCCGTGGGCAAGGTGATGAAGGATGCAACCCTCGACCGCATCGCCGAAGAGCACGGCGCCACGCCACCGCAGGTGGTCATGGCCTGGCTGATGCTGCAGGGCATTGCGGTGATTCCGTCCTCCACCAAGCGCCTGCATCTGGAGAGCAACCTGGAGGCCGACCGCGTGAAACTCACCGCCGATGACCTCAACTTCATCCGTGAACTGGACGCTGGTGAGCGCATTGCCAACCCGGATTTTGCCCCCGAGTGGGATTAATCCTTTCGCTGACCAGGCTCTGCTGGGTCTAGTCCGCCAGCGCCGGTAAATCTCGAAACAGCTCAAGCGCCTCGGGATTGGCTAGCGCGTCGGTGTTTTTTACCGGCTGGCCGTGCACCACATTACGCACGGCCAGTTCGACAATCTTGCCACTGCGGGTACGCGGAATATCACCCACGGCGATGATCTTCGCCGGGACGTGACGCGGCGTAGCGTTGCTGCGGATCACGTGGCGTATCTCGGTTGCCAGCGCTTCATCCAGCGAAACCCCATCGCGCAGCCGCACAAAGAGCACCACCCGCACATCAGCCTGCCACTGCTGCCCGATGGCCAGCGATTCCAGTACCGCCTCGACCTTCTCGACCTGCCGATAGATCTCCGCGGTGCCGATGCGCACGCCGCCGGGGTTTAGCACGGCATCCGAGCGACCGTGGATCAGCATGCCGCCGTGGGCGGTTTCTTCGGCGTAATCGCCGTGCGCCCAGACGCCGGGGAAGCGCTCGAAGTAAGCCGCGCGGTAGCGGCTGCCGTCTTCGTCCTGCCAGAAGCCCAGCGGCATCGACGGGAAGGGCCGAGTGCACACCAGCTCACCCTTACCGTCACTCACCCGCTGACCCTCGTCATCCCACACCTCAACCGCCATACCCAGGCCTTTGCTCTGCAACTCCCCCCGCCAGACCGGCAGCGTCGGGTTGCCCAGAGCAAAGCAGGAGACAATATCGGTACCGCCGGAAATCGACGACAGGCAGAGGTCGTTCTTGAAGCAGCGATAAACGTAATCAAAGCCTTCGTGCGCCAGCGGTGAACCGGTGGAGAGCACGGCTTTCAGGTGGCTCAGTTGGTGCGTGCGGATGGGCTCGACCCCGGCCTTCTCCAACGCGGCCAGGTACTTGGCGCTGGTGCCGAAAATGCTGATGTTTTCTGCGTCGATCAGGTCGATCAGCCGCTCTGCAGAGGGCTCAAAGGGCGAGCCATCGTACAGCACCAGGGTCGCGCCCAGCGCCAGACCGGAGACCAGCCAGTTCCACATCATCCAGCCGCAGGTGGTGAAGTAGAAGAGCACATCGTCATTGCGCAGATCGGTATGCAGGCCGTGTTCCTTCAGGTGCTGCAGCAGGGTGCCGCCAGCGCCGTGCACTATGCACTTGGGCACCCCGGTGGTGCCGCTGGAGTAGAGGATGTACAGCGGATGATTGAAGGGCAGGGCAGCGAAAACCGGTTCGCCGCCGGGTGCACAGGCGCGGCCCCAGGTGACACTGGGCAGCACGGATTCGAAATCCGTTATCTCCACCGGCACGCCGCCGTAGGGCACCAGGATCAGCTGCTGCAGGCCCGCGAGCTGCGGCAGTATCTCGCGCAGTTTGCTGCTCATATCCAGCGTCTTGCCAGCGTAGCGGTAGCCGCTGCAGGCGATCAGCACCCTGGGTTTGATCTGACCGAAGCGGTCGACGACGCCCTGGGTGCCAAAATCCGGCGAGCAGGAGGACCAGATAGCGCCGATGCTGGCGGCGGCGAGCATGCCCACCACCGTCTGCCAGGTATTGGGCATCAGCGCAGCCACACGGTCACCGGGTGCCACGCCCAGCGCCAGCAGATGCCGTTGCAGCCCGGCCACCCGCGCTGCCAGCTCGGCGTAACTGAGCTGCTCCCGCTCACCGTTTTCACTGATGGCGACCAGCGCCGGGTGGTCATCACGGCGGCGCAGCAGATGCGCGGCGAAATTCAGCTCGGCGCCCGCAAACCATTCAGCACCGGGCAGGGCATCCGGGTTACCCAGCACCTGCTGCGGCAGCCGGCTGAAATCGACCGCAAAGAACTCGGCCAGCAGCGGCCAGAACGCCGCCGAATCATCAATACTCCATTGGTGCAGCGCCGCGTAATCGGCCAGCGCCAGGCCATGCCGCTGATTGACCAGATGGCGAAAGGCGTCCATCTGCGTGGCCGCCACCCGCTCGGCTGAGGGCGACCACAAGGGCGTACTCATGCCTGCTCCCGCGCCAGCAGGGCGCGCGCCACACGCGAGCCGTTATCGATGCCCAGCACATTGCAGATATGCTGCCCGGCCTGCACCAGCGCCGCCATATCGATGCCGGTCTGAATGCCCAGGCCATTGAGCAGATAGAGCACGTCTTCGGTCGCCACATTGCCGGTGGCACCCTTGGCGTAGGGGCAGCCGCCCAGCCCGGCGACCGAGCTGTCGAATACCGCCACGCCTTCCAGCAGGCTGGCGTGGATGTTGGCCAGTGCCTGACCGTAGGTATCGTGAAAGTGTCCGGCCAGCAGGCTGCGGTCGATATCGCGGCCGACGACCTCGATCAGCCGCCGGGTTTCACCGGCGGTGCCCACGCCGATGGTGTCGCCCAAAGAGACCTCGTAGCAGCCGCTGTCGAGCAGCTCGCGAGCGATGGCCGCGACTTGCTCCGGCGGCACCGCACCGTCAATCGGGCAGCCCAGCACGCAGGAGATATAGCCGCGCACCCGCACGCCGTTGGCCTTGGCCGCCGCCATCAGCGGCTCGAAGCGCTGCAGGCTCTCGGCAATCGAGCAATTGATGTTCTTCTGCGAGAAGCCCTCACTGGCGGCAGCAAAGACCGCGACCTCTTTTACGCCCGCCGCCAGTGCGGCCTCAAAGCCCTTGAGGTTGGGCGCCAGCGCGGCGTAGGTCACGCCGGGGCGCTGCTGTATGGCGGCAAACACCTCGGCAGAGCCGGCCATCTGTGGCACCCACTTGGGCGAGACAAAGCTGCCAACTTCGATATAACCCAAGCCGGCGGCGCTGAGGTCATCGACCAGGCGTACCTTGTCGGCCACGCTGATCGGCTGTTTCTCGTTCTGCAGGCCGTCGCGCGGGCCGACTTCAACCAGGCGAACCTGTTGTGGCATTGTCATTCCGGAATCTCCTCTTGCTGCAGCTCGAGCAGCATCCGGCCTTCCTCAACCAGATCACCTTCGGCGCAACCCAGCGCGATGACTTCACCCGCATACGGGGCACGAATACTGTGCTCCATTTTCATCGCCTCTAGCACCACCAGCAAGGCGCCGGCCGCCACCTTGTCGCCCGGTTTCACCGCGACGCGCACAATACTGCCGTTCATGGGCGCGGTCAGACCTCCCTGCGGCGCCTGCGCACGTTGCGCAGCGCTGATCGGATCAACACAGGTCAGTTCACGCAGTTGCCCACCCCAACCCAGAAACAGCCGTTCGCCACGGCGCTGCAGTGGGTAGCGCTGGCCTTGCCATAGTAGTTGCTCGCCCTGCAGCACCGCGTCCTCTGCTGGCAACGCGCGCCGGGTCTCCTGCTCGCAGCAAAGGTGCAGTGTCTGGGCGCTCGGCAAACCGAGGCGCAGGCCGTTATTGGCAGCCCACGGCGAATGCGGATCATCGCTACGCGCAGTCGTCGGCTCGGTCAGTAACCAGGCACGGCCGGCCAGCGCCCAGAAGGCGGCTGGTAACTCGGAGGGCGGCGGCAACAAGGCCTCGGCATGCCGGGCGATAAAACCGGTATCCAGCTCGGCAGCGGCAAAGGCAGGGTGCGCCAGCACGCGTTTGAGAAAGGGCAGGTTGCTGCGCAGGCCACCGACCAGTTGTTCATTCAGCATGGCCAGCAGGCGCAAACGCGAGGTCTCGCGGTCCTCGCCCCAAGCGATCAGTTTGGCCAGCATGGGGTCGTAAAAGGGTGACACGCTGTCGCCTTCGCTCACGCCGCTGTCGACCCGGCGGCCGGGGCCGGCAGCGGGTTCGCGGTAAAGCGTCAGGTGGCCGCTGGCGGGCAGAAAGTCCTGCTCCGGATCTTCGGCGTAGAGGCGCACCTCGATGGCATGGCCCTGCAGCGGAATCTGCGCCTGGGTCAGCGGCAGCGGCTGACCGGCCGCCACGCGCAGCTGCCAGGCAACCAGATCCTGTCCGGTGATGGCCTCGGTTACCGGATGCTCGACCTGAAGCCGGGTATTCATCTCCATGAAGAAGAAGTCGCCGCGTGCATCCAGCAGAAACTCCACGGTGCCGGCGCCCACATAGCCAATCGCCTGCGCCGCCTTGACTGCCGCCTCGCCCATGCGCTGGCGCAGCTCGGCCGACAGGCCCGGCGCCGGGGCCTCTTCCACCACCTTCTGATAACGGCGCTGAATCGAGCAGTCGCGCTCATGCAGATAGACCGCGTTGCCCTGGCTATCGGCAAACACCTGAATCTCCACGTGGCGCGGCTGCAGCACGTACTTTTCCAGCAGCATGCGCGTATCGCCAAAGGCCGCCTTGGCTTCGCGCTGCGCCGAGGCCAGGGCGTCGGCCAGCTCGGCCGGGGCCTCAACCACCTTCATGCCCTTGCCACCGCCACCGGCACTGGCCTTGAGCAGCACCGGATATCCGGCGGCCTCGGCGGCACGGGCGAAGGTATCCAGCTGCTGATCCTCACCGTGATACCCCGGCACCAGCGGCACACCGGCCTGCTGCATCAGCGCCTTGGCCGCCGATTTGCTGCCCATGGCATCGATGGCGCTGGCCGGCGGGCCGACGAAGATCAGGCCGGCTTCCTCACAGGCGCGGGCAAAGTCGGCATTCTCCGAGAGAAAGCCGTAGCCGGGATGCACCGCCTGGGCGCCGCTCTGTTGCGCGGCGGTGATCAGCGCCTCGATGCGCAGGTAGCTGTCGGCCGGTTTGGCGCCACCCAGATTCACCGCCGTATCGGCTTCACGCACATGGCGGGCGTTGCGGTCGGTGTCACTGTGTACCGCCACCGTGCGGATGCCCAGCTCGCGGGCGGTACGCATGATGCGGCAGGCGATTTCGCCACGGTTGGCGATCAGCAGGGAGTCGATCATAGAAATATCCATGGTGGTTGTAAGGGCTCAGGGCTTGGTCGGCACCCAGGCCGGGTCGCGTTTCTGCAGGAAGGCGTTGAGCCCTTCCTGTCCCTCGGGGCTGACGCGAATACGCGCAATGGCGGCCTCGGTGTAGCGGCGCAGCGGCGTGCTCATGGCGCCCAGGCCCACCTCCTGCAGCAGTGCCTTGCTGGCCCTCATGGCCTGCGGGCCGTTCTGCAGCAGCTGCGCGATCCAGCGCTGCAATTGCTCGTCCAACTCGGCCGCCGGATAGCATTCGGCCAGCAGGCCGAGCTGCTGTGCCTGACGGCCATCGAAACGCTCCGCAGTCAGGGTGTAGCGCCGCGCCGCGCGGGCGCCGATGGCCTGCACTACGTAGGGGCTGATCACCGCTGGCAGCAGGCCTATGCGTACCTCGGACAGGCAGAAGGTCGCATCCACCGCGCCAATCGCCATATCGCAGCAACTGATCAGCCCCAGCGCCCCGCCAAAGGCCGCGCCCTGCACCACCGCCAGCGTCGGCACCTTGAGCTGCGCCAGACTGGCCATCAGCTGCGCCAGCTCGCGGGCGTCATTCAGGTTGGCGTTGTAATCCAGCGCCGCGCAGTCGCGCATCCACTCCAGATCCGCCCCGGCGGAAAAGTGCTTGCCGCGCCCGCGCAGCAGCATGAAACGCACCGAATCATCCGCCGCCACCACATCCAGCGCCTGCAGCAGCTCGCTGATCATCAGGGCGTTGAAGGCGTTGTTTTTCTCCGGCCGGTTTAGCCATAGGGTGGCTACGCCTTCTTTGGTGAACTCGAGTTCGACTGTCTGGTAACTGTTCATGTTGTTCTTCTCGATGGGAGCCGGTTTTCACACGGCGGCTTGTTTCTGTGCGGCGGCCGGGCTGGAAGCTAGAAGCTGGAAGCAGCTCGTGCAGCGGTTGAGCTATACGTCGGTTTACAACTGCGATGCATGCCAAAACACCTAACACCCCCGCATCGCGCGGACTACTTCCAGCTTCTAGCTTCAGGCTTCCAGCTGGCGCGCGTTGCGCGCCACTACATCCGAAACACCCCAAAGCGTGTAGCTTCAATCGGCGCATTGAGGGCCGCCGAAATCGCCAACCCCAGCACATCCCTCGTCTGCGCCGGGTCGATCACGCCGTCGTCCCAGAGCCGCGCGCTGGAATAGTAGGGGTGGCCCTGTTGTTCGTACTGGTCGAGGATCGGCTGGCGCAGGGCGTCGGCCTGCTCGGCGCTGAAGGTCTCGCCGCTGCGCTCGGCCTGCTCCTGCTTGACCTGCACCAGCACGCCAGCAGCTTGCTCTGCACCCATCACCGAAATACGCGCGTTCGGCCACATCCACAGAAAGCGCGGGTCATAGGCGCGGCCACACATGCCGTAATTGCCGGCGCCAAAGCTGCCGCCGATGATCACTGTGAATTTGGGCACCCGCGCGCAGGCCACGGCGGTGACCAGCTTGGCGCCGTGCTTGGCGATGCCGCCTTCCTCGTACTTCTTGCCGACCATGAAACCGGTGATGTTCTGCAGAAACAGCAGCGGAATGCCGCGCTGGCAGGCCAGCTCGATAAAGTGCGCGCCCTTCTGCGCCGACTCGGCAAACAGGATGCCGTTATTGGCCAGAATCGCCACCGGATAACCGTGCAAATGCGCAAAGCCACAGACCAGGGTGGTGCCATACAACGCCTTGAATTCATCAAAGGCGCTGTCATCCACCAGGCGGGCGATCACCTCGCGCACGTCGAAGGGTTGCTTGGCATCAGCCGGCACAATGCCGTACAGCTCGTCCACCGGGTAACGCGGCGCGATGGGCGCGCGGGCGTTCAGCTCGCCCTGCTTGCGCCAGTTCAGGTTGGCGATGCTGCGCCGCGCCAGCGCCAGGGCGTGCTCGTCGTTCTCGGCATAATGGTCGGCCACGCCCGAAGTGCGGCAGTGCACATCGGCACCGCCCAAGGCCTCGGCGCTGACCAGCTCACCGGTGGCGGCCTTCACCAGCGGCGGCCCGGCGAGAAAGATGGTCGCCTGCTCGCGCACCATGATGGCTTCATCCGCCATCGCCGGTACGTAAGCGCCACCGGCAGTGCAGGAGCCCATCACCACGGCGATCTGCGGGATGCCCTGCGCGCTCATGTTGGCCTGATTGAAAAAGATGCGGCCAAAATGCTCGCGGTCCGGGAACACCTCGTCCTGACGCGGCAGGTTGGCACCGCCGGAATCCACCAGATAAATACAGGGCAGGCGGTTCTGCTGCGCAATGGTCTGCGCGCGCAGGTGCTTCTTTACGCTCAGCGGGTAATAGGAGCCGCCCTTCACCGTGGCATCGTTGGCGACGATCATGCACTCCACGCCCTCGACCCGACCGATACCGGCAATCACGCCCGCCGCCGGGACCGACTCGCCATACACCTCATGCGCCGCCAGCTGGCCGATTTCCAGAAAGGGCGAGCCGGCATCCAGCAACGCATCCACCCGCTCGCGCGGCAGCAACTTGCCCCGCGCCAGATGCCGCGCCTGTGCCTTCTCGCCGCCGCCCTGGGTAATGCCTGCCAGCAGGCTTTGCAGGTCGGTGACCAGGGAGCGCATGGCGTCGGCGTTGGCAGCGTATTCTGGGGAGGTGGGGTTGATTTGGGTTTGTAGGACGCTCATCGGACGCGCTCCCTGCGCAGCGGCAAGCCGCAAGCTACAAGCTGCAAGCTGCTCGGAGCTGCATCAACGTTCTGGGCTCGGAACCATGGTAAGCGTTGGACTCTCGTCGGGTAAAAACCGTGAAGTGGCCGGGGTTGGCTTGCCGCTTGCAGCTTGCAGCTTGCCGCTGCTTCACCGCGTCTCATTAAACAACTCCCGCCCAATCAACATGCGGCGAATCTCGCTGGTGCCCGCACCAATCTCGTACAGCTTGGCATCACGCAACAGTCGGCCGGTGGGGTAATCGTTGATGTAACCATTGCCGCCGAGAATCTGGATGGCATCCAGCGCCATGCGGGTGGCCGCTTCGGCGGTGTAGAGGATGACACCGGCGGCGTCCTTGCGGGTGGTTTCGCCCCGGTCGCAGGCCTGCGCCACGGCATACAGATAGGCGCGGCTGGCGTTCAGCTGGGTGTACATATCCGCCACTTTGCCCTGGATCAGCTGAAACTCGCCGATGCTCTGGCCAAACTGCTGGCGGTCGTGAATATAGGGCACCACCACATCCATGCAGCTCTGCATGATGCCGGTCGGGCCGCCGGAGAGCACCACGCGCTCATAATCCAGCCCGCTCATCAGCACCTTCACGCCGCCGTTGTACTGCCCGAGGATGTTCTCCGCCGGCACCTCGACGTTATCGAACACCAGCTCGCAGGTGTTGGAACCGCGCATGCCCAGCTTGTCGAGCTTGGGGCTGCGTGAGAACCCGGCCCAGTCGCGCTCGACGATAAAGGCCGTCATGCCGTGCGCGCCCTTGTCCGGCTCGGTCTTGGCGTAGATCACGTAGACGTTGGCGTCTGGCCCGTTGGTGATCCACATCTTGCTGCCGTTGAGCAGGTAATGATCGCCGCGCTTATCGGCGCGCAGCTTCATGCTGACCACATCCGAGCCCGCATTCGGCTCACTCATCGCCAGCGCACCGATATGCTCACCGCTGATCAGTTTGGGCAGGTATTTGGCCTTCTGCTCCGGCGTGCCGTTGCGGTTGATCTGATTCACACAGAGGTTGGAATGCGCCCCGTAAGATAGCCCCACCGAAGCAGAACCCCGGCTGATCTCCTCCATCGCCACCACATGCGCCAGATACCCCAGCCCCGAGCCGCCATACTCCTCCGGCACGGTAATGCCCAGCAGCCCCATGTCGCCAAAGCGCCGCCACATGTCCTGCGGGAACTGGTTGTCCCGGTCGATCTCCGCCGCACGCGGCGCCAGCTCGGCGTTGACCAGATTGCGCGTCTGATCACGAAGCATCTCGATGGTCTCGCCAAGACCGAAGTTGAGCGACGGATAATGCATGATTCCACCTGCTAGTTATTTTTATTCAGTAGACGTTTGGTTGGCAGCGGATCAGAGCGTCTGCGCCAACGCCGTGCGGCACCGCTCCTCGGCGGTATCCAGTTCAATCTGCATCTGTTCAATATCGAGCAACTGCTGCGCCAGCTGCGCACGGCGCTGGGCAATCTTGTCCATAAAGGTTTCCAGCTGCTTGCGGTTGCCGTGAGAGGGGTCGTACAGCTCGATCAACTCCTTGCACTCCGCCAGCGAAAAGCCAATGCGCTTACCACGCAAAATCAGCTTCAGCGTGACCTTGTCCCGCGCGCTATAAACCCGCTCCAGCCCACGCCGCTCAGGGCAGAGCATGTCCTGCTCCTCATAAAAACGAATCGCCCGCGTGGTGATATCCAGCTCGCGGGCCAGGTCAGAAATGCTGTAGGTCTGGGTCATGGGTCGTCTTTTGTGACTGCTTTACGTTAACGTAAAGGTAAGCCGGAAGACGCTGGAGAGTCAAGCGGGAAGCGGGAAGCGGGAAGCGGGAAGCGGGAAGCGGGAAGCGGGAAGCGATCAGTGTGATCTGTAGTGAGTAAAAATCGGTGGAAAACCACGATTAAATGCTCATATGACCCCAATTTCGCCCAGAATAAGTGATTTGGCGTTTGGTATGACTTCCTCATTGAGGATTTTTTTTGATAGTTTTTCAATTTTTTTATTTGCGACTGCTCTCGCGTTTTCTATGGTTCCTCTGATACTTGCACCTGAATCTTCAGAGACTAGTAAATCTGGCTGTTGAAGTTCTATGAATATCATTAGCGGAAGTTCAGAGGTCAATTTTTGCGGGTGTACGAGTACAACTTCTACTTGCTCCACCCTTTCGGAACCACTATGCGCGGCAAAGTTGTGTCGATAGGTAATTAGCTCGTCGTGAGTCTCATGGTTGCTGGCGTCTAGTTGTGCTTTTCAAGCTTAACAGGGCGGCCCTCACATTTTGTGAAGCACTTTCCATAAAATGTTAGAAGTGCAACAAAAAGCCCTTTAATAATGGTGTAATTTTCTCTGTTGGTTCCGTACCCAAATCTATGACTTGGGTCTTTTGGAGACTCATTGTGGCGCTTTTCTATTTCATCTAGCCAGATTAGTGCGCTTCTCAAGTCCTTTTCTATGAGTGTATATCCAGCAAGTTGATTGCACAGCTTGGATGACAGCGGGATGGCTTTACACTGTTTTCCTTTGTGCGTATAAGTACGACTTACTTCTCCAGTGAGTGAGTCAATTGTGTGAGCGGCTTTAAAGTCTTTCGTTTTCATACTGGTAGCTAACGCCCGAATTTACGGCTGGATTGGAGCGCAGCGGATAGCCAGTCCGAGAACATGCGCTTGTTAGGCTCGCGGCCTATTTTGCCTTACAGGCTCCTTATAGAAGCGCTCTAACTCGCTGACTGCATGATGCTTCCTTACGTAACCTACGCCTGTTCCGTTAGTGTATACAGTGCCTTTATTGCGCCATTTAATGACAATAGGCCACGATGTAGGATGATAATGCATCGTTTCCGAGTGTATTATTGCTTTTTCATGCTCTTCTGCAACCGTGGGATCAATTACGACATAGCGTGAATAATCCCCATTTGAAGACTCCAGAACTGCATAGGTCGTTCGATGCCTTTCGACAAGTCTATTGTCTCTACATTCAGCTATAGATTCAACAACAAATACTTCGTGCTCTATGTCTTTGAGATAAACATTAGCCCTACAATTTAGAATTTGATGTTCATTGAAACTCTTTACATCATCTTTTTTTGAAATACTCGCTAGGCCATTTTTATGGCTGACACTATAAACGCCGCCATCATATAGCAGGCATAATAACTTTGGACTGAGGGGTAGAAATAATAGATTCCCCGACGATCTCAAACCAAATGATTTAAATTTAGTTCTCGGATCATTTAAATGCCATTTATTTGATAGAACAGCAGGGTCATCTGAAGATATGAAAGGGCACTCTGTTTTATTAAGCACCAAGCATACTTTTAAATCATCAATGATGCTCATACATTCGGCATAGGTTTTCATTGCTATTAGAACGGCTTCTTTGATGCCGAGGTTATACTCTTCCGCACTAATACCTGCTGCCTCACCAATGCCATTTGACATTTCGACTGACCGCCTAGACGATGCTTCGGTTCTTAAGTATTGAAGAAGCCAAAATCGTTTTAAAACAATCTCATGCTTTTTATTAAATGCTTGGGGGAATTCCAGCAATTCACTTGATGTAGATGCATAGGCTTGCTCGACAAACTGAATGGCACTTTCTAATTTTTCATTATTCCCATAAAAATAGTCTCTAGAGCATTGGTTCTTAACTGGTGCCATGGGTATGCATTTGCTTCTATCAAGATTAAAAACATTAATAGCTTTACCTTCCGAATTATACGTAAACGCCTTCAAGTAGCATCTTGGGACATAGTGCTGGTTTTTGTTTGTCGCCATACGTTCCTTTTAACTCAGCTCAAAGCTTGGTAGGCCTAACATTGATTAAATCGAAAGCTTCTACATCGCACGCTTTGGGATTGATGCACGTCTAACAAGACGTCTCGTACATATCAATGCCTTCCATGTTCTATCTCTGCTCATGTCTACGTGTTATATCGAATGCATTAGGTATTCAAGCCCGCAGCTGGTGGTAGTGAGGCGCTATCCAGAGTGTAGTTGATAGCATACTGCTACAGTTTTTGCGCTGCCAACCTTGTTCCACTGGCGGTATTTGCGGCCCGCAAAGAGGTATCGGCTGCTTCAGGGGGGGGCGTACAAATAGCAGAATGCACGGACCCAATCCCCTTCTGCACGGGCGAGTAGCGCAGGGCGGGCGGGAAAAAGCTCGAGGACTGTCTGAGCGAAGCGAGTTCCGCAGGGCCCCGCCAGACCGAGCAACGCAGCGAACCCGAAGGGCCGTGCAGTTGGGGTGGCCTAGGGGGTGTCGGGGGAAATGGCCAAGCATTTCCCCTGACTCGCCATCAAGGCGAAAGACGAATCATGCCAACCTGCTGCGTGGTTGAGCATGCGCACGTGATGGACGCGGAGCGTCCGGGGCTACATTCCCACGCGGAGCGTGGGAACGATCAGAGGAAGGCTCAGGCCTTCTGCCGAAACACCAACACCAACCCCAACACAATCGCCCCCATCCCCCACAGACTCAACGCTGCCATCCGATTACCCAAAAACAGATAATCCAACAACGCCGTACACCCCGGCATCAGATAAAACAGACTGGTCACATTCACCAGATTGCCCATCCGAATCAGCCGATACAGCAGCAGGGTCGCACCGACTGAAATCAACACGCCCATGTAGAGCAGCGGCACAACAAAGCCCACCGTCCACCCCACCTCGAACGGCTGAAAGGGAGCAACCAGTGCGCACATCAACAGACCGATGGCGTATTGCAACGGCAGCACATCCATGGGCGATTGCTGAATGCCCTTCTGGAAGATCGAACCCAGAGTGATGCACAGCAGCGCTGCCAGCGACAGACCAATGCCCAGCAGGGTAAAGCGCGCCGCCAGCAAACTATCGAGCACCACCAGCGTCAGCCCGCCCAGGGCTATCACCAACCCAAGCACACGCAGCAAGCTGGCGCGCCGCTCCAGCAGCATCAAGGTGAGGATCGGCTGCACACCCAGCACGGTCGCCAGCACGCCCGGCGTGAGGCCGGCATCGAGGGAGAGCAGGTAGAAGATGGTGTAGCCGCCGGTCATCAGCACACCCACCAGCGCCACCTGCCGGCGGGTGCCGGATTGCGGCCACCAGCGCCGACGGTACAGCGCCAGCAGGCCCAGGGCCACGCAGGCAAGCGCAAAGCGCAGCAGCAGAAAGGCAAAGGCCGAGGCGTGTTCCAGCCCCCATTTGGAGAAGATCGCGCCCGCACTCCAGAGCAGCACAAAGAGCACGGTCGGGCCGATAGCGGCCCAGTTCAGTTGTTTGAATAGCATGACAATCACCTGTCAAAACACAGGTTCCCGGCGTGAATGCCCGTTAGAGGGAGACCAGCCGAAGAACGGAAAAAGGATGTTTTGGTGTTTCAGCGCGCGCGTGGTGGCGCTGCAGCAACAGCAGCAACCCGCGGCGGGGCGCCTGGAGGTGACAGAACCACCGCCTGCGAGCACGCGAACACCACGCCGGGAGGGGCGCAGGCAACAACAGCGGTGCTCAAGTGATGGTTCATCATGCGACTCATGTGAAGAGTGGTTGCAACGTAGGGAAGGCTAGCAGTCGGGCGGGATGGGCGCAAGCTGCTAGCTGCGGGTGGCTGTGCTGAGGCGGGTGAGATGGACGCAGAGCGTCCGAGGCTGCGTTCCCACGCTGGAGCGTGGGAACGATCGGGCTGAGCGTGAGTAGGTCAGACGCAGGACATGACCATTGCACGGACTTACGAATCCCCGTCTGCGCGGGCGAGTAGCGCAGAGCTGGCGGGAAATAGACGCTTGCGGTGTCTGAGCGAAGCGAGTTTGCAAGTGTCCCCGCCAGACCGAGCAACGCAGCGAACCCGAAGGGCCGTGCAGTTGGGGTGGCCTAGGGGGTGTCGGGGGAAATGGCCAAGCATTTCCCCTGACTCGCCATCAGGGCGAAAGGCGGATCATGCCAATCTGCTGCGTGGTTGAGCATGCGCACGTGATGGACGCGGAGCGTCCAGAGCTGCATTCCCACGCGGAGCGTGGGAACAATCTGGTAATGGCGGTGCGAGCCTATCGGGCCGGGCTCAGAACCCTTCCAGCACCAACTTGCCCCGCGACTTACCACTCTCCAGCAACGCATGCGCCCGCATCAGATTGGCCGCATTGATGGTGCCAAAATGCTCCCCCAGAGTGGTGCGCAACGCACTGGCATCCATGAGCTCGGCAACCCGGTTCAGCAGCTTGCCCTGCTCGGCCATGTCGGCCGTCTGGTACAGACTGCGGGCAAACATGAACTCCCAGTGGAAGGAGGCGCTCTTGCTTTTCAGTTGGGTGATGTCCAGCGCGTCGAAGTCGTCGATCACCGCCAGCTTGCCCTGCGGCGCGATGCACTCGATGTGCTGCGGGTAGTGCTCCTTGGTGTGGGTGAGGGAGGCGATCAGCTCGACGCTCTCAATGCCCAGGGCCTGCAACTGCGCCAGCAGGGGTTTGCTGTGGTCGATCACATGCTGTGCGCCCAGGCTCTTGGCCCATTCCACGCTTTCTTCGCGCGAGGCGGTGCCCACCACGGTGAGGTCGGTGAGGTGCCGCGCCAGTTGCACCAGCATCGAGCCGACGCCGCCGGCAGCGCCAACCACCAGCAGCGTCTGCCCGGCGCCACCGCCCTCGGAAACGCCGAGTCGGTCGAACAACAGCTCCCAGGCGGTGATGGCCGTGAGTGGCAGGGCTGCCGCCTCGGCATCGCTGAGTTCGGTCGGGGCGATGCCGACCAGGCGCTCGTCCACCAGTTGGTATTCGGCGTTGCTGCCGGGACGGTCCAGGGCGCCAGCATAGAACACCCGATCGCCCACGCTGAAGCCTTGCACCTCGGCGCCGGCTTCAACCACCTCACCCACCGCGTCCCAGCCGATTACCTGCGGCTCGTCGGCGCTGGCCGGGCGCTTCTTGCGGATCTTGGTATCCACCGGATTCACCGAGATGGCCGCGACTTTTACCAGCAGGTCGCGCGGGCCGGGTTGGGGCTTGTCCAGTTCGATATCGATCAGCGCGTTATCGCGCTCAAGGCCGCCGGCCTCGGTGTAGGCAACTGCTTTCATATGCGTCTCCTGATTCTGGAAAGAGGTTATGGCTGCAAGACAGCTTGTCTGCCTGTGACCACAGAAATACCGGGGTATTAGCTAAACAGTTTTGCCTGGCGGTGAAAATACAACCATTCGGTAGCGCGGGCTGCGGCCGGGGCGCGCGGCTCAGAGTGGCGGCGCGGCCAGCAGCTGCCGCAAGGCCGCGCTGCGCTGGGCCGGCGCCAGCTCACCCAGTTCTGCCACCCGGCGGTAAAAGTCGGCCCAGCCGCTGCTTTGCGCGTACAGCTGCGCGAAGGCCGGCACCCACTGATCGTAAAGGCCAAAGGGCAGCAATCGAGCGTTGTTAAGCTCGCCAGCAAACCAATGATCGTAGGGGCCGGCGCCCTGCCAGTGGGCATTGCGCCAGGCTTGATAATCATCACGCAGCTGCGCAAAGACCGCCGCCTTGCCGGCGAGCTTGTCTGCATCGGCCAGATCACTGGCGTACAACTGCACCAGCTGTTCGCGCGCCTGCATCAGCAGTTGCACAAACTCGCGCTCCAGCGCACGCGGATCGCTTTGCAGCGCACCCAGCCCCTGCGCGGCACGCCATTGGCGCAGGCCCTGCTGGCCCACGAAGCTGGCGAAGGACTCATTGAAGGCGGTGTCGTCCTTTACGTAGTACTGCTGATGCGCCAGCTCGTGAAACAGCAACTCGGCGAGGTAGTCGTCATTCCAGTGCAGCATGGAGTTGAGCAGCGGGTCGTCGTACCAGCCGAGCGTCGAGTAGGCGGGGATGCCGGCGACATACACCTCCATGCCCTTGGCGCGCCAGTGCTCGGCGGCGGTCTCAGCACTGGCCTGGTCGAAGTAACCTTTGTAGGCGATGCAACCAAAGAAGGGATAACAATGGGGCACGGCCTCCATCGACAGCGGCTCGGCGACAAACAGATTCCACAGGGCATAGGGCCGCTGCAGGTCGGCATAACGGGTGTAGCTGGCGTTATCCGGCAGCAGCAGATGGGCGCTGGCAAAGGCTCTGATCTGCTGCGCGTGACGCAGCCGCGTGGCCAACTGCGGGTCGGTGGCCGGGTCCTGCAGCACCTGCTCGAGCGGCTTGGCGCGCGCCAGCAGATCGCGCTGGCCCTGCCAGCTGTGGTGCAGATAGCTCAGCGAGCTGCAGCCGGTGGTGAGTCCGATCAGCAACAGCAAGGCGAGGGCTCTCATGCGCTTGGCTCGCGCATCTGCACGCTCAGCCACTCGGCCAGTTGCTGCGCCGGGCCTTGCGGCTGGCGCGCCGGCACCCAGAGGCCGAGCTGGTGCTGCGTCTCGACAAAACCCCAGGGTGCCAGCAAGCGGCCGGCAGCAATGTCATCGGCCACCAGCAGCTGCGGCGCTATGGCTACGCCCAGGCCCGAGAGCGCAGCTTCCAGCAGGTAGTACAGATGCTCGAAGCCCTGGCCCTGGCATAATTGTGCGGGATCGAGCTGCTGCAGCCGGGCCCAGTCACTCCAGGCCTGGGTGCGCGAGTGCGTATGCAGCAGGCTCTCGTCCAGCAGGGCGCTCGGCGGCTGGCCCTGCAAGTTCGCCGCGCTACGGTAGTTGGGGCTGAATACCGGGCCAATGCGCTCGCGGCGCAGTGGGTACACCTGCATGTCGGCCGGCCAGGGCGGCGCGGCGAACAGCAGCGTGGCGCTCACGCCGGCACGCCGAGGGTCCAGCTCACCCTCGCTGGCCGACAGGTGCAGGTTAAGTGCCGGCAACTCACGGTTCAGCCGATCCAGCCGTGGGATAAACCAGCGCGCCAGCAGGCTGCCGGGGCAGGCGAGCAGAAAGGGCGCCTGCTGCTCGGTCTGGCGTATATTGGCGCAAACCTCACGCAAGCTGCCAAAGGCATCGCGGCAGGCGTCACGCAGCTGTCGCCCGGCGGCGGTGAGCTGTATGCCGCGCCCCTGTTTGTCGAACAGGGCCACGCCCAGCTCCTCTTCGAGCTGCCGTATCTGGCGGCTGACTGCGCCGTGGGTCACGCTCAGTTCGTCCGCCGCCTGGCTCACACTTTCCAGCCGGGCGGCGACTTCAAAGGCTTTGAGGGCGTTAAGCGAGGGCAGGTCTCGGGCCATTGACATGTCACTTTTTCTCACAGGTTGCGGCCATCATATCGATTTTTTTCGGCGCGCGCCTGCCCTAATGTGGCGACATCAATCTGGAGGTGCAAATGTCCCTTAGCCAAGAGAAATACCGCCGCGATGCCGACGCCCTGGGCCAGTTTGGCCAGTTCGGCGGGCGCTTTGTTGCCGAAACCCTGATGCCGCTGATTCTGGAGCTGGAGCAGGCTTATAACACTGCGCGCAGCGAGCCGGCCTTTATCGCCGAGCTGGACCGCTTCAACGCCGAGTTTGTCGGCCGGCCCAGCCCGCTGTATTTCGCCGAGCGCCTGACCGAGCAGTACGGCGGGGCGAAGATCTTCTTCAAGCGCGAAGAGCTGAACCACACCGGCGCGCACAAGATCAACAATTGCATCGGCCAGGCCCTGCTGGCCCGGCGCATGGGCAAGAGCCGCATCATCGCCGAGACCGGCGCCGGCATGCACGGCGTGGCCACGGCCACCGTGTGCGCGCGCTTTGGCCTGCAGTGTGTGGTCTACATGGGCGCCACCGACATTGAGCGCCAGCGTGACAACGTGGCCCGCATGCGCTTGCTGGGCGCCGAGATCGTGCCCGTCACCTCGGGGACCGGCACCCTCAAGGATGCGATGAATGAGGCGCTGCGCGACTGGGTGACCAATGTCGACAACACCTTCTACATGATTGGCACTGTGGCCGGCCCGCATCCCTATCCGACGCTGGTGCGAGACTTTCAGGCGATCATCGGCCGCGAGACGCACGGCCAGATGCTGGAGCGCGAAGGCCGCCTGCCCGACAGCCTGGTGGCCTGCATCGGTGGCGGCTCCAATGCCATAGGGCTGTTCCATCATTTCCTCGACTACCCCGAGGTGCAGATGGTCGGTGTGGAAGCCGCCGGCCACGGCCTGGACAGCGGCAAGCACGCGGCCAGCCTGAAGGGCGGCGTACCCGGCGTACTGCACGGCAACCGCACCTATCTGCTGCAGGATGAAGATGGCCAGATTACCGATGCGCATTCGGTCTCCGCTGGCCTGGATTACCCCGGCATCGGGCCAGAGCACGCCTGGTTGCATGAGGTGAACCGCGTGGAATATGTGGCCGTGACCGACCAAGAGGCACTCGACGCCTTCCACAACTGCTGCCGTATGGAAGGCATTATCCCTGCGCTGGAGACTGCCCACGCGCTGGCGGAAGTAGCGCGCCGCGCGCCGACCCTGCCCAGTGATCACCTGATGGTGGTCTGCCTGTCCGGCCGTGGCGACAAGGACATGCCCACCGTGCTGCGCCTGATGGAGGAACAAGCATGAGCAACCGTCTGCAACAACGCTTTGCCACCTGCGCCGAGCAGAATCGCGCCGCTCTGGTGACCTACATCTGCGGCGGCGACCCGGGCTATGACGCCAGCCTCTCGCTGCTGCAGCAATTGCCGGGCGCGGGCGCCGACATTATCGAGCTGGGCATGCCCTTCAGCGACCCGATGGCCGACGGCCCGACCATCCAGGCGGCCGCGGTGCGCGCACTGGATGCCGGCCAGACGCAGCGCAAGACGCTGGAGATGGTGCGCGCGTTTCGCGCTGGTGATCAGACCACGCCGCTGGTGCTGATGGGTTACTACAACCCCATTCACCGTTACGGCGCTGAAGCCTTTCTGAATGATGCCCACGCCGCCGGTGTCGACGGCTTGCTGATCGTCGACCTGCCGGCCGAGCACGACAACGAGCTGGGCCCGATGGCGCGTGACCTGGGTATCGAGATGATCCGCATGGCCAGCCCGACCACCGATACCCAGCGCCTGCCCCGGGTGCTGGCCCAGGCCAGCGGCTTTCTCTACTACGTATCGCTCAATGGGGTGACCGGTGTGGGGCAGGCGGACAACGCCGTGGTAGATGCTGCGCTGGCTGCCATTCGTCAGCAAAGCACGCTGCCGATCTGTGTGGGCTTTGGCGTACGTACGCCCGAGCAGGCGGCGGCGTTTGCTCGTACAGCCAATGGCGTGGTGGTGGGCTCGGCGCTGGTTGAGGCGATGCACAAGGGCGGCGAAACCGCTGCGCTGGCGCTGACGCAGGGTTTGGCGGCCGCCATGCAGCGCTGAGGGTTAGCGCAGAGACAGCGGCCGGCTGGGCGGTCGCGTTACATCTCGACCAAGGGCGTCAGCCGCACCATCGCTGGCCGGGTGTAACCCGATGAGATGGTCTCCTCCCTCTCCCTTCTACGGCGTCGATGCGCCAAGGGATAGATGCTAAACATCTACTGAAACC
>NZ_JBALWW010000020.1:0-63380 GCF_036961105.1 Halopseudomonas sp. | reverse complement strand
TATACGACAGACAACCTGCTCTTGTTATCAAAAACTGGAGGCCTTGCAATGAGGGAGGAGACCATATACGACCGTCCTCAGTGGGGTGCCTCAATTGAACAGCGTCAGGCTTCTAGCCGCCCTTCATGCCCTTGGCGATGCGCTCGCCAATCTCCTGGTCGATGTTGCGCCAGTATTGCAGCGCCCGCTCCAGTACCGGCTCCGTTACACCCGCACTGAGGTGACCCACCACGTTATTTACCAAACGCTCGCGTGCGGCGTCATCCAGCACCTCGCGCACCATGGTGCCGGGTTGGCCGAAATCATCGTCTTCGGCGTGCAGGGTATAGGCCTTGCGCACCATCTCGCCACTGGTGCTCCAAACATCTACCGGCGGGTTAAGGGTTGGATCGGCTGCCGGGCCGCCCTTGGAGTTGGGCGCATAGACTGGATCTGTGACGTTGTCCATGCGCATGGCGCCGTCTTTGCTGTAGCTGTTTACCGGCGATTGCGGGCGGTTGACCGGAATCTGCTTGTAGTTGACCCCGAGGCGCGCTCGGTGTGCATCAGCGTAGGCAAACACCCTGCCCAGCAGCATCTTGTCAGGACTGATACCAATGCCCGGCACCAGGTTGTTGGGCTCGAAGGCAGCCTGTTCGATTTCGGTGTGGTAATCGGTAGGGTTGCGGTCCAGTGTCAGCTTGCCGACCGGTATCAATGGGTAGTCCCCGTGCGGCCAGACCTTGGTCAGGTCGAAGGGGTTGAAGCGATAGTTTTCAGCATCGGCGAACGGCATGATCTGTACATGCAAGGTCCAGCTCGGGTGATCGCCGTTCTTCAGCGCCTCGTAAAGGTCACGGGTGTGATAGTCGGCGTCTTCGCCTGCCAATTTATCAGCCTCTTCCTGGGTCAGGCACTCGATGCCCTGGTCGGTCTTGAAGTGATACTTGACCCAGAACTTCTCGCCCTGGGCATTCACCCACATGTAGGTATGGCTGCTGTAGCCGTTCATGTGTCGCCAGGTCTTGGGTATGCCGCGATCACCCATCAGCCAGGTGACCTGATGCGCCGATTCCGGCGACAGTGACCAGAAGTCCCACTGCATATCGTGATCACGCAGGTTGGTATCGGCGCGGCGCTTTTGCGAGCGAATGAAATGCTGAAACTTCATCGGATCACGAACGAAGAAGACCGGCGTGTTATTGCCGACCATGTCGTAGTTGCCCTGGCTGGTGTAGAACTTGACCGCGAAGCCGCGTGGGTCGCGCCAGGTATCCGGGCTGCCGCGTTCACCTGCGACGGTTGAAAAGCGCATGAGCACATCGGTATGAGTGCCAGGCTGAAACACTGCTGCCTTGGTATAGGCGCTGATATCGTGGGTCACCTGGAAATGACCAAAGCCGCCGCCGCCCTTGGCATGCGGCTGCCGCTCGGGAATACGCTCACGGTTGAACTGGGCCATCTGTTCAATCAGATAGTGGTCGTGCAGCAATATGGGGCCGTTCGGGCCGATAGTCAGTGAATGTTCATCACTGGATACCGGAATACCGGCATCGGTCGTGGTTGGTTTGGGTTTTTGCTCGGACATCATCAGGTCTCCATTCTGTTTTTTCTGGTCCAGGCTGCCTGGCCTTGTGGGCGCTGACAGCATTTGCCTTTTGTGACAGGCGAAGGCTATTAACCAATGCCGTACCTTGTTTGGAGTGGTGTGTTGGGTATAGTTCAGTGCAAAGGGCTCAACAAGTTGCTGGTGATTGATTCTGGCTATTGGCCTGATTGCCATATCATCAGTAAATACCGTCGTGCCAGCCGAAGAGTGGCGGGACCATCACCGCGGTCCTGTGGGACAGCACGGGGATTGCCGTATTCGCTGAGCTGTCGGCGAACAGATTTGCCAGCAGATAAATCAGGGGAAAGGACATGAAGATTACCAGCATGGAGCAACTGCGCGAGATCATGGGCGAGGCGCACCCTGCCACCCAGGACAAGATTTATGATCACTTGAATCCGGCAATGCAGGAGTTCATTGAGCAGTCGCCGCTGTTGTTCATGGCGACGGTGGATGCGGCGGGCTTCCCCTCATTGTCTCCAAAGGGCGACGCGCCGGGATTTGTGCGGGTGGCTGATGCGCATCAGTTACTGATTCCCGAGCGCAAGGGCAATCGCATGGCGTTATCGTTCGACAATATACTCGCGGGCTCGCGCCTTGGGCTGCTGTTTATGGTGCCGGGGGTGAGTGAGGTGCTACGTGTGCAGGGGGAGGCTGAGATTATTCATGACGCCGAACTCAATGGCCAGATGGCTTCCGACAGTCAGCAGGCGCTGGTGGTGACCAGGCTGCGGGTGCAGAGCGCCTTCTTTCACTGTGGCAAGGCGTTGCTTCGCAGTCGCCTGTGGAAGCGCGATCTGGCACACGCAGAGCTGCGGATTTCCTTTGGGGAGCAGATTGCCCAGAACCCCAGCAAGCGGGCCAACACGCTGGCTGAGCAAGAGATAGCAGCCTTTGATGCGGGCCTGCGTGAGCGTTATCAGCAGGACTTATAGCAGCCGGCCGATGGCCGGCCCTGGCTCAAGCAGGTTTCTGGTCTTTTTTCTCTTCGGTTTTGTCGTTTTCGGTACTGGCGGTCACTGTGCTGCTTTGGCTGCTGGTGCTGCCCTGCGGGTTGCTGAATCGTTCTTTGCTGGCGTCCGCCTGCGCAACGGGGCTGGAAGCAAGGAAAGACGCGACTATCAATGCTGAAAGATTTCTCATGGTGCTCTCCTGATGGTGACAAGTCACCCATCTAATTGGCATGAAACATTGTGAAACTGTTTCCTGTGGTAGGATGAGCCGAAATTGCTGGCTTCCCTGTATCTACCGTTTTAGTGGGCCTTGTATTCACTATAAGCAGCGTCAAAGTGTCGCAGTAGTCCGCATTCTCATGACACAGAGTTTCTTTTTTGGAAACGGTAGGCTGACCGGGGATGTCCTGAGTTGATCATCTGCGCTAGCGGCGTACAGCGTCGAGGCAGCATAGGTGGTGGTATCCACTGTTAATCCACTCCACCGGCTATCGGGAAGGTTATGCAGGACCTCAATGATCTGATCTGTTTCGCCCGGGTGGTGCGCTTTGGCGGCTTCGCCGCCGCCGAGAGAGCCACCGGTGAGCGAAAATCCAAGCTCAGCAAGCGGGTGACTCGTCTGGAGCAGTATTTCGGCACCCGTCTGATCGAGCGCTCCACGCGTAGCTTTCGGGTCACCGACATGGGCCGCGATCTCTATCGCCAGTGCGAAGCCATAGTCGAGCGTCTGGAAGCTACTGAGGCGTTGGCCATGACCGCAAAGGATGAGGTGCGCGGGACGGTGCGGGTAAGCTGCTCTTCCGGCATGCTGGAATATCTTGGCCGCGAGGCGCTGGTTGCTTTCATGCAGCGCTATCCTGAGGTGCGTCTGCAAGTGTTGCTGTCCAGCCAGCGGGTGGACCTGATCAACGAACGCATTGATGTCGCCTTTCGAGTGGCCACGCGCTTTGATACCGATCAATCGCTGGCAATGCGCTCGCTGGGTGTCAGCTCGCGTATTCTGGTGGCCAGTCCGGAGCTGCTGGCCCGTCATGGCGGTGAGCCGTTACAGTTGGATCAGTTGGCCCAGTTCCCGACGCTCTCGGTGGGTGAGATGCTGGAGCGTGATCGCTGGGAGTTTGCCAGTGACAACGGCGAGACCCGTGTGCATGCCCATGTGCCGCACTTCAGCTGCGGCGATATGCAGTTGCTATGCGATTCGGCGGTGGCTGGGCTGGGTGTGGTACTGCTGCCGGAACATGTGTGCGGACCGGAACTCAAACGTGGCGGGCTGGTTCATATATTGCCGCAATGGCACGCGGTGGAAGGTAGCATTCACATGGTATTTACCTCACCCAAGGGCATGCTGCCGCCGGTCCGTGCTTTTATCGATCACTGCGTCGAGGTGTTTGCGCAGCGGCGTTGATCGGCGCTCGCGCTGGCCGCCGGCTAACTAATCGTCAGGAGACTGAATGCAACCGAGATTGCCGTTATTGTCATGTACTTTGGGTTTTCTTGGCGTTTATCTGCTGCTGGCAGTGGCGACGGGCGCAGCGCAGCTGTATTTCGATCTCAACCTGGGCGTGGTGGCCAGCGTCGTTACCTTGACCGCTGCTACCTGTGTCGTCGTCCTCTGGGTAGTGAGGCGTCGGTGGCAACCGCTGTCAGTCAGTGAGTCACTGCGTCTGGCGCTTTGCTGCGTGCTGGCCACCTGGGCGTTCATTGCATTGGTGTTGGCCGCCGTGCTGCTTAGCCTGGATCAGGCCAGTGCCTATCTGGCCATGCTCGACCCGGCAACGCTGAGGGTGGCGGCTTTGGCAGCACTGGCCTATTGGGCGCTGGTGTTGCTGTGGCAATGGGCGCTGTACTACGTGGTTGCGCTTTTGTATTACCGGGCTGTGCGCGCGCAGCTACCGTCCCCTTCCTCTTCTGGAGAGCATACATGAGCTGGTTGAACGAGCTGGAACTGCAAACCGATCTGGTCACCTTACGGCCCTTGCGCGCCAGTGATAAACCGGCATTGCTTGAGGCTGCATCGGATGGGCGCTTGTGGGAGCTCTGGTATACCCAGGTGCCCAATGCCGAAACGCTGGACGACTATGTCAATTACGCCTTCAGCGAGCAGGCCGCCGGTCGCGCCTTGCCCTTCGCGGTGGTAGAAAAAACCAGTGGACAGGTAATAGGCACCACCCGATATTGCAACGCCGATGTTGCCAACCGCCGCCTGGAAGTCGGCTACACCTGGTATGCCAGCCGGGTGCAGCGCAGCGCCATCAACACCCAATGCAAGCTCGCGCTGCTGCAGCATGCCTTCGAGCAGCTGGGGGCGATAGCGGTGGAGTTCCGCACCCATTGGCACAATCAGGCTTCGCGCGCCGCTATCGCTCGACTGGGCGCCAAGCAGGACGGGGTACTGCGCAACCATCGACTTGAGCCGGATGGCGCGCGTCGCGATACCGTAGTGTTTTCCATCCTCGACAGCGAGTGGCCCTCGGTGCGCAAATCGCTGCAGTTCAAGCTGGACCGACGCGCCGCTGGCTAGTCGGCGGTGTCGGCGTCCTGCCGTTTGACGACCTTGTGCTGGTCTTCGCTGATGCCCAGCTTCCAGTAGCTGGAAATATACAGATCGCCTCGCTCTACCTGGCGCTCCTCACGGAAATAGCGGCGCAGGGCGCGCATGCCGCTGAACTCGCAGGCGGCCCAGACGCTGGGGCGTCCTTCGAGCCAGGGCAGCATCTGCAGGCGCTCCACCAGCAGCTCAGACTGTTCACCCGGATGCGGGTTGATCAGCCAGATAATTTCCATATTGTCCGGAACCTTGAGGGGTTGAATATCGGCCTCGCTGATGACTTCCAGCACGGCATAGCCGCGCGCCTGTTCGGGTAATTGTTCCAGGTTGACACTGATGGCCGGCAGGGCCGTCATGTCGCCAGCAACCAGATACCAGTCGGCCTCGGTATTCAGCGGTTTCTTGGGTCCGGGGCCGCCGATCAGAATGCTGTCACCGGGCTGGGCGTGTTGTGCCCATGTGGCGGCGGGGCCGCCATCGTGGTGGAGCACAAAATCCACGTCCATTTCCAGCTCGCGCTGATGGCGAATGGTATAGGTGCGGACTATGCCTTTGCCGTCGCCTTCAGATGCAAATATCAGCTTGATATAGGCGCCGTCCTGCTCGGTGGGAAAGGTGCTCATGCCGTTGCCGCCCAGAGTGACGCGTAGCATACTGGGGGTAACGGCGGCGCTGCGAATGACCTGCAGCAATCGGGGTTCGGGTCGTTTCATGCGGACATCTCCAGCCTATTCAGTGGTCGGACGCGGGCGCGTCCAGGTTGTCTGTCATGCGCCCGGCCAGGCGTATGAACAGAGCCACCTCATCAGCGTTCATTTCACGGGTCATGCGCGCCAGAGTCTGTTGCTCCAGTTGTTTTATACGCTGCATCATGGCCATACCGGCAGCGCTGGGTTCCAGCAATTGACTGCGCCGGTCGGCAGGGTTGTCTCGTTTGTTGATCAGCCCGCTGGCGAGGAGTTCATTCAGCACGCGGGTGATTTGCGCCTTGTCTCGGCGCATGCGCTGAGCAATGCGTTGCGCGGTGCAGTCGGGCAGATTGCACACCGCCTTGAGCGCGCGCACATGGGTTACCGGCAAGGGAACCTCCGCCTCGCGAATGGCCTGTGCCATGGCCGAGCGGTAGGCGTGCGTGACTCGTTGCAGAGCTTCATTAAGGGCGGTAGTTGGCATTATCAGAGCGGCGCTTTATGTTGACAGTGTCAACCTTATGCTTGGTGGTTGATACTGTCAATCAGTTTGTCGCCGTCGGGATAGAATCAGGCGGGTTGGTAACTGCCCACATCAGGCGCGAAGGCTACGCCAAATCGATTCCAGGCATTGATGGTGGCAATGGCGAGTGTCAGGTCGCTGAGCTCGCGATCACTGAAGTGTACCCGCACCTCCTCGAACACTTCTTCGGTTACCAGGCCCTCGGTCAGCCGGGTCAGAGCTTCGGTCCAGCTCAGCGCTGCGCGCTCGCGCGCATCGAAGAAAGGCGTTTCACGCCAGGCGCTGAGCGCGTAGATACGCTGTTCGGTCTCGCCGATGGCGCGGGCATCCTTGGTGTGCATATCCAGGCAGTAGGCGCAGTGGTTGAGCTGGGAGGCGCGGATCTTGACCAGCTCCAGCAGGCGTTTAGGCAGTTTGTCTGCGCCGGCGGCTTCCTTGTTCAGGTAACCTTCCAGTGCGTACATGGCGCGGACTACGCCCGGCGCTGCAGTGAAGTAATCGACTCGCATGCGTTATCTCCTTCGGTTGAATGTGCGATCAATCTAGCTGCCCCCGGGTGTGCAGTATTGTAGATTTTCGACATGCGAGCGGCAGCGCTTTGCTATGCTGCGGGCATGACTTCGACCCTTGTTCAGCCACCCCTGCTGCCCGCCTGGCAACGTAACCTGGCGAACTTCGGCTATCGGCAGATAGCGCCGATGCCGGTGCTGGCGCCTTATGTGCAGCACTACTGGGAGCTGGCTTTGCCAGCTGGGCAGCCGTCGCCACACAGTGAGCTGTTGCATCCCGATGGCGGTAGCTCGCTGCTGTTTCAGTTGGCTGGAGAGTTGCAGATCAACAGCGTGCGTGCGCAGCAGGGTGTGCTCTTCAGTCCGACGGCGGCGCATTCCGGCAGCCTGGTCCTGGCGGCCGGAGTACGGGTGTTTGCTGCGCGCTTCCGTCCCGGTATGGGGCAGGTATTCTGGCATTACGCGGCCAACGAGCTGGCCGGTGAAGTGATGGGGCTGGATGGCGCGCGGTACCTGCGGTTTGACTTGTCGGCTGTGACTGAACAGCTGCAGCTGGCGCCGGATATGCCCAGCCGCGTGGCGCTGCTGGAGACGGCGCTGTGCGGCGCCCTTGTGCGTAGCGTTGGCATGCCCGGTGCGCTGCCACAGACGCTGGCGCTGTTGCGCGCGGCGCGCGGCCAGCAGCCGCTGACTCAGGTGCTGGCGCAGACCGGGCTGGGGCAGCGTCAGCTCGAGCGCTGGTTCAATCGTTATCTGGGCCTGACCGCCAAGCAGTTCAGCCGTCTGCACCGGGTGGCCTACAGCCGCGAACTGCTCAAGCAGGCGCACCCCGATTCCTTGGCCGAGGTCGCCTATGTGGCGGGCTACAGCGATCAGGCGCACTTCAGTCACGATTTCAAATCCGTGGTGGGGCTGACCCCCGGGCAGTATCTGCGCCGGGTACAGGCGCGTTACCACAGTGCAGAGCCGGCCGATGCCGCGCTTGTTCATCGGTCTTGAATTGCCCGGGACCCAGGCTCGGGCTCTGGCCGCTGTGGCGGAGTCCGGTCCCGGTCTACGCTGGCAAACCCCGGGGCAACTGCATCTGACCCTGCGTTTTCTCGGCGAGCTGAGTGCGGCCAGCAGCGCTGCGGTGCAGCGACAGCTGGCCGCGCTGCGCTGGCAGGCATTTACCTTGCAGGTCAGCGGTGTGGGCTACTTTGGCTCGCCGACCCGGCCCAGCATTCTCTGGGCCGGTCTCGCCGATACCGCCGCGTTGCAAGCATTGCGCCTCAGGCTGGATGCCTTGCTGGCCGCCGAACTGGCACCTGATCCGCAACATTTTGTGCCGCATATTACGCTGGCGCGTTGCGGCAGCGGCGCCGGCAGTCCCGCCGAATTTCTTGCCTGCCATCGTCAGTTGCAGCTGCCCGTCTGGGCAGTCACCGAGTTGTGTCTGTTCACCAGTGAAGCGGGCGACAACGGCTCGCGCTATCAGGTGCTGGCACGTTATCCATGTACCTTGCCTTTGGGAGACGCCCACTGTGGTGCCGCTGATCAAGCGCCTGAAACCGGGCGCTGAATACTACTTTGAAGAAGGTTGCTTCATCACCGAGCTGGCCAACAGCGAGCTGGATCCTGCGGTCTCGGTGGCCCGTGCTCGCGTGCCGGCTGGCGGTACTACCCGCTGGCATGCGCTCAAGGGTGTGGTGGAACGTTATCTGATTGAGGCCGGGCAGGGCGAAGTGGAACTCGGCGAGCTACCACCGCAAGGCGTTGCTCCGGGCGACATAGTGCTGATCCCTTCAGGTTGTGCGCAACGCATCCGTAATACCGGCAAGGAGCAACTGGTATTTCTGGCGATCTGTTCGCCGCGTTTCCAGCCGGACTGCTATCAGGACCTGGAGAGCGAATCGGGTTGATCGATCGAGGCGATTTCGGCGGCGCTCAGGGCACGGTACTGACCCGGCAAGAGCGCTGGGTCCAGCAGTATGTCGCCCATACTTTCGCGGTGCAGCGCCGTTACCTGATTGCCCACGGCGTGAAACATCCGCTTGATCTGATGATAGCGCCCCTCATAAATGGTCAGCCGCGCTTCGCAGGGGCCCAGGTGCTGCAGCTGGGCGGGCGAGGTGGTGAGCTGTTCGGTCGTCATGTAGATGCCGGCGGCAAAGCGCTCGGCGGTCTCGGCGCTGATGGGACGCAGCGTAGTCACGTGGTAGGTCTTGGGCAGCTTGATGCGTGGCTCGGTCAGGCGCCGTGACCACAGGCCGTCGTTGGTCAATATCAGCAGACCGGAGCTGCCGCGATCCAGCCGACCGCCAATGTGCAGTTGGTCGCGCAAATCCGCTGGCAGCAACTGCATGACGGTGGGGTGCTGCGGGTCGCTGGTGGCACTGAGATAGCCGACCGGTTTGTGCAGCATCAGAAAATGCGCTTCGCGGGCCTGCAGAAGTTCGCCGTCCAGGCTGATAGCAACAAACTGGTCGACCTCATGCCGTGGGTCGTGGGTGACCCGGCCGCCGACCCGTACGCGGCCGCTGGCGATCAGCAGGCGTGCGGTCTGGCGGCTGTGTGCGGTGCGGTTGCTGATAAAGCGGTCAAGTTTCATGGACGGCGATTATACCCGCCGCGCGAAGACGCCGGGTCAGTCGTCGTCACGCTGCCATTCCGGTGGGCGCCACAAGTGCTGCAGGCGCTGACGCAGCGGCCCCGGCTTGCGCATGTCGTGCGCCAGATCGCGGTACTCGTGCAGCCAGTGCATCCACAGGCGATTGTTGTGCTGCGGCGGGCGGGTAATGCCGTACTCGATGGGCTGGTCCTGCCGTTCGCAGGTAAAGGTGCCGAATAGCCGGTCGAAGATAATGAACACACCGCCGTAGTTGGTATCCACGTAATCCGGGTTGCGCGCGTGATGCACGCGGTGGTGGTTGGGCGTGTTGAAGATCAGCTCAATGGCCGGGTGCAGTCGACCGACCAGGGTAGTGTGGATAAAGAACTGGTAGACCAGCGAGAGCGCGTAGCACACGCCGATCCACACCGGGTTGAAGCCGATCAGCGCCAAGGGCACGTAAAACAGCCAGCCGCCGTTGAAGATATTGGTCGCGTTCTGGCGCATCGCGGTCGAGAAGTTCATCCGCTGGGAGGAATGGTGGGTCACATGGGCGGCCCACAGCCAGCGTACCCGATGCGAGCTGCGGTGCATCCAGTAGAAGCAGAGGTCGGTCAGCAGCCAGAGCAGTAGCGCGGTGAACAAGTTCAGCGGGATATCCAGCAGCCGATGATGGTAGGCGAAAGCGTAGACCGGAAAGGCAATCAACCCGGCAAACAGCAGCTCGGTGGTCTGGTAGCCAGCGCCCAGAGCAAAATTGCGCACCGCCTCGCGGCCTTCCACCAGCGCCGGATCATGGCGAATCTTCAGGTATTCCCAGGCAAACACCGCGATGAAGATCGGCGTGGCCAGCATGAACACCAGCTGACGCTCATCCAGGGCCAGCCAGCCCAGGCCGCTATCGGCCAGCATCTGTTGCAGCATGTCGAACAGGCCCATGAGCTGGGATCTCCGCTGGATTGCATGCTGTTCATCTTGTGCTTGACCCTGGCAGCATTATTGACTTTATATGACGTGTTTTTGACCTTGTGCGCCAGAATCGGGAGGCAAGCAAGCATGGCCACACCGCTGCGCGTTACTGGCGCCTGGATACAACTGTTGACCGATTGGCTGGACGCGCGCCAGTTGCCGGCACCGGAGTTGCGCCTGCTGCTCGACAGCCGGGCGCCAGCCGATCTGGTACCCATGCCGCTGTGGCAATCCATGCTGGCGCGCGCGATCGCCTTGCAACCGGACGAACCGGCTGCGGCCTTGCAGATCGGGGCGCAGATCCAGCCGCGGCATATTGGCGTACTCGGATACCTGCTGCTGGCCTGCAGCACGTTGGCCGAGGGGATGGCGGCGTATCAGCGTTACGAACGGCTGTTCTACGGTGAAGACCTGGTGCAGCTGCGCATCGACAGCCAGGCAGTGACACTGCAATGGCCGGCCGAGGCATCCACCGGCGAGCTCGCCGACAGCGTAGCCATAGCCGCGTTGCTCAGTCTGTTGCGGCGCTTGCTCAGCGGCGCGCCGGCGACCGCTCCCCAGCAGGTCTGCTTCGTCTTCGCGGCGCCGGCGCCGTCTGCGGTAGCCTGCTATGAGGCGTTTTTTGCCTGTCCCGTACGGTTCTCTGCCGCTTGCACCCAGGTGGTTTTCGCCCCCGAGGTACTCGCCCTGCCTCTGCCGCGCGGCGATGCCGGTGGGCGCGAGCTGCTCGATCGCCAGGCGCAGGCGCTGATGTTGGCGCAGCCTGACGCCGACCCCTTTGCGCGTCGCCTGCAGCAATGCATGCTGCGTCTGCTGCCGGAAGGAACGTTGAGCCTGGCTCGGGTTGCTGCCGAGCTGCATACCTCCACGCGCACTCTGCAGCGCCAGTTGGACACGCGTGGTCAGTCATGGCGCCAGTTGCTGGACGGCTTGCGTCAGCAGTTGGCGCAACAGTATCTGGCAGATCCCGGTCTGCTGTTGACCGACATAGCTCTGTTACTGGGGTTCTCCGAGCAGAGTGTCTTCAACCGCGCTTTTCGACGCTGGTACGGCGATACCCCCGCCAGAACGCGACGCAAGCTGTTGTTGAAAGCCTGATTGGGTTTACAGTGGACAACTCTCGCCGACTCCCTTTTCACAAGGATATTCCATGTACACCTTCGCTACCCTGGTAACTCTGCTGGTTGCCGCTTTGCACGCAGGCTTTCTGGTGCTGGAAATGTTCTTCTGGGATCAGCCACTGGGGCGCAAGGCTTTCGGCCAGACCCGCGAGAGTGCCGCAGCCAGCAAGGTGCTGGCCGCCAATCAGGGTCTGTACAACGGCTTCCTGGCGGCCGGACTGATCTGGGGGGTCGCTCTGGGCCCGGCGGGTGACGGCATCAAGTTGTTCTGCCTCGGCTGCGTGATCATTGCCGGGGTGTTCGGCGCCTTGACTGCCAGCCGCAAGATACTCTATGTGCAGGCCGCGCCGGCGTTGCTGGCATTGCTGCTGTTGCTGCTGGCGCGCGGCTAGCAACGCACGCGGGGGGAATGACGTGAGACTTCTCGGCAGGCAGACGCCTTTGGGCCCCTTGCTGCGTCCGTTGCTGGCACTGCTGCTGGTGGGAGCGCTGATCATCGAGGTGCTGATTTGGCAGGTCGGTATCTCCACACGTAGCCAGGCCGCCCAGCAACTGCTGTCACGCGGAGCGGAGGTACGCAGCGCACTGGAAACCCGGCTGCGCGACGGCATCTATCTGACGCGTGGGCTGGTCTCTTTCCTGCAAAGTCAGAACGGCTTGCGCGACCCGGAACGGGTTGAAGCCTGGCTTGCCAGCATGCGCAACGAGGTGGATTACCTGATCAACATAGGCATAGCGCCGGATAACCGCATTGCTCTCATCTATCCGCGTGAGGGTAACGAAGCGGCACTGGGGCTGGCCTACTCTGAAATGCCGACACAGTGGCCGATCGTGCAGCAGATTGTACTCAGTGGCGAACCCGCTCTGGCAGGCCCATTGCCGTTGGTGCAAGGTGGCAGCGGCCTGATCTACCGCTCCCCAGTCTATCTGGACGGACGCTACTGGGGGCTGGTGAGCACGGTGATGGATGCCTCGGCGTTGCTCGGCATGCTGCAGAGCGATCCACGTTGGCAGGATCTTAACTTGCAACTGCAGCGTCAAAGCGCGCCGCAATCGAACGAATTCGTGCGTATCTGGGGCGACGATCTTAACCCCGACGCGGCGCATCAGACTATGCTGCTGCGCTTGCCGGGTACGCTCTGGCGGCTCAGCGTGCAGCAGCGCAGCGCCGGTTCGCCGCTGCGTTACTACCATCTGGCGCTCTACGGGCTGTTGTTACTGGTGCTGGTGGCGGTGGGCTGGACGCTGTTGGTGCGCAGGCGGGAGCAGGCAGAACGCGAGGCGCTGCGTAGCGAAACCGAGCGCATGAAGAATGAGTTTGTCTCCACTATCAATCATGAACTGCGCACGCCGCTGACCAGCATCCTGGGCACGTTGAGTCTGCTGCATGGTGGGGCGGTCGGCAGCCTGTCGCCGGAGGCCGGGCGTCTGGTATCGCTGGCCAAACACAATGGCGAGCATCTGCTCAAACTGATCAGCGACCTGCTGGATATCGACAAGTTGCAGGCGGGCAGCATGCCCATGGACTTGCAGGCCGTGGCGCTGGACCAGGTGTTGCCCAATGCGATGCAAGGGCAGGGTGTGATGCTGATGCAGGCAGAGCTCAAGCTCGAGTGCGACAATGCCTTCCCCGGCGCGTGCGTACGGGCAGACCCGACGCGCCTCAGACAGGTACTCGATAATCTGTTGTCGAATGCCATCAAGTTTTCTCCTCCGGGCGGTACTGTCAGCCTGCGGGTCAGCCCTGACCAGCAGGGCAGGCGTTGGCGGATCGCCGTAGAGGATCAGGGGGCAGGGATCGCGCCGGCCTTCCAGACCAAGGTATTCGAACGCTTCACCCAAGCCGACGGGTCTTCCCAGCGCAAGGCCGGCGGTACCGGGCTGGGGCTGGCAATCAGCCGCGCGCTGGTAGAGCGCATGGGTGGCGAGATCGGTTTTACCAGCGCCGCCAGCGGCAGTTGTTTTTATATTCTGTTGCCGGCGGCATAACGCGCCAGCGATGCACACGAGATTATCCAGGGAGGCAATATGAGCAAATTGACGGCGCAGGAAATCAAGGCATTTGTGCCCGCCCGCGACTATGCTGAAAGCAAGGCGTTCTATAGTGACATGGGCTTCACCATGGCCTCTGACATGGGCGATGTGGCCTACTTTCACGTAGGTAATTGCAGCTTTCTGCTGCAGGATTTTTACCAGCAGGCGCTGGCTGAAAACCTGATGATGCATCTGCTGGTGGATGATGCTCGTGCCTGGTATGCGGCCGTGCAGCAGGCCGACCTGGCGGGAAAATACCGTGTACGTCTGAGCGAGCTTCTGGAGCAGCCATGGGGCATGCTCGACTTCACCCTCACCGACCCCAGCGGCGTGCTCTGGCGCGTCGGGCAGAATCTTTGAGCTAGGTTTCACTGGAGCAAGACGGCATAAATCCTGTAAACGCGGAGGAGTTGGATAATCATGAACTTGCGCCAATACCTGCTCAGCAAGCCGGAAGCGCAGGAAGACTTTCCCTTCGGCCCTGAGGCTGCGGTGTTCAAGGTTCAGGGCAAGATGTTTGCTCTGCTGGGCCAGCGTCAGGGCAGGGCGAGCCTCAATCTCAAATGCGATCCGCAGCAGGCCATCGGCCTGCGGGACCTGTTTCCTGCGGTGACGCCCGGCTATCACATGAACAAGCGGCACTGGAACAGTGTTTTTGATGACGGCTCGATACCGCCTGGCGAGATGCAACGGATGATCGATCACTCCTATGCCTTGGTGGTAAAAGGCTTGGCCAGAAGCCAGCGTCTGGGGCTGGAGGCACGGCACGGCAAGGCTGCGCTCTACGCCGGTGGGGCAGCGGAGACGGGAGGGGCCAGTGCGGGTTGATGAGGTCAAGGCTTACTGTGCGGCACTGCGTGGCGCCAGCTGCGAACTGCACCAGTCGCCGGTTAATGTGCTGGTTTATCAGGTGGGCGACAAGCGTTTTGCCTACTTCAAGACTAGCCAGCCACAGCAATGGCGCTTCAGCGTGCGGGTCATGCCCGAACGCTTCCTGGAGTTGACCGACCAGCCCGGTATTCAGCCGGCGCGATATCTGAAGCGGTTTCACTGGATCACGCTGGTTGAGGTCGAGCGCTGGCCTGAGCAAATGCTGCGCGAACTGATCGACTGGTCCTACAAGCGGGCGCTGCAAGCATTGTCGCAATGCCAGCGTGACGCGCTGCTGGCGGGCAAGCAAAAAACTTGAAAAGGAGTAGCGGTGAATATTGGTATCTATCTTTATGATCAGGTTGAGGTCCTGGATTTTGCAGGCCCCTTCGAGGTGTTTTCCACCGCCGCGCGCCTCAGTGTGCCGAGCGGCTGTTTCCAGGTGTCGCTGATTGCCAGCGAGCTGGCGCCGGTGACTGCGCGCGGTGGCATGCGCGTCATGCCCGACCACGATTTGCGCAGCCATCCGCCGCTGCAGGCGCTGATAGTGCCGGGGGGCGTGCACACAGCGCAGTTGCAGCATACCGAGATGCTGCAATGGCTGCGTGAGCAGGCAACCGAGGTGCAGATCATGGCTTCGGTCTGTACCGGTGCTTTCCTGCTGGCGCAGGCCGGCCTGCTGGAAGGGGAGCAAGTGACCACACACTGGGAAGATATTGCCGATCTGCGTGCTGCTTACCCGCAGCTCGAGGTGCTGGAACGGCAACGCTGGGTAGATCGCGGCAACCGCGTGACCTCGGCCGGCATCTCTGCCGGTATCGATATGAGCCTGCATCTGGTAGAGCGATTGCAATCGCGTGAGCTGGCCGAGCGCACCGCGCGCCAGATGGAGTTTGACTGGAGCGCCGGTGCGCCTGCGTGAGGGTTCTGCGGCTGATACTGCCGCCTGCGTAGCGCTCTTTACGGCGTCGGTACACGCGCTGACGGGCGCGCATTACGATGCCGAGCAACGCCAAGCCTGGGCGCCATTGCAACCCGATATGGATTTCTGGCGGCGCCGCCTGGGGGACCTGCGTCTTCTGCTCGCGGAAGACGCCAGCGGCTTGCTGGGCTTTATCGGTTATGCTGCCGATGGCCATATCGACATGCTGTTTTGCGCCCCGCACGCGGCCCGCAATGGCGTGGCCAGCGCCCTGTACAAGGCCGCCGAGGCAGAGTTGTTGGCGAGCGGCGTGACGCGCCTTTATACCGAAGCCAGCGCAGTGGCCGAGCCGTTTTTCCAGCGTCGGGGTTTCAGCGTGGTTGAGCAGGAAAAAGTCGTCCGTGGCGAGGTGTTACTGTTGCGCTATCGCATGCACAAGCAACTGCCGTGAACCACTGGCAAGAGCGCCTCGCCAAGGTAATCGCTGCTCCCGGAGAAGCCGAACCATGAACACCCAATTGTTGCTGCTGTCGCTGTTGGTGCAGATTGCTTTGACCTTGTATCTGTACATCAAGCTGGGCGGCGCCAAGCGTCGCGCGCTAGAACAAGGCCAGGTTAACCAGGCGCGGCGCGCATTGCACGACGACGCCTGGCCCGACAGCGTGCGTCAGATCAATAACAACATTCGCAACCAGTTTGAGCTGCCGGTGTTGTTTTACGTGTTGGTGCTGGTGTTGCTGCATCTTGGAGCAACGGGATGGTTGGCGCCTGTGCTGGCGTGGCTATTCGTGCTAAGTCGTCTCGCCCACGCCTGGGTCCACACTGGCTCCAATCAGGTGCCGCTGCGCCGACGCCTGTTTACCTTCGGCTGCGTGATCATTCTGCTGATGACCGCGCTTGCCGCCTGGCAGGTATTGGCCCGCTGATGGCTGGATTCACTGATTTGCTGCGCCAGCGCGGGCGCGTCTATTTACTGGAGGCGGTAGTCTGCTTCGGCAGCCTGGTGGTGCTGCTGGGGCTGGGGCTGATCGCCTTGCCACTGGCTTTCAGTGCAGAGGGGGATAACGTCTTTGGCTGGCAACTGGTGGCCATGCTCGGCGGTGGCTTCGTCGGGCTGTGGGGAGTAACCCAACTGGTACTCAAGGTGGCGTATCCCGCGCGCCAGGTGGCCAGCCCGCGCGCCATAGTGAGTACGCTTTTACTCGGCATTGGGGCCCTGCTGCTGTTTTATCAGTGGTTGCTGCTATCGCGTGCGGCGACGCTGACGCTGGTGGTACTGCCGCTGCTGGGGACCGCACATTTTCTCTTTCTTGGGCGTGATTACCTGGTGCGCCAGCGCTGATTTTTCGTTGACAGAACCGGCATGATCCGGTCGACTGCTGCCTGTTGCCATTGGCTGTTCACCTTCGCCGCTTTCGGGGTTTTTCTTCATCATGTTGCAGGATTCACACGAAATTCAGCTTCTTTCCATCAACGCCGCCGAGCCGCAGCCGCTGCTGGTGGGCAAGCGCCGCGCACGCACGGGGCATTTCAAACAGCCGCGCCAGGGCGTGGTAGTAATTGACGAGCATGGCATCGGCGGCGATTTTATCGGTGATCTCAAGCATCACGGTGGTCTGGATCAGGCGCTGTATCTTTACAGTCAGGAAGATATCGATTGGTGGGTGCAGCAGCTGCAGCGTGACCTTGCCCCCGGTTTCTTCGGTGAAAACCTGACGGTCTCGCACTGGTGGCCCACGCTGCGTATTGGTGACCGGTTACAGGCAGGTGACCTGGTGCTGGAAATCACGGCGCCGCGCATACCCTGCGCCACTCTGGCGGCGCGCGTGGGTGACCGTTTATTTGCCAAGGCCTTTGTCAAGGCAGAGCGTTGTGGGGCGTACGCCCGAGTGCTGCAGGCCGGCAGTCTGCAAGCGGGAGACAAGCTGAGCGTGCTGAAGGGCGACGTGATCTACCCGACCATTAAGGAGGCCTTTCGCTACTGCCATTCCAAGGGTCACAACCTGGATTTTGTGCAGCGGTTGCTGAACGCGCCCCTGGCGGAAAAGATGCGTGAGGATATGGAAAAGCGCAAGGCCAGCGCTGAGCAGGCAACAGGTCAGTTGCCCGGTCTTTGAAAGCGGTTCGGCAGTTCAGCCTGGCAGCGTTGCCAGCAGCAACAGGCGGTAGATTCTCTGACGCAACCCCTTGGGCCGCTCCAGCTGCATGCGCTGCAGCGCCGCCTGCTGCCTGACCCCAGCGTCCTTTCGCAGGCCGCTGCAGAGGGTAGCTAGCAGGGCCCGTTTGCTACCGACCTGCGTTTTCAACTCGCTCAACGCCTGGGCCAGGTCTTCTTCTTCAGCGCTCAGGCCGCTGCCCAGCGGAAAGGCCGGCAGCAGGCCCTGGCGTTGGCTTTCAGCGAGTAATTGCGCCAGTTGTTCCGGTGTATTGCGGCCATAGCTGGCCGGCAAGCGGTAATCGGCTGGCAGTTTTCCGGCCCGCTGCGCCTGCGCCATCAGTGCCTCCTGAAAACGCGCATCGCATATCGAGAGCATGGCATCCATCACCTCGGCGTCGCTCTTGTCGCGCAGGTCGGCCACACCGTACTCGGTGACCACCATATCGCGCAGATGCCTGGGGATGGTGGTATGCGGATACTGCCAACAGATATTGGAACTCACTTTGCCCTTGTGGGTACGGGTGGCTGGCAGGGTGATGATGGCGCGCGCGTCGTTCAAGGCAAAGGCCTGGGCGATGAAGTCGTACTGACCGCCCACACCACTGATCACCTGTCCGTCGGCCAGGCCGTCGGAGGTGACCGCACCGCTCAGGCTGACCATCAGCGCGCTATTGATAAAACGCGCCTGCTGGCGCGCCTCACGCTTGTCTTCTTCATTGCCATACAGGCTGTTGGTGAAGGACACCGGCATCATGGCGATCTTGTCGCGGGTTTCTGCGGGCAGACGTTGCAGCGTCTCATAGAGTATCGGGCTGCCGATAAAGAACCCGGCGTGAATCAGCTTGCCGTTTACTTCACGCTTGATGACGCCCGCCTCGATCAAGGCCAGGAAGCCTTCGACCAGCATTTCGGTGACCCCGTACAGGCCAAGCACAAAGGGGTCGCGATGTCGGGTTTTCAGGGCCTGTGGTGATTCCAGCAATTGCAGCAGCTGCTGAAAGTCGAGCGGTTGCTGCTGGCGCAGACGCAGCGCATTGGCAATGGCATCACCAATCGAGCCGATACCAATCTGCAGGGTGCCGCCGTCGGGTATCAGGCTGGCTACACGCAGGCCAATGGCGTGGTGCTTGAGTGCAGCCGGGCTATGCGGCGGAGTAAACAGCGGGAACTCGTATTGCGGACTTTGCAGTATCAAGTCGAAATCCGCCGCCGGGCGGTCAGCCGCGCCGCCCATGTAGGGCAGGGCGTGATTGATCTGGCCAACACTGAGCAGCTTCAGCTCGCCTGATTGACGCCGGTCGAGCAGATCGGCGCTGATATCGGGGTTGCAGCTCAGGCTGTAGCGTCCCGGTTGGCCATGCGCGGCGGGCGCTCCGGGGGCCACCAACTGCAGAATCAGATTTACCTGCCAGCGCAGCAGGGTGTCCAGCGCGTGGGTGTAATTGAGGCTGGTGTAATCCTGCTGCGCCTGGGGCACGCCGAGCCAACCGCCGGGGCGCAGGAAGAATTCGCGCACGCGGACGTTGTGGGGCAGTGTGCCCTTGCGCAGCGCCCCTGCATATTCCAGCGCCGGGTAGTCTGCAAACAGCCGCGCTGACAGCGGGCCGATAAAACCTTGCTCCAGGTCGCTGCTGGCGCTCGGAGCTTCGAGCGTGAGCGCGGTACAGATAGTCAGGGATATCTCGGCGTTGTCGCGCGCGCGCCGGTAAAGCGCATTGATCAGGTGGTTGGCCTTGCCCAGACCCAGCGGCAGGCCCACCACCAGGGTGTTGCCCAGGCGCTGCAGTATGGCATCGACCAGCGCCTCGGCATCCTGGAAGCAGTGCGGTAGCTCACTCATCGCTTGTGGTGGTCCAGCCGGGATCAGGGGCAAAGCGCGGGCCGTGCTTGTCGCTCAGCTCCTGTAGCTGCGCTGCCACGGTATCAAAGCCCAGTTGCCCGGCGTAGTGCATGGGACCGCCACGGAAAGGCGGAAAGCCGGTAGCGAAGATCATGGCGCCATCCAACTGATCGGCGTCATCGATCACCTGCTCACGCAGGCAGGCCATGCAGGCATTGAGCATGGGCAGCAGTAGTCGCTCCTGGGTGCCGCGGGGGGCCTGTTTGCGGCGGTGCTTTTTCTGCACCTCGCCGTGCTTCCAGCGGTAGATGCCTTTCCCGCTCTTGCGCCCCAACTCGTCTTTTTCCACTTTCTTGCGCAGCCAGTCGGGCGTTTCTGGCAGCTTGTTGTCGAGCTGCTCGCGCAGCATATCGGCCACGCCCACGCAGATATCCAGGCCGACTTGATCGGCCAGCTCGAGTGGGCCCATGGGCATGCCGAAATCGATGGCAACCTGATCTATCGCCTCGGCGCTCAGGCCCTCATCCAGCAGACAGATGGCCTCCACCAGATAGGGCGTGAGCGCCCGATTGACCAGAAAGCCGGGCGCGCTGGCAACCGGCGCCGGCAAGCGGTTGATCTGGCCGACGAAGGTGGTGGCCCGTTCCACTGCGCTGCTGCGTGCGGTGGAATGGGCCACCACCTCGACCAGCTGCATCTGCGCCACGGGGTTGAAGAAGTGAATGCCCACCAGGCGCCCGGCATCGGCCAGACCTTCGCGCAGTTTTTCCAGCGCGATGCTGGAGGTATTGGTGGCGAGGATGGCATCACGTTTCATCCGTGGCTCCACCTCGGCATAGACCTTGCGCTTGATCTCCAGGTCTTCGGGCACCGCCTCGAGCACCAGGTCGGCGACCGCTACGCCGCAGTTGTTGGGGTCGGGTATCAGGTTGTCTAGAATGTCGCGGGTTTGCGCCGGACTGCGGTGTTTCTTCTGGCAGAGCGCGGCCAGTTTCTGCACCGCCGCGCCTATGGTTTTCGCCTGGGTGTCGAACAGGCTCACACGCAGACCCTGCAAGGCGCACCAGGCGGCAATGTCTGCGCCCATAGCGCCGGCACCAATCACGTGCACATGCAGCACTGGCGCCGGTTTGTGCATTCCCTTGCCCGGATCGCCCAGTGCCTTGAGCTGCTCGCGCAGAAAGAATACCCGTACCAGGTTGCGCGAGGTGGGCGTGTTGAGCAGATGGGCGAAGGAGTAGATTTCGCGATGCAGCGCCTGATCCGGGCTGTTGCCGTGGCGCTGCCACAGCTTGATCAGGGCGTGCGGCGCTGGATAGTGCTGCGGCGGCGCCTTGCTGTCCGCTTGCTTGCGCATGCGCCAGGCAGCCAGGCGGCGCACCCAGTCCAGCCGGAAGGGACGGGCGCGCAGGTTGCTCCGGTCTACCGCGACCTGATCATTCAATACCGCCGCTACGGCGTTGCGCAGATGGCGCTCTTCCAGAAGTTGATCGATCAGTCCAAGTTTGCTGGCCTGGGCATCGTGAATCGTGCGCCCGGTGAGCATCATCTCCATGGCCACCAACGGGTCGATCAAATCCGGCAGGCGGGCGGTGCCGCCCAGCCCAGGATGCAGCCCCAGCAGCACTTCGGGCACGCCGAAGGTGGCGCCCTTGACTGCCAGGCGGTAATCGCAGCACAGCGCCAGTTCCAGCCCGCCGCCCAGCGCGGCGCCGTGGATAATGGCGATGGTGGGACAATCCAGATCCACCAGCTGCTGTGCCAGCAGGTGCGCCTCAACCAGTTGATTGATGACGTCTGGTTCGGTCTTGAGCTGGCGAAACTCCTTGATGTCGGCGCCGACGCAGAAGCTGCCGGGTTTGGCCGAGCGTATTACCAGCGCAGTGGGCATGTCGCTTTTCAACGCGGCAATGACCTGGCTGAGCTCCCGCAGTACCGCCTCCGACAACACATTGGCGCTGCTGTCGGCCTTGTCCATCAGCAGCCAGGCAACGTTCTGTTCGTCGCGCTTGAGATGCCAGTGCTGCCATTGGCGGCTGCCGGACTTGAGTTCGCCAACACTGAAAGGACCAAGTTCCATGCGCCGGGGTGCCAGGGCTTCGAGGACGGGGGCGTTCATTGGCTGGGCTCCTTAAAGTGTTTCGATCAGCATGGCGCCTGACTGGCCGCCGCCGATGCATTCAGTGGCAATGCCGCGGCGCAGGCCGTGGCGCTGCAGCGCATTGACCAGATGCAAAACAATGCGATTGCCGCTGGTGCCCACCGGATGGCCCAGGCTGATGGCGCCGCCATCCACGTTCAGGCGCGCGGGGTCGAGGCGGCCCAGGGCGTCTTCAAGCCCCAGCACCTTCTTGCAGAAGGGCGCATTCTGCCAGGCTTCCAGGCAGGCGAGTACCTGAGCGGCAAAGGCTTCGTTGATTTCCCAGAGGTCGATATCCGCCAGTTGATGCCCATGGCGCTGCAGCAACGCCGTGCTGCTGAGTACCGGACCCAGGCCCATGATCTCCGGATCCAGAGCAGACCAGTGGCTGTCGACGATCACCGCCTTGGGAATCAGGTTATGCCTTATCAGTGCCTGCTCGGAGGCCAGAATCACCCAACTGGCGCCGTCGGTAATCTGCGAGCTGTTGCCGGCGGTAACCTGGCCGTAAGGCTTTTCGAATACCGGTTTGAGCCTGGCCAGTGCGTCCATCGAGTTGTCGGCACGCACGCCGTCATCCTGGCTGTACTGGCGGCCCTGGTTGTCGAACAGGGGCATTATCTCGTCCTTCAACCAGCCGGCCTCCTGCGCGGCCGCCAGCCGCTGGTGGCTAGTCAGGGCATAGGCATCGGCTGACTCGCGGTCGATGCCGAACAGCTGCGCCACCACCTCGGCGGTCTGGCCCATGTTGAGCCCGACTATGGGGTCGGTCAGACCGCGCTCCAGGCCGATTACCGGTTGCATGAAAGCGGGACGAAAGCGGGCCAGCGCCTTGAGGCGAGCAGGCAGGCTGCGCGCCTGATTGAGGCTGGCAAACCAGTCGACGGCGCTTTGCCGAAACAGCAGCGGCGCGTGGCTGAGCGCTTCAGCGCCACCGGCCAGAATCAGATCGGCGCCGCCGTCGCGGATGTAGCGGTAGCCGGTATCGATCGACTGCATGCCCGAGCCGCAGTTTATCTGCACGGTGAAGGCCGGCATCTGCGCACCCATGCCCAGGCGGAGCGCTGCGACCCGGGCGGGGTTCATTTCTTCGGAGACCACATTCACGCAACCCAGGATCACCTGGTCGAAAGCCGTGGGATCGAGTGCCTGACGCATCAGCAATGGCCGGCCGCATTGGACCGCAAGGTCTACCGGGGTGAAGGGGCCGGGTTTGCCGCGTGCCTTGAGGAAGGGCGTGCGGGCGCCGTCGACAATATAGACGGGCTGATGTGAGGGGACGGCTGAAAGCGGCTGGCTATCCATGGGGAGCCCTTGTCTTGATGATTCTCTGGATCGTTATCGCGCCGTTGTTTGCCGGGCGCCTTAGTGAAGCATAGGACAGGATGGGCGGTTTTCAGTTCAGTGCGCCAGCGCAATAGCCAGCAGGAAGAAGGAGCGGCATAAGCCGCCGGGGCGCTGGCTGCGCCCCGAGGCCGTTGCGGTTGGAGTCAGTCGCGCTCGAGCGCCAGGGCAACACCTTGGCCGCCTCCGATGCAGAGTGTGGCCAGCCCTTTCTTGACGTCGCGTTCCAGCATGCTGTGCAGCAAGGTGACCAGCACGCGGCAGCCGGAGGCGCCAATCGGGTGACCCAGCGCAATGGCGCCGCCGTTGACGTTGACCTTGTCCATGTCCCACTGCAGCTCGCGGCTGACAGCCAGGGCTTGGGCGGCGAAGGCTTCGTTGGCTTCGATCAGGTCCAGATCGGCAATCTGCCAGCCGGCCTTGGCCAGGCAGCGCTGGGTGGCCGAGACCGGACCAATGCCCATGATGGCGGGGTCGACGCCGGCATTGGCGTAGGCGGCGATGCGTGCCAGCACCGGCAGCCCCAGTTCTTTCGCTTTGTCGGCGCTCATCATCAATACGGCGGCGGCGCCATCGTTCAGGCTGGACGCGTTGCCGGCAGTCACCGAGCCGTCCTTCTTGAAGGCGGGCTTGAGGCGGCCAAGACTTTCGGCGCTGGTACCGTCGCGGGGTTGTTCGTCCTGGGTGACGATCACGGCATCGCCCTTGCGCTGCGGGATGCTTACCGGGGTAATTTCCCGGTCAAAGCGGCCGGCCTGCTGCGCGGCGACGGCTTTCTGCTGCGAGGCAGCGGCAAAGGCGTCCTGCTCTTCGCGGCTGATGCTGTATTTGTCGACCAGGTTTTCGGCGGTAATGCCCATGTGGTAGTTGTTGAAAGCGTCCCACAGACCGTCCTGGATCATGCTGTCGATCATCTGACCGTGGCCCATGCGCTGGCCGGTACGTGAGGTCGGGATCAGGTGGGGGGACAGACTCATGGATTCCTGACCGCCAGCAATCATCACCTCGGCATCGCCGCAGCGAATCGCCTGGGCAGCCAGATGCAGTGCCTTGAGGCCGGAGCCACAGACCTTGTTCAGGGTAAGCGCGGGAACCGCATGGGGTAGGCCGGCATGAATGGCCGCCTGGCGGGCCGGATTCTGGCCACAGCCCGCAGTGAGTACCTGGCCGAGGATGACCTCATCGACAATGGCCGGGTCAATCTGGCTTTGCTCCAGCAGGGCGCGGATAACAGTTGCGCCCAGTTCGTGGGCGGGAACATGGGCGAACTGGCCCCCAAAGCTGCCGATGGCAGTACGGGTGGCGGCAACAATTACGACCTCTTGCATGAACAGCTCCTCTATGCGGCACTTTTTGCGAGTGCACAAGCATAGAGGCGGGCAAGGTTCACGACAAGTTGTCTCAGGCCTGATTCAATCGGTTGGCAATCAGGTCGTCCACCACCGAAGGGTCGGCCAGGGTAGATGTGTCGCCCAGGCTGTCGAGCTCATCGCAGGCGATCTTGCGCAGAATGCGCCGCATGATCTTGCCCGACCTGGTCTTGGGCAGTCCCGGTGCCCACTGGATGTATTCGGGGCGGGCAAAGGCGCCCACCTGATCGGCCACGAAGCTCTTCAGTTCCTTGACCAGTTCATCGGATGGCGTCACGCCATTCATCGGCGAGACATACACGTACAGGCACTGGCCCTTGATGTCGTGCGGGCAGCCGACCACCGCCGCTTCGGCCACTGCGTCGTGCAGCACCAGGGCACTCTCGACCTCGGCGGTGCCGATGCGGTGGCCGGAAACGTTGAGCACGTCGTCCACGCGGCCGGTGATCCAGTAGTAGCCATCTTCGTCGCGGCGTGCGCCATCGCCGGTGAAGTAGACGCCCTTGTAGGTGCTGAAGTAGGTGTCAACCAAGCGTTGGTGATCGCCGTAGACGGTGCGAATCTGGCTCGGCCAGGAGCGCTTGATCACCAGGTTGCCGCTGGCGGGGCCTTCCAGTTCGTTGCCTTCGGGGTCGTACAGGGCCGGTTCCACACCGAAGAAGGGGCGCGTGGCTGAGCCGGGTTTCAGATCGGTGCTGCCGGGCAGCGGGGTGATCATGGCGGCGCCGGTTTCGGTCTGCCACCAGGTATCGACGATCGGGCAGCGGCGCTCGCCGACGACATCAAAATACCATTCCCAGGCCTCGGGGTTGATCGGCTCGCCGACGGTGCCAAGCAGACGCAGGCTGGCGCGCGAGCTGCTCCTGACCGGCTCGTTGCCTTTGGCCATGAGCGCGCGCAGCGCGGTAGGCGCAGTGTAGAAAATATTGACCTGGTGCTTGTCGATCACCTGCCAGCAGCGCGACGCATCCGGGTAGGTGGGCACGCCCTCGAACAGTAGCGTGGTGGCGCCGTTGCACAGCGGGCCATAGACGATATAGGAATGGCCGGTGATCCAGCCGACATCGGCGGTGCACCAGTAGACTTCACCTGGATGGTAGTCGAACACGTAGTGATGGGTCATGGACGCCATCAGCAAGTAGCCACCGGTGGTGTGCAGCACGCCCTTGGGTTTGCCGGTAGAGCCGGAGGTGTAGAGGATGAACAGCGGATCTTCGCTGTCCATTGGCTCGGCCGGGCAATCGGCGCTGACCGCTGCGATGGCTTCGTGGTACCAGATATCGCGGTTTTCATTCCAGGGGATATCCGCACCGGTACGCTTCACCGTGACTACGGTATGCACGTTGGGGCAGTCCTTCAGGGCTTTTTCCACGCTGCTCTTCAGCGCTACGGCCTTGCCGCCACGTACGCCTTCATCGGCAGTGATCACGGCCTGGCAGTCGGAGTCGAGAATGCGGTCGCGCACGGCATCCGGCGAGAAACCACCAAAGACCACCGAGTGCACTGCGCCAATGCGCGCGCAGGCCAGCATGGCGTAGGCTGCCTCCGGTATCATCGGCATGTAGAGGCAGACGCGATCGCCTTTCTTCACGCCGCGGGCCTTGAGCACATTGGCCAGACGGCAGACCTTTTCATGTAGCTCGCGGTAGCTGATGCGGGCGTCGTCTTCCGGGTTGTCGCCTTCCCAGATGATGGCGGTGGCATCGCCGCGCTCGGCCAGATGACGGTCGATGCAGTTGACGCTGACATTCAGCTTGCCGTCGATAAACCAGGCCGCTTCGCCCTTGCTCAGATCGCTCTGATGAACCTTGCTCCAGGGCTTGTCCCAGGTCAGAAAACGTTCGGCCTGCTCGGCCCAGAACTGATCCGGCTGCTCCAGTGACTGGCGATACATGCGCTCGTAACCGGCTTCATCAAGATGGCTCACCGCGCGTGCAGCGTCCGATACCTTGTGGTTTTCGATCTTGTACATGGGTGGTTCCCTGTTGTTATTGAAGTCAGGCAGTCGCGGTCTCGACCGGAATAGACACGGGCAGCCGCGACCTGAACACGGCCCTGAAGTATAGGCGGGCGTGCATTACATGCCATATAGCGTCGGATATCACCGAGCGGGATTCAACCCTTCTTTGGTATGAGATGCGGGTGCGGGCGCGGATGCGAGTAGTGCAGAGGGGCGGGCAATATGCCCAAGCCGGCAGCGCAGGGCCGCCGCCGGCTTGAAGGGGTCAGTTCAGGGTGAACTGCAGGTTGTCGATCAGGCGGGTCTTGCCCAGATGGGCGGCAGCCAGGGCGACCAGCTCCAGTGTCTGCTCATCGGCCGGTTGCAGGCTGTGGGCATCACGCAGGTCGAGGTAGTCCGGTTGCAGGCCGGCAGCGACCAGCTGTTGCCGAGCTTCTTCGATGACGGCGGCAAAGTCGCGGCGCCCGGCTTGCAGTTTGGCGGCGATCTGCTGCAGGTTGTGATACAGCTGCGGCGCGGCAGCGCGCTGTTCGGCGCTCAGGTAGCCGTTGCGGGACGACAGCGCCAGGCCATCGGCGGCGCGCACGGTGGGCTCGCCCATGATCTGCACCGGCATGCACAGGTCGTGCGCCATCTTGCGGATAACCGCCAATTGCTGAAAATCCTTCTGACCGAAGATCGCCAGGTCCGGCTGCACTATGTTCAGCAGTTTGCTGACCACGGTGGCAACGCCTTCGAAGTGACCCGGCCGGCTGGAGCCGCAGAGGCCTTCGGAAACCACCGGGACGGCAACGCGGGTGTGGCCGTCCATGCCTTCGGGATACATTTCGCTGACATTCGGCGCAAAGATCATGTGGGTGCCGATCTCGTGCAGCTTGGCCTGATCCTCCGGCAGGGTGCGCGGGTAGCTGTCGAGGTCTTCGCCGGCGCCGAACTGCATGGGGTTGACGAAGATGCTGACCACCACATAATCGGTGCGCTGCAGCGCCTTTTCGACCAGCGCGATGTGGCCTGCGTGCAGGTTGCCCATGGTGGGAACCAGACCGATGCGCTTGCCTTCCTGGCGGGCACGACTGACCGCAGCGCGCAGCTGCGCAATGGTGTGCAGGGTGTTCATGGGTTCAGAACTCGTGTTCAGCTGCTGGAAATTCGACCTGTTTTACCGCATCGACATAGGCGCGAATAGCGCTGGCGATGTCTGTCTGGCCGATCATGAAGTTTTTCACGAAACGTGGCAAGCGTCCGCTGATGGAGAGGCCAAGCATGTCGTGTACCACCAGCACCTGGCCATCGGTGCCGCTGCCGGCGCCAATACCGATGACCGGTACGCTGACCGCGGCGGTGATGCGATTGGCCAGCGCTGGCGGCACACATTCGAGCAGCAGCATGCTTGCGCCCGCCGCTTCCAGCGCCAGGGCATCGTCCAGCAGCGCCTTTGCCTGGGCCTCTTCACGGCCCTGCACCTTGTAGCCGCCGAGAATGTTGACGGTCTGCGGTGTAAGACCCATGTGCGCGCACACCGGAATGCCGTTGCGGCTGAGCACGCTGATGCTCTCAGCCAGCCAACTGCCACCCTCCAGCTTGACCATATGGGCGCCAGCGCGCATCAGTTGCGCACTGTTGCGCAGTGCCTCTTCCAGTGTGGCGTAGGCCATGAAGGGCAGGTCGGCCATGATCAGCGCGCCGCGATTGCCGCGCTTGACGGATTGGGTGTGGTAGGCCATGTCGTCCACACTCACCGGCAGGGTGCTGTCGTGTCCCTGCAGCACCATGCCGAGGGAGTCGCCCACTAGCATGACTTCGACCCCGACGGTACTTTCCAGATGGGCAAAGGTCGCATCGTAAGCAGTCAGGCAAACAATCTTTTCGCCGCTCTGCTTCAGCTTGTTCAGCGTGGTCAGGGTTACGTCAGGCATGGCAGGTTCCAGTGTTTCGGCCTCGCGGAGGCGCTGGTTCAGGGGGCGCTGCGGTGGGATAGGACCGCACCGTTGCGCTCTGCATACTCAGGATTGATTGCACCTGATGAGTATAGTCTTGATGCCGCAAATACCGTTCGGACTCCCGCCGCCACGACTGGGTGCACGGGCTCGTCAGAGAACGGCATCCTACGTATCAGGGTTTGGGTGTCAAGCCCGTTTGCGCATCAGGCTGTTGTATAAAAACCGCCAATGTCTGCAGATCACCGCGTGGGCAGGCGGCGAGTAACTGCTTTAGCCCAGTGCCATCCGGCATTTGCAGCTCGGGTTGCAGCTCAGCCAGCGGGTAAAGCACGAAGGCGCGGGCGTGCATGTGATAGTGCGGCACCTGCAAACGGGGGCTGTTGATCTGCTGGTCACCGAACAGCAGTATGTCCAGATCCAGCGTGCGCGGGCCCCAGCGCTCGGCCTTGCGTACCCGGCCCTGCTGCTGCTCTATCTGTTGTAGCGCATCGAGCAGTTGCTCCGCTGCCAGATCGGTGTCCAGCGCCACCACGGCGTTGACGTAGCTCGGCTGGTCCTGTGGGCCCATGGGGGCGCTGCGGTACAGCGAGGAGCAAGCGGCGAACCGGGTATGCGGGATACGCGCCAGAGCGACGCAGGCAGCCTGCACCTGCGCCTGCGGGTCAGCCTGATTGCTGCCCAGCCCTATGTAGCAACGGATCATCAGCTGTCCGAGGAAGCATTGCTACGGGGCTTGCGACGTCCGCGTGAACGCGAACGCTTGGGCGCGCTCTTGTCTGCGCCCAGCTCACGTATCATGCTCCGGCGCTCCTCGCCGCTGGCGTCCTGATACAGCGTCCACCAGTGGCCCAGGCCATCAGTCTGCTCGCCCGCGCTTTCGCGCAACAATAGAAAATCATAGGCGGCGCGAAAGCGCGGATGCTCGAGCATCTGGTCGGCGCGTTTGCCACTGCGCCGCTCCAGGCGCGGCTGCATGTCCCAGATCTCGCGCATGGGAATACTGAAGCGCTTGGGTATGGCGGTGTGGCGGCATTGTTCGGCAAGCAGTTCGTGCGCGGCCTGCTGGTGTGCCGGGATGCTCGGGATACCCTGTTCTTCCAGATCGCGGACGCGCTGCGGCAGGGCCGGCCACAACAGCGCGGCAAACAGAAACGCTGGAGTGACCGGCTTGCCTTGCGCGATGCGCTCGTCGGTATTGGCCAGCGCCTGGCGCACCAGTGTCAGGGTGTAGTCGGGGCGATCGATGATGGCTTCATCGGTATCGGGGAACAGCGGCGCAAACAGGTCGTACTCATACAGCAGGTCAAAAGTGCGCTGACCCTGACCGCTCATCAACAGCTTGAGCACTTCGTCAAATAGCCGTGCGGCCGGAATATCGTGCAGCAGCGGCGCCATGGATTCGATGGGGGCAGCGGTATGCGGCTCTATCTCGAAACCCAGTTTGCCGGCGAAGCGGATGGCGCGCAGCATGCGCACTGGGTCTTCCTGATAGCGCTGTTCGGGCTGGCCGATGAGACGAATCAGCTGGTTGCGGATATCGTGCAGGCCATTGGCGTAGTCGTGAATCTGGCCGCTGGTTACGTCGTAGTACAGCGCGTTGATGGTGAAATCGCGGCGTTGGGCGTCCTGTTCAAAGGTGCCGTAAACGTTATCACGCAGCAATCTGCCCGACTCGCTCTGGCGCGACTGCTCGGCGCTGGTCTCTTCTTCATGGTTGGCGCGGAAGGTGGCCACTTCGATGATTTCACGGCCGAAATGCACGTGCGCCAGTTTGAAGCGGCGGCCAATGAGACGCGAGTTGCGGAAGGTCGCCCGTACCTGCTCCGGCGTGGCGCTGGTGGCGACGTCAAAGTCCTTGGGCTCGATGTTCAGCAATAAGTCGCGAACGCAGCCACCCACCGCGAAAGCCTGGTAGCCGGCCTGTTGCAGACGCTCCACCACGGTGACCGCATGCCGGCTCAGGCGCTCGCGGCGCAGGTTGTGCTGGCTGGCAGGAATGACAGTCGGGGTAGTCCGCTTGCGCTGTGGCAAGCCGAACGGGGAGGGTATTTTCTGCAACAGCTTCCGAATCATAAAGGTTGGTTTTCCAACGGCCCGTCAATGCCCGCGCGCCGGCGTGCTGGCGACCAAGGGCAATAGAATGAATGTATGAGTGTCAGCTGTGCTCGCCGGAACCACATAACAGGGTGTTCGGGCATGCGCTGGATTGTCTCAATTGGCGAGCATTCTAGCCTGAAATGGCTTGAAAGGTAAGGAACAATAGGATATGGAGCAAGGATGTGGGGCGTTACGGGGTGGTGCGATAGGGGGGGACAAGCAAGGAGAGAAAGCTCAAGGGGAGCATTCACTCCCCCTAATGGTATTTTTATTGTTGTTATAAGAGCTATATTCTTTTTCTTCACAGCAGCGGCAAATGCCGCCATGCGATTAACCCATCCCGGGTTGTCTAAACCAAACGGATTGCTTTGGAAGCTTAGGTTCAGTATCGGCCTGCATATGGCTTTGGACGGTAGGTTGCTTAGGCAACTTTTATTTTTCTCCTGTCCAACAGAGCATCCTGCTCGCGATCTGACTGCTATTCTCCAAAAAAATCAGTTTGCTGCGTCTCTCACGTTTTGTTTTTGTTGTGTGTGGAGTCGAATATTATTTTTGTTATTTGCTTTGGTTTTTATTGTTGTTGTACTGGATATAAAGCATTTGCCGTGCCAGTTTTTGAAAGTCTTTAAAAAACAATGCCTTGGTGTTTTTCCGGGTTTTGCTACCCGGGTGTTACTCCGCCGGTTGTTACCGTAAGCCTCGCAAAAGTGTTACCTGTTCCCGTGGCGACGGTAACAGTTTGGCGGGTTGAGGGTGGGTAACAGGTAACACTCGGTAGTAGCAGATCCTTGCTTGGGCAAGAAAAACGCTCTGGCTCAAGGGTTGCTTGCCCGTGTCGGAGCCTTCGCAAGGCTCCAAAACAGTCAAAAATTGGGGCGGGAAAGAACGGCTTGCAGGGTCGCGAGGGCGCTAGCTGTTGGCCGTTTTCTTGCGCGGAATGCCCAGGCGTTGGCGCCGTTCCCACAGACATTTGCGGCTGATCCCCAGTTTGTGTGCCAGTTGGGTTTCGGTCATGTGCTCCTGATGCTCCAGCACGAAGTGCTGAAAGTAATCTTCCAGCGACAGATCTTCAGCCGGTTCCTGACCGGGGTGGTCATTGTGTTGCATGTTCTGTAGCGCACTGGCCGCTTCCGAGGCGCGCTCGTACTCGGCGTCCAGCTCAATGCCGAGCAGGTCTGCAGTGATCTCGTCGTGATCGCACAGGATGGCAGAGCGCTCAATGGCGTTCTCCAGCTCGCGCACGTTGCCGGGCCAGGTGTAGTTGAGGATCGCGTGGCGAGCATCGTCGCTGAAATGCAGCCCTTGCTGGCTCACGTTGTTGGCGGCTCTTTCCAGCAATGCTTCGGCAATCAGCAGTACGTCTGCGCCACGGTCACGCAGTGGCGGCAAGCGCAGCTCGATGACGTTGAGGCGGTAGAACAGATCCTCACGGAACAGCCCCTGGCGCGCCATGGTTTTCAGGTCTCGGTGGGTAGCTGCTACCAGGCGCACGTCGACCCTGTGCGACTGCACCGAACCGACCCGGCGAATCTCGCCCTCCTGCAATACGCGCAGCAGGCGTGCCTGGGCTTCCAGCGGCAGCTCACCAATCTCGTCCAGGAACAGAGTGCCGCCATCGGCAGCCTCGACCAGGCCGGTACGGCCGGCCGTGGCCCCGGTAAAGGAGCCTTTTTCATGGCCAAAGAGTTCGGACTCGATCAGGGTTTCGGGAATGGCTGCGCAGTTGACCGAGATCAGCGGCGCCTTGGCACGCTGCGAGCGCTCGTGCATGGCGCGGGCGACCAGTTCCTTGCCAGTGCCGGATTCGCCCTGAATCAGCACGGTGGAATCGGTAGGCGCGACCTTGCTGATGCGCTTGAACAGCGTCTGCATGGATTCGCAGGAGCCGATGATGCCCATGTCGTGGCCATCGCCGGGCACGGTCGGGGGTTTTGCTGCCGCAGCGGGCTTGGCACTGGCTGGAGCGGCGCTGGCACTGGCCTGCGCCTGCTGGCGCTGGCTGCGGGCGGCAATGATGCGTTGCACGGTTTCGACCATTTCATCGTGATCGAAGGGTTTGGCAATGTAGTCCACCGCGCCCAGTTTCATGGAGTCGACCGCCGAGCGCAGGCTGGCGTAACTGGTCATGATCAGCACCGGGGTGTCGGGTGCGCGCTTGATCATCTCGGTGCCGGGGTCGCCCGGCAGACGCAAATCGCTGATGATCAGATCGAACGTATTCAGATCGTATTGCTCCGTTTCGCTGACGGAACCGGCTTCCTTGACCTGGTATTGGTGCCGCTCCAGCAGACGCTTTAGAGCGGTGCGGATAATGGCTTCGTCTTCAACTACCAGTATGTGTGACATGTAAACCTCATGCGTGACGGCGCCGGATGATGCTTCAGGCGTTGGCGCCGTTACCGATGTTGCTGTAACGCGGCAGGGTAATGGTAAAGCGGGTGCCGCGCTGGGATGTATGCTCGACTGGGCTGTCGATGGTTATCTGCCCATAATGCTCTTCGATGATGGAGTAGACCAGAGCCAATCCAAGCCCGGTCCCGGTCCCCGGCTCCTTGGTGGTGAAGAAAGGCTCGAATAGCCGATCCATTATTTCCTTGTCGATGCCGCTGCCCTGATCTTCGATCTGCAGCAGTACCTGATGTTCGTTTTCCTGGGTGCTGATGGTAATGCTGTCGCCATTGCTGCTGGCATCGCGGGCATTGCCCAGCAGGTTGATGAGTACCTGCACCAGACGCTGCGAATCACCGGAAACCCGATGCGCCGGGTTGCACAGATTAACATACTTGACCTCGGGGCCCTGTCGGTTAAGCGACAATAGGTGAACGGCCTCGTTGGTGCAGGCCGCCAGATCCACTTCTTCGTTGGGGTTCTGGTGGCGGCTGCCCACGTGGGCAAAGTTGACCAGCGATTGCACAATGCGGGAGACCCGGCGGGTCTGCTCGATGATCTGCTCGGAGGCCTCGCGCGCTTCCAGTTGTTCGGATTCGTCGCGCAGGTTCTGTGCCAGGCAGGCAATGCCGGTAATCGGATTGCCGATCTCGTGGGCCACGCCCGCAGCCAGTCGGCCAATCGAGGCCAGACGCTCGGAGTGCATCAGCTCTTCCTCCAGCATCTGGTTCTCGGTCTGATCCTCGATCAGCAGTACCAGGCCGCTGCCGCCGACATAGCCGGGCTCGTCGATGGCCGCCTTGTGCAGGCTGAGCCATTGAGTCTGGCCGTCGATCACCAGTTTCTGTTTATGCAGATGCGATGACTGGTCTTCGACAAAACGCTCGAGCAACTCGCCCCAGGGGCCGGCCAGGCTGGTCAAGCGCGAGCCGATGACGCTGTCGGCCTCGATGCCGGTAAGCGCCTGCATGGCGCGGTTCCACATCAGCACTTCGTTGTCCTGGGCCAGAGAGCAGACGCCCATGGGGAGATCCTGCAGGGTCTGGCGATGGTAGCGGCGCAAGGCGTCGAGCTCGGCGGCCAGGCCGGTCAGGCGCGAGTGATAGTCCTCCAGCCGGTTCTCGATGAAGTGGATATCTTCGGTCACGTAACCATCGCGTCCCATCTTGAACGGCAGGAAGGTCTCGATGATGTCCTGGGCCACCGAGGGGCCCATCAGCCCGGACAGGTTGGCCTCCAGCCGATCACGCAGCCGGCGCAAGGCGTAGGGACGGCGCTCGTCAAAGGGCAGCTTGAGATCGCGCAGTGCCTGCTCCACTTCATACTGGGCGGTCTTGTTACCCAGCGGCTTGGCCAGTTGCTGGGCAAATTCCTGCGGCGAAGACGCCATCAACTCCATACGCTGCGGACGGCTGACGTTGTCGACCGAGCAGGCTTCGGCGGCGCTCTGTTCTTCATTGCTGCGTTGGGTAAACAGGGAAATGAGCGTGAGCACTACTACGTTGACCGCCAGCGAACTGATAGCGGCCAGGTGCCAGGTATCGGCGTTGAAACTCAGTGTCAGGCCAAACAATTGCAGGCCGGGCAGGCTGGTGACCAGCGGTAGCAGCAGGGTCACGGCCCAGACCAGCATGCCGGCAATCAGGCCGCTGATGAAGCCGCGCCGGTTGGCCTGCGGCCAGTAGAGCACCGAGAGCGTGCCGGGCAGAAACTGCACCGTGGCGACAAAAGAGGCAATGCCCAGGTTGGCCAGATCCTGCTCGGCGCCCAACAACCGGTAGAAGCCGTAGCTGGCCATGATGATGGCGGCTATGAGGGTGCGCCGAGTCCAGAGCAGCCAGCGGTAGATATTGTTATCGGCGCTGGGCTGATACAGCGGTAGCACCATATGGTTGAGGACCATGCCCGACAGCGCCAGAGTCACCACTATGATCAGGCCGCTGGCCGCCGACAGGCCGCCGACAAAGGCCAGCAGAGATAACCACTCCGAGCCGGCGGCAACGCCCAGGCCGAGCGAGAAGTATTCCGGATTGGTGGGTACGCCAAGATGCAGGCCGGCCCAGAGAATCGGCGGCACCGCCAGGCTCATCAGCAGCAGAAACAGCGGCAGCCCCCAACTGGCTGTGCCCAGTGCACGCGGGTTGAGGTTTTCAGTGAAAGCCATGTGGTACATGTGCGGCATGACGAAAGCAGCCGAGAAAAATACCAGCAGGAGCGTGCGCCAGGGGCCTTCCTGCAGCGGTGTGTGCAGTGTGGTGAGCGCTTCCTGGTTGCTGTCGAGCCAGAGCTGCAGACCGGCCGGGCCGTCAAACACCACGTAGAGCGCGTACAGGCCGATTGCGCCGATGGAAATCAGCTTCACCAGAGACTCGAAGGCAATGGCGATCACCAGGCCTTCGTGCTTTTCGCGGGCGGAGATGTGGCGCGCACCGAAGAGAATCGCGAACAACGTGATCAACACGCAGAAGCCCAGCGCGACTGAGCCATGGCCCGATTGCTGGGTGAGTATCTGCACCGAGTCCGCCACCGCCTGGATCTGCAGCGCCAGCAGCGGTAACACGCCCACCAGCATAAAGACTGTGGTCAGGGTGCCGGCCCAGGTACTGCGAAATCGGAAGGAAAACAGGTCGGCGAGCGAAGACAGCTGATAAGTGCGGGTAATGCGCAAGATGGGGTTGAGCAGCACGGGCGCCAGCAGAAAGGCTCCGCACACGCCCAGATAATAGGTAAGGAAGCCATAGCCGTACTGGTAGGCCAGGCCGACGGTGCCGTAGAACGCCCAGGCGCTGGCATATACCCCGAGCGACAGTGTGTAGATGGCCGGGTGACGCAACACGGCTCTTGGCACCCAACCGTGTTCGGTTACCCAGGCCACGCCAAACAGCACAATCAGGTAACCAATACTGATCAGCAGCAGCTGACTCAGATCAAAGCTCATCGGCATCTTTCGGACTCTGTAGCAGCATGCCGGCGATAATCAGAATCAGCCATAGCACATAGGGGCGGTACCAGGCCCCCTGGGGTTCTATCCACCAGTCCATGATGGCTGGTGAGAACAGGTAGATACCGATTACCAGCAGCAGTACCAGGCGGTAGATATACATGGGTATCCATTGGGTTGCGGGCGGCCGCCGAGCGTGTGGCCGCTTGGGTCAGGCACTGATGGTAATCAGGCGGCTGTCCCTTGCCAAGGGCATCAGCCAAACAGCGGGTCTGGCGGCAGGCTGGGTGCGGCGCTCAGGCGCTGTGGTTGCCAGTGCGCAGTGGCCCATTGCAGCTGCTCGGCGACACTCGCATCGCGCAACGCATCCGGCGGTTGCTGAGCCAGGGCCTGCAGCGCCCGAAAGAGTTCGGCAGGTGCCTTGGCGTGATCCAGCGGCGTGGAGCCCAGGCGCTTGCTGAGCTTCTCGCCGTCGGCGCGCAGCAGCAGGGGAATATGCAGATAGCGCGGCAACGGCTGGCCCAGTAGTTGATATAGCCATTGCTGGCGCGGGGTAGAGTCCAGCAGATCGGCGCCACGCACCACATCGGTTACGCCCTGGGCGATATCGTCCAGCACCACGGCCAATTGATAGGCATAGATACCGTCTCGGCGGCGAATGATGAAATCGCCCAGGCTCGTGGCCAGGTTCTGGGTGAAGGCGGGTTGCAGGCGGTCCAGGGTGGTAATCGGCTGATCCGGCACTGTTAGCCGTACCGCGTGGTTGGTCGCAGCCGGTAACCCGCGATCACGGCAGGTGCCGGGATAGATGCCCTCGAACTCCGCCAGATCGCGCCGCGAGCAGTCACAGTAATAGGCTTTGCCTTCGCTCAGCCATAGTTCTGTTTGCGCCTCGTAGAGCTCCAGTCGGTCTTGCTGGTAGAGGATCTTCCCATCGCTGTGCATGCCGTAACACGCCAGGGTCTGGATAATCTGCGCGCTGGCGCCGGGAATGCTGCGAGGCTGGTCCAGGTCTTCGACGCGAATCAGCCACTGGCCTTGCTGATGGCGTGCGTCCAGATAGCTGGCAAGCGCAGCAACCAGTGAACCAAAGTGCAGATGACCGCTGGGAGTAGGGGCGAAACGTCCGACGTAGGGGGCTGCTGAAGACATATCGGCCGGTCAGGCGAGAGACGAGCGCAGACTGCACAGCGGCAGCCTGCGATTCAGGGGGCGCGGAAGGCTTAGCTGCCGACCTGCTTTTCCTTGATTTCTGCCAGCGTCTTGCAATCGATGCAGAGGGTGGCAGTAGGGCGCGCTTCAAGACGACGGATGCCGATCTCGACACCACAGGAATCACAGAAGCCATAATCGTCTTCTTCGATGCGCTGCAGAGTCTGGTCGATCTTCTTGATCAGCTTGCGCTCACGATCACGGGCACGCAGTTCAAGGCTGAACTCTTCTTCCTGGCTGGCACGGTCGGCCGGATCAGGGAAGTTGGCTGCTTCGTCCTGCATGTGGTGCACGGTGCGGTCAACCTCTTCCATCAATTCCTGCTTCCAGGTATTGAGGATGTTGGCAAAATGCTCGAGCTGCTGCTCGTTCATATATTCCTCGCCCTTCTTTTCTACATAAGGGACGAAGCCGCGGATCAACATTGATGTTTTTTGCTTGGCATTGCTGGGCATGAGAACCGCCTCACTTTTTGCTCTATCTTCCTGTTTCAGGTCCCACATACACAACCTGAATGACTTGGCCAAGGGCCTGCAAGCGGGCAAAGCTACCAGAAGCTGATCACCTGCGCTACTGTTTAGCGCCAGAAGGTGCAATGGCTTGTGTGCTCTGCGCTGCAGACCGGTCTCCGGCAAGTTATGATCGCCGCACATTCAGTTAGTTCAGGACAATTTATGCCGCAACAGCGCTGGACCCGCCGGGTTCAGGACATCCAGCCTTTCCATGTCATGGCGGTCCTGGCGCGAGCCAGAGAGCTTGAAGCCGCAGGACGCGATGTCATTCATATGGAGATTGGCGAGCCGGACTTTACCACCCCCGAGCCTATTGTCCGGGCGGGTCAGCAAGCACTGGCGGCGGGGCACACCGGGTATACGCCGGCGCTTGGACTGCCGGCACTGCGACAAGCGGTTGCCGGTCTGTATGCGCGCCGCTACGGCGTAGATCTGGATCCGGCGCGGGTAGTGATCACGCCCGGCGGGTCGGCGGCCTTGCTGCTGATCAGCGCTCTGCTGGTGGAGCCGGGCAAAAAGGTGCTGATGGCCGACCCCGCCTATCCCTGCAATCGCCACTTTCTGCGTTTGGTGGAAGGCCGTGCGGTACTGGTGCCGACCGGCCCGGAAACCGGCTATCAACTTACCCCGCAGCTCGTAGAGCAGCACTGGGACAGTGACTGCGTTGCGGTGCTGGCAGCCTCACCGGCCAACCCGACCGGTACGCTGTTGAGCAAGCTTGAGCTGGCGGCGCTTGCCGCTTGCTGTGGTCGCCTGGGTGCCGAGCTGATTGTGGATGAGATCTATCATGGCCTCACCTACGGCGTGGATGCCTGCTCGGCCCTGAACGTGGCCGACGATGCCTTTGTGCTCAACAGTTTCTCCAAATACTTTGGCATGACCGGTTGGCGGCTCGGCTGGCTGGTAGCGCCCGAGGCCGCGGTACCAGCTCTGGAAAAACTGGCGCAGAATCTCTACATCTGCGCTCCGCACATGGCGCAGCGGGCAGCACTGGCAGCCTTCGGTGAGGAAAGTCTGGAGATATGCGAAGTGCGTCGGCACGCCTTTCAGGTGCGTCGGGACTTCCTGTTACCGGCGCTGCGCGAACTCGGCTTCAATATCCCGCTGACGCCGCAGGGTGCCTTTTATCTCTACGCCGATATGCAGGCGCTGGGTGGCGACAGCCAGCGGCTGTGCGAGCATGTGATCGACAGCGAGTTTCTGGCGCTGACGCCGGGCCTCGACTTTGGTCAGCATCGCGCGCATGAGCATCTGCGCTTTGCCTACACTACCTCGCTGGAGCGACTGGAGCAGGGCGTTGAGCGGCTCGCGCGGGCGCTGCGAACCTGGCCGGCATGCTGATTCCCTTCGAGCTGGCACTAACCCCCGCACGCCTGATCAGGCGCTACAAACGCTTTCTTGCCGATGTAGAGCTGGTGGATGGCAGCGAGCTGACAGTGCATTGCCCGAATACCGGCTCCATGCGCAACTGCGGGCAGCCGGGCGACCGCGTCTGGTTGCGCCTGGAAAGCAAGCCCGGTCGCAAGCTGCCGGGCAGTTGGGAGCTGGTGGAAGTGGCGCCCGGCGAGCTGGCCTGCATTCACAGTGCGCGGGCCAACAAGGTTGTCGCAGCGGCGTTGCGCGCGGGGCGAATCCTGCCGCTGGCCGGCTATGAAAGGCAGCGGGCAGAAGTCTGTCTGCGCGCCGGTGGTAGCCGTTTTGACTTTGTGCTGTCGGACCCGGGCGAGTGTGTGGTTGAGGTCAAGAGTGTGACGCTGGCGCTGGGTGGCGGTGAAGGGGCTTTTCCAGATGCGGTCAGTTTGCGTGGGCAGAAGCACTTGCTGGAACTCAGCGAAATTGCCGCCAGTGGCCGCCGTGCCTGTCTGTTGTTCTGCGTCATGCACTCGGGCATAGAGTGGGTGAGACCGGCAGATGAGATCGATCCGCAGTATGGCCGTCTGCTGCGAGCGGCCGTGGCTGCAGGGGTCGAGGTATTGGCCTGGTCGGTCTGGCCCACGCCCGCTGGGCTTGAGGTGCGCGGCCAATTGCCGGTATTGCTTTAGCTGGATCGGGATGCGAGCTTGATCGCAGTCAGGTTCAGTCCAGCCACAACTGGTCGCCGCTGACACGGCAGGGCAACTGGCGTAGCGACTGCCCCACGCAGGGCCCGGCGACGCATTCGCCGGATTCCGGTAGGAAAAGCGCTCCGTGGGTGGCACATTGAATCAGCCGCCCGGAGCTGTCGAGAAACTGATCTGCTACCCATTCCAGCGGTACTCCCCGATGCGGACAGCGGTTCTCGTAGACAAACACCCGCTCGCCCTGGCGCACGGCGAACAGCGCCTTGCCCTGAAGCGTGAACCCCTTGCTGCCGAGCAGTGGCAGCTCACTCAGGTGGCAAAGGAGGGTAGGCGCGAGCTTGTCATCAGTCATGCGCCGATTATCACCGCGGTTTTTTCACTTGGCCAGTCTCACCGCCCTTCGACTGTAACCCTCAATTCTCAACAATAGCCTCCTGAGTGCCCTGCGAGCCCCACTTTGCCACCAGGCTTGTAAAGCAGTGGAGATGGCATATAATCTCCCTTCAATGCAAATGATTCTTATTTATATTTGGCTCGGAGGTAGCAATGAAGAGCGCAAGGCGCGGTGGCTCGGTACTCTGGTGGTGCGTGTTGGGTGCTTCTATCGTTGCCCATGGGCTGTGGCTGTATGTCTGTAGCGACTGGGTGCCCGGCCCGCTACCGAATCAGCCTGCCGCAGTGACAGCGCCGGTCGAGAAGCTGCAAGCAGGATTGCCCGGCGCGGCATCCAGGCAGCTTGGACGGGAGCGCAAGCTTGTCAGTACCCCTGCCGTCGGCGACCAACAGAGGATATGGATATGATGGGGCAACGGATTCATCCGGTGTTTGCCGGGATCGACTTGCTCGGAGCCTGGCAGCGACTGCGCGCCCAGCAGCCCGCCCTGCGGCTTCGCGAGGGTGCGGCGCAGCTCAATGTCAGCGAGGCCGAGTTGCTTTATGCTTCCCTTGGTCGCGGCGTGCGGCGGCTGCGCAGCGATTGGCAGGCGCTGTTGTACGCCGTGCCGGCGCTGGGAAAGGTGATGGCGCTGACCCGCAACGAGCACTGCATACATGAGCGTTGCGGCGGCTACGGAAATATTGCTGTCGACGGCAGCGGTCGCACAGCCCTGGTGATGAATGATGAAATTGACCTGCGGCTACGCCTGTGCCAATGGGCCAGCCTGTTTGCCGTGACCGAAGAGTTGAGCGATGCCCGCGTGCGGCATAGCCTGCAGATCTTCGACCTGCAGGGCCGGGCCGTGCACAAGATCTACCTGACCGAGACCAGTAATACCCCGGCGTGGCTTGACCTATGTGCCGAGTTGCAGGAAGACAGCATGGAGCCGCTGACCATTGCACCTGCAGCCGCCCGCGAGGCTGAACTTGCCGATGCGCAGGTGCAGCAGGCGGTGTTGCGCAAGGACTGGGCGCAGTTGCAAGACAGCGACGATTTCATGGCGTTGCTTGCGCGACACCGTGTGAAGACAATTCAGGCGCTGCGTCTGGCTGGCGCGCAATGGGCCCAGCGTGTGCCGGTATCAGCGCTGGCGCCAGCGCTGGAGCGGGCGGCAAGCGCGGCGCTGGGTATCACTTTGGAGGTGGGCAATCATGCCTGCCTGCAGCCGTACACGGGCCCCGTGCAACGGTTGCAGCGCTTGGGCGAGTGGTTCAACGTGCTGGATCCCGGCTTCAGCCTGCATCTGCGGGAAAGCGCAATCGAGCAGCTCTGGCGTGTTCGCAAGCCCTCGGCTGACGGCATGCTGAGCTCACTGCAGGCGTACGACGCCCAGGGCGATCTGATAATGCAGGTGACCGATGCGCGCAAGCCTAGTCAGCCGGAGGATGCCGTCTGGCGCGAGCAGGTCGATGCGCTCAGCGCCATCTGAGTTTGGTGCTGTGGATTGCCTGGCGTTGCTGGCGTGACTGGGCAGCCGAAGCGGTAATCAGCCGAGCAGCTCGGTTTATTTGATTGATGGAGCAATCCGATTCTGAAGCATTTCTCTGTGTTGTCCTTCTGCTTGTTGCTGTCGTGCGCTGCGCTGGCAGAGCCGCTGCGCCTGGTCTCCGCCGGGGCCAGTGTCACCGCGCTGGTGCAGGAACTGGAACTGCAACCGCTGTTGGTTGGAGTTGATAGCACCAGTATGCCGACGGTAGGTGATACCTTGCCGAACATCGGCTATCAGCGGCAGCTCAGCGCTGAAGGAATCTTGTCGCTACGGCCCGATGTCCTTCTGGGCTCGGAAGAAATGGGGCCGCCACAGGTATTGGCCCAGCTGCGCGAGGCGGGGGTGGAGGTGATAGAACTCAGCGCCAGGGCGGACCTGCCGACGCTGTATGCGAATATTCGGCAGATTGGTAGCCGGTTTGCGCAAAGCGCAGGCGCCGAACAACTGATCAGCCGCATTGAGCAACAGGTGCTGGCGCTGCCCGGGATTCCTGCGCAGCGACCCCGCGCCTTGTTCCTGCTTAGCCACAGTGCCGGCAGTCTGCTGGTTGCTGGCGCGGACACGGCAGGTGATAGCCTCATCCAGCTGGGAGGCATGTACAATCCGCTAGCCGTCCAGTTCGGTCAATATCGCAGCCTCTCCGCCGAAGGCCTGCTCCAGTTGCGACCGCATTGGTTGATAACGACCACCCAAAGCCTGGACACTGCCGGTGGAAAGCAGGGGCTTCTGGCGCTGCAGCCCGCGCTGGAGGCTACCCCGGCCGCGCAATCCAATCAGGTTATCGGCATTGAGGGCGCCCTGTTGGTGGGAGGCTTCAGTCCGCATATTGTCGATACGTTAGGCCAGCTACGCCGAGCTGCGGCATCGCCGGGCGCTGTTGCCCACTGACTTTAAGGAAAATGGATGGTTGCGGCCTACCGCTTCAAACCTCTGGTGATAGTCTTGCTGCTTGCGCTGCTACTGGTGTCGGTGCTGCTGTCGCTGGCCCTGGGGCCCGTTTCCATTCCGCTGGGTGATACTCTGCGAGTGCTGGTACGCTGGTTTTCCAGTGCTGAGCTGCCGGCTGACCACGTGTTGATCATTGAACATATTCGCTTGCCGCGCACGCTCATGGGCGTGCTGGTCGGTGCCACGCTGGCACTGACCGGCGCAGCCATGCAGGGGTTGTTTCGCAATCCTTTGGCGGACCCCGGACTGATTGGTGTATCCAGCGGCGCGGCATTGGGGGCTGCGCTCAGCATCGTCCTGGGTGGCGTCCTGTTCTCCGGGTTGCCGCCGTTGCTGCTGCCTTACGCCACGGTGACAGGTGCTTTTGTCGGCGGTGTGGCCACCACCTGGTTGGTGTATCGGCTGGGTCAGTCGGTGCAGGGCACCTCGGTGGCCAGTATGTTGTTGGCCGGTATCGCGATTGCCGCTATCAGCGGCGCGGTCATCGGCCTGCTGAGCTACCTCGCCGACGACGCCACGCTGCGTACCCTGACCTTCTGGAATATGGGTACCCTGGGCGGTGCCAGCTATCAACGTGTGATGGTGCTGGCGCTTTGTTGTGCGCTGGTATGGTGGCGTTTGCCACGGCAGGCCAAGGCGTTAAATGCATTGTTGCTCGGCGAGTCGGAGGCGCGGCACCTGGGCATAGAGGTCGAGCGGGTAAAGCGTGAGCTGGTGCTGCTCACTGCTTTGGGGGTAGGCGCCTGCGTTGCGGTAGCGGGGCTGATTGGCTTTGTCGGCCTGGTGGTGCCGCATTTGGTGCGGCTGTTGCTAGGGGCTGATCATCGGCGTGTACTGCCAGCCTCCATGTTGCTGGGTGCCGGGCTGCTGGTGCTGGCGGATGTGGGTGCTCGGCTGGTGGTGTCGCCGGCTGAGCTGCCACTGGGCATAATTACCGCCTTGCTCGGGGCGCCCTTTTTCCTGTCTCTGCTGATGCGTGCCCAACGCCGTGGAGGCATCTGATGCTGCGGGTGGAAGAGCTGTCCTGTTCGCGTGGCGCACGCCTGGTGCTGCAGGGGATTACCTTTGCGCTGAAGGCAGGCGAAGTGCTCGCTGTTCTGGGCACCAACGGCGCTGGAAAGAGTACGCTGCTGGCCAGTTTGACTGGAGAGCTGACACCGCATAGCGGCAACATCGAGTTGTCGGGTCGGCCGTTGAGCCAATGGCCAGCGCAACAGCGGGCGCGGATGATGGCAGTGTTGCCACAAAGCTCCTCGCTGGCATTTCCGTTCAGTGTGGCGGAGGTGGTCGATATGGGACGCTTGCCGCACGCGACCGGGTTGCAGCAGGACCGTTGGATAGTCGAGCAGGCGATGGCGGCCACCGATGTCATGCAGCTGTCGAAGCGCAGCTATCTGACACTGTCCGGCGGTGAGCGTCAGCGCGTGCATCTGGCGCGGGTGCTGGCGCAGATATGGGACGTGGGTGAACAGGGTTGCCTGCTGCTGGATGAGCCGACAGCTTCACTGGATCTGGCTCACCAGCAGCTGATATTGCAGCAGGCGCGCGCTATGGCCGCACGCGGCGTGGCGGTAATGGTCGTGCTGCATGATCTGAACCTGGCGGCGCGTTACGCCGATCGCTTGCTACTTCTACACCAGGGCCGAATCGAGGCGTTGGGCGGGCCATGGCAGGTGCTCAGTGCCGAACGCATAGCCAGCGTTTTCGGCGTGCAAGCCCGGGTAGAAAGGCATCCGCTGCAAAATACCCCCCTCATCATAATCTGAGGTGTTGATGAAAACCCTGTTGTGGCTATTGCTGGTCGGTTTTGCTGCGGCATTGGGTGCCGCGGAGTTGCCAGTTGACCGGGCCGACTCGCCTGGTGCTGCCCTCGACCCCGGGCGCGTTTGGGATACCCGCGCGCAACACTGGCTGGATGCGGCCCATCTGCCTGGTCTGCTGGCCCGCAGCCCTTATGTGGTGATCGGCGAAAAGCACGACAATCCCGACCACCATCGCCTGCAGCTCTGGTTGCTGCAGCAATTGCAGGCAATGCGCCCGCAAGGAGCCTTGTTGATGGAAATGCTGCAGCCGGGTCAGCAGGCCGCAATAAACGCTCTGCAGCACAAGCCGTTGCCGCCAGCCACCCGACTGCGGCAGCAACTCGATTGGCAACCTGGCTGGGACTGGACGCTATACGGCCCCTTGGTGCACTGGGGATTGGCGCAACCGCAACGCCTGTTGGCGGCGGATCTGGCACCTGCTCAGCTACGGCACCGTTACCAGCGACCACCGCCGGTCAGCACCCGTTACCCGGCCCCGGCGCTGAGAGAGTTGAAACGGGTGCTGCGCGAGAGTCACTGCGGCAAATTGGCGGCCGAGCGGCTACCGGCCATGCTGGCAATTCAACAGGGGCGTGATGAACAGATGGCGCGGCTATTGGCGGAGGCGCCGACGCCGGCGTTGTTGTTGGCGGGCAGCTATCACGCGCGACGTGACCTTGGGGCGCCGCTGCATTGGCGCTCGAATTGGGGGCCGTTGCCCACGGTAGTATTGCTGCAAGAGACCGGTCAAAGTGCTTTGCCCGATGCGCGACAGGCTGATTTTGTATGGCTTACGCCGGCAGCACCGGAGCAGGATTACTGCGCAGCCTGGGACAAGAGCTAGCGCTGCGTCTGGCTGGTGCGCATGCTCGGGCTCAGTCTGAGCATATCGAGAACGGCAGCGGCTACATCGCCAGCGCGATCTCTCAAGCTCAGCCGGGTGGGCACCATCAGCCACTGGTTGATCACGCCGATAATGAGGCTGTGCACACACAACAAGGCAAGCTCCAGATCCAGATCGGCCGGCAGCTCACCGCGGGCCATGGCCAGCCGCAACGTGGTAAGGATGTGATTGTCATGCTCCTGGCGCATGGCCTGCAGGTGTTTCTTGGGGCCGCAGGGCTCATCGGTGTATTCACATTTCAGAAAGATGATTTCGTTTACCCTGCGGGCAGCGGGATCCGCATCGACTCGACGAAACACTTCGGTAAGCAGCTCACGGAACAGCTCCAGGGGGTGGCTCTCGTCCGGATTGCGGGTAGCTTCGCTGAGCGCCTCAAGCGGCATGTTGATGCGCTGAAACAGCGCGTCCAGCAAGTCGGCCTTGTCCTGGAAATGCCAATAAATGGCACCGCGAGTAACGCCGGCAGCCTGTGCTATGTCGGTCAGAGAGGCGCGAGAAACGCCTTTTTCATGGAAGCATTGCTCCGCCGCATCAATGATGCGCTGGCGGGTTTCAAAGGCTTCTTCTTTGGTGCGTCTGACCATGTGTTTCCAGTGTTGTGCGAGTGATCGTGATCCACGGAAGTGGAGTTTGTGAGCTAATGTTAACTGATGCCTAAAAGGTCTTACAAACATTCATGAATGTAAGTATATTATGCGCCATTGTTGCTGTCTCTCGCTGAGTGCTGAGCGAGTGTTTCGGTAAAAGATCAAATATTTCTGCCTTCACGAGGGTTCCCCATGCCGATCAAGCCAGCTCACGCTGCACTGATTCCGTTGTTAGCTACCACTTTGTTTATTGGCGCTTGCCAGGATCAGAACCAGGCCGAGGGTCAAGGCCAGGGCGCCCAGCAGGGGCCGCCGCAGGTGGGTGTGGTTACTCTGGAGGCCGAACGCTTTCTGTTGACTACCGAACTGCCGGGACGCACCGCCGCCTACCGTATCGCCGAAGTGCGTCCGCAGGTAAACGGCATTATCGAAAAGCGCCTGTTCGAAGAAGGCGCCGAGGTGGAAGCAGGACAGCAGCTGTATCAGATTGACGACGACGTTTATCAGGCCACGCTGAAAAGCGCTGAAGCCAGTGCCCTGGCGAGCCGTTCGCTGTCAGAGCGTTACGGCATTCTGGTCAAGGAACGCGCGGTCAGCCAGCAGGAATTTGATGAGGCTCGCTCCAGCAGCCTGCAGGCTCAGGCCGCGCTGGAACAGGCGCGCATCAACGTGCGCTACACCAAGGTGCTGGCGCCGATTTCCGGCCGGATCGGGCGCTCGGCGGTCAGTGAAGGAGCCTTGGTCAGCAATGGCCAGGCTCAGGAGCTGGCCACCATCCAGCAACTGGATCCTATCTACGTAGATGTTACCCAGCCAGCTCGCGACATGCTGAACCTGCGTCGCGATCTCGAAGCCGGCCGACTGGAACGCAGTGGCGACAATGCCGCCAAAGTGACCCTGCAGCTGGAAGATGGCAGCGTCTATCCGCTCGACGGCAAGCTGGAATTCTCTGAAGTTTCGGTCGATTCGGGTACCGGCTCGGTGACGTTGCGGGCGGTTTTCCCCAACCCGGACGAAATGCTGTTGCCGGGCATGTTCGTGCACGCCCAACTGATCGCCGGGGCCAAGAGCGATGCCATTCTGGCGCCGCAGCAGGGCATTACCCGTACGCCGCGCGGCACCGCCACCGCCATGGTGGTAAACGCCGAGAATAAAGTGGAAGTCCGCGAGGTGAAAACCGAGCGCACTGTGGGCAATCGCTGGCTGATCAGCTCTGGTCTAAACGACGGCGACCGCCTGATCACCGAGGGACTGCAATTTGTGCAGCCGGGGGTGGAAGTGAATGTCAAACCCGCTACCAATGTTTCCGATGCGGCCAAGCCGGGCGCTTCGGCCCCGAGTGACGATGCTGCAGCCGCCAACCAGGAAGGGTAATCGTTCATGTCACGTTTCTTTATCGATCGCCCGATCTTCGCCTGGGTAGTGGCGCTGGTCATCATGCTGGTTGGTGGCCTGTCGTTGCTCAAGCTGCCGATCAACCAGTATCCGAGTATCGCGCCGCCGGCGGTGGGGATCTCCGTGGCCTATCCGGGCGCCTCGGCGCAGACGGTACAGGACACCGTGGTGCAGGTTATCGAACAGCAAATGAACGGTATCGACGGCCTGCGCTACATTTCCTCGGAGAGCAACTCCGACGGCAGCATGTCGATCACCGTAACCTTTGAGCAGGGCACCGACCCTGATATCGCGCAAGTGCAGGTGCAGAACAAGCTGCAGCTGGCGACGCCCTTGTTGCCGCAGGAAGTGCAGCAACAGGGTATTCGGGTAACCAAGGCGGTACGCAACTTCCTGTTGGTTATTGGCGTGGTCTCGCAGGACGGCAGCATGAACCGCGATGACCTGTCCGACTATATCGTCTCGAATATTCAGGATCCTATCTCGCGGACAGCTGGCGTGGGTGACTTTCAGGTTTTCGGCGCGCAGTACGCCATGCGTATCTGGCTGGATCCGGCCAAGCTGAACAATTTCAATCTGACCCCCATGGACGTCAGCGCGGCCATTCAGGCGCAGAACGTGCAGGTGTCGGCGGGCCAGTTCGGCGGTTTGCCGGCGGTGCCGGGCCAGCAACTTAATGCCACCATTCTGGGCAAAACCCGACTGCAGAAGCCGGAGGAGTTCCGCAAGATTCTGCTCAAGGTACAAAGCGATGGATCGCAGGTACGCCTGGAGGACGTAGCCAAGGTCGAGCTGGGGGCACAGGACGCGAGTATTTCGGCACTGTATAACGGCAAGGCCGCTTCGGGCATGGCGATCAAGTTGGCGACCGGCGCCAACGCGCTGGAGACCGGCAAGGCGATTCGCGCCACCATTGCGAATCTGGAGCCGTTCTTCCCGGAAGGCATGGAAGTCGTGTATCCCTACGACACCACGCCGGTGGTGGCAGAATCGATTCTGGGGGTAGTGCACACCTTGTTCGAAGCCATAGTTCTGGTCTTCCTGGTGATGTATCTGTTCCTGCAGAATTTTCGCGCTACCTTGATACCCACGCTGGCGGTGCCGGTGGTCTTGCTGGGTACCTTTGGCATGCTGTCGGCTTTTGGTTTCAGTATCAATATTCTGACCATGTTCGCCATGGTGTTGGCGATCGGTCTGCTGGTGGACGATGCCATCGTGGTGGTCGAGAACGTGGAGCGGGTGATGGCCGAGGAAGGCCTGTCGCCGCTGGAAGCGACACGCAAATCCATGGGGCAGATTCAGGGTGCGCTGGTCGGGATCGGGCTGGTGCTGTCGGCGGTGTTCCTGCCGATGGCGTTTTTCGGCGGGTCCACCGGGGTAATCTACCGACAGTTCTCGATTACCATTGCTTCGGCCATGGGACTCTCTGTGCTGGTTGCATTGATCTTCACGCCGGCACTCTGCGCGACCATCCTAAAACCGATCCCCAAGGGGCATACGCACGAGAAGCGTGGTTTCTTCGGCTGGTTCAACCGTACCTTCGATCGCGGCATTCACCGCTATGAGAAGGGCGTGGCCGGGATTCTCACTCGCAAGGCACCCTATCTGATTCTCTATCTGCTGATCGTCGGTCTGATGATCTTCCTGTTCACCCGCTTGCCTGCGGCCTTCCTGCCGGACGAGGACCAGGGTGTGCTTTTTGCGCAGGTACAGACACCGGTAGGGTCGACTGCCGAGCGCACTCAGCAGACCGTAGACGCCATGCGTACCTACCTGCTTGAGGAAGAAACCGACACGGTCAACTCGGTATTTACGGTTACCGGTTTCAACTTTGCTGGCCGGGGCCAGAACGCGGGTCTGGCGTTTATCGGCCTGCACCCCTGGGAAGAGCGTACCGGGGATGGGGAGGATGTGTTCTCGCTGGCACAGCGGGCGCAGCAGCATTTCGCCGGTTTTCGTGATGCCATGGTCTTTGCCTTTGCACCGCCGGCGGTAATGGAGTTGGGAACGGCGACCGGTTTCAACTTCTATCTACAGGACAATTCCGGCGTCGGGCACGACGTGTTGCTCAGTGCCCGTAACCAGTTCCTGGGAATGGCGCAGCAAAGTGAAGTATTGGCCAACGTGCGGCCCAACGGCCTGGATGATCAACCGCAGTACCAGTTGCTGGTCGATGATGAAAAGGCACGCGCATTGGGCCTGTCGCTGAGCGATGTGAATCAGACATTATCGATTGCCTGGGGCTCGAGCTACGTGAACGACTTCATTGATCGCGGCCGGGTGAAAAAGGTGTATCTACAGGGTGAAGCCGAAGCGCGGATGAATCCGGAAGATTTGCAGAAATGGTTTGTGCGCAATGACGCCGGTGAGATGGTGCCCTTCAGCGCTTTCGCCTCGGGTGAGTGGGTTTATGGCTCGCCGAAGCTGTCACGCTATAACGGCGTCTCGGCGATGGAAATCATGGGTGAGCCAGCACCGGGCTACAGTACCGGTGATGCCATGGCGGAAGTGGAGAGCATGGCGCAGAAGCTGCCCAAGGGCGTGGGCGTATCCTGGACCGGCTTGTCCTATGAAGAGCGCCTGTCCGGCGATCAGGCCCCGGCGCTCTATGCACTGTCGCTGATTGTGGTGTTCCTTTGCCTGGCTGCACTCTATGAAAGTTGGTCCATTCCGCTGGCGGTGATGCTGGTAGTACCGCTTGGGGTCATAGGTGCGCTGATGGCGACTCTGGGGCGTGGGCTGTCGAACGACGTATTCTTCCAGGTGGGCTTGCTTACCACTATCGGTCTGACGGCGAAGAACGCGATCCTGATCGTGGAGTTCGCCAAGGATCTGCATGAAGAGGGCATGAGCATCTTTGATGCGGCGGTAGAAGCCTGTCGGCTGCGTTTGCGTCCGATCGTCATGACCTCGTTGGCCTTTACGCTCGGTGTGGTGCCTCTGGCGCTGGCCACCGGCGCTGGCGCCGGTAGCTCCCACGCCATCGGTACCGGGGTGATTGGCGGTATGCTCACGGCTACCGTGCTGGCAATTTTCTGGGTGCCGCTGTTCTACGTACTGATTACCAATCTGTTCAAGGGCAAAGACAAGCCCGCGACGGACGTAAAGGAGGAGCAACAGTGAAGCGCTGTCTATTAAGCCTGGCGGTGATGGCTGCCCTGAGTGGTTGCTCTTTGATTCCCGATTATCAGCGCCCCGCAGCGCCGGTGCCCTCCGCCTGGGAAACCGGCGATCAAGCATCTGCCAGTGGCACCGTACTGATCGGCTGGCAGAGCTTTTTCAAGGATCCGGAGTTGCAGCGGCTAATCGCGGTGGCGCTGGAGAATAATCGCGACCTGCGCGTGGCGGCTCTGACTGTAGAGGCCAACCGTGCCTTGTACGGAATTCAGCGAGCCGAGGTGTACCCGCAGCTTGATCTCAACGGCAACGGCAGTCGCATGCGCATGCCGGCGGATCTGAGCAACAGCGGTGAGAGCAGCATTACCAGCCAATACTCGGCCACGGTAGGGGTGTCCTGGGAGCTGGATCTGTTTGGCCGTATCGCCAGCTTGCGCGAACAGGCCCTGCAGGAGTTTCTTGCCAGTGATGAGGCGCGGCGCGGCGTACAGATCAGCCTGGTAGCCAACGTAGCCAGCACCTATTTCACCTGGCAGGCAGATCAGGCGCTACTGGAGGTGACCAGGGAGACACTGGATACCTACGAGGAAAGCCTGGCGCTTACCAACCGCAGTTTCGAAGTCGGGGTGGCGTCATCGCTGGAGCTATCTCAGGCGCGTACCGCGGTTGAGACCGCGCGGGTCAGGTTGGCGCAGTATCGACGTTTTGTCGCCCAGGATCGCAATGCGCTGACCGCGCTGTTGGGGCAGGCGGCACCGCAGCTCCCGGCGCAGAGTGCGTCGCTGAATCAACAATTGCTGGCCGAGTTGCCGGTAGGGTTGCCGTCCGAAGTGCTTTATCAGCGACCTGATATTCTGCAGGCCGAATATCAGTTGCGCGCGGTCAATGCCAGCATTGGTGCGGCCAAGGCGGCCTTCTTCCCGAGTATCAGTCTGACCGGCGCCGGTGGTACTGCCAGCAGCGATCTGGATGGGCTATTCGGCAGTGGCTCTGAATACTGGAGCTTTACTCCGAGCATCAGCGTGCCGATCTTCCGGGCCGGTGCGCTCAAGGCCAGCCTCGATTACGCCGAGATCATTAAGAATCAGCAGGTGGCGCAGTACGAGGGTGCTATCCAGACCGCTTTTCAGGAAGTAGCCGATGGCCTTGTCGCGCGCGAGACCTACATCGAGCAGGTGAATGCCCAACGCGCGTTGCTGGAAACCAGCGAGGACTACTATCGCCTGGCCGATCGCCGCTATCGCACCGGGATCGATAGCTACCTGACGGTGCTGGACGCGCAGCGTCAGCTCTTCGAGGCGCGTCAGGGGGCGGTTACCGATCGGCTCAGCCAACTGATTAGTGAGGTCAATCTGTACAAGGCGCTGGGCGGTGGCTGGTATGAAGCGCAGCCGCCGGAGGTGCGTGAACCCGAAGCCTGATGGCTTGGCTTGAAGAAAAACGCCGTTGCCCGGCCGGGCCGCGGCGTTTTTTTTTGCCACTCAAAAGCTGGGCCTGAACGCCAGGCAAAAAAATGCCCGCTCATTGAGCGGGCGAAATCCGTGATTAGCCTGATGAGGAGATAACCGTTTGTCTCGCGACAATCTGTTATCAAAGCCATCTCGCGATGACTTGCTGCTAATGATAACGCATATCATTCATGCGTCAAGTGTAAATGAGAATTATTTTCCGTTGAGTTGTTTGTAGTGTGTCAGTTCCTTGTTCATCAGGTCGATGCGGCGCGCCATGCTTTCGATCAGGCTATGTGCAATACGCGGGTTGCTCTGCATCAGCGCGAGGAACTGCTCCTTGGGAATCATCATCACTGTGGTGGGCGCGCTGGCAATCACCGTCGCTGAACGCTTCTCGCGAGTGAACAGCGCCATGGCACCAAAGATCTCGTCCTTCTGTACATCACCGACCTTGATGCCTTCTACGAAGGCTTCAGCATGACCTTCGGTGATGATAAAGACATGGTCTGCCTCTTCACCCTGGCGAATCAGCTCGGCACCGGGCGCGAAGTGCTGGAAGCCGGTGACCGGTCGCACTTCAGGCTGTTTGCTATGGGCCAGGGCATCCGACATCAGTGCGGCCTGGCCAAGAATGTATTGGGTGAACTGCTCCTGCCGTTGGCTATTGCCGTGAATGTGCTTGAACAGGGCCTCTCGGTCGTAGGGGATCAGCGTGAGGGGTTCTTCGCTCATATAGCTGCAGGGCGCGGTATTGAGCCCCTGGCGCAGACCGATGAGGTCGCCTTCCTGAATATAGAACAACGGCTTGTCGTCAATCAGCGCGTGCAGAAGACCGCTTTTCAGCAGATACAGGCGGTTATGACCGATATGCTGGTACAGGTCCTCGACGGCATCCAGCTCGATCGGCGCGTCGCAAGGGTCCAGTCCTTGCAGGAGCTGTTCGGGAATGCGCTGCAGAGTGTTGATGAGCTTCTCAGCGTAGGGGGGCTGGTCACCTATAAGGTACATAACTGAATTCCTTTTAATTGGGTCCTGATCTGCCGGAGCGTGGCTGTGCACCGAGGTGGCAGATGCCGGCTGGGCTGCAGCGCCAGACATACATTACTGCAGGGTCCCCTCTGCTCGTCAACATAAAAGCCTCAGCCCTGAGCTGACAACCGCTTTGCGCTGGCCTTGTGAGGTGCGTCGCGGAAACGGCGCGCCGATTTCGTGCAGGTCAAGGTGGTGACCGCTCGCGCAGTTGGTGCAACAGCTGCGCTTTGTAATCCGGGTCCAGATCGTTCCAGTGAACATCCTGCAGGGCGCCGGCAATGGAAAACATGAGAGCCTTGGAGGCATTGAATCCACGTGCACGTACGGCGCTGTAGGCGCCTACGGGGCCCAACTGGCGCAACTGGTCGAGGTTGTGAATGCCGGTGGCGTGCAGCCACTGGGCAGAGGTCTTGCCCAGATTGCGCAGCCTGAGTAACTCATCCTGGCTCATGCTCACCCCGCGTTGCTGAATAGCAAGAAACGAAGATGGCAGTGAGCGAAGGCGAGCCGGTGCTGGTGCCAGACGTGATCGCCAAGCAATAATCAGTTTGCAGCATGGTATCGGGCTTCTTTTTATTGGTATCCCGATACCAGTGTAGATTCCTCTGTTGAATCCGTACAGCCGCGCTCTGGTGCGGGCTATAACCGCTTTTTCAGCTGCTCGGAGAGTGCCAGCATGCTGGCTTCGCTGGAGGTGTCCACGGATAGACTGAGCTGCTGCTCCTGATCGTCCAGCGGCTCTAGCTGTTGCTGTTGTTGCTCGACGATCTGCAAGGTGGCGTCAGAGGGGTCGCTGCCCTGAGCGCGACGCTGTTCTATCCATTGCGCTACGGTCGCCAAGGGCACGTCGCAATGCAGTATCAGGCACGGAGCGCACTGCAGCTCGATGGCATCGCGCATCTGCTGGCGTTGGGCACGTTTGAGGTGGGTGGCGTCAACAATGACCGGGAAGCCGCAACCAAGTATCAGGCTGGCTAGGCTGGCCAGGCGGTCATAGGTTTTGGCGCTACGTTCAGGGGAGTAGAGTCCGGCGTTTGCGGTCTGGGCGTCGTCGCTGCCGAACAAGCGCTTGCGCTCACGGTCCGAGCGTATGCGAATGGCGCCAAGCTCGCCCACCAGATGTTGCGCGAGGGTGCTCTTGCCTGTGCCTGAAAGACCAAAGGTGAGCAAGCCAAAGCGCGCTGGTACCTCGGTATAGTGCTCAGCCAGGTTGGTATAACTGCGGTAGCGTTGCATGACCTGTTGCCGCTGTTCTTCGCTGCAGTCATCACTCAGCCCAAACAACGCGACCTTGGCGCGCACCATGGCGCGGTAGGCCTTGTAGTAGTTGAGTACTGCCAAGCCTTCGTAGTCGCCCGAACTCTCCATATACACGCTGACGAAGCGCTGAGCCAGGCCGTGCAGGCCGCGGTCCTCGAGATCCATCGCCATGAAGCCGACATCGGCCATTACATCAGTCCAGCGAAAGGCCTCGTTGAACTCAATGCAGTCAAACAGGGTCACTTGTCCGTCAACCAGGGTGACATTGTCGAGATAGATGTCACCATGGCACTCGCGAACCAGACCGGCGGTTTTGCGTTCTGCCAGTTGGGGCGTCAGGCGCTGGAAGGTAGTATTGGCCCACTGCTCCAGTTGGTCGAGCTGCGCGATATCATCGGCGGCACTGAGGAAGGGGCGTATCTGCTCGAAGTTCTGCGCCACCGGCATATGCACCTGATCTGGATTACCATAGGGCATCGCCAGCGTGGCGTGATCTATGCGGGCATGAAAATCCGCCAGGGTGGTGGCCAGCTCGTCGATGTGCCTGTTTTCCAGCCGACCCTCGCGCTGCATGTTGCCCAGCAGGTCCTGCTGACGGAACTGGCGGGTTTTTACCAGATACTCGATAACTGGCCCATCGCCTTCCAGGCTGGGTTCTTCGATACTGCCGCGCACGGGCACTACGCCAAGGTACAGGCTGGGGGCAAGGCGCTGGTTGAGACGAACCTCTTCGTTGCAGAAATGCTTGCGCTGCTCGAGCGTGGAATAATCAAGGAAGCCGAAGTTGACCGGCTTCTTGATTTTGTAAACATAGTCGCCGGTCAGGAGCACCCAGGAAATGTGAGTTTCCATCAGGGTGAAGTCACTCACCGGGTGATCGTAGAGCGCGGGATTTTGCAGGGCTTTTAACAGGGTTTGGCTCACGGAGTTTCCTTGCTGGGGCTGGCAATGAGAACATTATGCGGGTTGGCTGGTCTGAGGCCAACCATGGCGACAGGCTGTTAGTGTGCTAACAGTCTCAACGGATGTAAGAGAAAGCAGGGCAATATGGCTAAGAAACGCAAGGCGCGATCAAAGAAAACGAGCATGAAGCAGCGCCTGGGTGGGTGGGTGTTGAAACTGGGCCTGGTTGGTCTGGTTCTACTGGCGGCACTGGCGATGTATCTGGACGCCATAGTGCAGGAGAAATTTTCCGGTAAACGCTGGTCGGTGCCAGCCAAGGTGTTCGCCCGCCCGCTCGAGCTTTATGCCGGCCAGCATCTTGATCGTGACGACTTTCTTACTGAGCTCAAGGCATTGGGCTACCGTCCGGTGAACTCGATCAGCGGCCCGGGTCAGATGGCTGTCAGCGGTAGCCAGATTGATGTCTACACGCGCGGCTTTCAATTCTTCGAGGGCACCGAGCCGGCTCAGCGGGTGAGCGTACGTTTCAACGGCAATCAGGTCGCCAGCATTGGTGGTTCAGCCAGCCTGGTGATGGCGCGGCTGGAGCCGATGATGATCGGTGGTATCTATCCTGCGCACAATGAAGATCGCATTCTGGTGCGCCTGGATCAGGCGCCGCCCTACCTTGTCGACTCACTGGTGGCGGTGGAGGATCGCGAGTTCTTCCAGCATTTTGGCGTTTCACCCAAGGGTATTGCCCGCGCGATGTACGTCAATATGACCTCTGGCAGCCTGCGCCAGGGTGGGAGTACGCTCACGCAGCAACTGGTGAAAAATTTCTACCTGAACAGCGACCGCAACATCATCCGCAAAGGGCTTGAAGCCATGATGGCGGTGTTGCTGGAGGTGCATTACTCCAAGGAAGAGATTCTTGAGGCCTATCTCAATGAGGTCTTTCTGGGCCAGGATGGCAGTCGCGCCATTCACGGGTTTGGTCTGGCCAGTCAGTACTATTTCGCCCAGCCTTTGCAGGAGCTGCAGCTGCATCAGGTGGCGCTGTTGGTGGGTATGGTCAAGGGTGCTTCCTATTACAATCCGCGCCGCAACCCGGAGCGCGCGACCACGCGCCGCAATCTGGTCATCGATCTGATGGCTGAGCAGGGCATGATCAGTGCGGAGCAAGCGGTGCAGGCGAAAAACAAGCCGCTTGATGTCTCGGCTGGCGGAAGCATGGCCGATACCAGCTATCCGGCGTTCATGGACCTGGTCAAGCGTCAGTTGCGTGCCGATTACCGCGACGAGGATTTGACCAGTGAAGGGCTGCGTATCTTTACCAGTCTAGACCCCTTGCTGCAGCACAAGGCTGAAGAGGCGGTGAAAACTACCCTGAAACGGCTTGGGCCGGCGCAAGAGAATGTGCCGCTGGAGTCGGCGATGGTGGTGTCGGGAGCGCAGACTGGTGAGGTGCTGGCGGTAGTGGGGGGCAGCGATCCGAGGTTCTCCGGCTTCAACCGCGCGCTCGATGCCTCTCGGCCGATAGGTTCGCTGATCAAGCCGGCGATCTACTTGACCGCGTTGGAGCAGGCCGAACGTTATTCACTGGTCACGCCCATTGACGATGCCCCTATTGAGCTTCCCGCGGAACCCGGCAAGACCTGGTCGCCGCAGAACTACGGCCGGGAAAGTCACGGCCTGGTTCCGCTGTATCTGGCGTTGGCCAAGTCCTACAACCAGGCAGCGGTGCGCCTGGGTATGGATGTGGGAGTCGAGAAAGTGCTCGATACCGTGCGTCGTCTGGGTGTAGAGCACGACTGGCCGGCGTATCCCTCCATGCTGCTGGGCTCTGGTGCGATGACGCCGATGCAGGTCAGCGATATGTATCAGACCTTGGCCAACGGCGGCTTCAATACGCCGCTGCGTTCGATTCGCAACGTGCTTACCGCACAGGGCGAACCGCTCAAGCGTTACCCGTTTGAGGTGCGTCAGCGCTTCGATTCCGCTAGCATTTTCCTGACCCAGGAAGCCATGTCGCACGTCATGACGGAAGGCACCGGGCGCTCGGCCTATAATCGGGTACCTTCCAGTGTGCGCTTGGCTGGCAAGACCGGTACTACCAATGATCTGCGCGATAGCTGGTTTGCCGGGTTCTCGGACGATCTGGTGGCAGTGGCCTGGGTGGGCCGGGATGACAACGGTCGCACTCGTCTTACCGGCGCGACGGGTGCGCTGCAGGTCTGGGCTGCGTTCATGGGGGAAGCCCATCCGCAAAGCCTGTCGGCCGTGCCGCCTGGCGGCATCGTCAAGGCTTGGGCCGATCCGGCCACAGGCCTGGGCAGTGACCCTTCCTGTGAAGGCAGCCTGGAAATGCCGTTCCGTCAAGGTTTTGAGCCATTGCCTGGACCCGGCTGCCGCCCGGTAATAGATACCGAGGCGCTACAGGATGGTGCCAACAAGGTGCTGGATACCATTCGTGGCTGGCTGCGTTGAGCCGCACTGCGTACACTGCCGCGATCAGGCTTGAAACACGAGCCGCCGTAACGAGAGGATGAGGCAAAATGGGGATCAGACAAATCGCACCGCTGGCGGCCGTATTGGCGCTTTTGGCGGGTTGCGCCGGCTCAGGTGGCGCCATTCCGGTGGTAGACAACGGCCGCCCGGTGTCCAATGAAGACATGCAAACCGGCGCAGGCCGGGTGACGCCGGCCACGCCGGTAACCAGCGCGCCACGGGACAGTGGTGTGGTGGTTATGGTGCCCAATGCCGAGGGCGGCTCCAGCCAGGTTGAATCCTATCCGCTGGATTCCCAGCCTGCGCTGCAGACAGGCTCGGGAGTGTCCTCGGTGCCTAGCAGCGGGAATGGCAGTCTGGGCTCGAATGTGGGCAGCAGCGTGCTGCAAGGAGATGAACAGCTTGATGGTCCGGTGCTGGCGCTGCTTACCACTGCGCGGCAGCAGGAGAGCAACGGCGATCTGAACGGCGCCAATGCCAGTCTGGAGCGGGCAATGCGCATCGCGCCCCGCGAGCCGCAGGTACTCTACCGACTGGCTCAAGTGCGGCTTGGTCAGGGCGACGCAGCACAGGCCGAGCAGTTGGCTCGCCGCGGTTTGAGCTACGCTTCGGGCCGCCCGGAATTGCAGGCAGGGTTGTGGGAGCTGGTAGCCCAGGCGCGAGAACAGCAGGGCGACAGCACAGGCGCCGAGCAAGCCCGGCAGCGCGCCAAAGTCTCGTCTTGAGCGAAGGCGTCGGGCCGGGATTGGCCGCTGCCTTGAAAGACCTTGAGAGCGAGCTGCGTAGCCTGGGTTTATGGTCCACACACCCGCCTGAACCCGCAAGGCTCGACAGCAGTGCACCTTTTTGCGTGGATACGCTGCTGTTTGAGCAGTGGTTGCAATGGCTGTTCATTCCACGCATGGCCGCCGTGCTCGATCAGCAAGCGGGGTTGCTGGCCAAGCCCCGATTACTTCCCATGGCAGAACAGGCTTTTGTTCATCTGGGGAGGCGCAGGCACAGCCTGTTATCAGCGGTGGCCCAGATAGATCGGCTGGCGGCGGCGCTGCCAGCCAATCCCAAGGTATCCGGCAGGCATTAGTCGCAGTGAGTGGCCAGCTCTTCGCGGGCCTTCGCAATCATGCTTTGGCGCTCGTCTTCGCCAATGCGCTCCATCTCGCCTGCGGCGTTGGTTCTGCCCAAGCGCGGATTGTTCTCCATAGTGGTGAGGTCTTCACGCAGTTTGGCGCATTGCGCTTCCTGCAGAGCCTGCTGCTCTTTGGTTTGCTGCTGCGTGGCAGCGGTGGCCGGGCTGTCATCTGGTGCGTCGGCTGTGCTCGACGATTCGGCTGGCTCCGGCGCCATTTCGCTGCCCAGCTTGGGGGGCGCGGTAACATTCATGCGCTCATACTGGCTACTGACGGGCGGCTGTTGGCTGAATTGAGTCACACCATTTTCGTCGACCCACTTGTAAAGCTTTTCTGCCATGAGCGGCGTGCAGGCCAGGCCCAGTGCAATGGCTATTACCGTCTTGCGCATGCTGTTTTCTTCCTTGTTGTGATCCGGTGGCGGCGAACCGCTCCCCTCACTATAGCCAAAGGCACTGTCAGGGGTACATCCCGCTGTGCGTAATTGTGCAACTTGGCTTGACTTGTCGGTCTTGAGTGTAAACAATTCGTGGTTCTCATAAGCCAGCTGCTATCGGTGCTCACCCGCAACCGAGGCGGCGGGCTTTGTTGCTCAATCCAGGAGGCGAAACCCGCCAACTCCTGGCCTGGCACCCGCACGCGCTACCTCGCGCTGGGGGAGGCAGCTCCAAACAGCAGGAGTCAGTCTCCAAGCACGTAGTCAAGCTGATGCATGGCAACTACCGTTGTCACTGCGCTGCCGAGCAGTAAACAGGTATCCGGCTGCCCTCCTATGGTGGGTGGCATGCTAGAGGTGATTCAAAAGTGGAGCTTTTATCCGGCGCTGAGATGGTCGTCCGCTCACTGCGTGACGAGGGTGTTAAATATATCTACGGGTACCCCGGTGGTGCCCTTCTGCATATCTACGATGCGATTTTCCGTCAGGACGATGTTGAGCATATTCTGGTGCGCCATGAACAGGCTGCTGCTCACATGGCTGATGGTTATGCGCGGGCTACCGGCAAGGCTGGCGTGGTTCTGGTGACCTCGGGCCCAGGCGCCACCAATACCATTACCGGTATTGCGACCGCCTACATGGACTCGATCCCCATGGTGATCATTTCCGGCCAGGTGGCGAGCAACGTTGTGGGTACTGATGCTTTCCAGGAAACCGACATGGTCGGCGTCTCTCGCCCTATCGTGAAGCACAGCTTCATGGTCAAAGATCCGCGCGATATTCCCGAGATCATCAAGAAAGCCTTCTATTTGGCTCAGACAGGTCGCCCTGGTCCGGTTGTAGTCGATATACCCAAGGATATGGGTAATCCTGCGGACAAGTTCGAATACAGCTATCCGAAGAAGGTCAAGCTGCGCTCGTACAATCCTGCCACGCGTGGTCATTCTGGCCAGATCCGTAAAGCCGTGGAGATGATGCTGGCTGCCAAACGCCCGATCATTTATTCCGGTGGTGGCGTCATCCTAGGTGGTGCGTCAAGCCAACTGACCGATCTGGTCAGGGCGCTCAATGTGCCAATCACCAGTACGCTGATGGGTTTGGGGGCCTACCCCGGCACTGATCGCCAGTTCCTCGGCATGCTGGGTATGCACGGCAGCTACACCGCCAACCTGGCGATGCACCATGCCGACGTGATTCTGGCGATTGGCGCGCGCTTTGATGATCGCGTGATCAATGGCGACAATGCTGCCAAATTCTGCCCCAATGCCAAGGTCATTCACGTTGACATCGATCCGGCATCCATCTCCAAGACGGTCAAGGCAGATATTCCGATTGTCGGTCCGGTAGAAAGCGTGCTGAGCGAAATGATCGCGATCTTCAAGGAGATCAATCAGCAGCCCGATCAGGAAGGCCAGACTGCCTGGTGGAAGCAGGTCGATGAGTGGCGCGGTGACGGTAAGCTGTTCCCCTATGATGCAGGCGACGGGTCCATCATCAAGCCGCAGCACGTTATTGAGACGCTGTGGGAAGTCACCAAGGGCGATGCCTTTGTGACTTCTGACGTGGGCCAGCATCAAATGTTTGCTGCGCAGTATTACCCGTTCGACAAGCCTAATCGCTGGATCAACTCCGGTGGCCTGGGCACCATGGGCTTCGGTTTTCCGGCGGCCATGGGGGTGAAGATGAATTTCCCGGAGGCTGATGTGGCCTGTGTTACCGGTGAGGGCAGCATCCAGATGAACATCCAGGAGATGTCCACCTGTTTGCAGTATGACCTGCCCGTGAAGATCATCAACCTGAACAACGGTGCCCTGGGTATGGTGCGTCAGTGGCAGGACATGCAATACAACAGTCGCTACTCGCATTCGTATATGGAATCGCTGCCTGATTTTGTTCGTCTTGCCGAGGCCTATGGTCACGTCGGTATTCGTATCACCGACCTGAAAGACCTGAAGCCGAAGATGGAAGAGGCATTTGCCATGAAAGATCGCCTGGTATTCCTCGATATTGCCGTGGATACCAGTGAACACGTTTATCCCATGCAGGTTCGGGGTGGCGCGATGCGTGATATGTGGCTGAGCAAAACGGAGCGCACCTGACTATGAGACATATCATTTCCGTATTACTGGAAAACGAACCAGGCGCGCTGTCCCGGGTTGTAGGCCTGTTTTCGCAGCGTAACTACAACATCGAGACCCTGACCGTGGCGCCAACCGAGGACCCGACTCTTTCGCGTCTGACGTTGACTACCATCGGCCATGATGAAGTAGTCGAGCAGATCACCAAGAACCTCAACAAGCTGATTGAGGTGGTGAAGCTGGTCAACCTTTCGGAAGGTCCGCACATCGAGCGCGAGCTGATGCTGGTGAAGATCAAGGCAACCGGCGCGCAGCGGGCGGAAGTCAAACGCACTACCGACATCTTTCGCGGGCAGATTGTCGACGTCTCGGCGAGTGTCTATACCGTGCAGCTGGCGGGCACTACCGACAAGCTGGAGAGCTTTATCGAAGCGATCGGGCCTACTTCTGTGCTGGAAGTGGTGCGCACCGGTGTTTCCGGTATCGCTCGTGGCGAAAAAGTTCTGAGCATCTAACTAATTGGTTGCGGATCGGGTGATCCGCACAGGAAACAGGGGAAATTCATGCACGTTTATTATGATAAAGATTGTGATCTGAGCATCATCCAGGGCAAGAAAGTTGCCATCATCGGTTACGGCTCGCAAGGCCACGCCCACGCCTGCAACCTGAAAGACTCCGGCGTTGATGTCACCGTTGGTCTGCGTCCTGGTTCCAGCTCCATCGCCAAGGCCGAAGCTCATGGTCTGAAGGTCAGCGATGTGCCGTCTGCGGTTGCTGCTGCCGACGTGGTCATGATTCTGACGCCTGATGAATTTCAGTCTCAGCTGTACAAGAATGAGATCGAGCCTAACTTGAAGCAGGGTGCCACCATGGCCTTTGCACACGGCTTTGCCATTCATTACAACCAGGTCGTTCCACGCAGCGACCTGGACGTGATCATGATTGCCCCCAAGGCGCCTGGCCACACTGTGCGCTCCGAGTTCGTCAAGGGTGGCGGCATTCCTGATCTGATTGCGATCTTCCAGGATGCGTCCGGCAACGCCAAGAACGTCGCCTTGTCTTACGCCTCCGGCGTGGGTGGTGGCCGTACTGGCATCATCGAGACTACCTTCAAGGACGAGACCGAAACCGACCTGTTCGGTGAGCAAGCGGTTCTGTGTGGCGGTGCGGTTGAGCTGGTCAAGGCCGGTTTCGAGACTCTGACCGAAGCAGGTTATGCACCGGAAATGGCCTACTTCGAGTGTCTGCACGAACTCAAGCTGATCGTCGACCTGATGTACGAGGGCGGCATCGCCAACATGAACTACTCCATCTCCAATAATGCGGAGTATGGCGAGTACGTGACTGGCCCCGAGGTTATCAACGCCGAATCCCGCGAAGCCATGCGCAATGCTCTGAAGCGCATTCAAAGCGGCGAGTACGCCAAGATGTTCATCGCTGAAGGTGCACACAACTATCCGTCCATGACGGCAGCGCGCCGCAACAACGCGGTACACCCGATTGAGCAGGTAGGTGAGCAGTTGCGCGGCATGATGCCGTGGATTTCCGCCAACAAGATCGTCGACAAAGCCAAGAACTGATTAGTTCAAGGTTTTAAGAGAAACGCGGCCCTGTGCCGCGTTTTTTTATGCATGCAACTTGGAATACTGGTTATTTCTACGGCATGTTGCCACACTGGTTAGCTCGGTATTCTTGAGAAGGTAATGTCATGACAGAGCAGCAATCCAATAGACCGGAACCCGATCTGGACGCATCCCATACCCTATTGCCCATAGATGAACATGTGGAAGAGAGTCACGGTCCGGATGGCAAGAAGGTGCGGCATAAGGGCATATACCTGTTGCCCAACCTGTTTACCACGGCGGCGCTGTTTTCGGGCTTCTATGCCATTGTCAGCGCCATGGATGGCAATTTTTCCCATGCCGCAGTGGCGGTATTCGTTGCCATGGTGCTCGACGGCCTGGATGGGCGGGTTGCGCGGCTGACCAATACCCAGAGCGCTTTTGGAGCTGAATATGACAGTCTCTCGGATATGGTCGCCTTCGGGGTCGCGCCGGCGGTAGTGGTGTTCAGCTGGGCGCTGACGGACATGGGCAAGGTGGGTTGGGTGTTCGCCTTCATCTATGTAGCAGGTGCGGCTTTACGCCTGGCACGCTTCAATACGCACATTGGTGATGACGATGGCAGGTACTTTACCGGGCTGCCCAGCCCTTCAGGTGCTGGTCTCGTGGCGGGCATGGTATGGGCTCTATCCGATTTCGGAGTTGATGGCGCCAGTATTTCAGTGCTGGTAGGCATCATGGCTGCGCTGGGCGGGTTGTTGATGGTCAGTAACTTCCGCTACTACAGCTTTAAGGATCTGGATTTCAAAGGGCGCGTTCCTTTCTTCGCTATCCTGGTAGTGGTCTTGGTCTTTGCAGTGATCTCATCTGACCCTTCGCGCGTACTCTGGGCCATCTTTCTGGTGTACACCCTCTCTGGTCCGATCATGTCATTGTGGCGCTGGAAGCAGCGTAACAAGCCGGCTGTGGAGGAGGGCGAGGAAAAGTTGTAATTAAATCGTCATCAAGGGCTTGACGGCCCTGCTCAAGTCTCTATAATTCGCCCTCTCGCTGAGCAGGAAGCTCCAAGTAAAGCGCTTATTAAT